>CAPIEU010000009.1:2696-60784 GCA_948630815.1 uncultured Clostridia bacterium
GGTGTCTGTTCCGGCTTCGGCGTCTGTTCCGGCTTCGGTGTCTGTTCCGGCTTTGAGTCATTTTCCGAGTTATTCCCTGAGTTATTCCCTGAGTTATTCCCTGAGTTATTCCCTGAGTTATTTCCCGAGTTATTCCCTGAGTTATTTCCCGAGTTATTCCCTGAGTTATTTCCCAAGTTATTCCCTGAGTTATTTCCCGAGTTATTTCCTAAGTTATTTCCTATTCCATTAGGTCTTGGTGTTGCCGTTCCTTTAGGTTCATCTGTTTCCTGTGGTTTCAGTGTTGTTCCTCCGCTGGAATTTGATGTTGATGTTCCAGGTTTTGGTGTTGCTGTTCCACTAGGTCCAACAGTTTCCTGTGGTTTTAACGTTTCCTCAAGTGGTGTTTGAGTTGGTGTTGGTGTAGCACTGTGATTCGGTGTTTCATGTGCTATTGCATTTCGCTCTTGGAGTTTTCCAGTTATTAGGACTGCTCCACATGTCATTAAAAAAAACATTGCTACTGCAACTACACAGGCAACTACTAATTTAGGTTGCCGCTTCTTTTTTCCATTCATACTCTTTCCTCCTTAATCAATCAATTATTTATTTTTTCAATGTACTTTGACCGTTTTTATTTGTGCAATACAAATTACCTATTGCACATTAATATTTATATACAAATAGGCATACCCTTGCCTATATACCATATTATATCTTATTTAACATAAAATGTCAATATTATATACATAACAAAAATCACTTTTAATATATTTCTATATAAAGAGTGATTTATTATTTTCCTATTATAATATTAATTATTTTTTCAAACCAATTTGAATTATCTTCTTTAGCTATTTCTTCTGTCGCTGATTCTACATAATCTTCTTTTGGTAGATTGATATATACTGTTTGAGAATTATTTAATTTTTGCATTCCTAATATTTCTTTTGCTGATTGTTCCACTGATTTTAAATTTAGATTATTTTCTATATTTACTTTTAATTGTTCATTTTCTTTTTCTATCTCAGCAAGATTAGCTTTTAATGTTTTTATTTCACTAAATTTTTCATTTATTACAGAGTTTCTATAACTTATGGCAAAAAGAATTATAAAGCCGTGTTGCAACATATAGCATTGCTTTTGCTTGAACTTTTATCTGTTTTTTTTCTTGTTTTTTAGCTTTTTTATTTACTTTTACTTTTTTTATAGTACTTTTCTTTGGATATTTTTTTGGTATTCGTTCATATTCTGGTTGTAGTTTTCTTGGACTTGTTTCATATTGATATCTTGAATTATATGCCATAAGTTTTTCACCTCCTTATTTAGCTGTTTGAAATTGGAAGTTAGAAGTTGGATATTTGTTTTTATATTATTCCTCTTAAATTATATTTCAAACACATTACTTCATATTTTTTCTAAAATTCTTAGTTTTGCACTTTTTGCTCTTGAATTTTCTTCTTGTTCTTCTTTTGTTGCTTCTATTGGCTTTTTATTTATTATTTTTCCTACTTTTTTAGCTCCACAAATGCAATATGGTAAGTCACTAGGACATATACATTTTCCGTGATGCATCACTATATGCATTTTTTACTGCTCTATCTTCTAGTGAATGAAATGTAATAATACATAATCTTCCACCTGTTTTTAAACATTCTATTGCATTTTTTACTGTATTATATAGCGGTTTGATTTCATTGTTTGTCTCTATTCTTATTGCCTGAAACGTACGTTTTGCAGGATGCCCTGCTGATTTATCATAATATGGTATTGCATTTTTTATTATTTCTACTAGTTCACCTGTTGTGTCTATTTCCTTTTTATTTCTTGTTTCTATTATTTTTCTTGCAATAGCTCTAGAAAATTTTTCTTCCCCATATTCATAAATTATTCTTGCAAGTTCTTCTTCTTTATATGTATTTACTATTTCTTTTGCTGTTAAACTTTGCCCTAAATCCATCCTCATATCTAGGCTAGAATTTAACATATAGCTAAATCCTCTTGCCTCTGTATCTATTTGATATGAAGAAACGCCTAAATCTAAAAGAATCCCATCTACTCTATCTATATTTAAGCTTTTTAATATTTCTTTTATATCATCGTGATTTCCATATACATATGTAACATTCCTAAAATCATTTAATCTATCTTTTGCTACTTTTAGTGCATCTTGGTCTTTATCAATTCCTATTAATCTACCTCTAGATGATAAGTGTTTTAAAATTTCTTTACTGTGTCCTGCTCCGCCTAATGTTCCATCAACATAAATACCATCTGGATTAATTTTTAAGCTTTCTATACTCTCTTTTAATAATACTGGTTTATGGTTAAATTTCAATAAAATGCACCTCTTGTAAGTTATATAGTAGAACAAATTGGAAAGCCATTAAATTAGCATAATTTCAACTTTTTCTTTTAATCTTTAGCCAATTTGTTCGTGTAAAAAATTTTTGCTAGACAATTTCTGTACAACATAGTTTACTATAATAAGATGTTCAAAGAACTTCCTTATTATAGTAATAACAGTTGGTACAAAGAGATGTATACCAACTGTCTACAATTTTTAGTTTTCTTCTTTTGTTTCTATTATGTATTTTTCTTTTGTTATCTCTTCTTTAGTACATTTTCTTATTTTTCTTTTGTTACATATATTTTTTTCTTTTGAATACATAAAACAATTTTAATCTAAAGTATCTTACATATTCTTCTTTTGCATTTTATAATTTATCTTTTGCTTGGAATTCATGTTTTTTGCTAATTTTCTTTTGTATCTTCTAATTTTATCCTCTGTATTTTCTAATTTGTCTTTTGTTAATTTTTTCTTTTGTATTCTTAATAATTTGTTTTAAATATTTTTATCTTTTGTACTTTAAAATTTTACCTTTTGTATTTTAAGTTTTAATTTATCTTTTGCATTTTATATAAACTTTTTTAAAGATTATATACCTAACATTGTCATATTTTCTGCTATTTCATCTGCTGATATACTTTCATCTTTACTATAACTTGTCCATAATTCTTTGTTCCATATTTCTAACCTTGTTCCAACTCCAATAATTACTATTTCCTTATCAAGTGTTGCATGTTCTCTTAGGTTTGCTGGAATTAAGAATCTTCCTTGTTTATCAATTTCGCATTCTACCGCTCCTGATAAAAAGAATCTTACAAAGTTTCTAGCATTTTTTTGTGCAAGTGGTAATGCTTTTAGCTTTTCTTCAAAGTTTTCCCATTCTGCTCCGTGAATACGCAAATAAACATCCATCAAGTCCTTTTGTTATAATGAACTTATCGCCAATGTCTTCTCTGAGTTTTGATGGCATTATTACTCTACCTTTAGCATCTACATTATGCTCATATTCACCAATAAACACTTTGGGTCACCTCTCTTCCTTTTTTAACCACTTTGTACCACTTTCTACCACTTTAATTAAATTTTAATATAACTTTTGGGATTTTGCAATACTTTTTTAAAAAATTTTAAAAAAATGTATTACTGGATAATGGTTTTGGTACCAGAATTTATTGCAAACGTTGTAGGGTCGAGCATTGCTCGTCCGCAATTTCGCATTTTATAATAATCATATTGCTTAAAATGTATATCTTTTCTTTTGGTTATATTTCCTCTCATATTTTCCATTTATAATATATTTTCATATTTTAAAGGGAATTTCTTCGAAGACGTACGAGCAATGCTCGACCCTACATTTAAATTAAAATAGCATATTCTTTTCTAACAACAAAAAAATAACTAAGCTTTTCACTTAGTTATTTTTCACCTTTAATTATTAACTTTTATTCTTTCTAAAAGCAATCTATTATTCTTCTAATCCAAAACTTACTCCTAAAGCATTATTTATTTCATTTATTATCTTATTATCTTCTATATGGCCTATTTTTTCTTTTAATCTGCTTTTATCTATTGTTCTTATTTGTTCTGTAAGAACTACTGAATTTGATTTTAGTCCACATTCTTCTCCGCCTAATTCTATATGTGTTGGAAGTTTATTTTTACCTGTTTGTGATGTTATTGCTGCTGCAATTACTGTTGGACTATATTTGTTCCCCATATCATTTTGTATTATAAGTACAGGTCTAATTCCTCCTTGTTCTGAACCAACAACTGGACTTAAATCTGCATAAAACATATCTCCTCTTTTTACTATCATTTTATTCACTCCTGGTATTACAATTTTTTCGCCAGATATATTTTAAATTTTAGTTTAGAGAGTATATAGTATATAAAGATTTATATGTCTTTTTCTTCCATATTTAATTTAAATGCTAGTACTTCTTCTTTATTTATACTATTAATTTTAATCTCGTTATATAATATGTAAACTAGCATTTTTTTGTTCATTTCTTCTATTTCCATTTTTGTTGGTTTCCCAGTTTTGGCATCTATGTATAACTTTTTATATACATTATATTTGTTGTTATCCTGTGTTTTTGTTTCTAATATAAGCTGTTCTCCTTCTTCTATACATTTTGCATCTTGGTCCTTTTTGTAGTCTTCTATAAAATTATATAAACACAAAGAATTTTCAGAAATATAATTATAGTTTTCGTATATTTGGGCTAAATTTATGCCGACTGTTTTCTATTTTTAGATTTGTTCCATCATATATTGTTACTAATCCTTTTATATTATTTGGTTCTAATACTTCTTGTTTAAATATGTTTGGTGATACATATTTTTGTATTAATCTATATTTATTAGTGGTTTTATTGCTTGTAATTTCTAAACTAATGTCCGCTTCATATGAACTAATATTTAAAATATATTCTTTAATGCTTTCAGCTGATTTAATATTAGTATTTCCAAATTCTTTAGTTTTATAATCATTTTTTCTAAAAAAACATATTATTGCTACCAAAATAGAACAAATAATAAGAATAGCAATTATATATAATAGCTTTTTATTTTTCATAGGCTTCCTCCTCATAAAATAGTTTGCTATTTAATTATATTAATTGCTATTTTATTGTATGTATAATGGACAAATTAGATTTATATTTATAATAAATTACAAAGTAAAACGTTATATTGACTTTTTAAAATATTATATTCTTATATTACTAAAAAATCTCTTTTAGGTATTCTTCCAATTCTTCTTTATTATTTATAGAATTAATTTTAACTCTTATTTTGCTTGCAGCATCTATTCCTTTTATGTAGCAAGCCATATGCTTTCTTAATTCTTGTATTCCTACTCTTTCTCCTTTTTCTTTTACCTCAAGTTCTATATGATGTAATATTGTTTGTAATTTTTCTTCATTTTTTATTTCTGGTAATCTTTCATTTGTTTGTAAATAGTGTATTATTCTTTTAAATATCCATGGGTTTCCAATAGCTGCTCTTCCAATCATAATGCCATCTACTCCTGTATATTCAAACATTTTAAGTGCACTTTCTTCGTTTATTACATTACCATTTCCTATTACCGGTATTTTTACTGCTTCTTTTACTTCTTTTATTGCTTCTAAATCTACATCTCCACTAAAAAACTCAGCTCTTGTTCTTCCGTGGATTGTAATCATACTTGCACCAGCTTTTTCTATAATCTGGGCTGCCTCTTTTGCTACAATGTTTTCTTCATTCCATCCTTTTCGTATTTTTACACTTACTGGTACTTTAGACAATTTTACTACCTCTGTCACTATTTCTTCTACCTTTTTTAAGTCTAATAATAATTTACTTCCATCTCCATTTTTTACAACTTTTGGAGCTGGACATCCCATATTTATATCTAATATATCTGCAAAACCTGATACATATTCTGCTGCTCTTTTTAAAGATTCTATATCACTTCCAAATATTTGTGCTCCAATTGGTCTTTTCTGTCCTTTTATTTTTAATAATTCTTTTGTTTTTTCATCATTATAGTATATTGCTTTACTACTTGCCATTTCTGTAAATGTTATTCCTACACCATAATTTTCACATATTATTCTAAATGGCAGGTCTGTTATACCTGCCATTGGTGCTAGCATTATATTATTTTGTAATTCAACATTTCCTATTTTTAATGGTTTTAAGTACATTTATTGTCTCCTCACCTCATATATATTGGGTTATTTTACGTGTAGGGGCGAACTTTATGGTTCGCCCTATTTTTCTGTCTTATTATAATATTTTTATAGTATTTCTTTGTAGTTTTGGACGGACACAAAATCCGCCCAAGACTACAAATTATTTACCTAATCTTTTGTTGTACAACTTTTAACTCTAGTCTACAAATATTGTTTTTTGCCTTCTTCCACTTATATTTAGTAACATCCCTATACAAATGAAGTTTGTTACAAGTGAACTTCCTCCATAGCTCACAAATGGAAGTGGTACTCCTGTTATTGGTAATAATCCCATAGTCATTCCTATATTTTCTATCATATGGAACATAAATATTCCTACTATTCCTACTGCAATGTATGAGCCTAAATCATCTTTTGCAGTTTTTGCAACTTCAACTGCTTTTGTTATTAATACTACATAAAGGATGATTACTGCTCCTGCTATAATAAATCCCATTTCTTCCCCTATTACTGAGAAAATAAAGTCTGTTGTTTTGGGATGTAAAAATCCAAGTTGCGTTTGATTTCCTTTTAATAATCCCATTCCTACTAATCTTCCTGACCCTATTGCCAATTTGGATTGTATAATATTATATCCGTGATCCTCTTGGATCTAAGTTTGGATTTAAAAATACATCTATTCTGGTTTTTGCATGTGTTGGTAATACAAAATTGTATATTAGTGGTAATGCTACTAGTATTATTAATATTGTAGCTATTATATATCTTTTATCTAATCCTGCTACAAATAGCATTAGTACTGTTGCCATTACAAAAGCTATTGCTGTTCCATAGTCTGGCTGCTTTATTATTAACAATACTGGCACTATAACAGCACTTAACACTGCTAATAATTTTAGTGGATTGTTTATATCCTTTTTATTTCTTTTTTGTACAATTTGCATTATATATGCTATAAATATTATTACAAATATTTTTGCAAGTTCACTTGGTTGAAATTGTAATCCTTCTGTTATTTTGAACCAACTTGTTGCTCCATTTACTACTGGTGTGAATAAGACTGCTATTAGTAGTATTATAAATATTCCATAAAAAATTGGTGAGAATTTTGATATTAAATTATAATCTATAAATATTACTATTATCATTATAGGAATACTGATTATCGCCCATATTATCTGTTTTTTTAATTCATCATAATTACTTTCACCGAGTAGCTGAATATAATGATATGCATCCTATAATTAATAGTACAATTGAGCATACTAATATCCCCCACTCTATATTTTTTAGCATTCTTTTTTTCACACTATACCCTCCAAAATTTGTATAGTAAATTTTTAATGGGTCGATGTGGGCATCGACTCTTATTATTTACTTTTAACTATTTATGGGTTGCATAATATGCAACCCACACCACAACATCTTTTACATATTATTGTATTGTTTTTACTTGTTGTATTGTAGCATCTTTTTTTATCTCTTCTTCATTATTTGTTATTGCTTCTCCTTTATTTTCTGCCTCTTCTTGCTTATTTTCTTTATCTTTTTCATTTTCTACATCTTCTTTAGTTTCTTTGTTTGAGCTTACATTATTATTTGGTTCTTGTATTTCTTCTTTTTGTTCTGGCTCTTCCTTTAAGGTTTCTTCTTTTTGGTCTTCTACCTTTTCTGTATTATCAGTTTTCTCTTTTTCACTTGTACTTGTTTGTCTTGCCATTTTATTTTTTACGTCTTCTTTTATACTAACTATTGGAATATTTGCATATAAAGCTGGCGCTCCTGATAACCCATCATTACTTGTTTTATTTGTAAGCCTTACATCTATTGCATTTTCATCAACATCTATATATTTTTTAATTACTTCTATTATTTCTTGTTTCATTAAATCTAAAAAATCTGCAGATACATTGGCTCTATCTTGCATTAAGACTAAATGTAATCTTTCTTTTGCTGCATCTTTTGATTTTACTTGATGCTCTTCTTTTTTGCCTATGTTTTTAAAAAAGTTTATTATGCTTTCAAACATTTTTCTTCCCCCTACTCTATATTATTTAATTCCAAATAGTCTTTTTATTTTTGCAAAAAATCCTTTCTCTCTACCAGGTATTGTAACTTCTATATTTTCACCTAATATTCTTCTTGCAATTTCTATGTATGCTTTTCCTGATGGTGCTTTTCTATTTTGTACTACTGGTTCTCCTTTATTTGTTCCGTGTTACAACAAATTCGTCATCTGGTACAACACCAACTAATTCTATGCTTAATAAGTCTACTATATCGTCAACATCCATCATTTCGCCTTTTCTTATCATGCTTGGTTTTATACGATTTACTACTAGTTCTGGATTTTTAATTTCAGATGATTCTAATAAGCCTATTATTCTATCTGCATCTCTTATTGCTGACATTTCCGCTGTTGTTACTACTACTGCACGATCTGCTCCTGCAATTGCATTTTTAAAGCCTTGCTCAATTCCAGCAGGACAGTCTATTAATATATAATCAAATTCTTCTTTTAATTTTGTAGTTAAATCTCTCATTTGTTCTTCATTTATAGCACTTTTATCTCTTGTTTGAGCTGCTGGAAGTAAAAATAGTTCATTAAAACGCTTGTCTTTAATTAAGGCTTGTCTTAATTTACATTTTTCTTCGACAACGTCTACTATATCATATACTATTCTATTTTCTAATCCCATAACAACGTCAAGGTTTCTAAGTCCTATATCTGTATCTACTAATACTACCTTTTTCCCTTGCATTGCAAGTGCTGAACCTAAATTTGCTGTTGTTGTTGTTTTTCCTACTCCACCTTTTCCAGATGTTATAACTATAACTTCTCCCATATATTTTCCTCCTAAAAACTACTTTATACATTTTTTTACTTACTATTTTAATACATATATATTATCTTTTTTTATATTAAAAGTCAATGAATTATTTGTAAATTTTGTAATATAAAAGAATGAACAGTCTACAAACGTAGATTTGCCCATTCTTTTAATCAGTAGCTACATAAAAAGCCTACTGCTTTGGAGTCTTCCAGTAGTAGAGGTATGCCACATAATGCCATACAGCTTTTTTATATCCTTCGGCAACTGGTATTTTTAATGTGCCTACCTGGATATACTGTTTTTCCTTTCTGGCATCAAGCCAGCTTTCGAACTCTTCTTCCATCATCTTAGCAAAAGAATTGTTCATTTCCTCATATAGCCGTTTTGCAACCTCCTCTGGACTATCAAATATGTCGACTTTTCCTAAAAAGTTATTGCTCATATTTTCCCTCCATTATGCTACTATTTTTTTGCAACATCTTTATTATACATCAATTTTACATAATTTACAAATTCTAAATTTTCTTTGCAATTTCCGCAAATTGCTCTATTGTTAAAGTTTCTCCTCTTACTTTTGTATCAATATTTAAATCTTTTAAAATTTGCTCGATTTTTTCTTTACTAATATTAAGTGTTGAATTTGAAATCGCATTTAACAACGTTTTTCTTCTTTGCATAAAACTTGCTTTTATTAATGTAAAAAATTTAACTTCATCTGTAACTTCAATTACAGGTTTCTTTCTTAATTCTAATCTTATTACTTCTGATTCTACTTCTGGTTCTGGAATGAAAGAATTGTTTGGAACAGTTAATAATTCTTTTGCTTCTGCATAATAGTATACTGTATATGTAATTGCACCTCCATTTTTTCCGCCTGGAATTTCAGTTAATCTATCTGCTACTTCTTTTTGTATCATTACTGTTATACTTTCAATATCTAGTCTTTCTTCTAATAATTTCATTATTATTGGTGTTGTAATATAATAAGGAAGATTTGCTACTATCTTTACATTTTTAATTTGCCCACTTACTTTGTTTTCTTTAATTATCCTATTTAAATCTACTTTTAATACATCCTCATTTATTATTTCAAAGTTTTTATACATAAAAAATCTATCTTTTAAAATCGTTATCATTCTATTATCTAATTCTATACATATAACTTTTCCTGCTTTTTCTAGTAATTCCTTTGTTAATGTTCCAAGTCCTGGACCAATTTCTATAATTAAGTCCTCATTTGTTATGTTTGATGTATCTACTATTTTCTCTATAACATTATCATCTATTAAAAAGTTTTGTCCTAGTTTTTTGTTTGCTGTTATTCCATATTTTTTCATTAAAAATTTTGTTTCTTCATATATTTTACTCAAAAATTTTCCCTCCCACATTTTTTACTACTATATCATAAAATAAATATAAAAACTAGTTTTTAGTTATATAATCTGTTTTATATGGTTTACTTTGTATTTATGGCTATACAAATAAATTTCTATTACATCTATTCTTACAAATTCATCTTCCAAATTTCTTGAATATAGATAGTATTTTACAGCTTTTAGTAAGTGCTTTTGTTTGCTCCTATCTACTGCATCTGCAGGATTACCAAATTTTATATTTGTTCTTGTTTTTACTTCTATAAATATTATCTCGTTTTTGTATAATGCAATAATATCTATTTCTCCTTGCCTACATTCAAAATTTCTTTGTAGTATTTTATAGCCTGCTTGTTCTAAATATTTTACTGCTAAGTCTTCTCCTATTTTTCCTATAATATGTCTTTTATACATTCTATTCTTCCTTTACTTTTATTTCATTTCCTGGCAAGCTTTCTATTAACCCTTCTAATTCTAACATTGTTAGAATTACACTTATTTCTTTCATAGTTTTTTTAGAAATTTTACAGATACTATTTATATGTATTGGATTCTCTTTTATTATATTGTATATTTCTTCATATTCTTTTGGTATTTCTTTTAGTGCTGTTTCTAATTTCTGTTTGCTCTGTTTTAAATTTTTGTTTTTTCTATTATGATTTACTTTTTTAGTCTGCTTTTCAAGTTGATTTTCTATTTGTATTTCTTCTTCACCATTTTGTTTTTTTTGATATTTTTCTTTGTTTTTTAGTATTTCTATTATTTCACTTGGGCAAGTTACTAATTCTGCTCCTTCTTTTATTAATCTATTTGTTCCTATACTACGACTATTTTCTAAATTTCCTGGTATGGCACATATTATTCTTCTTTGTTCTTTTGCATACCCTGATGTTATTGATGTTCCACTTCTGTATTCCGCTTCTATTACAAGTGTTATATCAGAAAGTCCACTTACTATTCTATTTCTTTTAGGGAAGTTTCTTTTGTCTGGTTCTATATCTGGTGCGTGTTCTGTTATAATACATCCATCATTTTCAATTATTTTATGAAATAACCATTCATTTTCTTCTGGGTAAAATTTATTAAACCCTCCTCCTAATACAGCTATTGTTTTTCCGACTGTTTTTTATTGCTCCATTATGTGCTATAGCATCTATTCCTATTGCTAGTCCACTTACTATACATATATCTTTTTTTGATAATTCTTTTGCAAACCAATTTGCATATTTTCTCCCATATTCTGTACAATCTCTTGAGCCTATTATAGACACTTTATGTTGTTTGTTTAATAATTCACTGTTACCTAATATATATAGTTCTTTGGGATAATCTTTTATTTGTAATAGATTTTTTGGATATATTGGATCAGTATATTCTATTTTTACGTATTCCACTGTTTTTACTCCTTTTTTGTTTTTTTGATTGTAGTGGCAGACCTTGTATCTGCCCTTTCTGCAAAAAATTTGCCCTTTTATTTAAAGTAGCTGTCTCTTATGTAAGAAACTAAAGTTCTATTTTAATTTTTCCAGTATTTTCTGTCTAGGTTTCTATATTGTATTGCTTCTGCTATATGGCTCGCCTCTATGTTTTCTTTTTCATCTAAGTCTGCTATTGTTCTTGCTAATTTTAAAATTCTTCCATATGCTCTTGCACTTAATCCTAGTCTTTCAAAGGCATTTTGTAAAATTGTTTTTCCTTTTTCATCTAGGTTACAATATTTATCTATTAATTTTGGGGTTAGTTCTGCATTTGAATAAATTCCTAATTTTTGATATCTTTTGATTTGAATTTTTCTTGCTTTGTTTACTCTATTTCTAATTTGTTCTGATGATTCAACTTCACATTTTGAATTTAATTTTTGATATTTGACAGGTGTTACTTCTACTTGAATATCTATTCTATCTAATAATGGACCACTTATTTTTCCCATATATTTTGAAATTTGCCTTTGTGTACAAGTACATTCTTTTTCTTTTGAACCATAATACCCACATTCACACGGATTCATGCTTGCTACAAACATAAAATTACATGGATATGTAAGACTTGCGTTTACTCTACTTATTGTTACAATTCTATCTTCTAATGGTCCTCTTAATACTTCTAAGGTATTTTTATTAAATTCTGGTAATTCATCTAAAAATAGTACTCCATAATGTGCTAGACTTATTTCTCCGTGGTTTTGGAATTCGTCCTCCTCCTACAAGTGAACTTGCTGATACTGTATGATGTGGTGCTCTATATGGTCTTTTTGTTATTATTGAGGTGTCTTTTGATAATATTCCTGCTATACTATGTATTTTTGTTATTTCTAATGCTTCTTCAAAGCTTAAATCTGGTAATATACTTGATATTCTTCTTGCCATCATTGTTTTTCCGCTTCCTGGTGAACCAAGCATAAGTAAATTGTGTCCGTCCGTGCTGCTGCAACTTCTAGTGCCCTTTTTATATTTTCTTGCCCTTTTACTTCTGCAAAGTCCAATATTTCATTTTTATTATTTGAAAATAGTTCTTCTATATTTACTTTTTCTGGTTCTATTTTTTGTTTTTTATTTAAGTATTTTACTACTTGTTTTAAATTTTCTACTCCTATTACATCAATTCCTTCAACTACTGATGCTTCCTTTACATTTTCTTTGGGGAGTATTATTTTTTTCATTCCTAGATTTCTTGCTTCTATACACATCGGTAATATTCCATTTACATTATTTACTTTTCCGTCTAGTGATAATTCCCCTATAAATACTGTATTTATTACATTTTTTTGTAATATTTCACCAAAATTTATTAATATTCCTACTGCTATTGGCAAGTCGAATACTGGACCTTCTTTTTTAGTGTCTGCTGGTGCTAAATTTACAACGATTTTTCTACTTTGGAATTCATATCCAGAATTTTTTATTGCAGTTCTTACTCTTTCTTTTGATTCTTTTACACTTACATCTGGTAATCCGCACTACTTCCCATCCAGGCATTCCTGCTGATACATCTACTTGTACATCTATTAGATACCCATCTAACCCATGTAACGACATACTTTTTACATTTGATAACATACTCTTAACCTTCTTTTTATTAAATTTTGTTTTTATATTGGAATTTTTAAGATTTAATATTTTTTGAAACTTTATAATTTATTCTTGAATTAACATATTTATATTAGCAATATGATGTTGCTTTGTCAAGGTTTATAAAAAAATTATTCTAATTTATTTATATTACACCGCCCCAATAGCCTCTATAAAGCATACGCCATAAAACATTTATATTCTACTATATTTATATTACAACTAATGTTGATTATACTGAAACCTTTTCACGTACAGCAACGTCAATATTTAATAAATAAAATATAATTTACATTGGAATATAAATCATATTTTATTTATTAAATTTTAACTTGTATACCTATTTTTTATATAATTTACTTTAATTCATTTTTTACTTCCTTATAATTTGGCATATTGCTTTCAACTAATTTCCAAAACTTCTTAGAATGGTTCATATGTTTTATATGACAAAGTTCGTGTAATATTACATATCTTATTGCTTCTTTGCTATATGCCATTAATTTTAAATTTATTGTTATGTTTTTATTTGATGAACAACTTCCCCAAGCATATTTTATTTCTCTTATCCTTATTTTGTTTGGTTTTATACCTGTTTTACATATTAATTCTTTTCTTGCTTTTTCTACTATTTGTATAAATTCTTCTTTTGTATATAGGTTTGGTTTTTCATTTTTTATTTCTTGTGTTTTCAATTTTTTGTATATCCAATTGACTTTTTTTATTAAGAGTTTTTCTATTTCTTCTTTACTAATATATTTAGGTGCAGTTACTATAACTGCACCATTTCCGTATTTTTATATAAACATTTTTTATGTTTTTTCTTATTATATTATACTGTATTTCTTCACCTTTGTATTGTATCTTTTCCATATTATACTTCCTATTTCTATTTATGTTCAAAGAGCTATGTAATCATAGCTCTTTGTTATTGTCGTTATTTGACAGGTGTGCCCTTTCCTGCATCTCTTTTGACCTATTTCTAGGTGTATAGAAGCACTATCTCTACTCCAAATAACTCTTTATATTGTACTTTAATTGTAACATTTTTATACACTTTTGTAAATAGTTTTATTTTTTTGCCTTAGTTTTATTAAATTGCTATTTCTTATTATCCATGCTGACATTACAGAGTTCTGTGGATGCTGTTTGCTATTGTTTGTATTTAATCTTACAATAACATTTAAATTATCTCTTTCTAACCTACCAATTAAAAATATTGTATCTTTATTCTTCATATCTTGTATCACTTCATCTGGATTTAGAACTATTCTATCAATATTTTCTATTATTTTTTTATAATCTTTGGGGTGACTTTGGTATATATGCTGTTTTCTTTCATCTGTTAATACAACCATCTCTGTTTTAATCTTTTCACTATATAATCCTATTTTGCTTTTATCTATTTTTCCTATATAATGCACTTATTTTTTCTCCTTTTGTCCCCTAAATTATTATCCCCCTATTAGATTATTCCTATATCTATTGGTTTTAAGTCTTCTTCTTTTGTTCCTTTTTCTAATGCTTCATATAAGGCAGAAACTGTGTCTAGTGCTGTGAAACATGGAATTTTGCTTTCTACTGCTAATCTTCTTATTTTAAAACCATCTCTTGACTCATGTTTTCCTTTTGTTGGTGTATTTATTATAAAGTTTAGCTTTCCAGATTGAATTAGTTCTGGAATACTATCTTCACCTTCCCACATTTTTTGTACAGTTTGGGCTTCTACTCCATTTTCATTTAAGAAGTTTGCTGTTCCGTGAGGTTGCATATATTTTAAAGCCTAAATTGTCTAAGTTTCTTGCAATTGGAAGCATTTCTATTTTGTCTTTATCTCTTACTGTTATTAACACATTTCCTTTATATGGAATATTAACTCCACTTGCTATAAATGCTTTTAATATCGCCTCTGAAAAGTCTTTTGCAACACCTAATACTTCTCCTGTAGATTTCATTTCTGGACCTAAACTTGTATCTGCATTTTTTATTTTTTCAAATGAGAATATTGGCATTTTTACTGCTACATAATCACTTCTTTTATATATTCCTGTACCATATGGCATATCACGCAATTTTTCACCTAATATTACACGTGTTGCTATATCTATTACTGGTAAATTTGTAACTTTGCTTATGTATGGTACTGTTCTACTAGAACGTGGATTTACTTCAATTATATATACATTTCCTCTGTTTATAATGAATTGTATGTTTAGTACTCCTATTACATTTAACTCTTTTGCAATTTTTTTTGTATATTCTATAATTGTTTTTTGATTTTCTATATTTATATGTTGTGTTGGATATACTGATATACTATCACCTGAATGAATTCCTGCTCTTTCTAAGTGTTCCATTATTCCTGGAATTAGTATGTCTTCTCCATCAAATATTGCATCAACTTCTACTTCTTTTCCTAACATATATTTATCTACTAAAATTGGATGTTCTTGTTCAATCTTATTTATCTCTGTAATAAATTCTCTTACTTCATTATCATCATATGCAATTGCCATTCCTTGTCCACCTAATACATATGAAGGACGTACAAGTACTGGATATTTTAATTCATTTGCAACTTTAATTGCTTCATCTTGAGTAAATACTGTTCCACCTTTTGGACGTGGTATTTCACAGTTTTCTAATGCTTCATCAAATAATTCTCTATCTTCTGCTCTATCCATATCAACTTCTGCAGTTCCTAAAATTTTTACTCCCATATCTGTTAATGCTTTTGTTAGTTTTATTGCAGTTTGGCCTCCAAATTGAACTATTGCACCATATGGTTTTTCTGTTTGTATTATATTTTCTACATCTTCAGGTGTTAGAGGCTCGAAATATAATTTATCTGCTATATCAAAGTCTGTACTAACTGTTTCTGGATTATTGTTTATTATTATTGTTTCATATCCTTTTTTCTTTAATGCCCATACACAGTGTACACTACAATAATCAAATTCTATTCCTTGTCCTATTCTTATTGGCCCGTGATCCTAGAACTACTATCTTCTTTTTATCTTTTCTATCTATTGCTTCATTATCTTCATCATAACTTGAATAATAGTATGGTGTACTTGCATCAAATTCAGCAGCACAGGTATCTACCATTTTAAAATTTGCTACTATTCCATTTTCTAGTCTCATTTCTTTAATTTCTGCTTCTGGTTTTCCACATAATCTTGAAATTACTTTATCTGTATACCCCATTTTTTTAGCAATTGTTAATAAGTCTTTAGTTAATTTTTCGTTTTTTAACTTTTCTTCTACTCTTACAATTCTTTCGATTTTATTTATAAAGAATTTATCTATTGTTGTAATTTCATGTATTTTATCTATACTTATTCCTCTTCTTAAACTTTCTGCTATTACCCAAATTCTTTCATTATCTACACGTTTTAAAGCTTTTAATATTTCTTCATCTGATAATTCTTTTAGTTTTGAGAGCTCTAAACTGTCTACATTTTCTTCTAGTGATCTAATTGCTTTCATTAACGCTTGTTCTATTGATGGAGCTATCGCCATTACTTCTCCTGTTGCTTTCATTTGTGTTCCAAGTTCGCGTGATGCTGTTAAGAATTTATTAAATGGCCATTTTGGTATTTTTACAACACAGTAGTCTAACACTGGTTCAAAACAAGCATAAGTTTTCCCTGTTACTGCATTTTTTATTTCATCTAATGTATATCCTATTGCAATTTTAGCTGTTACTTTTGCTATTGGGTATCCTGTTGCTTTTGAAGCTAAGGCTGATGAACGACTTACTCTTGGGTTTACTTCTATAACTGCATACTCAAAACTGTTTGGATTTAGTGCAAATTGTACATTACATCCACCTTCTATTTTAAGTGCAGAAATAATTTTTATTGCAGATGTTCTTAACATTTGATATTCTTTATCTGCAAGTGTTTGTGATGGTGCAACAACAATACTATCTCCTGTATGAACACCAACTGGGTCTATATTTTCCATATTACATATTGTAATACAACTTCCGCTAGAATCTCTCATTACTTCGTATTCTATTTCTTTCCATCCAGAAATACATTTTTCTATTAATACTTGGTGTACTCTTGATAGATGTAACCCACTTTTTGCTATTTCTTCTAGTTCTTCCATTGTATAGGCAATTCCACCACCTGTACCACCTAAAGTATATGCTGGTCTTACTATAACTGGAAGTCCTATTTCCCTTGCAAAATTTTCTGCATCTTCATATGTATTTACTACTTTACTTGCAACACATGGCTCGCCAATTTTTTCCATTAAGTCTTTAAATTCTTGTCTATCTTCTGCTTTTTTTATTCCTTCTGGACTTGTTCCTAAAAGACGTATTTTATGAGATTCTAAAAATCCATCTTCATATAGTTCCATTGCTATATTTAGACCTATTTGCCCTCCAAGATTTGGAAGTATACTATCTGGTTTTTCTATTTCTAATATTTTTTCTATTGTTTTCTTTGTTAATGGTTCTATATATATTTTATCTGCAATATCTTTATCTGTCATTATTGTTGCTGGATTTGAGTTTACAAGTACTACTTCAATTCCTTCTTTTTTAAGTTCACGACAGCTTTGAGTTCCTGCATAGTCGAATTCTGCTGCTTGACCAATTATTATTGGCCCGCGAACCTATTACTAATACCTTTTTTATATCTTTATTTTTTGGCATACTATTTTTCTCCTTTTCTTTTTTATATCTTATATCATATAAGAACCCCCAGTCAGCTTACGCTGACAGCCCCCTTAAATAAAGGGGCCTTTACTCTACTGTTTAGAATTAAGTACTCTATTTATTTTTGAACATACTTTAGTAAAGTCTTTCTGTATCTCTATATTTTTAAATCTTATTACTTGTAAATTATAAGCATTCAATAATTCTGTTCTTATTTCATCATATTCTTTCCCCTCTATTGTATAATATTGGTTTCCATCTAATTCTATTATTAGTTTCTTTTTAGCACAATAAAAATCTACTATATAATTTTCTATTATTTTTTGTCTATTAAATCTAAATTTATTTTTACTTAAAAAGTCATACCATAATTTTCTTTCTTCTAGCGTCATATTATTTCTTAAATTTCGTGTTCTTTCTATATAGTTTTTATTATATTTAATATACAAATATTTACCTCCAAACACAAACAGTAGAGTAAAGGCCCCTTTATTTAAGGGGGCTGTCAGCGTAAGCTGACTGGGGGTTCATATAATGACTTTTGTTACTATTTATATAAGTTTCTTCACATAATATTTATTTTATACTTGCTAAAAACTCATCAAATAAGTAGCTTGAATCTTCTGGTCCTGGGCATGCTTCTGGATGGTATTGCACTGTCATAATATTTTTTCCAATATATCTTAATCCTTCTACTGTTCTATCATTTATATTTATATGTGATATTTCCGCAATTTTAGGATTTATGCTATCATCTTTTATTGCATAACCATGGTTTTGTGATGTAATACATACTCTACCAGTATTAAGGTCTTTTACTGGGTGGTTTGGTCCACGATGTCCATATTTTAGTTTATATGTTTTTGCACCTGTAGCAAGTCCCATTAATTGATGTCCTAAACATATTCCAAGTATTGGTATGCTAGATTCATATAATTTTTTAATATTTTCTATTGCAACTACGCAATCTTCTGGGTTTCCTGGTCCATTTGAAAGAACTATTCCTTGAAATTCACCTGTTAAGAGTTTAGAATAATGCGTGTCCTGTGGAAATACAGTAACTTCGCAATTCCTATGTAATAAAGAATTTATAATATTTTGTTTTGCACCAAAATCCACTAATGCAATTTTGGTTTCTCCATTTCCTAGCTTATAAAATTCATTTGAAGTAACTTTTTCTACTAAATTAGATATTTCATAATTTTTTATTTCTTCTAATATATCATCTATATTAGATATATCATTTGTAATTTTACCTTTCATTGTTCCTACTTGTCTTAACATTTTTGTAAGACTTCTTGTATTAACTCCTTGTAAACCTGGAATACCATTTTCTTCTAAAAATTTTAAAATGTGCATTTTGCTTCTAAAATTGCTTTCCATTTCTGCAATTTCATGAACAAATACTGCTTCAACCCAAGGTTTTTTTGATTCCTGATCTTCTTTTGTTAGTCCATAATTTCCTATTAGTGGATATGTCATTACAACTCCTTGTCCTGCATATGATGGGTCTGTAAATATTTCTAAATATCCTGTCATTGAAGTATTAAATACTACTTCACAAATAGTATTAACATTTGCTCCTATCCTCTCTCCACTAAAAACGCTACCATTTTCTAAAACTAAATAGCCTTTCATGATAACCTCCTTTAATTTTTTCCTAAATTCTATATTATCATATATAAATAAAAAAGCAAATATTTTATCGAAAAATATTTGCTTTTTTATTATTTACATTTTCTTTCTATTTCAAGTGCATCTTCAAAACCCTGTTTATAGTATTTTTTATTATAGTATGCAAGCATTATATTATAATCTGCTATTAAATTATCTATTTTATTAAATAGTTTCTCTTTGTTTTCGTGTGGTACATTACAAATTAAATTTTCTATTTCTTCTCTTTTTATTCCTTTTATTCTATTTCTTAAGAAAGACATATCTTTTTGTATATCTTTAATACCATCTTCTTCTCTAAGTTCAAATAATTTATCTATAAGTTTATATTCTTCCATAACTTAACTCTCTCTTTCTTTGTATTTTCTATATTTATAGTATTGCTAAATTATGGATTTTTTATACATTCATATAATTATAAGTTTCAACTATAATAGTGAAATTTTAAACTATTTTAATAATATAGCTTTGATGCAGTTTAAAAAGTATCTATTACCTCACGAGCAAAAAATCACTCGCTTCTACATTCAATTTAAAATAGAGTACTTTTCTAAATAAATAAAAAAGCTGTTAAATAAATTTAACAGCTTTTTATTTATATATATAATTTGTTGGATTCACATATGTTCCATTTTTTCTTATTTCAAAATGTAAATGTGGGCCTGTTGAATTTCCTGTACTACCTACTGCTGCAATTATATCTCCAGAATTCACTTTTTCTCCTACATTTTTAATAAGTTTACTACAATGTCCATAATATGTTGTTATCCCATTTCCATGATCTATTATAATTAAGTTTCCATATCCACCTTTTTCCCCTGAATGTATTACTTTTCCAGCAGCCACAGCTTTAATAGGTGTTCCTGTTTTCGCGCCTATATCCAATCCTTGATGTGTATGATCTCTTATAGATTCTTTTGCACCATATCTTGATGTAATAGTTCCTAAAACAGGTATTGTTTCAAGATAAATGCCATTTATTGTTGATTCTTCTTTCTTTTTTTCTTTTTCTATTTCATTAGTTATTTGATTTTTTATAGAAGCTACTTCTACTTCGTTTTCAATTTGCAAATTTTTTGTATATATTGTACTTATACTAATATCTGCTTTTTCGCCTAGTTCTTTCTTTAATTCTTCTAAAACTTGTATTGCTTGTTCTTCTGTTTTTAAATATTTTCTTTGTGTACCATTTACGTTTACTGCATATTCAAAATATGTTATATCTGCTTTTTCTTTTACTGCAAGAAATGTTTCACTTTCAGTTGTTTCTACGCCTTTATCAATTAATTTGTATGCATATTTTATATTAAAATTTATATCTGAAAAAGCTATATTTTCTTCTTTGTTATTATAAAGATTTTCTTTCATAAATTTTTCAAATTCTTGTTTATTTTGCACACATCCTATTTCTTGTTCATCTATATATACTGAATATGCTGGTTTAAATTTTATGAACATTATTCCAATTACTATAAATATTCCAATGGCTATTATATTTGTAAGCTTTATAATTTCTTTTGTATAATATATTATTTTTTTGCTTAAAATATAACTTCACTCTCCTTTTTTTATATTTATATAACTATTCTTTATTATACACTATATTTTGTACTTTTTCAAATTATGTATACTTAGTTTGTCCTATTTT
The DNA here is from genome assembly GCA_948630815.1 of uncultured Clostridia bacterium. Lineage (GTDB taxonomy): Bacteria > Bacillota > Clostridia > TANB77 > CAG-508 > RGIG8482. The sequence goes on from CAPIEU010000009.1 coordinate 23,975, forward strand.
TTAAAATTTTTCCTTTTAATATTGGTAATTATTTGAATTTTTGTTAATATATTCTTGATTTTTCTCTCATTTTCTTTGTTTTTGTTGATTTTTAATTAGCAATATTATTAAAAACAAGATATATATGTTTTAAAATTAATATAAAATCCGCGTAAGCGACCAAACGGAGCGTTAGCGAAGTGCGAATTGGAGCAATCTTCCATTCTTTTAAATTGGAGATTGCGACACCAAGGATTGAAATATTAATTTTAAAACATATATATCTTGTTAATTTCAAATTATTATAAAATTTAATCGAAATATCTACTTATTTCTTCTAATCCTTCAAAATTCTTTTGTCTTAATATTTCATATACTACAATTGCTACTGAATTTGATAAATTTAATGAACGTAAATGTTCCTTCATTGGTATTCTTATTGTTCTATCCAAGTATTTTTGTAAAATATCCTCTGGTAACCCTTTTGTTTCTTTTCCAAATAAAACAAATACTTCATCTAATCCTGAAAAATTATCAGCAGAATATACTTGTTTTCCTTTGGTGGTTACAAAAAACATATTATTTTCTTCTACTGGATATTTTGTTAAAAATTTTTTAAATGAATCATGTTCTTCTATTTCTAATTTATTCCAATAATCAAGCCCTGCTCTTTTTAAATGCTTTTCATCTATATTAAACCCAAGTGGATGTACAAGATGTAATACTCCACCAATTGCTGCACAAGTTCTTGCAATATTTCCTGTGTTTTGTGGTATTTCAGGTTCTACTAACACTACATTTATTTTCATTTTTGTTTCCTCCCTAAAGTAATATATATAATTATAGCATAATAATTTTACTTTTTTTACTTTTTTATTACATTTTAAATTTTCTCTTGACAATGTTTTTTTATTTTATTATAACTGTTTTGGGGGTAACAAATTTATGAGAGAAGCAAAACTATATGAAAATAATTTATATAAATGTGATATAAGAAGTGCAGAAAATTTAGAAAAGATTTATGCTGCAAGAAGAGATTGGGTAAATGGTGCTTATTCTTATGATAAACTACTTTGTAAAGATGAGATTAGAAATCTACTTAATAATAATCTTGTAGCTGTTGAAGGATTAGATGAAATAAACGAAGAAGATTTGAACAAATTAATTTAAATCACCCTAGATTATTCTAGAGTGATTTTTTCAAATCTTTTATTTATTATATTCCAGTTTATTATATTTTCAAATGCTTTAATGTATTCTGCTCTGTTTGCTTTGTATTGTAAAAAATATGAATGTTCCCACATATCAAGTACAAATATTGGGATACAACCCCATAAGGTTAAATTTTGATGTTTTTCACATTGTAGTACTTCTAATTTTTTAAATCTTGGAACCCATACTAGCAAACACCAACCGTGACGCTTCTACTGTTTTTGCTGCTTCTATAAATTGATTTTTAAATTTATCAAAACTTCCAAAGTCTTTTGTAATTTGTTCTATTAATTTATTGCTTGGTGTTGTAGGAATTGGAATCCCCATATTTTCAAAAAATAATTCATGTAATATTGCTCCAGATCCAAAAAAACTTAAATCTCTTTCTAAACATTTTATACTTTCAAAATTATTTTCAAATCTTGCACTAGCTAATTTTTCTTCTGTTTTATTAGTGTTATCAACATATCCTTTATATAACACATTATAATGAATATCTAATGTTTCTTTACTATAATATGGCTCTAATGCGTTTAAAGTATATGGCAATTCTATCATTTTAATCATAAAAAACCTCCTATTATCTTTTTTATTATATGCAAAATTTGCTATATTTATTAAGATAATAGGATTATTTTTTATAAATCGTATTCTTTTATTTCGCAGTTATCTATTCCTAAACCTTTTAGCACTTCCATTCCTTCTGGAATTCTTTCTAAAGTTGCACGAATTGGGACTGTTACTCCACCATGTGTAACTAATAGTACTGTCTTATCTTTATATTTTTCTTGTATTTTATTTAAAAATCCTTGTACTCTTTCAAATAATTCTCCTATACTTTCAGCATTTTCATAGTGTTTATTTAATTTATAATTCCATATTTCATCAGTATCAAATTCTTCTCTTGTTTTTCCTTCAAATTCGCCAAAAGCTCTTTCTTTTAGCCCATCATCTAATAAAATTTCAATATTTCTATTCCCTCTTATTATCTCTGCTGTCTTTTTTGCTCTTTTTAATGGTGATGCTATTATTACATCTATATCATAATTTAATAGTTTTTTTCCTGTTTCCTCTGCTTGTTTTTTTCCTGTTTCGTTTAATTCTATATCTGTTATTCCTTGTACTTTTCCTACTACATTCCAGTCTGTTTGTCCATGTCTTGTTAATAATAGTTTCATAAAATTCCTCCTATATATGATTTATGTTATTTTATCATATATAGGAGATTTTTTCTATATTTTTATGTTACTTTTTCATAACTATAGTTATTTTTATAAAATGATGAATTGTTTATTTCATAGCACTTATTTAGTATTCATAGCCTCTTCTGCATAAGAATTATTTACCACTTTTTCATATGGAGCTCTAGTTTTTAGCTCTCCTGCTTCTTCCATTACTGTTTGTAATAAATTATATGATTCTTCTTTTAAAATAGGATTTTCATTCCAAGCATCTATATCTATATAATTTTGTAATACATTTGCTAATAATTCTACATCTGTATCTGGGAAAAAGTCTTTAATTTCTTCCGCAATTTCACGACTAGAATGTTCTTTTACCCATACTTGCCCTTTATATATTGCATTTGTAAATTTTGCAATAGTTTCACTATTTTCTTCTATATAACTTTTCTTTGCAAAATATGCTGTATATGGAATTTCACCAGCTGCTTCTCCTACTGATGCTACTACATATCCTTTTCCTGCATTTTCAGTCATACTTGCAGTTGGCTCAAATAATGTTACATAATCTGCTGTTCCTCCTGTAAACGCTCCTGCCATTAAGTCGAATTTAATACTATCATCTAATATTAAATCTGTTTTTGGGTTTAATCCATTTTTCTTAAGTACATATTCTAAGGTCATGTATGGTACTCCACCTTTTCTTCCTGGAATTACAGTTTTACCTTTTAAATCTGTCCATTTAAAATCGTCAGTATCAGTTTTACTTACTAAAAATGATCCATCTTTTTTAGTAAGCTGTGCAAATACTTGTGAATAGTCTTCTTTACCCTCGTTATATACATAAATAGATGCCTCTGGACCTGCAAATCCTATGTCACTTTGCCCTGCAAGTACTGCGGTCATAACTTTATCTGCTCCTTGCCCAGTTGTTAATTCAATTTCTAATCCTTCTTCTGCAAAGAAACCTTTAGCAATTGCTACATATTGTGGTGCGTAGAAAACTGAACGAGTAACTTCATTTACACTTATTTTCTTTAGAGTAGTATCACTTTGTCTATTTTGTATAACAGCTGTTGTAACAGCCACTATAACAACAATAACACATATTATTGCTGTTATTATAATTTTTTTCATAATATGTTTCCTCCTTTTTTTCTTAGAGGTTAGAAGTTAGCTGTTGGAAATTAGAAATTAGAAGTTGGAATTACATATCTAGTATACAATATATATTAGATATTTTCTAACATTTAACTTCAAACCTTGAGCCTCCAACCTCCAACTTCCAACCTCAAACCTCAAAATCAATTATCTTTGTGCTTTCATAACTATTTTTCCTAATATAGTAACTCCTTGGTACATAATCCAAGCAACTATTGCAAGTATTATTACACTAGTCATAACAAGGTCAAGCTGAAACACTTGCCCACCATACACTATTAAATATCCAAGCCCTGCTTTAGATACTAAAAATTCTCCTGTTATAACTCCAACAAGTGTTAAACCAATATTTACTTTTAGAGAATTTATGAAAGTAGAAATATTTGCAGGAATTACAATTTTGGTTAGTATTTGAAATTTATTTGCATTAAAAGTTTTTGCCATTTTTATTAATTCACTATCTGTATTCATAAATCCATTTAATATTTCAAGTACTGTAACTATTAATGATATTGCCAGTGCCATTGTAATTATAGCTCCCATTCCGTGCTCCTACCCATATTATAATTACAGGTCCTAGGGCAATTTTAGGTAAACTATTTAATATAACTAAAAAAGGATCTGCCACTTTAGATAAGAATTTAGACCACCATAGAATAATAGCTATTAATACCCCAAGTATTGCTCCACTTACAAATCCTACCATTGTTTCAAAACATGTAACTCCTAAATGTTCTATTAAATTGTTACCGAGATAAATTTAAAAATGTTTTTACAATACGTGATGGTTGACTGGCAATAAAACTATCAATTATACCAACATTCGCTAGAATTTCCCATACTATAATAAATCCTACTACTATTACTATTTGTACTGTAAATATTGCTATCTTATTTAATTTTTGTTTTCTTAAGTATATTTTCCTATCTTTCGATATGGCTTTTTTATCCATGTACATCAAGCTCCTTCCATAAGCAGTCAAAATATTCACTAAATTTAGGGCTTTTTCTACAGTTTAATGGATCTCGGTTCTCCATTTCAAAATTAATATCGTATATATTTTTTACCTCTGTTGGTCTATTACTTAATACTATTACTCTATCTGACATACTAATTGATTCTGATATATCATGAGTAACCATTATCATTGTCATTTTTTCGCTTTTTAAAATTTTATATACGTCTTTTGTTACCATTAATCTTGTTTGATAATCAAGTGCAGAAAATGCTTCATCTAGTAATAATATTTTAGGCTTTACTGCTAATGTTCTAATGAGAGCAACTCTTTGTCTCATTCCTCCGGATAGTTGCGAAGGTAGTTTATCTTTAAACTCATATAAATGATATTTCTTTAGTAACAAATCGACATAGGCTTTACTTTCTTCATTTTTATTTCCCATAATTTCTAATCCAAATAGGACATTGTTATATATTGTTCTCCATTCTAGTAGACTATCTTTTTGAAGCATATATCCTATTTTATCAGTTATTCCATTAATTTCTTCTCCTTGTATCTCTACATAGCCTGAAGTTTTTTCTTCAAGACCTGCTATAATTGATAAAAGTGTTGATTTTCCACATCCACTTGGTCCTATAATACTAATAAATTCTCCATTTTTTACAGAAAAAGTAGCATTTTTAATTGCTTCTAGTTCTCCATTTTTCGCCTGATATTTTTTTGTTACATTTTTAATTTTTAATATATCTTCCATTTTTTCCTCCTTTTACACCTATCTAACAAATAGTATATTCGTGGTTTAGAAAAATGGTTATATTGTTTTTTATATTTAGAAGTTTCTATAAATGTATACTGAAAATTCAAGTAAAAAATCACATCTCTAATTTAGAGATGTGTTATTGTTCAGCTTTAAATTAGTATTTAACTAGTTCCACGTGGATGTAGTGCTTTTTATTTTTCGAACCTAGAAAGAAAAATAAAAATGCCCTACATCCAGCAAGATGGAACGGTAATAAAAAGATATAGGCTAAACTCTAACCTTATATAAAAATCACACCTCTAATTTAGAGATGTGATTTTATAACAAACTATTTTTTCTTCCTATATTTTAATGTTCTGTCTTTTAGTTTGATTTTCTTTATATGTAGTTTCTTTGTTACATATATTTCTATTACTATTAACATTATTAATAGTCCCCAACACGCCCATAGTATGTTCATTTCTCCTGTTGATACTCCTATTATTACATCACTTGTTTCTGCAATGTTATTTTCTTCGTTTGCTTCTTTAAATCCTATGTCACTTGTTACTTCTTTTATTTCTACTTTGCTTCTTTTGCTTCCAAAGTTTTCTAGTCCATTTTTCCACTTAAATACTATTTCTAGCTCTGCTTTTGCTCCTGCTTTTAGCTCTCTTCCTGCTAACCCTTCTGTTATTACTTTTCCGCCTTCTTCTTTCCAGTATCCTTTGTTTGCTTCTTTTATATATTCCATTCCTGGTGGTATTGTTACTTCTATTTTTCCTACTTGCCCTCTTATTTTTCCTATGTTTTTTACTCTTATTTTGTATGTTATTCTTATGTCTTCTGTTGGGATTTTTTTGTCTTTTACGTCTAGCTTTCTTACTGTTTGTTCTTCTTTTTTGTTTTTGTACTCTTCTTTGCCATTTCTTTCTATACTCTCTATCCATTCTTCTACTTGTATATCAAATGGTTCTCTTTCTACTTCTAGTTCTACTATTTGGATTTCTTTTTTGTCTTTTACTTCTATTTTTGCTTTTACTCCTTTGTATCCATATTGTATACTTGTACTTTCTACTACGTATTTTCCTACTGGCAATCTTTCTAGTACTTTTCTTTCTTTTGTTTCTTCTTGTTTGCTTTCTTCTTGTTGTTGATTTTTAATACTTTCTCCTTGTATGTTTTCTTCTTTGTTGTTATTATTTTCTTCTTTTGTTTCTTCTTTTTTTGTGTCTACTTTTTCTTCTTGCTTTTCTTCTTCTTTTATTTCGATTTCTCCTACTTTGTTTCCTTTTTCGTCTTTTATTTCTAGTTTTGCTTCTTTTATTTCTTCTAAACTTTCTTTGTCTACTAGTTTTATGCTTAGTTTTGTGTGGTCTTGTTCTAGTTCGTATTTTTGTACTTCACTTGTTTCTTCTACTTTTATTCCTACTTTTTCTTCTTTTACATATCCTCTTAGGGTTGGTGCTTCTTTTTCTTCTATGTAGTTTTCTCCTACTGCTATTCTTTCTATTCTTTTTGCTTCTTTTGTACTTAACCACTCTTCTCCTATTTCTTTTCCATCTTTGTCTTTTATGCTTACTTTCGCTCCTAGTACTAATTCTTTTGTGTCTTTGTCTATTACGCTTATTTCTATTTTTGTATAGTCTTGTTCTTGTATTAGTTTTTGCGTTTTTACTGTGTCTATTATTTTGAAGCTCCTGTCTTTTATTCTTACATATCCTTGTTCTAGTATATTGTCTTTCTTTTGTCTTAGGATATATTTTCCTACTGGTAGTTTTTCTACTATTTCGTTTTCTTTTCCTGTTTTTATTTCTTTTACTATTTCTTCTTTTGTTTTTGCTTCTTCTGCTTCTACTTCTTCTTCTACTTTTATTATTTGTAGGGTTGATTCTTCTATTTTTTCTTTTGTTTCTTTGTCTACTAGTTCTATTTCTAGTTTTGTATTCTCTTGTTCTACTATTATTTTTTGGTCTTCTACTTTGTCTTCTACTTTGATGTAGATGTCTTCGTTTGTTACATATCCTTTGTTTTGTAAGTTTTCTTGCCCTTCTACTTCATGTATTATGTATTCTCCTATTGGTATTCTTACTGTTACATAGTTTTCTTCTTTTGTTTCGAATTCTCGTATTAGTTCTCCTTTTATTTTTTCTTTTGTTATGTTTCCTTGTTCGTCTTGTTTTTCTTTTTCTTCTACTTTGTAGATTTCTAGTTTTATTCCTTGTATTTTTTCTTTTGTGTCTTTGTCTTGTAATTCTATTTCTAGTTTTGTGAAGTCTTGTTTTAATGTTATTTTTTGTATCTCTATTAAGTCTTTTATTTCGAAGTATGTGTCTTCTAATGTCGCATATCCTTTGTCTTGTAAGTTTTCACTTTGTCCTTCTTTTTCGTGTATTAAGTATTTTCCTACTGGTAGTTTTTTTGTACTATAGTTTTCATTTCCTGTTTGGAATTCTCGTACTAGTTCTCCTTTTTGGTACTCTGTTACTATTTTTCCTTGCTCGTCTTTTACTACATTTCCTTTCTCATCTTTTACTTCTTTTTCTTCTACTTTGTATATTTCTATGTTTATTCCTGCTACTTTTTTACTTGTTTCTTTGTCTTGTACTTCTACTTCTAGTTTTGTATGGTCTTGTTCTAGTGTTACTTTTTTTGCTTCGGCTGTGTCTTCTATTCTAAAGTATGTGTCTTCTAGGGTTGCATATCCTTTGTTTTGTATGTTTTCTTGTCCTTTTTCTTCATGTATGATGTATTCTCCTATTCCTAGTTTTTCTGTGAAGTAGTTGTCTCCTCCTGTTATAATTTCTCTTACTTTTTCTCCTTTTTGTTTTTCTTTTACTGTGTTTCCTTGTTCATCTGTTACTACGTTTCCTTTCTCGTCTTTTACTTCTTTTTCTTCTACTTTGTAGATTTCTAGTTTTATTCCTTCTACTAGTTCATGTGTTTCTTTGTCTATTAGTTCTATTTCTAGTTTTGTGTAGTCTTGTTCTAGTATGTATTCTTGTTCTTTTTCTGTGTCTTGTATTTCTATTTCTTTGTCTGGTACTGTTACTTGTCCTAGTTCTATGTTTGCTTTTTTGTTTACTATTTTGTAGTTTCCTACTGGTATTCTTGTTGTTTTATAGCTTTCTTTTGTTGTTTCCCATTCTCTTATTATTTCTTTCGTGTCTTTTTTTACTAGTTGCAAAATTGCTCCTGCTATTTGTTCTTTTTTGTCTCTATCTACTAGTTTTACTGCTATTTTTGTGTAGTCTTGGTTTAGTTCTACTTTTTGGGTTTGTAGTGTGTTTTTTATTTCTATTTCTTGGTCTTTTATTGTGGCATATCCTCTATCTAATGGGGTTTTTATTTCTCTTATATAGTATTTTCCTACTGGTTGTTTTTCTATTTGTTTTGGTTCTATCATGCTTACCCATTCTTCTAGTATTTCTTCTTCGTTTGTTTCTTCGTTTTTCTTTATTAGCTGTAATGTTGCTCTTACTACTGGTTCTTTTGTTTCTATGTCTTGTAGTTTTATTTCTAGTTTTGTGTGTTCTTGGGTTAGTATTATTCTTTGTATTTCTTCTGTGTCTCTTATTTCGAATTCTACTGGGTTTATTGTTACATATCCTTGTCCTTGTGGTTCTTTTTCTTCTATTATTGTGTAGTTTCCTATTGGTAGTTTTTCTATTTGTTCTGCTATGTCTTTTGTTTCGAATTTTGCTACTTCTTTTCCTTCTTGGTTTACTATTTTTAGTATTGCTCCTTCTACTTGTTCTTTTGTTTTTGCGTCTTGTAGTTCTACTAGTATTTTTGTTGTTTCGTCTTTCATTATTATTGTGTTTTCTTCTGCTACTTGTGCTTGTGTTTGTATTGTTCCTTGGTCTGTTATTCTAAATGCTATTTCTTTTGCTGTTACGTATCCTTTTGCTGGTTCGGTTTCTACTATTTTGTATTGTTCGTTTGTTTTTAGTGTTTTTATGTTTTTGGCTTGTTCCTCTGTTGTCCAGCTGTCTATTGTTTGGTTTTTAGCGTCTCTTAGTTCTAGTGTCGCTCCTGATAATTTTTTGTTGTCTTTTGTGGTTTTTTGTATGTTTATGCTTGTTTTGTTGTTTTCTATTTGGCTTGTTATTTGTTTTATCTCAGTTTGTGATGTGTCGTATGTTCCGTCTATTTGTTTTGTTTCTCCATTGTATACGTATCCTACTGGTGCTTTTATTTCTTTTACATAGTAGTTTCCTAGTGGTAGGTTGCTTGTGTATGTTATTTTTCCTTCTTCATTTGTTATTCCTTTTTCTATTAATGTGTCTTTTTCTACTATTGTTTCGTTTGTTGTTTGATTTTTTATATCTCTTGCTACATATAGTCCTATTTCTGCTCCTTGTAAGTTTTGTCTTGTTTCTTGGTCTATTTTTTCTACCTCTATTTGTAGGTTTTGTTTTTGGTTTTGATAGTTTTCTTCTATGTATATTACTGGTGTTTCTTGTGCTTCTTCTTTCCACTGTTTTGTTCCTTCTTGTAGGTCTTGGTTGTTTGTTCCGTATCTTATTTCTATTTCTTTTTGTTCTTGGTTTAGGCTAAATCCGTTTCCTGCTACTGTTTGTTTTATATAGTATTTTCCTTGTAAAAGGTTATCTACATATGCTATTCCGTTGCTGTTTGTTGTTACTGTTGTTATTATTTGGTCTTTTTGATATATTACTGTACTATGTCCGTCTTGTGTTATTATGTTTTCTTTTGCTCTTATTTCATATGTTGCTCCTTCTACTGGTCTTGTTTCATATGTGAATGTGTAGTTTCCTTGCTCGTTTTTTGTAGCTCCATTTACATATTCTCCACTTGTTGTTAGTTTTAGGCTTCCATACTGTGCTTGGTTTTGTTGTTTTATTACTATTATGCTTGTGTCTAGGAAGTCGTCTGTATAGTATATTGCATTTGTTGATATTTCGAATGTTATTTTGCTACTTGGGTTTAATACTGTTTCCCCATTTTGTGATGTTCCTTCGTGTCCTTGTAGTATATATCCATTTGGTGCTTCTATTTCTTCTAGGGTGTATGTTCCTACTGGTAGGCTCATTGGGGTTACTAGGTAGCCATTATTTCCTGTTTCGAATGGGTGTTCTTTTGTTCCATATTCTACGTATCCATTGGTTGCGTCCCATGATTTTACGGTCATTAGGTCTCCATCAGCATTTCTTATTACGTATTTTGTTCCTGCTTTTAGTATGGTTTTTCCTGTGGTTGCATCTTCTTTATATATTTTTATTTTTGTTTCGAAGTTTGCGTCTTGGATAAATTTTAGTTTTTGTACGTTCCTAGAGTCGTTTTCTATGTTTATAAGAAATGGTTTTGCTGTTTCTAGATTTTTTGGTACTGTTGTTTCTATTACTATGTATTCTCCATATGCTAGTTCTGGGCTTCTTATGTATCCATCTCCATTTGATTTTAGTTCTTCTATATATATTCCTTGATTACTCGTAGCGTAATTTTTTACTTTTTCTTCTCCTACCATGTTGTATGGGTGATAGCTTTTACTGTCTTGTGGTAGTTTTTCCATTTCTTCTTCTGTGTATGTTATTTTGTAATAGTAGTCTACTAGGTCTTGTATTTTGTATGTTCCGTTTTTGTTTGCTAGTTTTGTAAGTGCTGGGTCGTTTTTAGCGTTATTATCGTTTAGGGTGTATGTTCCATCACTGTTTTTGGTTATTTTTCCGTCTTTTACTATGCTTAGGTTGTTTATTCTATATATTGTGAATCCTGCGTCTTGTAGTCCTTCGTATTCTGTTCTGTCTGTTTGTTTTATTTTGTATATTTGGAATGCTTGTTTTTTTACTTTTTCTTCTGATGTTTGGTTTTTTTCTATTATTCTGTTTGTTTGGTTTTGGTATGTTAGGTCTATTTCATATGTGTTTTCATCTAGTAAGTATCCCTCACTTGGTGTTTTTTCTTTTATGTAGTATTTTCCACATTCTAGGTTTTCAAATATTAGTTTTCCTTGGTTGTTTGTTTCTACTGTTTGTACTAGTTGGTCTTTTTTGTATAGTAGGGCTGTTTCGTTTTCATATAATGTTGTTAAACCGTCTGCGTGGTGTATATTTTCACTAGCATATAATTCATAAACTGCCCCTTGTAATGTTGCATCTCCTTGGGCTTCTCCTTTTGTTTGTGTGTCTATTTTGGTTAGGTTTATTTTTGCTTTTGTTCTTTGGTTTACGAATTTTCCTTCTTTATTTGATAGGGCTATTATTGTTTCGTTTTGTTCTTTATTTTCTCCTACTATTTCTAATATGTTTAGGTCATATGTTCTTTTTGTTTGTCCGTTTTCGTCTATATAGTCTCCGTAGTAGCCTGTTGGGGCTGTTTCTTCTACTATTCTATATTTTCCCTCATTATTAGGGGTGTAGTATAGCCATTCTTCTGTTATATATGTTTTATCTTCTTTTCTTTTTATTTTTACTTCGTTTCCAGTTAAATAGCTTGTGTAGATTTTGTACTGGCTTGCTTCTTTGTCCCATTCATATATTTTGAATGTTGCTTCATTTTGTATTTGTTTTAGGTTTTGGCTATCTAGTAGGTCTATACTTGCTTTTATTTTGAATGGTTCATTTTCTACTATTCCGTTTGTTCTATCGAAGTCGTCTGGATTCCCTTTTCCGTAAGTTATTTCGTATTCTATGTTGTTGTAGTCTGGTGTTATGGTATAGTTTGTAGTTTTTAGTTGGTTTATTGTGAATTCCATACTGAAGTTTAGGTCTTTATGGTTTTCTGGTATGCCTGTTTCTACTATTTTGTATTTTCCTTCTGTTGTTTTGTTCCATTCATAGTAGTTGCTTTCATATATTCCATCGTTGTTTGTGTCTTGTATTGTTTCTTTTTGCATATAGTCTGTTCCATTCCATTCGTATAGGGTGAATGTTGCGTCTGTTAGGTTTCTTTCTGTTATACTGTCGTGTTTTGTTATACTAATTTTTGCTTTTGGCATTTGGTGTTCTGCTCTTATTTTTGCTGTTTTTTGTGTTATTGTTCCTAAGTTTATGCTTGTATGAGTTCCGTTCCAATCTGTTAGGTTTCCATTTAGTCTAATGCTAGATGAGAATTCTTTTATGTTGTTTAGGGTTCCATATACTTCTATTTCTAGTTTGTCTTTTGTTGTTGAGTTTTTATTTTCTCCAAAGTCTATTGTTAATGTATTTCCGTTTAGTGTGTAGTTTTTTATTTCTCTTTTGGTTGCATTATTGTTTTTGTCTGTGTAGTGGTATATTTTTAATGTGCTTTGGTCTAAAATTATATCGTTGTCTATTGTAAATGTTACGATACCGTTATTTAGGCCTAACTTTGGGTATGTATTATTTTGTGTTCCTACTACATTTGCGTTAATTTTTACTTTTCCATTTTTTAGGTATTGATTTTGGTATGTGTCTATTGCTTTATATGTTATGTTTGATGTATATGTTGGTAGTATTAGGGTATTTGTTATGTTAAATCCATTTACTGTTGTTTTGTATCCTGGCACATAGTTTTGACTTACTTCGTATGTGTATGGGGTGTTTGTCGTTGTATCATATGTTTGTACATTGTTAAATACATATGTTGCATTTCCTTCTACTTGTATTGGTGATGGTACAGGTGTTACCCCACCTGTTTGTGGTATTCTTGATGGTGTTATAATTACGTTTCTTGGTCTTGATAAATATTTATTGTTTTGGTCGTTCCAAGTTACTATTCCTGTTATATTATGTGTATATAGTGTCCATCCAGCTGTTAAAGTTGCATTTTCATATCCCATTCTAAATGTTGTTCCATTTAATGTGCTTGCTGTTCCTACTAGACTCCAACCATCAAATCTATATCCATATCTAATTGGGTTTGAGATTTCCTTTGTTGCTTCATATGCTATTGTGAAGTTTTGGGCAGATGTGCTACCATTCCATATTCCACCATTTGGGTTTACGTTTAGGTTGTAATTTATTGGATTCCATACTGCTTTTAATTTAACTACTCCTCCATTTGTGGTTGTTAAATTTCTTACTGTTTGTCCAGCACTATAAGTATTTGTCCCATCTGTCCATCCTCCAAATGTATATCCTGTTCTTGAAAAACCATTTAATGCTAAACTTCCATTTACATCATATGTATGATAAGTATTGGATGTACTTCCACTTCCTCCTGCTGCATCATATGTAACTGTATATGTATTTGGTTCTTCATGCCCTCTACATCTATATTGATATACTGTATGTGTGTGTTCATCCCATACAAATCCATCAACTGCATTTGGCAACCATATTATATTTCCATCACCATCATTTCCATTTACCCCCATACTAGTTAATCCATTTATAGCACAATCAAAAGTAGGATACTCTCCTCTTGAATTTTTTCTTTCTCCTGCTAATAAATCATACCCAACAAAATAATAAAATCTTTCTGGATCATCTAGTGTCCTATAACTTGTACCTCCTAATTGTGGAGACTTATATTCTATATATGGTCCATAACCACCACTTTCTCCACCATTATCTAACCAATGCCAAAATGCAAGTCCTTTTATATATTTTCCATTAATTTCAGATTCACAACTTTCACAAGAACTTGAAAAATAATATATTCTTAAATCCATTGGATATTTTCCTACTCTATTTGTAGCATAATTTTTATTTGTGGAAAATTCTATTTTATCATTGACATTAAAAGCATATAATATTTCAGATTCTATTCTCCATGTTCCACCATCTGTAGTTGGTACAGTATAAGAACCATTATGATGTAAATCAATTGTTATTACACGATTTTTTAAATAATGATAACATATTTTACTTTTTGCACTAAATTCATAATTATTACAATTATCTAACTCTGATAAAACTCCCCAATTAGTCCAGTTATAATTATTGTGATATATCATATGATAGCCTGGCGTTACTGCTTCTACCTCTGTAGTAAACACTGGCACATATGGTGCTAATATTGCAATTATTAAAAATATTATTACAAATTTTTTCTTTAGCGTATTTTGTTCCATAGTGATTTCCCTTTCTCACAATATAATAGTTTATTAATTATATTATAGAAAAAGTTAATTTCTAAGTAAATAGTTAATTTTTCCATTATTTTTATAAATTATAATATTACTTTACGGAAGTACATTTTTAGACATCTTATGGTTATGTTTTTCATTTTGTTTACTTTTTTGTAAAATTTATGACATATTTCTTTTTTCCATTTAAATATATAATTTATTCCTGCTAAACCTTACGGATGGACAATTTATGTATTAATAGAATAACCATGAACTTTTTATAACTTACAAAAGTTTATGGTTATTGAAAGTCCCCATCGTTGTTCGCCTGCAAAAAAATTCTTAGGTTTTTAGTAGAATATAAGTTTTTTACTTAATATGGAAAATCTTCAATTTTTTCAATTCAATAAGAAAAAGAAGGCATACGCCTTCTTTATTACATTTGAGCTAATTTTTTTCGAAAGATTATAGTTAATTTGGTCAATTTTATCTTCCACCCATTCCGACCGGCCTCCTCCACCGAAACCTCCACCAGATGAAAAGCCTCCACCTCCACCTGTTCCTGAAGAATAGTTTGTACTACTATAATATGAATTTCTAACTGAATTATTTAATGTGTTTATAAATGATGTGCTAAATCTTGGTGAATTTATTAAATAAAGATATGTATATCCATTTGACAATAGATATGATTCATCTAACATTTCTGAGTATACTACTTTTAACTGTTTTAATACTTTATCTGCTATTCCAAATACTGTTGCATATACTAAATATTTTTCCCAAAGTATTAATTCTGGTACAGATTTTTCTTTCATCATAGAAAAATCCTCCATATATTTTTTTAATCCCTTTAATTTTTCTTTTTCATTCATTCCTTTTTTGGTTAAAGTATTATATCTTCCTGATATTCTAAAACAATATATTGATGCCATGGCTGATGGTATTACAAGTAACCACATTGCAATTATACTTATTATTGTTAAAAATATATACCCTACTCCTTTTACAGACCAATTTTGCGATTTTGTTATTAATTCTTTGCTATAGTTTCCTTCTTGTTCTTGAGATTTTTTAACTATTTCCTCTATTTTTGTAAATGTACTTAGAATTTTTGAAGAATGACTGCTTGCATATTTCTCGAATTCTTTCATTGTAAATGAATTACTATTATTTTTTGGTACTTTTTCAAATAATTCATATATTAATTTTTCATCTTGTTTTAATTCTTCTTTATTTTTACTTATTAAATTTACTTTTATCTGATCTTTTCTATCTGGTATTTGTTCAAAACTAATATATTTTTTCATACATAAATCTAACATTGTAGCTGATACTATTTTAGTCATATTGAATTGCAAACTTGTGGATTTAAAATAATGTAGGAAGCCTGCTTCTGCTGGTGTTTGATTTTTATTTTCTATATCCCTATAGTATTCAAATTTTTGATTTGCTTTTATTATAGGCGTATTTTTTAATTCTTTATGATATTTTATAATTTTTCTAATTACTATTATAGCTAATATAAATCCTAAAGTATTTGTAATTATGGCTCCTGTTATTAACATTCTTTTTCTAGTTTCAATTTGCTTTGCTATTTCTTCTCTTTTTCTGTTTGTCTCATCTGCCCAAGTTTGTTCCTCATTTAATATATTACTTAATTTGTTTTGGTTTGCTGTGTTTAAATTCTGGCTAAATATTGTAACTGGTGTTACTATTCTTGCTTCTAGCATAGTATTTTGTGCAAAGTCTTCTACTGTAAATCTTACTGTATCATTTGATACTTTTTTTATATTTCCATTTAATGGTCCATGTGCCCATACTCTTAAATCTTCTAAATTTTCCACTGGAGTTGGTAATTTTATTGTTCCTTCTATATAATCTGCTGGAATTTCAGATTCTCTACTTATAAATTGCCAATAAAATTCTGAGCAATCATTATAATTTTTTATAACATCTATAATCTTATAACTAATTTTATAGGTTCTAGTAGTACTCTTTGTATGTGCTCCCCAAGCTATTTCAAATTTTCCTTTATACATTAACGCATAATAGCAGTTTTTATCTACATGATATTTATATTGGTTAATTTTAGTAAAATTAACATTCTCACTTGATTTTATTTCTTCTACTTTTACATTTGTTATTTCTTTATATTTAGAACTATCTACCTCAAAGGTTTTAAATAAAGTGTTAGTATCTTCTATTCTAATTTTCCATGTCTCAATAACATCTGCTGTTCCATCTGCATTTAGAGTTACCTCATAGTTTAGATTTCTTAATCGTAATCCTCCACTTGCCTTTGAATTATTAGATATTATTAGTATTCCTATAAAAATACAAATAAATAATATTGTTCTTTTTAGTATTTTTTTCATCGCTTAGTCCCCTTTTCGCATTTTCTAGTTCTATTTTATTATGTTTTAGTAAAATTTACAATATGATTATAGAAAATTAGACAAGAAAAAGCGATTATTAGAGAATAACAACATACTAGCAACGAAAAGTATCTTTCCAATCTACATTTTATAAGCCTTGGTGTCGCACTCTCCAATTATAACATTTTATTTGTAGAGTGCTCCAATTCGTACTTCGCTATCGCTCCGTTTGGTCGCTTACGCGACTTAAAAATGCAGATTTTTAAGATTACTTTTGTTGCTAGTAAAGTAAAAACCATTAACTCGTAATCTTTTTCTTGTTAATATTCAGCCTAACATTCATGGGAGCGGACTAAAAAATATTATAGCCTGAACTGTAATTTCTTATTATCTAATTTTTTATAATTGTTTTTCTTTAATAATCACTTCTTTCCTTATATCCATATACTATTTTGCCAAATTTAATCTCATTAAATTTCTTCTGCATTTCCATTATTATAATAGGTAATATTGATATTAATCCTACATATATCCACTGTATAGTATTTAGTGGTACTAAATTAAATATACTAGCAAGACTTGGTATGCATACTACACCTACTTGCAATATTGTTCCTAAAATTAATGCTCCTACTAAATATTTATTTTCAAAGAAACCCACTTTAAATATTGATTCTTCACTTTTTATATTAAAACTATGCACTAACTCAAGTAATCCTAAAGATAAAAATGCCATTGTTCTTCCTGTATCTATTCCATATAAATTATTGCCCAAACTAAATGCAAATAGTGTTAGTATTCCTATCATTATTCCTTCAACAAATATTTTACCCCATAATCCGTCTGCAAATATTCCTTTTTTTGCTTCTCGTGGCTTTCTATTCATTATATCTTTATCTGCTTTTTCTAAACCTAAAGCAATTGCTGGTATTGAGTCTGTAACTAAATTTATCCATAATAAATGTATTGCAAGTAATGGCGATTTTAACCCAAGTATAAGCCCTAGAAATATTGTTACAATTTCACCTATGTTAGTTGCTATTAAGAAGTGTACAGCTTTTCTTATGTTTTCAAAAATATTTCTTCCTTGTTTTACAGCTTCTACTATTGTTACAAAGTTATCATCTGTTAATATCATATCTGCAGCATTTTTTGCTACATCTGTACCATTTTTTCCCATAGCTATTCCTATATCTGCATTTTTTAGGGCTGGTGCATCATTTACTCCGTCACCTGTCATTGCAACTACTGCACCTGTACTTCTAAATGCTTTTACAATTCTTACTTTGTGTTCTGGCGATACTCTTGCAAATACTGAATATCTCATTATATTTTTTTCTAAATCTTCATCTGTTATTTTATCTAATTCAGCTCCTGTAATTGCTATATCATTTTGCTTTAGTATACCTAAGTTTTTAGCTATAGCTGTAGCTGTTTTTATATGATCTCCAGTTATCATAACGGTTTTTATTCCAGCTTTTTTACAAGTTGCTACCGCTTCTTTTACACCTTCTCTTGGTGGATCTATCATTCCTATTAATCCCACAAAATTAAGTTCTTGTTCTAATGAATTTGTATCTATTTTAGTAGGTAATATATCAACGTCTTTATATGCTACTGCAAGTACCCTTAGAGCATCATTTGCAAGTTTTAAGTTTTGGGTATTTATCTTGTTTTTTATACTAGCAGTTAATTTTGTCCTTTCTTCATTATAATAATAGTTTATACATCTATCTAATAATACGTCTGGGGCTCCTTTTGTTATTATTCTATATTTATTTCCTACCTTATGTACTGTTGTCATCAATTTTCTTTCTGAATCAAATGGTATGTCTGCAACTCTTGGATATTCTTTATATAATTCATCTTTATTTTCTCCAATTCTTAGAGCTTCATTTACAATTGCAATCTCTGTTGCCTCTCCCTCGGCTACTAGTTCTCCATTTCTATTTTCTATGTAACTATCTGTACACATACTTGCAAGGTCTAGTATAAATTTGTACTCTTTTTCCATTACTATTTTACCGTGTATATCTCTTAATTCTACTACTTTCATTTGATTTTTAGTTAATGTACCTGTTTTATCTGAACATATTACACTACTACTTCCTAGAGTTTCTACTGCTGGCAATTTTCTAATGATTGCGTTTTTTCTTGCCATTTTAGTTACTCCTATCGATAGCATAATTGTAACAATTGCTGGTAGCCCCTCTGGTATTGCTGCTACTGCAAGTCCAACTGATGTCATAAACATTTCTATAGGTGAGATTTTTTTAAATATTCCTATTACAAATATTGCAAGACATATTAATAAACACGCTATTCCTAATGTTTTTCCTACTTCCCCTAATTTTTTCTGTATTGGTGTTTCTGGAGCTTCATCTTGTATAATCATTTTTGCAATTTTACCCACTTTTGTTGACATTCCTATTTCTGTTACAATTCCTTCTCCGGTGTCCTCCTACTACAATTGTTGTAGCATAAACCATATTTACCATATCTCCAAGCGTTACTTCTTGTTTTAATATGACATTTGCATCTTTTAATACTGGTACAGTTTCTCCAGTTAAGGCTGATTCTTCTATTTTTAAATTTGATGTTTTTATTAATCTACAATCTGCTGGTACATAGTTTCCTGCTTCTAATATTATTATATCTCCTACAACTACTTCTTCACTTGGAATATTAGTAATTTTTCCATTTCTTTTTACTTTTGCTATTGGACTAGACATTTTCTTTAATGCTTCTAATGATTTTTCTGCTTTTGCTTCTTGAACTAGTCCCATTATAGCATTAAATACAACTATTGCTATTATTATTATTGAATCAAAATAATCTCCTGACCCTTCTAGATATGCCATTACTGCTGAAATTCCAGATGCTATTATAAGTATAATAATCATAAAGTCGTTAAATTGTTTTATAAATTTGATTATAATGTTTTCTTTTTTCTTGTCTTGTAATTTATTTGACCCATTTTGTTTTAACCTTATACTAGCTTCTTCCTCAGTTAATCCAAATTCTAAGTTTGTCCTTAGATTTCTTCTTGTTTCTTCAATCTCTTTTGTATGCCACATATTAAACACTCCTTTGTTCATTTTGTTATATTCTATGCTTGTACTTTTTTAATATGACATAAAAAGAGAAGAAATTTTTTAAAAATAATTTCTTCTCTTTTTTGTTATAATCTAAGTTTTTTCATTTTGTCTAATATTTTATCATAATATGGGTACATATCCTTTTCGTCTGAGTATTTTTTTATTTCATCTATTTTTATCCATTTTACCCCACTGTTTTCATCTTCTTTTATGTGTAATTCTTCTTTTTCATCTGCTTCAAATATGTATGTCACATTTATATGTTGATGTGCTACTACATATTTTCCTCTTTTTATATGTCCCCATACTGGTAATATTTCAAGCGTAAACATATCGTTTATAATTGGCTTAACACTTTTTAAACCTGTTTCTTCTTTTGCTTCACGTAGTGCAACATTTAAAAAATTATCTTCCCCATCTGCGTGTCCTCCAGTCCACGTCCAAGCTTTATATATGTTATGGTATATAAATAATATTTTATCTCTTGTTTTATTAAATATAAATGATGATGCACTAAAGTGTGCAATTTTATTTTCACGTGTTACTAAATCGTTAAATATGCTTGCATAATATAATATTTGCTTTTTATCTGCTTGTTCTTGCTCATTATATGGTTTATAATTTTTTATTTGTTTTAAATAATCCATAATTTTACTTCCTTAATTTCCCAGTTTCATACTTAATAACTTAGATATACCATTTTCTTGCATTGTTATTCCATATACTGTATCTGCCGCTTCCATTGTTCCTTTTCTATGTGTAATTACTAAGAATTGTGTATCTTTAGAAAATCTTTTTAAGTAATCTGCAAATCTATATACATTTACATCATCAAGTGCTGCTTCTATTTCGTCTAGCACACAGAAAGGTGCTGGATTTATTTTTAGTATTGCGAATAATAGTGCAATTGCGGTAAATGCTTTTTCTCCTCCTGAAAGTAGGCTCATATTTTGTAGTTTCTTTCCTGGTGGTTGTACCTGTATCTCAATTCCACATTCTAGAATATTATCTACATCTGTTAAAATAAGTTCTGCTTTTCCTCCACCAAATAGTTCTCTAAATACTTCTCCAAAGTTTTCGTTTATTATTTTGAATTTGACTTCAAATTGTTCTTTCATTGTAGCAGTCATATCACTAATTACTTTTTTTAATTTTGCTGCTCCATCTTCTAAGTCTAATCTTTGTTCACACATAAAGTCATATCTTTCTTTTGTTTGCTTATATTCTTCTATTGAATCTATATTTATACTTCCTAAATTTTTTATCCCATTACGCAAATTGTTTACTTTTTTTGTGGTTTCTGCTACATTTACTGGTTTTTCATAACCCTCTACATTATTTGGTGTTATTTCATATTCTTCCCACATTTTGTTTATTACTTCTTCAATATCTTCTTCTAGCTTTGTCTTTTTTACGTCCATTTTTACTATCTGTGCTTTTAAGTCTTCTATTACATTAAATTGTGATAGTATTTCTTCATCTGTTTTTGATTGTTCTTCATTTTTTGCGGTTCTTTCATTTTTTAATTCCTCTATGTTTTTACTGCTATTTGTTACTTCAAGTTTTACTTCTTCTATTTGTTCTTTATATTCTTTTAATGATGTTTCTAAATTTTTATTGTCTTCTACTATTTTTATCATTTGTTCTTCTTTGTTTTTAGTACTCACATTACAATTTTCAATGTCTTGATTTATTCTTTCTACCATCTCATCTATTGAAGTTTCAGACTCATCAAATGATGATACTGATATTTTTAAGTTTGTAATATCAAAGTTTAAATCGTCTATGTATTTTTGATTATCTTTATTTAGAACTGCATATTGCTCTACTTCTTGATTTAGTGCTTCTATTTCTGTTTGTAAGCCTTCTATTTCTTTTTTCTTTTCTTCTTTTTGTTTTAGCATTTCTTCTTTAGCTATTTTTAATTCATTTTGTTCATTTCTATATTTTTCTAAACGTGCTTTTAGTTTTTCTATGTTTTCATCTACTGCAAGTACTTTTTGTTTATCTGTTGCATATACTATATCTATTTCTTGCAAGCTTTTTTCTAGGCTTTCTACTTCTTCTAATACATCTTCTATACTTTTTTCGTATTCTTCTTTTTCTTTAGTTTCTTTTTCAATTTTTTCTTTAATACTTTTTAAGTCTTTTTCTAAGTCTTCTATTTCCCTTGCTCTTCCTAGAATGTTTACTGTTTTTGTAGCTATACTTCCTCCTGTAATTCCTCCAGATGGGTTTATTATATCTCCTTTTATAGTTACTATTTTAAATGAATAATTATTTTGTTTTGCAAGCTTTACTGCTACATCCATATCTTCTACTATAACTGTTCTACCAAGTAAATTTAATATTACTTCTTCATATTTTTTATTTACTTTTATAAGGTTTGCTGCAATTCCTACTACTCCATCTATCCCTTTATCGTTCAACTTTTCTAGTTTTTTTCCTTTTACAGATGTTATTGGTAAAAATGTTGCTCTTCCTAAGTTATTTTTTCTTAAATGCTCTACTAGTTTTTTTGCATCTTCTTCTGTATCTGTTACTATGTTTTGTAGTGCGGCTCCAAGTGCCATTTCTATTGCTGTTTCGTATTTTTTATCTACTTTTATTAGGTTGGATAGTACTCCGGTTCATTCCTTTTGATAAAGTACTATTTTTTTCACAGTCTAATAGTAATGATTTTACACTTCTTATAAATCCTTCTTTTTCTTTTTCTGTTTCTTGTAAAAATTTTAGTCTTGATGATTTTATTCTTTCTTCTGTTTCATATGTGTTAATGTTTTCAGTATATTTTTTTATTTTTTCAGTGGCAGTATCTCTTTTTTGTCCAATTTCTTCTAATGATTTTTTTATAGAATTTCTGTTTTTTTCAATTTCTGCAAAGTTTTTTGATATGTCTTCTTTTGTAATACGAGTACTATCTAATTCACTAATTGTTACTTGTATTTCTTGGGTTAATGTTTGTTCTCTTTTCCCAGAGTTTTCGTAATTTGCATCTAACAAATTAATTTCATTATTTATTTCATATTTTTTATCTACATTTTGTTCTATTTTTGCTTTTTTATTTTCTATTTCTTTTTCTTTTGTTGATAACTTAGCTGTTAATTCTTTTAGTTTTTCTTCTTTTTGGATAAGTTCTTTTTGAAATTTTTCTCTATTTCCTAAAAGGTTTGCTTTTTTTTCTGTTTTTAAAGATTTTTCTTCTTCTAATTCTTTTATACGTGTTTTCGTTTCTTCTATTTCTTTTTCATATCTTTTATAGTTTTCATTATTATTTAAAATTCTTTCGTTTGCAACATTTATATTAGAGTTTATTTGTTCAATTTGCTTACTACTTTCGTAACCCATGTTTTGCATGGACTCTATTTTTTCTGTTATATTGTTTATTTCTTGTTTCAATTTTTCTTTTAATTCGTTTAATTTAGTCATTTTCTGTTCTGCATCATTATTGTTTGATATTAAAATATCTTCATCTATTTTTAATTTTTCTAATTTTTCTTTATATGTATCTATGTTATATAAAAATAATCCTATTTCTATTCCTTTTAATTCTTCACGTAAGTCTAAAAATTTTCTTGCTTTTTCGGATTGCATTTTAAGAGGCTCTATTGTCCCCTCTATTTCTGATAATATATCATTTATTCTTAGTAAGTTTAATTTTGTGTTTTCTAGTTTTTTCTCTGACTCAAGTTTTCTTACTCTATATTTTACTATTCCTGCCGCTTCTTCAAATATATGACGTCTGTCTTCTGATTTGTTACTTAATATTTCATCAATTTTTCCTTGTCCTATTATACTGTATCCATCTTTTCCAATTCCAGTATCCATAAATAGCTCTAATACGTCTTTTAATCTACAAGGTGTTTTATTTATAAAATATCCAGATTCTCCACTTCTATATATTTTTCTTGTGACTGTTACTTCGTTATATTCTATTGGAAGTTTTCCATCTGTATTATCAAATACTATTGAGGCTTCTGCAAAACCTAATGATTTTCTGTTTTGTGTTCCAGCAAATATAATATCTTCAGATTTTGTACCTCTTAAAGATTTCATACTTTGTTCTCCAAGTACCCATCTTATAGAATCTGAAATATTACTTTTTCCTGATCCATTTGGGCCGATAACTGATGTTATTCCTTCTCTAAATTCTAATACTGTTTTATCTGCAAAGGATTTAAATCCTTGTAGTTCTAATCTTTTTAAGTACATTTGTTACCACCTTTTTTGCTTTTTTATTTTAAATATCTATTTCATAAGCAGTTGTTTGAGTTTTCCCATCACCTTTTATTACTTTAACACTTTCTTTTAAAGTAATACATATTCTAAGTCCATATTCTTTTGACTCCCCTGTTGTGCTATTGTTTGCATCTATAATACATAAATTATTAATATCCTTTTCACCATTTTTATTTATAAAATGTACCCCAAAATTACAATATTCTATATTTGAATTTATATATCTTGCCGCTATCCAATAATCTTCATTTGTAATAAGAATATTTGCATTTTTCATTGCTTCTATATCTGGTAAATATTTTTCATCATCTATTTTCATTTGATTTGCACTTTCAATTGTTGTATTAAACATAAGAGTTACATATCCTATACTTTCATCATTCTTATTTACTGGATTAGTTCCTACACATCTTGCATCTGTTGCATACATTCGATTAATATATTTTTTTGCATTGTTATTTAATGTTAATATTGCATTGTTATAGCTTGTACTTGCTGTTTCCCAATTATCTCCTCCTAACATTACTTGTTCTATATTTTTATTTGATATTACTTGTAACCCATTAATACTATCATTATACAACACTCTAAATGTTACTATCCCTTTTTCTCCTATACTCTCTACTCCAGTATTATATTTTATATAATCTCCTAATTTAGCAATTTTTGATAATTGTTCATAGCTTTTTTGTAATTCTGTATTATATACGTCATCAATATTATTTACACCTTGTTCATATATTTCTTTTATTCTAGCTGACTCCTCTATTACACTACTTTCTGAGTTTGCACTTAGCATATACATTCCAACTAAATACATGACAAAAAATAGCATTGCTAGTAAAACAAATAGTGTTATCGAGCCTTTTTCACTTTTTAAAATTTTCATTGGTTTCCTCCAAATATCTATTGCACTTATTATATATGATAAATGCTGTTAGTTCAAGTAATTATTACAATTTTTCTTTTGTAACTAGCCATTTTACTCTTTCTTCATGTAATTTGTCTTTTAATTTTATTCCTTCTTCTATTCCATATTTTTCTTTTATATATTTTCCATTTATTTTAGTTAAACATTCTTCACCTATTTTTTCAAATTCTATATATTCTAAATTAATATTTCTAGTACTACATTTATCTGCAATTACTACTATTTGCAATCCTTGTAGTCCTAGTTTTGATTTTGCTACTCTTTCTATAAAGCTTACTTTTTTTGCAGGTGTCATTTTATAGAAGATTCCACCTTTCATATGTTCTTTTGCTGATACTTTTCCATAAGATATCCATTTGTTTGGAACTCCTATTCTATGTCCAAATTTTTGTACTATTTCTACTCCTTTTTCATCGTGTCCGTAATGATGCGGATACATACTTTTTGGTGTTACTCCTTTTCCTAAGTCGTGTACTAGTGCTGCAAAGCGAATGGCTACATCTTTGGTTAATGTGGCTGCTTTATCTACTACTAACATTGTATGGTTGTAACTATCGCCTTCAGGGTGATATTCTACTGGTTGAAGTGAACCTATTAAGTCATATATTTCTTTAAAGTGTACATCTAATACATTTGCATCTCTTAACACATTAAAGAATATTGATGGCTTATCTGTTTCTAATGCTTTTTCAAATTCATGAAATACCCTTTCTTTTGATAATGTAGTTAGTTCTTTTCTTAATGATTCCATAAATTCTAAAGTTCTTTTTTCTACCCTAAATTCTGTTTTCGCTGCGATTCTTGCTACTCTATATACACGTAATGGGTCTTCACTAAACGCTTTTGTTGTTGCTCTTATTATCCTGTTTTCTATATCACTTATTCCATTAAATGGATCTATAATTTTGCCTGTTAATACATCTTTTGCTATTGCATTTATTGTTATGTCTCTTCTTGATAAATCTTCTTCTATAGTAATATCTTTTGATGTTTTGGTTTTGAATTCTTTATGTCCTACTCCTATCTTTTTCTCTTTTCTTGCAAGTGCAAATTCTGCTCCTCCTATATCAAATACTTCAAAGGATTTTCCTCTAGGTATCGCATTTGGAAATAATTTTATAAATTGTTCTTTTTCTATTCCTGTTACTGAATAATCTTTATCATATATTTCTTTTCCCATTATTTCATCTCTTATTGCTCCTCCTACTAAATAAAGTTTCCCCCCTACTTGATGAATTTTTTTAGCAATTTCATTTATATTCAAAGCTATCAGCTCCTATCTCTATTATGTAACAAGAGGGGTTTCGCTTCTTAGACTAGCTCGCCTCTTTTGTTTAACTTAAAATATCCTACTTTACTGTTACATAACAAAAGAAGTAGAATTTACTACTTCTTTTATATCATATATTTTGTTAAAATTACAAGCATTATATTAATTCTAAAACATATTTATTAATGTTCTTTATATTCCATTTTTACTTTCACAATTGTAGTTTAATCTATATTAGGCATTCTTTGTATTTTAACATAATCTCTAATTAGTTTATAATCTTTTATAGATTTAGCATTTTGAGAAAATTCAACGAAATCATCACAAGTCCATGGATATATATCTACGTTAGATACCCATTTTTCAACAGCTACTTGATTCCCAACTTCTCTATGTATGAATGGAGCTATAAATAAAGCAAACCATTCTTTACAATCTTTTTTATCGTTAATATCATTATTTGCAGTACAAATCAAATGACTTCTAATAGACGTAATTTCATGTTCACATTGAAACGATTTTGAAGTTGCTATTGTTGGCTCTAACAATGCATGAATATTTCCTTCAAATACATCTATATCCGCTCCTATATTTTTGGAATTTCCGCCAGGTGCTGTTTTAAATGGAATTCCTTGATCATCTGCTTTATAATTTGCTATAACTTTCAAATTTGGTAACGCCTTTTTTATTATAATAGCAACTAAGAATTCTAATCTTACAGTTGATTTTATATATTTTAAAACTTCATTTTGTGTTCCATTTCTTCCATTTTTAAAAACATTTTTCATTTCTTCTTTATAAAAATCCCAATCTTTTTCTTTTGCCCAATCTTCTATTGCCTTTTCTTTAATACCTTTTTCTTTTTCACTTTCTTCATCTTCTTGCTTGAAATTTAAGTTCTCATCTATAGCTCCCATATAATCAAAATAATCATCTTCATTTGAGAAATTTATATTCATTGAATAATTATTTAGTATGTGGTCTATTTTATTTTTTTCATTACTATTAATATCAATGAAAGTTCCAGCACCTCTTAAAGAAATTAACATTGTTAATCTTAATTTTCTAATTACTTCATCTGGTGTTTCTACTATTAACTTATCCAATTTATAGTGATTCTTTTTTCTTTCGATAAAAGCTTTAGTTGCTGGCATTAAAACGTCATTAGGTGTTGAAGCATCCATTAAATTCATCGCATATTCATATACTACTTCATTAGAAGTTTCAAATCCAAATTCTTGACGAAATTGATAAATAAGTTCAGCTATCGTTTTATAGTCATTATTTCCCCATGAGATAATAAATGTAAGTTCCTGTCTTGTTATTCCCTTATAATTATATTTTTCATCCAAATATTTAATAACGTTAAGCACTAGTGGAAAGAAATTAACACTAATTGTATTTTTTCTATAATGATTATTTATTTGATATTTACAAAAAGCATTTAAAAATGCACTTTGTTCGTATGTTTCATCAAATTTATCTTCAATTGGATAACCATTCTTATATGTTTTTATCATAAGCTTTCCATTATCAGATATTTTAATTTTTTCTCCTTTTATTACTCTTACTAACCCTAATTCATTTAAAAAATTAAACTGTGTATGTATCCTTGATTCCCAACCACCATTCCATCCTTTGTCTTTATGAGATGTGATTGTATTTTTTAACAAATATACTATTTTTTCAACATCCATTTCTCCAGGATTTGAATCAACCCATTCATTATAATATAGTAACACTTTATTAGGTGCACTCTTTGATTGATCATCTGCTATAAAATCAAATTTATCATGATACTCTTTTACATATACACCCAATGTTTCCTTAGTAGGTTGAAAAACCTTATATCTAATTATCTCCCCTTCTAATTTTAAAGCAACTTCATCATCAATAATTTGATTTTCAAAGTTTGATAATATTGACATAAATTGTGGTATACGTTCAGGATTTCTTATAGTAGTATCAAATGATATAGGCTTTCTTTTACTTGGCATATTAATTTTCTCCCTCAATTAATTATTTTTTTGTAGTTAGTAACAAATATTTCCTTAGAATTGCTCTTTATAGTATTATCATTAAAACTAATATAATTACTATCAACATCATATACATTATAGTTCTTAGACCAATTATTAAACGTTTCGTTTTCTCTTCCCTTGTGATATATTAAATTTGTTATTCCAAATTTCACTCCCTTTTCATTTAATTTGTCTAAAAATTTACATAACTCTATTTCTTCTTTATCATTCCATAGTTTATTATATTCACTCATAGATATTAGATATGGTGGATCTAAAAATACATAATCTTTTTCTTTAATTTCTATATTATTAAGAAATTTTTTATAGTCAACATTCTCAAAAACTACTTCATTATCTTTTCTAAACTTCAAATAATTAGTTAATGCTATATAAACATTTTTATTAAAATCTACATTTCCAACTGGTAAATTAAAATCTCCTTTTGAATTGAATCTAATCATATGATTAAATCCATATATTAATAATAAGTATAGTAATAAAACATTATCTTTGTTTTTATTATAATCTTTTCTCATTTTTAAATAAGCTTCTTTGTTATATTTAGAATAATATGTTTTTACATATTTTTTCTTCATTTCTTCTGGCACATTTATTCCTCTATATGAACAACTAAGTCCATAATAATCAATTATACTGTATAATTTTTCTAATAATTCTTTTTCATTTTCTGTGTATTTTCCCAATTCTTTATGAAGTGATACTACACTACTATCAACATCATTCAATACATATTTCTTTCCTGAAGAATTAAGAAATGAACTTCCTCCGTCCTACAAATGGCTCTATATAATTGTTTATATCGTCTGGAAATAAATTTCTTAATTGTGGCATTAATTTATACTTGTCTCCAACATAAAAGAAAGGAGATCTTATAATTTCTTTTTTATTCATTATTTTTCCACCTTTGTAATAAATACATATTCTTTATGATTTTTTAATTGTGTTTTTCCTGCATTAAAAAATTTATATGGTTTTTCAAACACTTTTGTTTCACCTTTTTCATTTAATATAGATTTTATCTCTTCTAGTGTTATTTTGTTTTTAGAAGAAGAACTTTTTGAATTATATGTATTGTTATATGTAACAACTACATATTTAACATTTAAACTATCTATTAAATCTTTAAAAGCCTTTTGTGCAGATGTTTTGCAATATTCTGACATATTTTCTTCTTTTGGTTTTAATGCAGTTCCATATAGTTCTGGTTTTTCCCATTTAGTTATATTTTCTAAAATATGATAAAATCTACTATATTGTCTTGAATTATATGGAGGATCAATAAATGCTATATCTGCCTTTACTTTTTTTGCTAATTTATTAGAATCCTCCCTATATATTTCAATTTTTTGTTTTTTATCTAATTTCTTTGGTAAAATAAGCTCATATTTAAACTTACTTTCTATATTATCTATTTTTCTATATGCATCATAATGTCCACATGTATTAGCAATTTTATCTATTGAAAATAATAAAGAAGAAAGTAAAATATAATATTCTTTGCTATTTATTTCTTTTTTAGAAATACTATTTTCTAATTCTTCTCTTATCTTTCCTATTAATTTAGCATCATATTTGTTGAAATATTTATCTCCAAAATTAATTGAAACATAATTGTCTTTTAATCTTTTTCTATTAATTTTATTATATATTTCTACTATTTTTATAAGTTTATCCATATCATAATCTTCTTGCAATAAGAAGCCTTTATATATAACTTCATTTGAATATAAAAAATCATTAATTATATATTTTTCATAATCATCTATCATATATTCTGTTACTACTCCAGTTCCTGCAAATACATCAAAAAATGTTTTTCCTTTACAATTCTGTGTTATAAGTGTTTTTATCCATTCCATTAGCTTATATTTATTTCCTGTATATCTTCTATTGTACATATTAAACATTTATATTTTCCCTCTTTCTAGCAAATTTTAGTACAAAAACCACCATATATTAACTTATTTTTTTGTTAATTCATAACTTTGATCTATTAGTTCATATAGTAATGTTTCATTTACTTTTTTACTGATAATTATTGTGTTCCAGTGTTCTTTGTTCATATGGTATGCGGGTATTATATAATCATAGGTGTTTCTTAATAGGTCTGAATAATCTGGATTTGTTTTTACATTGACATATTCTTCATCTTTTACTTTCATTATTAATGCAAACCATTTTCTATTGTTCTTATTCCTAAATATTGCTGCATCTGGCGTATCGTCCCATAAATATTCTGGATTTGCATCATATTTCTCTTTTATGTAGTTAATTATTTTTTCTCGTTTTATCATTTTTTACTCCTAAAATTTCTTGTCAACTTGTTTTTATCCTTTCAGCTAATTCCCTCGACTGTTAGTGTTTCAGTAACTATGTAGATATACAATGTTTTTTGAATTGTTCTTCATTTTTCTCATATGAAAAACCATAACTATAATAAAAATCCTAACTAAAAAAGTAGTTCTTAGGATATTCTGTTCCAAATTTACTTGGTGTAAAATATTTAACTTCTCCATTATCATTAACAGAAAAAATATGCAAACATAAGACCTGAGCTACTTCTTTTGGTATTCTCCTTAAAGCTACTTGAGCTGACTCCCAATATAAGCCTAAACCATATTTATAAGCATGATTTATTCCTGATATTTTACTGTCTTGTTTAGAAATTGAATATCTTTTTACATCCATTCTTGTTATTATTTGTCCTAATGCATTAAGCCATCCTTCTTTATTAATCGATTTTGCTGAATTTGCATATGATTTTCCTTTGCATTCTATATAAAAATATTCACTATTTCTTTTTCCCCCAACTAGTTTAATATCAACTCCATGTTTATATAGTTCGTTTTTTTCTACCTTTTCTTTGTGCCAATTGCCATTTTTCTTGTTTATCATGAATTCAATAATTTTATTTATAACAAATTGTTCAGTAATTTTTTCGTTCAATTAGTAAAATCTCCTTTTTTATAATATTCATTATTACTTTTTCTTCAATAATGTGTGTATGATTATTTACCCATTCTAGTCTACTCACTTTGATTTTTGAAATAACCTTTTTTACAAATCTATTTTAACACTACTTCCTTGTATTGTAAATATTACAATTCTATAATATTTGACAAAATTATCATACATTTTTTACTAAATTACTATAACATCAATTATATTTATGTTATAATACAAATGTCCTTGGAGGTAAAAAAATGGATACAACAAAATATAAGGAAAATTCTAATATTGAATATGAATATGTTGGAGATAAATCTCCTGATGAAATTTTTAAATTTTATAATTATATTAATTTTGATATAGATCATATGAACTCAAATGATGATGTTTGTACTCCTATGGAGTGCGTTAAAACAATGATTGATTATATTCCAAAAAGCTTTTGGAAGAATAAAAAAATGAAAATTCTTGATCCTTGTAGTGGTAATGGAAATTTTGGTGCTTATTGTATTAGCAAAACTTCTACTTCTAATATTTGGTATAATGAGTTAAATAAAATTAGATTTGAAAATTGTAAAAAAATATTAAATCCTAGGCATATGATTAATGAAGATTTCTTTAATTTAAGTAAGAATTGTAATACTAAATGGGATCTTATTATGGCAAACCCTCCATATTCTGGTGGTGGTAATAAAAATAAGAGTTTATCAAATGATTTTATAGAACATTCTATAGACTTGTTAAATGATAACGGCTATTTATGCTTTATAACTCCTAATAATTGGATGACTTATAATACTAATAATACTACATTAAAAAAACTTTTAAATGAAGGATCTTTTTTAGTAATTGATAATGATGTTAAAAAATATTTCCCTGGTGTAGGCTCTTCTTTTACAATTTTTGTTTGGCAGAAAGGTGTTTTTGATAATAAGACAAAGATAATAAATAATTATCTTTTAAAAGATATACAAGAAAATGTTGTTATTCCTAAAGATTTGCCATTTATACCTTTATATGTTTCGCAAACTGTTATATCTTTAATAAAAAAATTAATGTCAAAGAAAAGAAACAGCTTTGATTATAGATGTGACTTACACAATTTTACTCAAAAAAAATATTTGAGCGATGAAAAAAATGATATTTTCAAATATGAAACTATACATACATTAAGAAAAACAAGATATGCAAGTAAAAAACAAGATATTTATAATAAATGGATTATAGTTGTACCTTTATCTACATATTATTTACCAATTATAAAACATCATGTTAATGTAACGCAATCT
Organism: uncultured Clostridia bacterium; assembly: GCA_948630815.1. Taxonomy (GTDB): domain Bacteria; phylum Bacillota; class Clostridia; order TANB77; family CAG-508; genus RGIG8482. The sequence continues at coordinate 56,403 of CAPIEU010000009.1, forward strand.
GTAGGTTACATAGCCTTTAAAACAAAAAAAGAGGCTGAAAATTATTTAAAAATAATAACTCAACCACATTTTAAATTACTTGTTCACTTAACACGATATGGGAATTTTAATAATATTATGGTTCTACGATTTTTAGCCTTTGACAAAAAGCTAAAATTTTCTAAAAAGGAACTAAATGAAATTAACAAATTAGTTTCTTTAATCAAGTATTAACTTCTTCAACCTCTGTCGCATTTGCTTGTACATTTGCCAGAGGTTTTTTCCCAAATTGCTTTCTAAATTGTTTTATCATTATATCTTCAACAGCTAAAGTTTTTGGTGTAGCAAATGGAACTGATTTTATTCCACGCCATTCAATAGAAACCTTGTCTGCACTACAATCATATAAATATAAATTAAGTTCTTCTCTTGTTGTAACCATTGATTGTAAAATTTTTATATTAGTAGTTGAAGCTGTTCTCCAGTTATTAACTACTCCACAATTGTATGAACCTAATCTCTTTTTAAAAGTTGTTCTTGTATTTCCTATTTTTATAATATATTCGTTATCTTCTATAGTACAAGTAAATATATATGCTACACCTAATGCTCCATTAAAAATTCCTTTTTCTCTTTCACTTACAAAATCATATGCTTGTAGTTTTTCATTTTTTCTTTTTCCTTCTTTTGTTATATTTAATGGCTTTACTTTTAATTTACATATATATTCAAAGTCTTTTACTCCATCAAATGTAAAATCTTTTAATTTTGGTTGTTTTAATATATCTTCTTTAGTAAATGGTTTATCATTTGTATTATTTAATTCAAAAATTTTACTTAATGCTTTAATATATTCATTTCCTTTTTTAGATTCATAAACTGTCCCATTAAAATCGCATAATTTTTTAAAGCTTTCTATAGGCATACTATTTTTTTGTGCCATATTTTCCTCCTTTTATAATAAAATATTTATTTTTATTTTATATCATTTTACTACATATTTCAATGTCTTTTTACAAATTTTTACAAATAATGGTTACTGTTTAACCCTTTTTACTTGCAATCCGCTCTTTCTTGCTGAATATCTGTAATATTCCGACCGCTAAGTCTATGTTTTTTCCTTGACAATAGTGTTAAATAAGAATATACTTTAGTTATATTTTTCATATATTTAATATGAAAAAATCAAAAACAAGGAGGAGTTCTATTTATGGATAACTTAGTAGAGATTAGATGGCATGGTAGAGGCGGTCAAGGTGCTAAAACAGCATCATTATTACTTGCTGATGCTGCTTTTAATACTGGTAAATATATTCAAGGTTTCCCTGAATATGGACCTGAAAGAATGGGTGCTCCAATTACTGCTTATAATCGTATTAGTGATAACCCTATTACTATTCACAGTAATATTTATGAACCTGATTATGTAGTAGTTGTTGACGATACTCTTTTAGAGTCTGTATCTGTTACAGCAGGACTTAAGGAAACTGGAGCTATTGTTATTAACACAACTAAAGATGCTAATTATTTAAAAAGTGTTCTTAAAGGATATAATGGCTCAATTTATACTATAGATGCAAAGAAAGTATCTATGGAAACTTTAGGCAAATACTTTCCTAATACAGCAATGCTAGCGGCTATTGTTAAAGTAAGTGGTGTTATGACAGATGAAGAATTGCTTTCTGATATGGAACGGTTCTTTTAAACATAAATTTGCAAAAAAACCTGAAGTTATTGAGGGTAATATGAAAGCTTTAGAAATGGCTTTAAAAGAGGTAAAGAAAATATAGCTAGAAAGGAGAAATATTATGACTAGTGATAAAATAAATAAAGATACACCTTGGCAAAATTTAACTGAAGGTGGAAATATTTATGAAGCTGGAAACGCTATGGAATTTAAAACTGGTGATTGGAGAAGCATTAAACCAATTTATTTAAGTGATAAATGTAAACAATGTGGCTTATGCTTTCCTGTATGTCCAGATGATGCAATTCCAGTAAATAAAGAACAAAAAAGAGAAGATTATAATTACGATTACTGTAAGGGATGTGGCATTTGTGCAAAAGTATGCCCATTCGGTGCAATCGAAATGAAATAGAATAAAAAATAAAGGAGAATTAATATGAGTATAAGAGAACGTTTAAGCGGTAATGAAGCAGCCGCTACTGCTATGAAACAAATCAACCCAGATGTTGTTGCAGCATTTCCTATTACTCCATCAACAGAAATACCACAATACTTTTCAACCTTTGTTAGTAATGGTACTGTTGATACAGAATTTATAGCTGTTGAAAGTGAACATAGTGCTATGAGTGCCTGTATTGGTGCAGAAGCTGCTCGGTGGTAGAGCAATGACTGCTACTTCCGCAAATGGGCTATCTTTCATGTGGGAAATGATTTATATTGCTTCTAGTATGAGATTACCAATTGTTATGAGTTTAGTAAACCGTGCAGTTTCTGGACCTTTAAATATTCATAATGATCATTCTGATGCAATGGGTGTTAGAGATGCTGGTTGGATTATGCTATTTTCTGAAAATAACCAAGAGGCATATGATAATTTAGTAATGGCTCACAGAATTGCTGAACATAAAGATGTTTTACTACCTTTAATGGTGTGTCAAGATGGATTTATTACCTCTCATTCAATTGAAAATATTGAATTAATAGAAGATGATTTAGTAAAAAGTTTTGTTGGTAAATATGAACCCAAACATTATTTATTAAATTCTAAAGAACCTATTAGTATGGGGCCTTTGGATTTACAAGCTTATCTATTTGAACATAAAAAGCAACAAGCTCAAAGCATGGTAAATGCAAAAAAAGTTATTTTAGATGTTGCAAAAGATTTTGAAAAAATGACTGGTAGAAGTTATGGACTTTTTGAAGAATATAAACTAAATGATGCTGAAATTGCAATTGTATGTATGAATTCAACTGCAGGTACTACAAAATATGTTGTAGATGAATTACGTACTCGCGGTATTAAAGCAGGTCTTTTAAAAGTTCGTGTATTTAGACCATTTCCAGCAGAAGAAATTGCAAAAGCATTATCACACACCAAAGCAGTAGCAGTTTTAGATAAAGCTGATTCTTTAAATGCTTGTGGTGGTGCATTATTTAGTGATGTTACTTCTGGTATGCAAGTAAATAAAGTAATGGTTCCTACTATTAATTACATTTATGGTATTGGTGGTAGAGACACCAAATCTACTGATATTGAAACTGTATTTAATGATTTAGATAAAATAGTTAAAACTGGTGATATTGGTAATCCATATAGATATTTAGGATTAAGAGGTTAGAAAGGAGTGATGATTTATGGCATATAATTTAAAAGAAGTTGTTGCAAATAAACCTTCAAGGTTTACTGCACGGACATAGAATGTGTGCTGGTTGTGGTGCTCCACCTGTTGCAAGAATGGTTATGAGAGCATTAAAACAAGGTGATCATGCAGTGGTATCTGGTGCAACTGGTTGTATGGAAGTTTCTACTTTTATATATCCATATACTGCTTGGACAGATTCTTTTATTCATACCGCATTTGAAAATGCTTCATCAACTTTATCTGGTGTAGAGGCTTGTTATAAAGCTATGAAAAGACAAGGAAAATTACCTGATGATTCACACACAAAGTTTATTGCATTTGGTGGAGATGGTGGTACTTACGATATAGGTATTCAAGCTCTTTCTGGATCTATGGAAAGAGGACATGATATGGTATATGTTTGCTATGATAATGGTGCTTATATGAATACTGGTATTCAACGTTCTAGTGCTACTCCAAAATTTGCAGATACTACAACAAGTCCTGCTGGAACTGTTATTCCTGGTAAAATGCAATCTAGAAAAGATTTAGCAAAAATTATGGTTGCACATCATTTACCATATGTTGCTCAAACTGCTTGTATTAATAATTTTAAGGATTTATATGAAAAGTCTGAAAAAGCTATTTATACAGAAGGTCCATGTTTTTTAAATGTTCTTGCTCCATGTCCTAGAGGCTGGGGTTACCCAACAGATATACTTATGCAAATTAATAAACTTGCTGTTGAAACCTGTTATTGGCCTTTATATGAAGTTATTGATGGAAAATATATTGTTAATTATAAACCAAAAAATAAACTTCCTATTGAAGAATTCTTAAAACCTCAAAAAAGATTTAAGCATATGTTTAAACCTGGTAATGAATGGATGATAGAAGAATTCCAAAAAGAAGTTGATGATAGATGGAAAGAGCTTTTAGCTTTAGAAGAAATGACTAATAAAGAAGAATAAAATAAATAGAACTTGTAACCTTTGGTTACAAGTTCTATTTATTTTATTCTTCATCTTCAATTGGAGCATCAACTGGGCAACAGTATTTAACGAACATTTTTATTGCACCAATTAAAACCACTT
>CAPIEU010000010.1 GCA_948630815.1 uncultured Clostridia bacterium
ATATAAAGGTTTATGGGTAACCTTTTAAAAACCTAAATATATTATACAAGGAGGAAATTAATATGGTTGAAGATAACCAAATTGAAGCAAAAAATTCACCATTTGCAATAAGAGAAGGAGAAATAAAGGTATTTGATGGAAAAGACCGGATATGTATCTATGAATCAAATTGTACATAAGATAAATATAGGTCATATTGGAGACTTACATTTTAAAATATTAGAAATTGTTAATGAATTTGAATTTATAACATCAAGACAATTATGCCAAATATTATCTTGGAAAGGAATAGATTATAAATCTCAAGATAAGTTAAATAACAAATTAGAACAATTAGTAAAATCAAAAATTCTAACAAGATATTATTTTTCATCAGAAGAGGGAAAAGGGATATATAGAATATACTGTTTAGAAAAAATGGGAAAATATTTATTAGGTTCAAAAGAAATTGAATGTAAATGGCAACCAACAGATAACACAAAACCAGTTGCAATGATAAAGAAAAGGTTAGCAGGAAACCAAACAATTTTAGCATATTTAAGAAAAGTAAAAGCATTTGATGAATATACTGTAAAACCACAAATTACAGCAAAAGCACTTGGAAAAACATTTAAAGCAACAGGTGGAAGTGTAAAACTAACTAAAAACAATAAATCTATCATTTTTTTATTCGAGGTAATAAGAAGAGAAGAAGAATGGGAGAAAAAGTTAGTTGATAAAATGAAACTATACCAAGATTTTTATCAAAATTATGTACAAGGTGATTCTGGTTTTAGTGCAATGCCACAATTAATATTTGTATGTGAAGATGAGAAAAATATGGTAGAAAGCTTTAAAGAAATAGTAACTAACCAAGTTGAAATACCACAAATAAAACTATACTTTACAACAGATTTAAGACAAAACAATGAAACACTTGCAAAAACATTAGTTGAATTTAAACTAGATGAAGTAACTAATAAATATAAAGTAGAAGAAGTAGAACTTAAATTATTAGATTAAAATAAAACAAGAAGTTACAAATTTATGTAGCTTCTATTTTTATATTAGTTTTTTAGTTGACAAATGATACTAGTTGATATAATATATAAACTATAAAAAATAAGTATAAATAATGAAAAAATGATAACAATTTAATAAAAGAAAAATTGGAGGAACAAAAGATAATGAATAATGAAGAATTAATAATGGATAATAAAAAATATAATGATGTAGGGGTAGGTCTTGTGCCTGCCCAAAGAAATATAAACAAGACTCAATGCAAACGTTGTAGTGGCGAGCATAGCTCGTCCGCTAAAGAAAATAGAACTAATTTTAATGCAAACGGCGTAGGAATCTGTTGGTATGCAACCCAAAAAGGTATAACCCTAATTGCATTAATAATTACTATTATAATTCTTTTAATTTTAGCAGGAGTGACAATAAATGTGTTAATAGGAGATAATAGCTTATTTAATACAGCAAGTCGAGCAGGGGAAAAATATGAAAAAGAGGCTATAAAGGAAGAATTAGAAAGTGCAATATTAGATATACAGCTAAGTAAAAATATGAATATAACAATGCAAGATATAATAGATGAATTACCTATAAAATGCCCAGGAGTTGAATGGATAGATATAGATTTAAAAGAGCCAATAGGTGAATATAAAGAATATGAATTTAAAGTGAGTGATGATTATACAGTAGAAATAGTGGGTAAAGTAAAAGGGGATAGACCAATAAGTAAAATAATATTTGAAAAAGAAAGTGTAAGTATAGGAAAAGATTCTACAGAGGGATTACAACTAAAATATACAATAGAGCCCAAAAATGCAACAAATAAAGAAGTGGTGTGGGAAGTAGAAAATCCAGATTTATTAACAGTAACAGATGGAAAAATAGTAGCAAAAGGAATAGAGGGACAAACTAAAGTCACTTGTAAAGCGTTATATGGAGATGTAAGTACCGTATGTAATGTAAATATAATAGATGCAGCATTTATATATACGCCAGAAGATTTAATAAATAAATTTGGAAGTTTTGCAAAATACAATTCAGTTGATGGATGGATAGATTATGGACATTATTATATTATGAATGATATAGATATGAGTGGATATGAATATACTACAAAAGATATGACATTTAAAGGAGTATTAGAAGGAAATGGTCATACAATATCTAATTTAAAGATAGAAGGAGCACAAGGAGAAAGAGGAATAGGATTAACTAAAAAAGCAGATGGAGCTACTTATAAAAATTTATTATTTAAAGATGTTTACATTAGTGGAACTACCCATTATGTTGGTGTTTTAGCGGGAAACGCGTATTATAAGAATACAGTTGACAAAGTTGGAATAACAGGAACAATAATGGGATATTCTATAGGAAGTTTTTTTGGAAGCTGTAGTCTCACTGAAGGTTTAAATAAACTGTCTTTTACAAATTGTTATGCTAGAACTAAATTAATTGGTTATAATCAATATGATCAAGGTCGGCTTTTCTAGTACTAGAGATTCCATTATTGATTATTTAAACTGTTATTTTTCAGGAGAGCTTAGTGCTACAAAACGTGTTGCTGTATTTCAGCAAGGAAGTGGAGATTGTATTAATTGTTATTATAATTCAGATTTATATAAATTAACAACTCCAGGAAATTCGCTATTAACAGATGATTTTAAAAGAAAAGAAAATTTTGAGGGGTGGGATTTTGAAAATACATGGTATATAGATGAAAATACAGGATATCCAGAACTAAAATTTAAATAAATAAAAAAAGAAATACACTAGATTATAATCTAGTGTATTTTTTTCTAATTTGAATTTCCTTTTTTAAAATCAAATATAATTGCATCTTGATTATCAAATAAAAACTTAGAATCTGTATTATCTAATTTTATTGGGTCTGTATCGCCATTATTGTCTTTTTTGTAATCTTGTTTTAGTAAATTTTGAGATTTCAAAGAAGAGACATCTTCTGCAATACCACTTGTATATTTAGTAAAATCATATTTTTTAGCAGTATGTGGTTCTTTATATTTTGCTTCTAGAAAATCTACTTTACCATCACCATAATTATTTCTACCTTTTAAATCCTTGATGATGTATGCACAATCTTTAAATTTCAATGCTTGTAATTTTCCAGATGCAATGTTTTCTTTCCAATCCCATTTTGGACTACTTAATTTTGAATCATAAGCAACTTTATCTGTGTTATATGTAGAAGTAAATTTCCATTCTCTGTGGTCTCCAAATTCTTTTTGCCATATTTCGCTTTCTTCACGAGTAACACCACCAAAAACCAACTTAGATGTAGCATTTGACATTATAAGGTCACGATACTTAGTAGCACGTGCTCCAAGAGAAGTAAGGTTTTGTGTAGAAAGAATAGTTCCTACATGATATTTTCTATATATAGTAAATAATGGCTCTGTAGCAGGGCTTAAATATTCTGCAAAATCATCTACATATAAGAAGTTAGGAATTCTTGAATTTTCATTTCCAGGACGTCTTAGTACAGCAAACTGCATAAGAAGTATAAAGAATAATCCAAATGCAAGATGAGCTGTTGCTCCTAAGTCTCCTCTTCTTGTACATACAAATGTTACTTCACCATTTGCAAGCATTTTATCAAAATCTATGTTATTTACTCTATTACACAATATATTTCTTACACTACCAATACGTAATAAATTATCAAGCTGTGTAATAGCAGAATATACAAAACGTTCAGTATCTGCTCTATTGTTATCTTTATAAAAATGTTTTTTAAAATATCCAATTTGTAAAGAATATTCTTCTGCAAGCTCTGAAATTTGTTCCATTTTTTTACACATATCTTCAACTAAATCAAAATCATTTAACATTTTAAGCATATCTTCAAGTGTTGGAAGATCGCCATTATGAAGTCGTGGATACATTACTTTTAGTAATATTGATAAGTTTTCAACAGCTTGTATAGAAGAATTTAGCATAAAAGATTCTTCTTCACCAACTTGGTTTTGTTTATACATTCCTTTTAGAACAGTTGAAATAGCAATAGCGGTAACAGAAGGATCCTCATATATAAATGGGTTTAATCCAGGTGAGCGAGAATCATTTGGGTCTATTAAGTTATAAGGAATGTTAAAGTTTTCAGCTACTTCTACCATATGGTTAGTAGATTCTATATCAGGTGATACATAAGTAACTCCTAGTGTTCTATAAATAAGTCCTTTTGAACTTTCACTATAAATCATTTTTTTCATATAAGCTTTATATAAGCTTTCTTTTCCTTCAGATGGTGTTAGCATATTTAAAGTAAAGTTTTCATTTAAGTAATCATTATTATAAGGACGATTTAAATGAGCTATACCAGTTTTAAGTGCAGTAAATCCCATTTCTTTTGAGACTTCTTTAAAGAAATATTTCTTTTCTATATCTCGTGCAATCATTGGTTCAAATACCATAGAAGTTTTACCTGTACCAGAAATACCAACAATCAAAGTAGGAGAAAATCTTCTTGTTTCAGGAATTTTTGCAATGTGTCCTTTAATTTTATCTCTACAAAGAATATTTTCACAAGTATATGGTCCCATACCAGCATTTTTATCTGATAAATCAATACCAGCATAATCGTTAATACCATCTCTCATATCCTTTGATTCGTTTACAGAAGTAAATAGCCATTTAAATAAAGGATAAAAAGTTACAAGTGGTAAGTATATTGCTAATGCTTGGAAAGCAGGTTTAATTAAACTAGCAAATTCTGTAACAATTATGTCGTAATTTGGTACTGAAATTAATAACATCCAGAGTGCACCATTAATCCATTGCACAGCCATTGAAATACCTACTACATATAATGCAATACAATATACATAAAGGAAAGTTATTTTTAGTTTATATGATTTTGCAAAACTTGATGACCCTGAAAATAAAAATGCAAAAATAGGGCATGCAAGTGCAAAAGTATATGCAATTGGTCCCCAATATGAAACGCCTATCCCTGTAAAAAATAGTATAAGCATTTCAGCAATTCTATCTACCATTACATAAATGGTGGCAAGGGTTAAAATAAAAGTAACAAATGTATTTCTATCTGTTCCTAACCATTTCAAAAATTTATCTATTTTCTTTAACACGTTTTTCACCGCTTTCTAGTAAAATCTTACAATATATATTATCCTACAAAATCGTGAAAAAAACAAGAGTATTTGAAGAAAAAGAAGAAAATATTGCAATTTATGTTAATTTGATGTATAATACGATTTGTAACTAAAAAATATTATTATTTCCTTTTAGTAATTATAAAGAGGAAATAGTATCCTTTTTATAAAGTAACTCATTAACCATTAGACATAATAGTAATAAGGAGGAGAAAAAATGTTAAGTCTAATTTTAGTAGTATTAGTAGTAGGCAGAATAGTCTATTGCATATTGCGGAAGAGATGGATATTCGCTAGTAAGGTATTTGTGTTGGTTCTGTTAGCATCTGGTATGTTTATAGGAGGAATGATTGCATTCGCTTTTGGAAGGGCGGAGGCTAGTAAGAAGATACCTATATATCAATGTGTAAATCAGCTAATAGAAATACGAATGGAAGTATTAAAAAAGGATTTTATTAACGGAATTTTAAAAGATCCTGAACAGTCCAAGGAAAATTTTGAAATTATGCTTGATGAATTTGTGAAAGAGTATAATGAATTAAGAGAGGAATTTGAAATAAATAACAACATTATAAATCAATATAGCAAGTATGACAATTCAAATTTTAAATTCTTGCTTTACTTTGGACACTAAGTTAGGCTACAAAACAAAAAATACTGCAATCATATTTATTAGAGATTGTAGTATTTTTTGTATTAAAAATATAATTTTTAAACGTTTTCGTAATGTGACCACATAGAAATTATTTTTATAACTTTTTCTTGTTCATATACTTGATAAACTAACCTATGTTGTATATTTAATCTTCTTGAATATGCACCGCTCTAATTCTCCTAATAATTTTTCATAAGGTGGTGGTGTTTGATATGGATTGTTTTTTAGTACTTCAATTAAACTTTTAGCTTTTTTATTTATTGTACTTTGTTTTATTTTTTCAATATCTTTTACTGCTTTTTTTGTATAGACTATTTTGTACATTTGTTACCATTCCACCTCATCTTCTTGAATGCAGTCTTTTAAATCTTCTTTCATTCCTTCAATTATTTTATCTTTTAGTTTTTTGTTTCTTTCAATATCTAATGTAGCAATTAAGTTGTTATAATCTTCTTCACTTAATACAACTGCATTACCATTTTTTGTTGATATATTTAAAGGTTCATTATATTTTATAGTTTGTTCTAACAAATTATATATATCTTTTCTAAAACTTGTTATATTGGTGTTTGTCATAGTATACACCTGCCTTTCATATATTAATTGTAGCATACATTAAAACGTACGTCAATATATGTCGTAATTATTTTATAATATTATGCTTATTTATATTTTTTGTATTCTACACATATAATTATAAAAAATCATAAAAATTACTTGAATGTTATAAGTATTATTAATATAATGTAAAAAAAGAAATTGAAAGGAAAGAAAAATGGCAAAAGAAAAAAAGACATATAAAAAAGAAAGCTTTATGCAAGGCGTATTTGCTATGATGTTTTCACAAGTACTAATAAAACTATTAGGACTTGTATATAAAATGTACTTAACAAATAGAGAAGGCTTTGGAGACGAAGGAAATGCAATATACAGTTCAGGATTTTATATTTATTCTTTACTTTTAACACTGTCTTCTGTAGGTGTACCAAATGCTATATCGAAACTTGTATCAGAAAGAATTGCCATAGGAGATAATAAAGGAGCGAACAGAATATTTAAAATTGCATTTTTTGTTTTTGGAATACTAGGATTTATTGGAACAATGATACTATTTTTAGGGGCAAATTATATTTCAAATGTAATTTTAAAAATACCAGAAGCAGAAATGACACTTGTTGCATTATCACCATCAATATTCTTTGTAGCATTAATTTGCGTTATTAGAGGATACTTTAATGGTAATGGAACTCTAAAAGTAACAGCAAATTCACAAACCTTAGAGCAAGTATTTAAAACAGTATTTACAATATTATTAGTTGAATTAGTAGTAATTGCTTTAGGAATAAATACTACTATAATGGCAGCAGGAGCAAATCTTGCAACTACAGTTGCTACAATACGGAAGTTTTATTTACTTATTCATTTTTTATAAAAATAATAGAACATTAAATGTAAACGCACCAAATGTTATAACAAAAAGGGAAAGTATACTTAGTGTTGTAAAAAAAATATTATATGTTGCAGCACCAATTTCGTTAAGTGCAATATTATCTTCTATAAATAAAAATATAGATTCTACAACAGTAGTAAGAGGTCTTACTAATTTTATGAGCGAAGCAGAAGCGAAAATACAATATGGAATTTTAAGTGGAAAAGTAGATACTCTAACATCACTTCCATTATCATTTAACATAGCATTTGCAACAGCACTAGTTCCTGCAATTTCATTTGCAAGAGCAAAAAAGGATATGAGCACAGCAAATAAAAGAGTGGGTTTTTCAATTTTAGTTACTATATTAATAGGACTTCCTTGTACTGCTGGAATGTTTGTATTTGCAGAACAAATATTAAAATTATTATTTCCAGCACAGTCAGCAGGAGCAATATTATTACAAATAAGCTCAATTGCAATAATATTTACAGTACTTGCACAAACTATAAATGGAGCATTACAAGGACTCGGAAAAGTAATGGTACCAGCAATTGCATTTAGTGTAGGTGTTGTTATAAAACTAATACTTAATATAGTATTAATTCCTATCACAAGCATTGGAGTAAATGGAGCAGCAATTGGAACAATTGCTTGTAATTTAATAGCTTGTGTTATAGGATTTAGTGTTTTAAAGAAGAATATGGATATAAAATTTAAATTTTCAAAATATATATTAAAGCCAATAATTGCAACATTAGTTATGTCTGTATGTTCATATGCAATATATTTAGTAATTAATAGTATAATTCCAGGAAAAATAGCCACAATATTAGCTATAGGAGTGGCAGTAATAGTTTATATACTAGCGATTGTAGCTTTAAAAATATTTACAAAAGAAGAAATATACATGATTCCTTATGGGCAAAAGATATATAAAATACTTGAAAAAATTGGAATTTACCAAGTAGAAAAATAGGTTTAAAAAACTAAAACTTTTTGTCAAAATCATAATCTGCTTAGAATATCTAAGGGTTAAAAGAAAAAATAAATAAAAAAAAGAGGGATTTTATATAATTTTGGCGAATAATTATAATGTAGATGAAAAAAGCTACATATAAAAGAAACTTTTAGGAGGTAATTTTAATGAACAAATCAGATTTAATCGCAGCAATAGCTGCTAAAACAGGAGACACAAAAAAGAACGCTGAAGCAACAGTTAATGCTTTTGTTGACGTTGTAACAGAATCATTAGTAAAAGGAGACAAAGTACAATTAGTTGGATTTGGTTCTTTTGAAGTAAGAAAAAGAGCAGCTAGAAAAGGAAGAAACCCACAAACTAAAGAAGAAATCAAAATACCAGCATCTAAAGCTCCAGTTTTCAAAGCAGGAAAAGCTTTAAAAGATTTAGTTAACAAAAAATAAGATTTGTGAATGAATATAAATTATGAATTCATATAAAAAATAAGATGGCTTAGCCATCTTATTTTTTGTTGAAAAGAAAAAAACTTCTATTTCTTCTTTTCTTTAGGTACAATAATATCTTTTTTCTTTTCTTCTTTTGATTTAGGCTTTTGTATAGATAAATGTTTATAAATAGGAGAAATATTTAAATTTTTTCCATCTCCATTAACAACTTCTATTTGTTTTGGTGTATCTTCCATATAATTCACCCTCTCTTTTAATATATGTATATAGTATCATACAAAAATAAAAAGTGCAACAACTTTATTGACACTACAGTCATTTCATGTAATAATATATGAAGATTAAAAAAGAGAAGGTATTTTAATGGAAATAGAAAAAATAAAAGGGATAATAGAAGCAATTTTATTTGCATCAGGTAGAGTTGTAAAAACAAATGAACTTGTATCAGCATTAGAAATTAACAAAGACGATGTTATAAATATTTTAGAAAATATGAGACAAGAATTTGAAGAAAAAAATAGAGGTATAGAAATTATAAAGGTTGAAGATGGATACGGGATGTGTACTAAAAAAGAATATTATGAATACATTTATCCTATATTTGATAAACGTAGTAAACCTAATTTATCAAATGCAGCATTAGAAACACTTGCAATAATTGCATATAATCCAAAAATTACAAGAGCAGAAATAGAAGCTATTAGAGGTGTTAATTCAGATGCTACTATTTACAAATTGTTAGAATACAATTTAATAGAAGATGCAGGTAAATTAGATGCACCAGGAAGACCTACAACATATAAAACAACAGAGAATTTCTTAAAAATGTTTGGATATTCTAATTTAGAAGATTTACCAATTCTTCCAAAATATAAAATAGATGAGAATCAGCAAATAATAATAGATGATTTAGTAGAAGGAAATACTAAAAAAGAAGAAATAGATACCAAAGCAAATAATTTAGAAGAAAATCAAGATAGTCACGAAAAAGATATAGAGATTCCAATGTCCAAAAGGGAAGAATAAAAGAAATGTAGAGGCAGGTCATGTGTCGGTCCATGAAAAAAACTATAATCAACCAAATGCAAATGGTGTAGGGAAAGTATGGTATACTGCCCGAGGGTTGCATACCATTTAGGTCCCTACAAAAAAATAATTTAAAAGAATAGGAGATATATTATGGGAAAAGAAAATGATTTTGTTAAAGAAATAACAAATATAGAAGAAGATTTTGCTAAATGGTATACAGATATTGTATTAAAAGCAGATTTAGCAGATTATACAGATACAAAAGGCTGTATAGCAATTAAGCCATATGGATATGCCATATGGGAAAATATACAAAAATATGCAGATGAAAAATTTAAAAAAGCAGGTGTAAAAAATGTATATTTTCCAGTACTAATTCCAGAAAGTTTACTTGCAAAAGAAGAAGAACATATAGAAGGATTTGCACCAGAAGTTGCTTGGGTAACAATGGGTGGAGGACAAAAGTTAGATGAAAAATTATGTATTCGTCCAACTTCTGAAACAATGTTTTCTACATTGTATTCAAAGTGGTTAAAATCTTGGAGAGATTTACCATTTGTTTATAATCAATGGTGCAATGTACTTAGATGGGAAAAGGAAACAAGACCATTTTTACGTTCAAGAGAATTTTTATGGCAAGAAGGACATACAATCCATGAAACAGCAAAAGAAGCAAAAAATAGAACATTACAAATGCTAGATATATATGCAGATGTTATTGAAAATTTATTAGCAATTCCAGTATTAAAAGGAAGAAAAACTGAAAAAGAAAAATTTGCTGGAGCAGAAGAAACATATACAGTAGAAACTTTAATGCATGATGGAAGAGCAATTCAAGCAGGAACATCACATTATTTTGGACAAAATTTCACAAAAGCATTTTGTATTAAATTCCAAAATAGAGAAGGTAAAGAAGAATTTGCTTACCAAACCTCTTGGGGAATTAGTACAAGATTGATTGGAGCAGTTATAATGGCACATGGAGATAATAGAGGATTAAAACTACCACCATATGTAGCACCTATTCAAGCTGTTATTGTACCAGTTGCTATTCATAAAGAAGGAGTAAAAGAAAAGGCAGAAGAATTATATAATATTTTAAGCGAAAAATATCGTATGGAAATAGATGTAAGAGAAAATTATACACCAGGGTATAAATTTAATGACTGGGAAATGAGAGGAGTACCAGTAAGAATAGAGCTTGGACCACGTGATATTGAAAATGGTGTATGTATTGTTGTAAGAAGAGATAATGGAGAAAAAATAACAATATCACTTGAGGAATTACCTATAAAATTACAAGAAATATTAGATGACATACAAAAAAATATGTATGAAGAATGTAAAAAGATTAGAACTAATAGAACAAATATAGCATTAAATATGAATGAATTTATTAAAAAAATTGATGAAAATCAAGGATATATAAAAACAATGTGGTGTGGAGATGTAGATTGTGAAAATAAAATAAAAGAATTAACAGGAGCACATTCTAGATGTATTCCATTTGAACAAGAACATATTTCTAATACTTGTGTATGTTGTGGAAAAGAAGCAAAACATATGGTATTTTGGGGAAGACAGTATTAAATCTATAAAATATTGAAAGTCTGCATAAATTATAGTATAATGATAAATAGGTAACTAATTAACAATTGTTCTTACACTCTGTTATAGAGAGAAAGGAAAGGCAAAGAAAATGTTCAAGAACAAAGAGGCAATAAAAACGTCAATGGTAGAAACAATTAATGAATTGAAAAGTTTTAGTTTCAAAAGATTATTTTGCGACTGGCGGAGCTGGATAAACGTGATGGTGCTATTAGCAGTGGCGTTTGAGGGGATTTTTGTTGAGTCATTGGTGTTGCTGGTAGAAACTGTAGCCGTAGCATTAGTAATGTTAATTGTTTTTGTTATATTATTTGGAGGAAACTACCAATACCATAAGAATGAGCATTAACAAAAAAGCTAGCCTATTTTAGGCTGGCTTTAATTTTAAAATTCACAATTTTTTGGAGTTCTTGGGAATGGTATAACATCACGTATATTCTGCATCCCCGTAATATACATTATTAATCTTTCAAATCCAAGTCCAAATCCTGCATGGTCTACGCTTCCAAATCTTCTAAGGTCTAAATACCACCAATAATCTTTTTTGTCTAATCCTAATTCATTCATTCTTTTTTCAAGTTTTTCTAGGTTTTCTTCTCTTTGGCTTCCACCAATTATTTCTCCAATTCCAGGAGCTAAAAGGTCAGCTGCTGCAACAGTTTTTCCGGTCTGGATTTTGTTTCATATAAAATGCTTTAATATCCATTGGATAATCTGTTACAAATACAGGTTTTTTAAATATAACTTCACTTAAATATCTTTCATGTTCTGTTTGAAGGTCACATCCCCAAGATACAGGAAATTCAAATTTATCATTATATTTTTCTAATTCTTTTATGGCATCTGTATAACTAATTCTTCCAAAATCAGAGTTTACAACAGTGTTTAATCTTTCAAGTAAAGTTTTATCAACAAAATTATTAAAGAATTCCATTTCTTCAGGACAAGTTTCTAAAACATAAGAAATAACAAATTTAAGCATATCTTCAGCTAAATCCATATCATCCTTTAAATCTGCAAAACAAATTTCTGGTTCAATCATCCAAAATTCTGCAGCGTGTTTTACTGTATTTGAATTTTCTGCTCTAAATGTTGGACCAAATGTATATACATTTCTAAAAGCAAAAGCATAGTTCTCAACATCTAGTTGTCCGCTTACTGTTAAATGAGCAGGTCTTGAAAAAAAGTCTTTTGAATAATCTACATTTCCATCTTCTGTTTTTGGTATGTCATTAAAATCAAAGCTAGAAACACTAAACATTTCACCAGCACCTTCTGCATCACTTGAAGTTATTATTGGTGAATGTACATATACAAAGTTTCTCTCTTGAAAGAATTTGTGTATAGCGTATGAAGCACATGAGCGCACTCTAAATACAGCATTAAAAGTATTTGTACGTGGACGAAGATGTGCAATTGTACGTAAATATTCAAAAGTATGTCTTTTCTTTTGAAGAGGATAATCTGTATCTGAAATATTATATATTTCTATATTTTCAGCCTTTATTTCAAAGGCTTGTTTTGCATTTTCTGTTTTTACTAAGTTACCAGTTACTTTTATTGAAGAACTAATACTTAATTTACATATTTCATCAAAATTAGATAAAGTATTATCAAAAACGATTTGTACATTTTTAAGAAATGAGCCATCATTAATTTCTATAAAACCAAAAGTTTTAGAGTCTCTTAAAGTTTTAACCCAACCCTCAATAGTTACTTGGCTTTCTATATATTTTTCTGTATTTTTATATAAATCTCTAATTGTTAATTTATTCATATTGTAACCTCCTAAAATAATATTTTACATATTATATATAAAATCTTTCTTAAATTCAAGATTTTATACATACTTTCTAAAGTTTTTTGTTAATAGGTAATAGGTATAATAAAATTGCAAATGCTCGCCCCTACAACGTTTGCAATAATTTTTTATTTATAACTATTGCCTTTGAAAAATAAAGAAGAAATCTTGATTTTTGAGGTTACATATAGTAAAATATAAAAATAGAAATGAGAAAGGAAATGAAGTCTAGTATGAACGAATATAGAACAAATACTTGTGGAGAACTAAATATAAAAGATGTAGAAAAAACTGTAAAACTTTCAGGTTGGATTTCAAAAATAAGAAATCTAGGTGGTATGACATTTATAGATTTAAGAGATGAATTTGGAATTACACAAATTGTTATACAAAATAACGAAAAAACGGAGAATATGTGTAAAAATCTAACAACAGAAGCTTGTATTAAAGCAGAAGGCAAGGTAGTAGAAAGAACAAGTAAAAATAATAAAATGAGTACACGGAGAAATTGAAATTTCTGCAAATAATATTGAGATACTTGGAGAATGTAAAAATATATTACCGTTTGAGCCAACCTCTGATAATTTATCAAAGGTAAGAGAAGACCTACGTTTAGAATATAGATTTTTAGAACTAAGAAATGAACATCTTCATCAAAATATATTATTAAGGTCAAACATAATGAAAACCTTAAGAAATAAAATGGACGAATTAGGTTTTACAGAAATTCAAACACCAATTTTAGCTAATTCTTCACCAGAAGGAGCAAGAGATTTTTTAGTGCCAAGTAGATTACATCCAGGAGAGTTTTATGCTTTGCCACAAGCTCCACAACAGTTTAAACAATTGTTAATGGTATCAGGATTTAATAAATACTATCAAATAGCACCATGTTTTAGAGATGAAGACCCACGTGCAGATCGTGCACCAGGTGAATTTTATCAATTAGATTTTGAAATGAGTTTTGCTACACAAGAAGATGTATTTAAAGTATTAGAAGAGGTAGTTCCAGATGTGTTTTCTAAATTCACAAACTGGAAAGTAGATAAAGGACCATTTATACGAATTCCGTATAGAGAAGCTATGGAAAAGTATGGAATAGATAAACCTGATTTAAGAAATCCATTAATTATACATGATGTAACAAAAGTATTTGAAAATACTGAGTTTAATGCTTTTAAAGGAAAAACAGTAAAAGCAATAGCAGTAGAAATGAAAGAAGATTTATCAAGAAAATTCTTTGACAGTATGAGTGAATTTGCAGTAAATGAACTTGGAGCTCGTGGTCTTGCTTGGACAAAACTTGATAATGAAAATACCTTAAATGGTGGAATTTCAAAATTTATTCAAGACGACCAAAAAGAAGAAATAATAAATATTGCAAAGGTAAAAAATAATAGTGCATTATTCTTTATAGCAGACGAATTACAAGTAGCACAAAAAATAGCAGGTGGAGTAAGAATTGAGCTTGGAAAAAGATTAGATTTATTAGAAAAAGATGTATATAGATTTTGCTTTATTGTAGATTTTCCTATGTATGAATATAATGAAGAAGAAGGGAAAATAGATTTTAATCATAACCCATTTTCAATGCCACAAGGAGGATTAGAAGCACTAAATACAATGAATCCGTTAGATATACTTGCATATCAATATGATCTTGTATGTAATGGATATGAAATGGCATCAGGAGCAGTAAGAAATCACTCTCCAGAATTAATGGTAAAAGCGTTTGAAATAGCAGGCTATAACAAAGAAGATGTAGAGGAAAGATTTGGTGCATTATTTAATGCGTTTAAGTACCGGAACTCCACCACATGCAGGAGCAGCACCAGGGTTAGATAGAATGGTAATGCTTATTGCAAATGAAGAAAATTTAAGACAAGTAATAGCGTTTCCTAAAAATAAGAAAGCCATAGATTTACTTATGAGAGCACCAAGTAAAGTAACAAATGAACAACTAAAGGATGTTCATATAAAATTAGATATAGATAAGTAAAAAACACTATAAATAAAAGGCAATGTTTAATAGCTTTTATGCTTTAAACACTGCCTTTTACTTATAATAATCTTTTTAGCTGTTGTCTGGAATCTTTTTCTAAACTATAAACAGTATCAATATCATCGCGTAAATAAATAATATCTTTTTGAATTTTAGAAATAGCATTTATGATTGTAATAATATTAGTAGAATTGTTATGAACCTTTTCTTCGAGAGCGTCAAATCTAGCATCGAATTTTTTATCAAGAGCATCAATTTTAGCATCGAATTTTTTTTCAAGAGCATCAATTTTTTTGTCAAGAACTTCGATTTTAGCATCGAAATTTTTTTCAAGGGTACCAATCTTAATATCGATTTTTTTGTCAAGAGTGTCAAATCCAGTATCAACCTTTTTGTTAATTTCATTTAACATATTAAGAATAGCAGAAAATTCTGTATTTGCCATTGGGTATCACCTCCTCTTTTTTATATAATGTAGACCCCAATGTTCGCTTCCCTTAAATAAGATAATACCATATGAAAATATAAAAGTCAACAATAAATTTCAAAAAGACAAAAAACATTACCATTTAGTATTTAATTTACTTATAACTACCTCCAGCAAGATGGAACGGTAATAAAAAGATATAGACTGAACCGTAACAAATTTTACAATTTAAAACTATGAGGCAATAAATCATTTATAGAATATTCTTCTATTTCATCATTTTCTCCAAAACAAGTATAAATTTTAAAATTATTGTCTACATATTGATTCATAAATTGTCTACAATATCCACAAGGAAAACAGTTATCTAAAGTAGTTGCATTTTTCCAACCGCCAACTACTACAATATAAGAAAATTCTTTTTCACCTTCTGACAATGCTTTAACAAATGCTGTACGCTCTCCACAAATACTTTGTATTCCGTCATTTTCGATATTACAACCAGAATAGTATTTACCGTGATTTAGTAACAAGACAAGTGCCAACATGATAATTACTTGCACAAGCATTAAGTCTAGTTTCTTTTGCAATTTGAATTGCCTTAGATATATCCATACGATCACTCATTTCTTATAAAATTATAGATTTATTATATTTATTAGATATAAAAAAGTCAAGAAATTAAAAAAACGTAATAAAAACTTCAAATTAATTTTTATTTAATGTATAATAAAGAAGTAAAAAGGAGAGTGAGAGTATATGAAATTAGGAGTTGCATTTTCTGGTGGAGGTGTAAAAGGAGCAGCACATATTGGTGTGCTTAAAGCATTAAGAGAAAACAATATTAGTATTGATGCAGTTGCAGGAACTAGTGCAGGAAGTATTGTTGCAATATTATATGCGCTTGGATATACAGAAGATGAAATGATAAAATTATTTAAATATTTTTCAAAAGGAATGTTAAAAGCAAATCCAGGAGGTGTTGTAAGTAATGTTAGAAGTGGAAAAGGACTTAGATTAGATGGAGCATTTTCAAGTATAAATGTAGAACTTGCAATAAAAGAAATCTCAAAATATAAAAACATAGATAATATAAATGAACTATCTATGCCAATTGCAATTCCTACAGTAGATATTAATACAAGCAAAAAATATGTATTTACGAATTATAACCAGCAAGAAGATTATTATATTAAAGACATTGAAATTGCAAAAGCTGTAAGAGCAAGTTGTACATATCCAGGAGTATTTGCCCCTTTTGATTATGGAGAATATAGGTTTGTAGATGGAGGAGTTTTAGATAATATACCTGTAGATGAATTAAAGAAGTTGGGAGTAGATAAGATTTTAACAATAAAATTTGTGTTAAATAGAGTTTCAAAACCAAAGGGAATATATGGTATAACGATGAAATGTGTTGATACTATATATGAGGGACTATCCATAGGAGCGATTGAAGCAAGTGATTATGTGTGTGATATAGATGTAAGTAGAGCAAATGCTTTTAGTATAAAGAAAATAGACTATTGCTATGAAGAAGGATATAAATATGCAATCAGCAAAATAAATGAAATAAGAAAGATGCTTCAAGAGTAAAGATAAAAAAATCACCCAATTTATATAGTTAGCATAATATATATACTAGGAGGGTGATTTTTTATGGGTACATATATTATAGAAGGAGGAAAAAAGCTTTCGCGGAGAAGTAGAAGTATCACGGCTCTAAGAATGCGTCACTTCCAATTCTTGCAGCTACCGTACTAAATAATGGAATTACAAAACTATATAATGTTCCTAATATTCATGATACAAGAGTAATGTTAGAAATACTTAAAAGTTTAGGTTGCAAAATCAAACGTAATAGTGATAAAATAGTAATTGATGCAAGGAGAATAACAAAATATGAAATACCAGAAGAACTTATGAGAAAAATGCGTTCAAGTGTAATACTTGCAGGAGCATTACTTGGAAGATTTAAAGAAGCAACATTTTCATGTCCAGGTGGATGTGATATTGGTGCAAGACCTATTGATTTACATTTAAAAGCATTTGAAACTTTAGGTATAAATATTAGTGAAGATACTGGATATATTAAGTGTAAGTGTGAAAAAATAGAACCTAGCAAAATACATTTTGATTTTCCAAGTGTTGGAGCAACAGAAAATGCTATTTTAGCATCATGTTTAACAGAAGGTAAAACTACTATTGTAAATGCTGCAATGGAACCAGAAATTGTTGATTTACAAAATTTTTTAAATAAGTTAGGAGCAAAAATAACAGGTGCAGGAACTAGCGAAATTATAATACAAGGTGTAAAAGCTCTTAAAAGTTCAGGTTATAAAATAATGCCTGATAGGATTGAAGCAGGAACATTACTTTGTGCAGGTGCAGTTACTCGGGCGGAAATATTAGATTAAAAAATGTAATGGTAGAACATTTAGCTCCATTAATTGAGAAATTAGAGGAATGTGGTTGCAAAATTGATTGTGAAAGCAATGAATTAACTTTACAAGCGCCTAAAAAATTAAAGGCGACTGATATAAAAACAATGCCATATCCAGGATTTCCAACAGATATGCAAGCTATTTTTGCAAGTACTCTTACAATAGCAAAAGGCACATCTGTTGTTATAGAAAATATATTCGAAAACAGATTCAAATATGCAGGTGAACTTAATAGAATGGGAGCAAAATTTGTAATAGATGGAAGAACAGCAGTAATTAAAGGGGTAAGAAAGTTAAATGGTGCAAGTGTTATGGCAAAAGATCTACGAGGAGGAGCAGCACTGGTTATTGCAGGTCTTAGTGCAAAAGGAAAAACAAAAATTGAAAATATAGAATATATTTTAAGAGGTTATGAGAATTTAGATACTAAATTAAATAAATTAGGAGCGAAAATCACAAAAGAAGTTTGACATAACAAAAATTATGGAGGTTTCTATGAAAAAACAAAAGAATGAAGAACTTAACTTTCTTTATATAGATGGAAAACAAGATAATAAAAAGGAAAATACAAAATTAAAGAAAAAGAATGTAAATAAATCAAAAAAGAAAAAAGAAGGGACAGACAATTTTAGTTTGTCCCCAGAAAAGAATGAATTTAATTTTGATAATGAAATAGTAATTGGAGTAACTATACCAAATGAAAATAAAAAAAAGCATATAACAAATAAGAATAACAAATCTACAAAAAAGAAAAATAATAAAGCTACAAGTAATTTACAAAAAAGGAGTATAAATGAGAAAAAAGAAACTACAAAAGAAAAAAATAGCAATAAGCAAACAGTAAAGAAAAATAGCAAAAAAGGCAGAATTGTAAAAGGAATAATAAAATGGACAATCCTATGCTTAGCATTAGTTGCTTCATTTATATATTTTATGATGTCACCACTATTTAACTTAGCCCAAATACAAGTAAGCAACAATGAAAAAATAAGTACAGATACAATTATTAGTTTATCAAACCTTACAATAGGAGAGAATATTTATAAGACAAGCATTAGTAAAATAAAAAATAACATAAAGCAAAATGCTTATGTGGAGAGTGTTGAAGTAAAAAGAAAATTACCAAATAAAATACAGGTCAGTGTTAAAGAAAGAAAAACTACATATAACTTAGAATATGGAAATAGTTTTGTATATATAAATAATCAAGGATATATTCTAGAAATTTCACAAGATAAATTAGAAGTGCCTATAATAGAAGGATATACGACAAATGGAGAGAATATTATAGTAGGAAATAGATTAAATGATGAGGATTTAGAAAGATTAGGAACTATTCTAAAAATTATGAAATCCGCAGATGCACACGAAATAAGTAATTTAATAACAAAAATAAATATAAGTGATAAGCAAAATTATACTATTGTTTTAGAGGGAGAAAAAAAGACAGTATATCTAGGAGATGCATCAAATTTAAGTGAAAGAATGCCATACTTAAAAGCTATTTTAACAGAAGAACGAGGTGTAGAAGGAGAAATCTTTATAAATGGAGATTTAAACAAAACTAATGCGTATTTTAGAAGAAAAGAATAAAATTAGAGGTTAGAGGTAGGGGCAGGCCCTGTGTCTGACCGCAAAATTTAATATAGAAGGAGAAGAAGATATAGTGAAGAAAAAACAAATTGCAATTACATTAGGAATTATGTGCCTTATCTTAACATTTTGCATTATGGTACAATTACATACAGTAGAGGATGCAACAAATACTGCACGGAAAAAATGATACAGAAAATGGATTACGAGATCAAGTATTAAGATGGAAAGAAAAATATGATAGAGCATATGAAGATTTAGATAATGCAGAAAAAATATTAGAACATGAAAGAAAAACAAGTACTAGTACAGATTCCGGTTCAATAGATAAACAAAAGAGATTAAAACAATTAAATGCTTATTTAGGTTTAACAGATGTAACAGGAGCTGGTATTATTATTACAGTACAAGATAATACATCATCTAAATTAGTAACATCAAGAGATTTAGTACATGATGGTGATTTACGTGCAATTATAAATGAAATAAAGAATATAGGTGCAGATGCAATAAGCATTAATGGACAAAGAATAGTATCATCTACTGTTATTAACTGTGCAGGTGCAATTGTTCAAATAAATGGAGAAGAAATAGGCGCACCATTTGTTATTGAAGTAATAGGAAATAATTTTTTAAATTATAATATAGCTAGACCAGGTTCTTATTTGTATTATATGATGGAAGATGGAATAGAAGTAAATATTAAAAAAAGTGATAAAATTACAATAAAAAAATATAATGGTGTATTAACTAATAAATACATAAAAAATGCAGAGTAGGTGATGGAATTGAAAAAGGGTAAAAATATTATGATTGTAACAATAGGACTTATATGTTTTATTTTAACATATGTTATATTTATTCAATTTAAAACAATAGAAGAAACTAATATAACAGAAATAAAAACTATGACGGAAACTGATTTAAGAGAAAAAATAGCTTTATGGAAAGAAAAATATGAAGAAACAGATGAAAAATTAAAACAAACAAATGAAACGATTTCTGAATATAGAAAAAAGAGAGAAGCAAATCAAGAAGCAATAGAACTATTAGATAAAGAATTAATACAAGCACAGTTATTAGTAGGAGAAACAGATGTAAAAGGGGACGGAATAGTTATTGTTATAAAAGATAATGAAGAAACAACAGAAATTGAAGAGACAACAGAAATAAAATCACAAGTATTGCTACATTTAGTAAATGAATTAAATGCTGCTGGTGCAGAAGCAATTAGTATTAATGATCAAAGAATTATAAATATGAGTGATATTGTTGATATATATATTGAAGATGGTAGTCATTATATATTTGTAAATAAAGAAGAAAAAATAGTATCACCATATGTTATAAAAGCAATTGGAGATCCAAAATATTTAGAGAGTGCACTTACTACAAAAACAGTAGGATTTATGGATATTTATTCTGAAAATATAGTATCATTAGAAAGGCAAAATAATATTAGAATTCCTAAATATTCTGGCAAAATAGAAGTAAAATATATTAATATGGAAGGGGAAAAATAAAATGATTTTTATAGCAATATTAATAGGATGTATTATAGGAGTACTTGCAGGAATGAATGCACCAATTATACCATATAGTATGTCAGGATATTTAGCGATTTCAATTATAGCAGCCCTTGATTCTGTATTTGGAGGAATAACATCTGTATTAAAAGGAAATTTTGATTTAAAAATATTTGTTTCAGGTTTTTTTGGAAATGCAATTTTATCAATATTACTTACATATTTAGGAGAGAAGCTAAATGTAGATATTTATCTTGCTGCAATAATAGTATTTGTTGGAAGAATGTTTACAAATTTAGCTATTATACGTAGATATTACTTAGATAAATGGACAGGAAAAAAAGAAGAGAACGTTAGCGATGAAAAGAAATAATGTTACCGTTCAGCCTTTAATTTATTTCTAACTACATCCAGCAAGATGGAACGGATTTTATAATACATAGACTTAAACATTAACGTAATAATTAAAAGAACTCTCTAATTGTTATATTAAGCAATAGAGAGTTTTTATTATTTATCCAAATGTGTAGGTGATTTATAAGGTAAGAATGATTGACAATAAAACTGGTTTAAATTGGTAAAAAACGACAAACACTTACTGTATCAGTCAATATAGAGTATTATTACAGAATGGAGGCGAAAATATTACAAAAATATTACAAAAACTATTGACTTTTTTAATAAAATATAATATTCTTACGTAAGAAAAATACAATATAAAAAATGGAGGAATAAGCTTTGGCAATAGGTGATATAATTGTTGGAATTGATATTGGAACATCTAAAGTATCAGCTGTTGTAGGGGAAGTTAATAATTTTAATCAAATTGAAATTATATGCTCAACTAGCAGTAGATGTGAAGGTATCAAAAAAGGAAAAATAATTAACGAAGATGAAATTGCGGAAGCATTAGCTAAAACAATTAAGAATGCTGAAGATGAATCAAATTTAAAAATAAATTCTGCATATGTTACAATACCAGGTAAATATACAACAATAGTACAAAATAGTGTTACAAAAGAGTTAAAAGATAAATATGCTGGGATTTCTGTAAGAGATGTAGGACAAGCTATAATGCAAGTAAGAGATATTGAAATACCAGATGGAAAAAATATTATAGATATTGTACCAAATGATTTTATATTAAGTGATGGAAAAACAACTAAAGAACCAGTAGGAGAAATAAGTCAAGAATTTACACTAAATGCACAAATAATATTAGCGGATAAAGATTATATAAGGCAACTTGCAGGTATATTTAAAAAAGCAGGATTAGAAATAGATGGAATTGTACCAAATACACTTGCAGAAAGAAACTTAATATTAGATGTAAATGAATTACATGATAATGTTATGCTATTAGATATAGGAGCAGGAAATACAGATGTAGGTATATTTGAGGGAGAATCATTCATTTATACAAATACTATACCACTAGGTGGAGATAACATTACAAATGATATAGCATTAGTACTTAATATATCTTTGGAAGAAGCGGACAAATTAAAAAGACAATATGGACTTGCTTTAAAATCTTTTATAGATAATGATAATGATATAATTTTGAACACTTACAAAGGAGACTCAAAAAATAAAATTATTAAAAGTTCAGAATTAATTGAGATTATTGAAGCTAGAATTGAAGAAATATTCTTATTAGTAAATAAAGATATAACAAATCAAGGAATTAAACCTAGAATTAACAATGTAGTATTAACAGGGCAAGGAATAGCAAACATAAACAAAAGTGATGTTGCAGGAAAAATTATATTAAATATACCAGTAAAAATAGCAACAGGTAGATTAATAAGTACAGTAAAACCAACTTATCGTACATCTTACTCATTAGTAAGATATATTGCAGCAAGACCATATGCAAAAACTGTATCAAGTAGTATTGATACAAAATCAAATACGAATATTTTTACTACAATTATGGGAAGAATAAAAGAATTTTTCTATTCATAAAAAATAGGAGAAAACTTTTTATAAAATTAACAAGTTTTTAATTTTAAAAATAAATAAAAATTATTGGGAGGAAGAGAAAATGATGGTAGATTACGAAGAAAACAACGATAAAATGATGGATGGAACAGCT
Organism: uncultured Clostridia bacterium; assembly: GCA_948630815.1. Taxonomy (GTDB): domain Bacteria; phylum Bacillota; class Clostridia; order TANB77; family CAG-508; genus RGIG8482. Next base: position 23,167 of record CAPIEU010000010.1, read on the forward strand.
ACAATAAAAGTAATTGGTGTAGGAGGAGCTGGAAATAATGCTGTAAATAGAATGGTTGAATCAGGAATTAGAGGAGTAGAGTTTATTTCTGTAAATACTGATAGACAAGCACTTCAAGAATCAAAAGCTGGAACAAAAATACAAATAGGAGAAAAAATAACAAGAGGATTAGGAGCAGGAGCAAACCCTGATATAGGAGCTCAATCGGCAGAAGAAAATAAATCTGAAATAGCAGAAATATTACGTGGAGCAGATATGGTTTTCGTAACAGCTGGTATGGGTGGTGGAACAGGAACTGGTGCTGCACCAATAGTTGCTGCCGCAGCAAAAGAAATGGGAATTTTAACAATAGGAGTTGTTACAAAACCATTCACATTTGAAGGTAAAAAAAGACTTTCACAAGCAGAACGTGGAATTGAAAGCCTAAAAGGTAAAGTTGATACATTAGTTGTAATACCAAATGATAAATTATTACAAATCATAGATAGAAAAACATCTATTGTAGATGCTTTCAAAATGGCTGATGATGTTTTAAGACAAGGTGTGCAAGGTATATCAGATCTAATTGCAGTACCAGGACTTGTAAACTTAGACTTTGCAGATGTTAAAACAATTATGTTGAATACAGGAATGGCACATATGGGTATAGGTAGAGCATCAGGAGAAAATAGAGCAGAAGATGCAGCAAAACAAGCTATTCAAAGTCCATTGCTAGAAACATCAATTGAAGGAGCAAGAGGAGTTATTATAAATATTACTGGTGGATCAGAACTTGGATTACACGAAGTAAATACAGCAGCAGAATTAGTACAACGTAGTGTAGATCCAGAAGCAAATATAATTTTTGGAGCAGTAATAGATGAAGCTATGGGAGATGAAATCTCAATAACAGTTATTGCTACAGGATTTGAACAAGATTATCCAATTTCAACAATAGGGGTAGCAGAAAAAGTAACAAAAGCTTGGGATAAAAAAATAAACTCAATTCCAACATCAACTGAAAGTTCATCAAATTCAAGTGATTTAGATATACCATCATTCTTAAGAAATAAAAAGGGAGTAAAATAGTAAAGAAAAAAGTTTCCTAGTACAAATCTTAAAGGTTTATACTAGGAAACTTTTTATAAAAATAAAAATGCCAGGGAACATATATTGCTCCCTGGTTACGATATTAAGTTGGTATTACTAAATAAATCCAGAAGTCCACTCCCGCATACAGGTTACCTCCTCAAGATCTTGCCGCCGGCTACCGTGCCGTTACCGCTGATCTGATTACCGATTTTTTTCAAATTAGGTGTAAGGTTGTTCTGTTTGGGAATTTTAATCCGCATAATTTAGTCCTCCTTAAAATGTATGTTTTTACTAGCCTTATTACTAGTATGTCTTAAGTATAACACATAAATTTACAAAATGAAATACATAAATTAAAAATTATGTAAAATATTATTATAGTTCAGACTATATAGTTTGCAGTCTGCTCCTATGTAGTAATATATTTATTTTCAAAAGTTTCGGCACTAGCCACTGTCTCTGGAGACTCTGCGTACTACACTTTTAAAAATAAATATATTACTACATGGAAGCTAATTACCATAATATTAAACTGAACAGTAATAAATTATTAATAATATTTCAAAAACATTACAATATATTCACACTCAAGACATAAATTATATCTAAAATATAAATATACAAAAGTTAATATCTTCTAATTCTAAAATAGGAGGAATGTGAAAAAAGTATAACATATAGGTGAAATAGCCAAATATTAAATAATATTTAGAAGTGCCAAAAGTCAAATTTTGGCACTTCTTGTCGATAAAAAAATCTTTACAAAACAGAAAAGTCGTATTATAATATTGTCATATTAATTTCTAGAAAAGTTTCAAACTTTGTTTTGAGACATTCTAAAAAATTTAGATCTAAATTAAAATCCAAAAATTAAAAATTGAATAATTAGGAGTGTGATGCTAATAGTATGAAATGCGTTAATTGTTGTAGCAAAAGGTGTATTAGTATAATAACACTTATTATAGCTGTTATTATATTTATACAAACAAATTTCTTAATACTTATGATTTTTAGTTTGAAAAATAGTTATGTTCAAGCAAACATGGGTGTAGCAAAAGATAGTATTGAAGAAAAAAGTTATGTAGAAACACAAGAGGAATGGAGGTTAGTTATACCTAAAATAAATATTTCAGCCCAAATTAAAGAGGGCACATCAGCAGAGACAATAAATAATTACATTGGACATTTTATAGAAACACCTAAAGATAGTGGAAACATAGGATTAATTGCAGCAAGTGCAGGGTATAAAGAAAATTATTTTGAAAAATTGGCAGATTTAGAAAAAGGAGATGTAATTATTTACATTAAAGGTAACTTAAAAAAAGAATATAAAGTTACAACTAATGTAACAATAAAAGAAACAGATTGGTCTTATTTAAGTGAGACTGAAGATAATAGAATTACTTTAATTACAGGAATATTAGAAGAACCAGAAAATAGACGCTGTGTACAAGCTACCCAAATAGGAATTTAATGACATAGCTCAGTTCTAAATTAGTATATATGTAGCGACACGTGAATGAGAGTACTTTTTGTTTTTCGAGACTTGCCGAGAAAAACAAAAATGTCCTACATTCAGCAAGATGGAGCGGATTGTATAAGTATATAAACATTAATAATCTAATAAAAATTGAAAGGAATGTATTAAAATGAAAATAAAAAATAAAATAATTAGTATAATAGTAATAATTGCTACTCTAATAAATATTTCAAGCATTAGTAAAGCAGTTTTAGTGGGAAAACAAATTGAAGTTCGAATAGTGGAAACAAATCTCCCATATTCATACAATAATGAAGAAAGAAATACTGTTTTAAGATTTACAGATAATAATATGCCAGTATATGTTATGAAGAAAAACGATGAAAAAAATACTTTTACAGCAAATAATATCGAATTTTACAATAACACTGAAATAAAAAATATTTTAAAAAATGGATATGGATGTAAGACATTAGACGAATTAGAAATAAATAATATAGAAGAGGCATATCTTGCAACACAAGAAGCAATATATATTAAAAAAGAAAGAAGAAACATAGATTATTATGATATTACAAAAGGAGAAGAAGAAAAAGCAAATAGAATTTTAAATTTAACAAGAAAAATACTAAACAATGCTTCTAATGAGAAACCAGATACAGTAGAAGTTGACAGAAATGATACAAAATGGAAAACTTATGAAAAGGATAACAATTACAAATATAAAGAATATACTATCCATTCAGCAAATACAATTCCAGGAGATATTATAGTACAACAAGGAGATGATGTTAGAATAATAGATAAATTAACAAATGAAACAAAAAATATGTTTAATGATGGAGATACATTTTATTTAATAGTACCAAAAGATAAAGAGCAAGAAATACAAATACAGTTTGGTTATGAAAGAAAAGATGCATATTTATATATATACAAAAAAACAGAAGCTTTAGAAGACCAATATCTACTAGCTGAAAAAGAATTATTTATTTCATCAGCAATGTTTATAGAAGAAGTAGAAATAGAAAATAATGTAGAGATATTAAACGAAGACCAAGAAACAAAATTACCAATTGTAGGAAATGTATTTTCTATAGTTAAAGAAGATGGAACAGTAGTAAAAAACAATTTAGTAACAAATGCAGAAGGCAAAATTAGTATTAACTTAAGTGAAGGCAAATATTATTTAAAGCAAACAAATGCAATTGATGGTTATAATTTAAATAAAGCACTAATAGAGCTTGAAGTTGAAAGTGAAGGAAATATTAAAACTAAAATAGAAAGCATGAAAACTTCTACTAAAGAAATTACAACTGTAAATAAAGAAATAAATGTCATAGAAGAAAACAAAAATATAATAGAAAATAATATAACAGAAGTATCAAATATAAAAACGACAAATATAAACAAACAAATAATTAATGAAATAAATGAAACTAATTTGCATAATGTAAATAATTTTATAGATACTATTAATAGAAAAAATGTAACAAATTTAACAAAAAAGAATATTTATAATAATTATAAGGATGAACTATATATACAAAATAGAGAACTTGAAGGAGAACAAAAGACGTTAAATATGACAAGAAGAGACTATGTAAATTATATAGATATGGTAATGCTTGATAGTGCTAAAGTTCCAATTTTACCAGTAGCAAGTAAATAATGATCTTCTTATTACCGTTCCATCTTGCTGGAGGTAGGCATTTTTATTTTTCTCTCAGGTTTGGAAAAATAAAAAGCTCTTGCGTCCACGTGGAACTAATTAAAAGTGAATTGAAGTTTGCATAGCAAATAATTATAATTTTACATTTTAAGCATGGACTACAAAAATCATAAAATGAAAGGAAAATGTAAAACAAAATGTTATCACAGATTTTTATATTAATTATATTGATATTTTTAAATGCTTTTTTTGCAGCGAGTGAAATTGCATTTATATCTTTAAATGATGCAAAAGTTGCAAAACAAGCAAAAAATGGAGAAAAAAGAGCTAAACAAATTTTAAAGATGCTTGAAAATCCAAGTAAATTTTTAGCAACAATACAAATAGGAATTACCTTAGCAGGATTTTTATCTAGTGCATTTGCATCAGATGCATTCGCAAGTAAATTAGCACCAATTTTAAATAATATAATACCTCAAATATCAATTTCCGTTTGGCAGAGTGTATCAATTATAATTATTACTATGATACTATCATTTTTTACATTAGTATTTGGTGAGCTTGTACCAAAAAGACTTGCAATGAAAAGTTATGAAAAAATTGCATTTGCTACAATAGGAATTATAAGATTTATTTATATATTAACAGTACCATTTGTAAAACTTTTAACTGCTTCAACTAATTTAGTATCAAAACTATTTGGCGTATCTGAAAAAGATGAAGAAATAGTAACAGAAGAAGAAATAAAAATGATGGTAGATGAAGGTGAAGAAAAGGGTTCTATTGAAGAAAATGAAAGAGAGCTTATAAATAATGTGTTTGAATTTAATGATACTACAGTAGCAGAAATAATGACACATAGAACAGATATGTATGCACTTAATATAGATATGAATGTTAATGATTTAATAGAAGAATTAGCAGAATATAGATATTCAAGAATACCAGTATATTATGAAACAATAGACGAAATTAAAGGTATATTATACTTAAAAGATTTATTAAAATATGTAAAAACAAAAAGAAATATAAAACTAAAAAGTATAATAAAGCCAGCATATTTTGTACCACGTTCAAAACCTATAGATGAACTATTTAAAGAATTGCAAAAAAATAATAATCAAATGGCAATTGTTTTAGATGAATATGGTGGAACAGCAGGACTTATTACTATGGAAGATATTTTAGAAGAATTAGTTGGAGATATATATGATGAATATGATGAAATAGAAAGTGAATATGAAAAAATAGATGAAAATACGTATTTAATAAGTGGAACAATGAATATAGATGATGTAAGTAAAATATTAGGAGTAGAAATTGAAGAAGGAGATTATGATACATTGTCAGGATATTTACAAGAAAAATTAGGTAGAATACCAAAAGATGAAGAAAAACCAGTTATAGAAACAGAAAAAATAACATACAAAGTAGAAGAATATGAAGATAAAAGGATTGTAAAAGTAAAAGTTTGTAAAAACCACAATGTTGATGAACAAAATGAAAATAGTGAAGAGTAAATGCTATAGAGTAGGCAATTTTGTCTACTCTATTATAAAATTAAAGTTACTGTTGAGACTTTAATTTATTTCTAACTAGTTCCATGTGGACGCAAGAGCTTTTTATTTTTCGAAACCTGTGAGAAAAATAAAAACGCCCTACCTCCAGCAAGATGGAACGGATTTTATAATACATAGAGTGAATGGTAACCAATTAAAAATAATTATTTATAAAAAATAATTCTATATTCCAATAATTATGATATAATGTTTACATTAGAAAAACAAAACTAAAGGAGAAAGAAAATATGTTAGATTTTGTAAAAGATAATAAAATAAAAATTTTAGTAGCTTTTTTAATAATTGTGATAATAATTATTGGAATATGCAAATTTGTAGAAACTAAAAAAAATAAGGAATATACTCTTACAGAAGTATCTACATATAATTATTTTGTATTAAATAAAGATTCTAAATATGGTGTTATAGATTTTACAGGTAAAACTATAGTAGAGCCAATATATGATAGTGTAAATATACCAAATCCAGAAAAACCAGTATTTATATGTAAAGAGGGAGACAAGCTTATAGCATTAAACAACTTAAATGAAAAAATTTTTACTAAGTATGAAGAAGTAAACAGTATTGGTATAAATGGAATAGTAAGCAATATTCCATATGAAAAAACTGTGTTAAAATATAAAAAAGACGGAAAATATGGGATAATAAATTTTGAAGGAAAAGAAATAACAAAGCCTATTTATGAAGAAATAAAAGGATTAGAAAACAAAGAAAGCGAGCTTTTAGTAAAGCATAATGGGAAATATGGTGTAATAAATGTAAAAGGAGCAAAGTTAATAAAACCAGAATATGACAGTATTATAGCAGATGGTTTTTATACAAATAAAAACAAGTATGGTTTATCTGGATATATTGTAAGTAATAAAACTAGTGATGGATATAAATATGGATATATAAATAATAAACTAAAGAAAATTTTGAATATAGAGTATGATACTGTAGAAAGAATACTAGATATTAAAAATGAAGAAGATACATATATAATTGCCTCAAAAAACGGAAAGTATGGAGTTATAAGAAATAATAAAATTTTAATAGAATATGCGTATCAAAGTATAGAATATAATAATGATAATTCTATTTTGGAGGTAGAGAAAAATGGAAAATATGGAGTTATAAACGATATAGGAGGAATTATAGTACCAGTAGAATATACTGGGGTAGAAATAAATGGTATTTATATAAAAGCATATAAAGAAAATGAAGATATTATTGTTTACGATATGGAAGGACAAGTTATTAAAGATTTTAAATATGATGCTATTTTAAAAACAGATAGCAAAAACTATAAGATAACTGTTAATAAAGATGGAGTTTATGGAATTATAAACGAACAAAATGTAGAATTAGTAGAAAATAAATATAACTACATAGAGTATTTATTTAAAGATTATTTTATAGTATCAAATGAACAAGGGAAATTAGGCATAATTAACTCAAAAGAAGAAGTATTAGTAGAAATAAAATATGATGTATTACAAAAAATTGATAATACAAATGTAATAGAAGCAAAGATACTAAAAGAAGAAATATCTAATATCTATTCTGCTAATTTAGATTTAGTATATAGTGTAAAAGCTGGAGTTATATATAAAGAGAATGAATATTTGAAAATTTATTCTAAAGAAGAAAATAAGTATTTAGACTTTAATGGAGAAACATTAGAAGCTAAAGAAGTGTTTAAAAATAATACTTTGTTAGCTAGCAAAAAAGATGGTAAGTGGGGATTTATAGATAGAAGTGGAAGTATAGTAATAGAACAAAAATATGATAAAGTTACAGAATTTAATGAATATGGATATGCAGGCATAAAACTTAATAATAAATGGGGAGTAATAGATTCTAAAGGAAAAGTAGTTAAAGAACCTATTTATGAAAATATTGATACAAATTCAGAGCCAGAATTTTTAGGTGAATTTTATAAAGTATATTATGGACATAGTGAGTTTTATTATACTGATAAGTAAAGTATAGTTTGAATAAGTATTAGATGTCTACAAAGCCTCACGGAAAAGTCCCTTTAACAAGGGGGCTAGCAAGCGTAGCTTGACTAAGGGTTCTTAAAAGTAATAAAATGTTAAGATTTTTTATGCAAAAAATGGAAAGGAAAATTAAAGATGTACAAAGAATATGGAATAAATGAAAAATTATTAGAACTTGCAGAAGAAACTGAAAACGAAATAAAAGAACAATTTAAAAGTATTGATAAAGTATGCGAATACAATAGTTTAAAAGTATTAAGAGCATTTAATGAATATAATATTTCTGATATGCACTTTGGTTCAACAACAGGGTATGGCTATGGAGATATTGGAAGAGATACAATTGAAAAAGTTTTTGCAAAAGTGTTAGGAGCAGAAGATGCTTTAGTACGTAGTCAGTTTATATCTGGAACACATGCACTAACAGTTGCACTATTTGCATTTTTACGTCCAGGTGATATATTTCTTAGTATTGCAGGTAAACCATATGATACTTTAGATTCTGTAATTGGAATAGAAGAAAACCAAAGTTCATTAAAAGCATTTGGAATAAAATATGAACAAATAGATTTGGTAGATAATAAATTTGATAAAAATGCTATTATAGATAGAGTTAAAATTGGCAATGTAAAACTAATTGAAATACAACGTTCAAGAGGATATTCATTAAGAAATAGTATTAGAATAGAACAAGTAGAAGAAATAATAAAAGAAATAAGAAAAGTAAATAAAGAAGTTATAATTATGATAGATAACTGTTACTGTGAATTTGTAGGAATAAAAGAACCTTTAGAAGTTGGAGCAGATGTTATAGTTGGTTCATTAATTAAAAATTTAGGAGGAGGAATTGCACCAAATGGAGCATATATTGCAGGAAGAAAAGATTTAATAGAACTTGCAGCTGAACGTTTGACATCTCCAGGACTTGGCAAAGAAGTAGGACCAACTTTAGGAATAAATAAACAAATATTACAAGGACTATTTTTTGCACCAAGCGTAGTAGCAAGTAGTTTAAAAACAGCGGTATTTGCTAGTAGAATCTTAGAAAAATTAGGATATAATCCATTACCAAAATATAATGAGAAAAGAGCAGATATTGTTCAAACTATTTGCTTTGGTGGAAAAGAAGCATTAATTAAGTATTGTCAAGGGATTCAAATGGGTTCACCAATAGATTCAAATTCTATACCAGAGCCATGGGATATGCCAGGTTATACTGACCAAGTAATAATGGCAGCAGGAGCATTTACACAAGGTTCTTCAATAGAATTATCATGTGATGCACCAATACGTCCACCATATGTAGCATTTATGCAAGGCGGACTTACCTACGAATATGGAAAATTAGGAGTATTAAAGGCAATTAGTAATATGGAGAAATAAGGTTAAAAAATTTAGTTCTTTTCTAACTGATTTGTTCATGGAAGAAGGAAAATATGAATGAAGAGTAATAAAAAACCTATTCTTTTGCAAGGTGCAATGGAAGTAGAAATAAACTATTTTAAAGAAATTATAGAAGATTTAGAAGAAGTTACAATTTATGGATATGAATTTTTAAAAGGAAATTTTGAAGGATATCCTATCATAATTTCTAAAACTAAAGTTGGGTTAATAGAGACAAGTATAGCTACATTTATTGGTATTACAAACTTTAATCCTATTATAGTTATAAATCAAGGAACAGCGGGGGCTTGTAATAAGACACAGGATATAGGTGATATTGTTATAGGAAATAAATGTATAAATATAAATTCATTTATAACTAAACATAAGGAAGAAAAACAAGGTTTGGAACCATTAAAATGGGAGCTTCTTACATTTAAAGAAAGAAAAGATGAACTTATAGAATATTTATCAAATCAAAATCTAAATAATATTGTACAAAAATGTAAAGAAAAATATACAAATGGAAAAATTGTATCAGGAACTATTGGAAGTGGAGACGTTTGGGATAAAGAAGTAGACAGAATAAAATGGTTTAATAAAAAGTACAATGTTTTATGTGAGGATATGGAAACCATAAGTGCATATACAGTATGTGATAAATTAAATATACCAGTAATTGGAATAAGAGTAATTTCAAATAATGAAATTACAAAAGAAAGTTTTGATAGCAGTGTAACTTTAGAATTACAAAAATTTATCTTAGAAATATGCAAAAAATTAATTAAAGAAGTAAAGGAATAGCAAAATGAATGTTATTATAATAGGTGGAGGACCAGCTGGAATGTTAGCAGGCATTAGTGCTGCTAAAAACATAAATAGTGTCACTATTTTAGAAAAAATGAATATGTGTGGTAAAAAACTACTTATTACAGGAAAAGGAAGATGTAATATTACAAGTAGTATAGAAATTAGTGAATTTATTAAAAACATTCCAGGTAATGGAAGGTTTCTTTATAGTGCTTTTAACAATTTTACAAATGAAGATATTATAAAAATTCTAAAGAAACATGGGGTACAAGTTAAAAATGAAAGAGGAAATAGAATGTTTCCTCTAAGTGATAGATCAAAAAATGTATTAGATGCTTTACTTAAAGAATTAGAAGAATTAAAAGTTAGAATAAAAACTAATGCAGAAGTAACAAAAATTTTGACTGTTGAAAATAGAGTTGTAGGTGTTAAATATAAAGAAAATGGACAAGAAAAAGAGTTGTTAGCAGACAAAGTAATACTTGCAACAGGGGGGAAAAGCTATCCATCAACTGGTTCTACTGGTGATGGATATAAAATGGCAATGAAACTAGGACATACCATAACAAAAATTAAGCCATCACTTGTACCACTTGTAGCAAAAGAAAAAGAATTGTGTGCTAGTATGCAAGGTCTAAGTTTAAGGAATGTTCAAATAAAATTTATAAATACAGAGAACAAAAAAGTAATTTATGAAGATTTTGGAGAGATGTTGTTTACGCACGAGGGTGTATCTGGACCAACAATATTAAGTGCATCAGCACATATTTTAAGAGAAAAAAACATAGAAAGTTTATTAAAGGAAGATAAAATTATTTTATCAATTGACTTAAAACCTGCATTAAGTGAGGAAAAGCTAAATGCAAGAGTTTTAAAGGACTTTGAAGAATTTAAAAACAAACAATTTAAAAATAGCTTAGAAAATTTATTGCCTAAAAAAATGATTGAGCCAATTATAAAATTATCAAAAATAAATCCAGATAAAAAGATAAATGAAATTAATAAAAAAGAACGAATAGAGTTAGTTCATTTGCTTAAAAATTTGATTATAACAATAAAAGATTTTAGAGATATAGATGAAGCAATAATTACCTCAGGTGGAATTAATATAAAAGAAATTAATTCCTCTACTATGGAATCTAAAATTGTAAAAGGACTTTACTTTGCAGGAGAAATAATTGATGTAGATGCATATACAGGAGGATTTAATTTACAAATTGCATATTCAACAGGATATACAGCAGGAATGAATTAATATGAAAGGAAAATGTTATGTTTTATACTATAAAAGAAAATGTGTTTGCTCAAATTGTAGAGAAAAAATCCAAATTTATAGCAAATATTTTTTATATAGAAACTGAGGAAGAAGCGGAAGACATAATAAAACAAATGAAAAAAAAGTATTATGATGCAAGACATAATTGTTATGGTTATATTGTACTAGATGAAAAACAAAGATTAATAGAAAAAAGTAGTGATGATGGAGAACCATCAGGAACCGCAGGGGCTCCAATACTTACAATTTTAAAAGGAAATAATTTGTGTAATGTATTGGTAATTGTAACAAGATATTTTGGAGGTATACTTTTAGGTACAGGAGGGCTTGTAAGAGCATATACAAGGGCAAGTGAAAGTGCATTAGAATTAACTGAATTCTTAACAATGGATATAGGAGTAGAAGCAAAAGTTATATTGTCGTATGATAATGTAGAAAATTTTAGATATTATGCAAGAAAAAATAATATAAATATAATAAATGAAGAATATTCAAACAATGTAGAATTTTTAATAGAAATTTCAAATGAAATGTTAGAGAAGACTTTAAAAGATATAGATAATTTCTCTATAAAAATGACAAAAATTGATATTTTAAAAGAAAAAACAATAAAAAGAAACACTACAGTATTAGGAGATACAAGGAAAATTTGAAAAAATTTCCAGAAAACTATTGCATTTAATTTTAAAACATAATATAATCGCAAATATAAAATTTTTACAAATAATTTTAAAAACTTAGGAGGAAATTAAAGTGAAAGACAAGATTACAGTACTAATAGCAGATGATAATGGTGAATTTGCTAATAATTTGGCAGGATATGTTGAACAAGAAGACGATATGGAAGTTATAGGTATAGCAAGAGATGGTAATGAGGCGTTTGAAATGTTATTAAATACACAACCTGATATTGCATTATTAGATGTTATAATGCCACATTTAGATGGAATAGGAGTGTTAGAAAAAATAGCAAGTACAGATTTAAGAAAACCACCACTATGTATTATGCTATCAGCAGTAGGACAAGACAAAATAACACAAAGAGCTTTAGATTTAGGAGCAGAATATTATGTTGTAAAACCTTTCGACATAAAACTATTATTAAAAAGAATAAAAGATTTAAAAAATTATCAACCATCACAATTTAGGAATATGTCAATAATGTCAAGAGAAATTAAAGCACCATATATAGAAATACCAGAAGAGGGTAAAAAGAACCAAGAAAATTTAGAAGCGTTAGTAACAAATGTAATTCACGAAGTAGGAGTTCCAGCACATATAAAGGGATATCAATATTTAAGAGAAGCAATAATGTTAGTTGTAAATGATATAGATGTAATAAATCAAATAACAAAACAATTATACCCAGAAATAGCAGAAAAATATGAAACTACACCATCAAGAGTAGAAAGAGCGATACGTCATGCAATAGAAGTTGCATGGGGAAGAGGACAACAAGAGGCTGTTGAAAACATATTTGGATATACTGTATCTGCAGCAAAAGGAAAGCCAACTAATTCAGAGTTTATTGCAATGATAGCAGATAAATTAAGATTAGAATTAAAAAGTGCGTAAAAATTTATCTAAAAAACCAGAGTTTATAAAAGAACTCTGGTTTTTTAGAAATATTAATAGAAATAAATAGAAATATATGATAAAATAGTGTTGAAAAATAAACGAAAAAAATGAGGAACGAATATGCGAATTAGAAAAAGAAGTTGGACCCAAAAAGAATTAGAAGAAGCAAAATTTTATATAGATAATCCAGAAGAAAACAAAGGAAAGTGGAAAAGTGTTTTTAAAAAGGAAAGACCATTACATTTAGAACTTGGATGTGGAAAAGGACAGTTTATAGCAAATCTTGCATATAAAAATCCAAATATTAGTTTTATTGGTGTGGATTTAATAGATACAATGTTAGGTCTTGCCAAGAGAAATGTTGAAGAGGTATATCATAGTAATAATAGAGAAATAGATAATGTGATTTTAACAAGATGTAATATTGAACAAATTTTAACTATGATGGATGAAAAAGATAAAGTAGAACGTATTTATATTAATTTTTGTAATCCATGGCCAAGAGGAAAACACCATAAAAAAAGATTAACACATCCAAAGCAATTAGAGTTATATAAAACTTTCTTAATAGGTGGAGGAGAAATTAGATTTAAAACAGATGATGATAATTTATTTTTAGATAGTTTGAATTATTTTGAAAATGCAGGATTTAAAGTAATATGGAAAACATACGATTTGCATAATGAAAATGTAGAGGATAATATTGAGACAGAACATGAAAAGATGTTTAGTGAGCAAGGAATAAAAATAAAAGCTTTAATTGCTAAATATAGTATATAGTAAGATAGTAATACTAAAATGATGTATGTTTATATATTAATATTTAAAACCCTTGGTGTCGCAACCTACAAATTATAACATTTTATATGTAGGTTGCTCCAAATCGCCCTACGCTTCGCTCCGGTTGGTCGCTTACGCGGGTTTTATATTAATATATAAACATACATCATTTTAGATCTTAATATTTATATACTAATATTAAGAAGTCCTTAAATATTTGGTAATTACAAAAAACACATTGACTTTAATTATAAAAAACAATAAAATATAAATGAATAAAGACGAAAGAAGAGATGTCTTATGTTAGTTGTAAAAAATAAAAAGAAACTTATAAGAGGAATATTTATTATAAGTATTGCTTTATTGCTATTCATTGGAATATTATGGGGGCTTATATCTGTTGTAAAAGCATTATTTACAAAAAAGGTAGATAATCAAGAAGATATTCAAAAACAAATATCAAATATAGTAGATGAAAAACAGACAAACCAGGTTACGCAAGTATCTGCTATTCCAGAAAATAGTGCATTAAATGAATGGAATCTAAAATTAGTAAATAACGATAATTCAGTAGATAAAACTTATGTGCCAGAACTAGAAGAATATGCAGATGGAATTATGTTTGATAAAAGAGCTATAGAATATTTAAGAGATATGGTAAATGCAATGCATAAGGAAAAAATTACAGGGATTTGGGTTCAATCAGCATATAGAAGCTATGAAAAACAAGAAGAATTATTTAATAGAAAAGTAAATGAATATAAAAGTCAAGGAAAAGGACAAGCTGAAGCAGAGAGGCTTGCACAAATGGTAGTACAAAGACCAGAAATGAGTGAGCATAATCTTGCACTTGCAGCAGATTTTAATACAGTAACAAATGACTTTGAAAATACAAAAGCCTTTACGTGGTTACAAAAAAATGCTTGTGAGTATGGATTTATTTTACGTTATCCAAAGGACAAGCAGGATATAACAAAAATTACATACGAATCTTGGCATTGGAGATATGTAGGCGAGACTCATGCAAAATTAATGAAAGAAAAAGGATATTGTTTAGAAGAATATATTGATTATCTAAAAGGAGCAGAAGAAATATAAAGGTATTATATAAAGGTTTTAAAATTAAAAGAAATGTGTTATACTATTGTGTATGAGGTGGAGCAGGATATGAGTGAAAAAGTTTATAATATAGAAGAAATTAAATCAATATTAACAAAAATATTGGAAAATATGCCTGTTTATAATGTAATATTATTTGGCTCTTATGCAAAAAATTCAGCTAATGGGAATAGTGACTTAGATTTAGTGATTGATTCAAAAGAAAACTTAATGGGATTTAAGTTATATAGTTTAATAACTAAAATAGAAAAAGCATTTAATAAACAAGTTGATGCTTTTGAAAAGGCAGAAATTATAGAGAATTCAAAAATAGACAAAGAAATAAAAAAAACAGGAGTAATTGTATATGAAAAATAAAGAATATTTATCTCTTATGAAGATGATAGAATATATTGATAAATCAATTGAATATACTAAAGGATATACATTTGAAGAATTTTCAAATGATGATAAAACAATAGATGCAACAATTTTTGCAATTAGTCAAGTATGAGAACTGGTTAAAAATATTTCAAAAGGAACAATGCAAAAGTATAGTTCTATTGAATGGAATGTGATCAAAGGGTTAAGAAATAGAATTGTACATGATTATGAAGGAATTAGTTTAAAAAGTATTTGGTATATAATAAATAATGATATTTTAAAGTTAAAAGAAGATATACAAAAAATTGTAAGTGTAGAAAAAATAGAAGACTAATTATTGATTATACAATATAACTGTCTTTATAAAATTATGTTAAAGACAGTTTTTTGTGTTTAATAATAAAGGAGAAGAAAAATGACATTTGAAGAGCTAAATTTAAATGAAAAAACTAAAAGAGCATTACAAGATGCAGGATATGTTAATCCAACACCAATACAAGAACAAGCAATCCCTATTATATTAGAAGGAAAAGACTTTATAGGTCAATCTAAAACAGGAACAGGAAAAACAGCATCTTATAGTTTGCCATTAATTGAAAAATTAGAACCTACAAATAAAAAAGTACAAGCTATAGTACTTTGTCCGACAAGAGAACTTGC
This sequence comes from uncultured Clostridia bacterium, assembly GCA_948630815.1. GTDB lineage: Bacteria > Bacillota > Clostridia > TANB77 > CAG-508 > RGIG8482. Next base: position 38,921 of record CAPIEU010000010.1, read on the forward strand.
CTCTCAAGTAGCAGACGAAGTAAGAAAATTTTTAAAATATCAAGAAGGAATAAAAACAATAGCTATTTATGGGGGACAAGATATAGAAACACAAATAAGGATGTTAAAAAAAGGAGTACAAATTGTAATTGGGACTCCTGGTAGAGTAATGGATCATTTAAGAAGAAAAACATTAAAACTAGATAATGTAAAAATGTGTGTATTAGATGAAGCAGATGAAATGCTAAATATGGGGTTTGAAGAAGATATTGAAACAATTCTAAAAGATGTACCAAGTAAAAGGCAAACAGTGTTATTTTCAGCAACAATGAATAAACGCATTATGGAAATTACAAAAAAGTATTTAAAAAATCCAAAAAAAGTTAAGATACAAGCAGAAGAATTAACAGTAAATGAAATTGAACAAATATCAATTGAAGTTAAAGAAAAAATGAAAAGTGAAGCATTAATGCGACTAATAGAAGTTTACCGTCCACAAAAAGCAATTGTATTTTGTAATACTAAAAAAAGAGTAGATGATTTAATAGAAATATTAAAACAAAATCATTTTAGAGCAGAAGCATTACATGGAGATATTAAGCAAACTACAAGAGAAAGAATAATGAAACGTATGCGAAATGGTGAATTTCAAATATTAGTTGCAACAGATGTAGTAGCAAGAGGAATAGACATACAAGATGTAGAATTTGTTTTAAATTATGATGTTCCACAAGAAGAGGAATACTATGTTCATAGAATTGGAAGAACAGGAAGAAATGGAAATATTGGAAAAGCTGTTACATTTGTAGTTGGAAAAGAAAAAAGTAAACTACAAAGCATAAAAAGGTACAGTAATGCAAAAATTAAAGAAGGAGCTATACCAACACTTGCAGAAATTAACAAAATTAGAAATAAGGTTACAATAGAAAAAATTCAAGATGTAATAGATAAAGACAAATTTGAATATCAAGACATATTAAATGAATTAAGAAAGAAAAATGATGTAGAAGAAATTATAAAAGCATTATTAACAATAGTTTGTGGTAAAAACAAAGCAAAAGATAATATAAAAAATGATATAAAGATAAATGTAAAAAATGAAGAAAATGTAAAACTATTCTTTAACTTAGGAAAGAAAGACAATATAAAAGTAAAAGATATTGTAGGAAGTATTGCATCAAACTGTGGAATAAGTGGAGATAAAATAGGAAAGATAAATATACTAGATAAATTTTCTTTTGTGGAAATACCAAGTAAGTATGTGGAAGATATAATGAATGGAATGCAAGCAAAACAAGTAAAAGGAAGAGATTGCAACATAGAAATAGCTAAACACTAGGAAAGTGTTAATAAATTCTTAATATATCAGTATTTGACTATAAATGTAGATATATGATATAATTTAAGAGATTATAAGATAAAAATTGCCAAAAGGAGAAACTAAAATGCAAGATTTAAATAAAGTAACAGTTATTATACCAGCATTTAATGAAGAAGAAAATATAGGACAAGTTATAGAAAAAATTAAAGATAGTGATAATTTAGATGAAATAATAGTTGTAGATAATGCTTCTACTGATAGGACTGCACAAATAGCTAATGAGCATAATGTAAAAATAGTATTTTGTAAAGATAGAGGAAAAGGATATGCTATGCAAGCAGGATTATACGAAGCTAGAAATGGGATAGTAGTTTTTTTAGATGCAGACGTAAAAAACTATGGAAAAGATGTAATAAATATTTTAACATATCCAATTATTAATAAAAAAGCTGATTTTGTTAAATCTACATTTAATAGAAAAAAAGGAGGAAAAGTAACAGAATTAGTTACTAAACCAATGCTAAATATATTATACCCAGATATGTATAAGTTTTCTGAACCTTTAAGTGGGATGATAGCATCTAAAAAAAGTATATTAGAAAAATTACAGTTTGAAAAAGATTATGGCGTTGATATTGGTATTTTATTGGATGTTATTGAAATGAAAATTAAAATAGAAGAAATAAATATTGGTGATATTGAGAATCTCTCACATACTTGTAAAACTACAGAAACAATGCAAAAAATGTCTACTGAAATAATAAGAGCGATATTAAAGAAATATAGAAAGGAATAAAAATATGCCTAGATTTAGTATAATTATGCCCACATATAATGTTGCAGATTACGTTGGAAATTCTATTATTAGTGTACAAGAGCAAACATTTAAAGATTATGAATTAATAGTAGTAGAGGATTGTTCTACAGATAACGGAAAAACATTGAATACAATTAAAAAATTTAATTCCATAAAATTAGTACAAAATAAAATTAACAAGGGTTTAGGAGGAGCAAGAAATGAAGGAATAAAAGTAGCACAAGGTGAATATATAATTTTTTTAGATTCAGATGATATATTATATAATAATCAAGTATTAGCGAATATTAATAACATAATAGCAAATAGAAAAATAGATATTGTATATATGGGATTTAAATTTGTTGGAAATAGAGACTTAACAATCATTCCTAATGAAGATAATTGTAAAAAAGAATATAAATTAGGTAAGGACAAGTACACAAATGCCTGGAGCAAATGCTTAAGAAGAGAATTTATATTAGAAAACGATATATGGTTTCCTACAAATGTAATATATGAAGATGTTCCATTCGTATTTAGAGCTATTTCATTAGCAAAATCATATGAAATAGCATCATTTATTACGCACGTATATACTAGCGGACGCCCCAATAGTAACGCTTCCAAAAACCAATTTAAACAAGGAAGAGATACAGTTACTTGTATAGAAAATTTAAGTAATTTAGTAGATAAAATTGATCCAAAAGATATAGATTTATTGAAAATGAGAATAGCAGAACAAAAGGAAAGATTAATAGTTAGAATAGATAGAGTATTAGATGATATGTTTATTAGTTAAGAAGAAAGGTTAAAAAATAATAAGGATTAATTATTATTTTTTATAATTAGATTTAACAACCTCATATTATTATCATAAAATAATATGAGGTGTTTTTTATGCGAGTTTTAGAATATGATAGAGAAAAGGCGAAGGAATATGCAAAAAAGTGGGCATATCAAAGAAATCCAGCTTATTATAACTATGACGCAATAGGTGGAGACTGTACAAATTTTGTATCACAGTGTATTTTTAGTGGTTGTAAAACAATGAGTTACAATAAAAATGGTTGGTATTATAATAGTGCAAATGATAAAAGTCCATCTTGGACAGGAGTACAATTTTTAAAAGATTTTTTATTAAACAACAAATCAGTTGGACCATTTGCAAAACTTGCCAATGTAGAGGAAATAGAAATAGGAGATATTATACAGCTGTCATTTAATGGTGAAAATTTTAGACATAGCTTAATGGTAGTAGGAAAATCAGATAATGATTTAGATAATATTTTTGTTGCAACACATACATTTGATTCCTATGGCAGAAAAGTTTCTAGTTATGATTATATAAAAATATGTTTTTTGCACATAGAGGGAATTAGAAAATGGTAAGATTATGTAAATATATGCCAAGGTACATTTGACGAAATAACATAAAAGTGCTATAATAGAAGTTGTGGATTATTACCACCAAAAGATAAAATAAGAGGCGTTGGTTTAATGAAGAGAAATATAAAATTTAGTATAATAATGTGTGCTTATAATGTTGAAGAATATATAGAACGTGCGATAGAAAGCGTTTACAAACAAAATTATAAAAATTATGAGCTTATTATAGTAAATGATGGTTCTACAGATAAAACTTTAGAAAAAATTAGACAAGCTAAAAAGCATTATAAAATGAATAATATAATAATTATTAACAATGTTAAAAATATAGGACTAGGAAGCTCAAGAAATAAAGCTGTAAAAAGAGCTAGAGGGAAATATATATTATATTTAGATAGTGATGATACATTATATAAAAACTCAACTTTAGATAAAATTAATGAAATAACTATTAAAGAATCGCCAGATATTATTTATATGGGAGTACAATATGTAGGAGGAAGTAATAAAGCATATATACCAAATGCTGAGAATTCAACTAAAGAAGCAAGATTAGCATGTGATATGCATTTTGCAGTATCTAGTAAATGTTTTAAAAGAGATTTTTTAATAAGAAATAATATTAAATTTTTAACAGATGTTTATTATGAAGATATGGTTTACTCAATTAAATCAACTATTTTAGCACAAAAGATTTCTTATGGAGAATTTATTTTTTATAATTATTATAGAAATAGAGAGGGAAGTATAATGTCTACTCCAACAATAAAAAGATGTACAGATATGTATAAAATATTAGAAAATGTAATGAAATTATATGAAATTACACCAGATAAATACAAGCCATATTTAATGAGTTTTATTAGAAATGAAACAAAAAATACAATTGAAAAGATAGATATAATATTGAATTCGATAGAAAATGGAGTATTTTTAGAAACAATGCCAAAAAGAAATTATAAATTAGATTTTGGAAAATTAAATGAGTTACAAGGAGAAATGAAGCATGCAAACTAGAATATATTTAGTTAGGCATACTGAAACAATTGGAAACATAGAAAAGAGATTAACAGGAAGAGAAGATTATAATATAACAGATAATGGACTTAGAATGGTCAAAAAGATTACTAATTATTTGAGAAATGAGCCAATTAGTGCGATATATTCTAGTACATCTAATAGAACATTTGAAACCATTAAAGAAATAGCTAAAATTAAAAACTTAGAAGTACAAAGAAAAGAAGAATTATGTGAAATGTATTTTGGAATATATGATGGTTGGAAATGGGAAGATGTAAATAAAGTAAATTCGTTAATACATAAAAAGCATATAGAAACAAATGAAATCATGTGTATACCAGAACAAGAAACAACAAAGCAAGTAGAAGAAAGAATGTATAACGAAATTAAAAAAATAGTAGAAGAAAAATTAGGAAAGACTATATTAATATGCTCACATGGGGTTGCAATAGAGGCATTTTTAAGAGCTATAACAAAGGAGAGATTTATAGATAAAAGAGAAGAATATAGTCAGCACAATTGCAGTGTTAATATTGTAGAATATGATAGCAAAATAGAAAAATTTAATATTAAATTATTAAATTATATAGGATATTAAATTAGGGGGAAAATATAAAGTGATAAATAGATTTAATATAGCAAGTTCAAAAGAGACTGTAGAAATGCTATATGATAGCAAGACATCTATTGCAAGATTTGGAGATGGAGAACTATCCTATATACAAAAAAAAGGATTATATTTCCAAAACTATAATGATGAATTAGCTAATAGACTAAATGAAATATTAAATAGTAATATCCCAAACCTCCTTATAGGTTTGCCTATTGCTTTAAATAGAGAGAATTGTGAATTGTATGAGGGATATGCAAAAGAATATTGGATAGATTGGCTAGATAAAAACGAAGAAAAAATGCTACGAATGATTAATTCAAAAAATAAATATTATTCAGCTCAAATTTCAAGATTTTATTTAGATTATAAAGACAAAACACATATTGAAGAGTATGTAGAAATGTTAAAGAAAATTTGGACTAATAGAGATATAGTAATAATAGAAGGAGAAAAAAGTAGGCTAGGAGTAGGAAATGATTTATTTAGTAATGCAAAATCAATTAATAGAATACTTTGTCCACCAGAAGATGCATTTCTAAAATATAATGAAATTTTAAATAAAGCTAAAGAAGTAGAAAAAGATATATTAATATTGCTAGCATTAGGTCCAACAGCAACTGTACTTGCATATGATTTACATAAATTGGGATATAAAGCAATAGATATTGGTCATGTTGATATAGAATATGAATGGTATTTAAGAAAAGCGAAAACAAAAATAAAGATTGATAATAAATATATGGGAGAACAAGGTGTAATGGGAGTCGAAGCAGAAAGCAAGAAAGACAGATTAAATATACAAGATATAAAAGACGAGAAATATGAAAAAGAAATTATGGCACGAATAATTTAAAATTATAGATATATATAAATATAACCTCATATTATTCAATAATATGAGGGATTTTTTCGTTACAGTTCGGTCTACCATTATAAAATCCGCTCCATCTTGCTGAATGTAGGACGTTTTTGTTTTTCTCTCAAGGTTCGAAAAACAAAAAGTGCTACATTCACGTGTCGCTATTTCGATACTAATTTAAGGTTGAACAGTAAGATTTTTTCTTTAAAATTATCTTGCATTACTTGTAATTTTAATAAAAACAATGTAAAATATATAAGAAAATAAAACAAAAAGAGGAAGGTATTGAATATGTACCTAATAGTAGGACTTGGAAATCCAGAAAACGAATATGCAAAAACAAGACACAATATGGGATTTGATACAGTAAACATTATAGCAAACAAATATAAAATAGAAATGAATCGTACTAAATTTAATGCAATTTTTGGAAGTGGTACTATTAATAATGAAAAAGTAATACTTGTAAAACCACAAACCTATATGAATTTATCAGGTACTTCAGTACGAGAATTTGTAAATTTCTATAAATTAGAAAACGAAAACATCATTATAATATATGATGATATGGATATTGAAAAAGGAACAATGAAAATACGTAAAAAAGGTGGACCAGGAAATCATAACGGAATGAAATCTGTTGTACAAGAACTAGGAACAGAAGAATTTCCAAGAATTAGAATAGGAATTGGAACACCAGAGCATAAAAATGATGCTATAAATTATGTGATAGGACATATTACAAACGAAGAATATGAAGAACTACAAATAGGAGTAAAAAAAGCAAGTGAAGCAATAGAAGAAATTATAAAAAATGGAATTGATATTGCAATGAACAAATACAATTAGACACAATATATGTAGGGGCAGGCCCTGTGTCTGCCCCTAAAACATAAATAACCAAATAACAGAAAGGACATTTAATGAAAGAAATAGTCATAAACATAGATAAAGAAGAAAACAAAACTATAATGCTAGTAGAAAATGGAAACCTAATAGAAAGATATATAGAAAATAACAAAATAAAAAGACTAGAAGGAAACATCTATATAGGAAAAATACAAAATGTATTACAAGGAATGCAAGCAGCCTTTGTTGATATTGGAGAAGGAAAAAATACATTTATACATATAAAAGACCTTTTACCCAAACTAGATACAAAAACAAATAATCCTGAAGAAATAGTTAGTAAAAGCAATATAAAAGATATTGCAAAACCAGGGATGAAAGTTTTAGTACAAGTAAAAAGAGATAGTACTAATAAAAAGGGTGCAAGAGTATCAACACATATAAACTTACCAGGTAGATTTTCAGTGTATATGCCAGATGCCAATTTTATTACTATATCACAAAAAATAGAAGATACAAAAGAAAGAGAACGACTTATAAAAATTGTAGAAAAAAATATACCTAAAAATGTAGGAATTATATTAAGAACCTCTAGTATAGGAAAAAGTGAAACAGAAATTGTAGAAGATATTAAAAAATTAGAAAAAGAGTGGAGCAAAATAAAAAAAGCATCTAAGAATACTGAAGAAGATGTACCAAAATTAGTATATAAAAATCCTGGAATAGTTAAACGAATACTAACAGATTTAATCGATCAAGATGTAGGAAAAATAGTAGTAAATGATAAAAAACAATATAATGAAATAGAAAATATTGTGAAAGAATCAAAACAGAAAGTAGAAATAGTATTAAAAGAAGAAAATTTATTAGATATGTACGATTTAGAAAAGCAATTAGAAAGAATAGAAAACAGAAAAGTATGGCTAAAATGTGGTGGATTTATAACAATAGACAAAACAGAGGCATTAACTGCTATTGATGTAAATTCCGGAAAATATATAGGTACTAAAAATTTAGAACAAACAGTATATATAGTAAATAAGGAAGCAAGCATAGAAATTGCAAAACAACTAAGGCTAAGAGATATAGGACGGAATCATTATAATAGATTATATAGATATGAAAGAAAAAGAACACAAAGAAAAAATTGTTGAAGTATTAAGAGATAATTTAAAAAATGACCGTTCTAAAACACAAATAGTAGGATTTACTGAATTAAATCTATTAGAGATGACAAGAAAACATATGTGTAGCAATGACTAACAAAAGAAAAGGAGGGAAATAAAATGGACTTTACAATGATATTACCAATGTTAATAGGAGTAGGAATATTATTTATTGTACTAAAACTATTAGCATTACCAATGAAATTAATTATTAAATTAGTAATTAATGGATTAGTTGGAGCATTAATAATATTTTTAGTAAATTTAATTGGTGCAAATTTTGGATTTACAATAGACTTAAATTGGATAACAGCACTAATTGTAGGAATTTTAGGAGTTCCAGGAGTTATAATAGTAGCAATTTTACAATTTGTATTATAGAATAAATATAAAAAATTCAGTTCTACTTAGTAGAACTGAATTTTTTATGAACCTAATATCTTTTTTAATTCTTCATTTCTTTTAACTTTCTGTGTCGTAGTTTTAATCATAGGTTCATCTGTAACAATAATATTTCTTATATGCTTATATGCTGGCATTGTCTTATTAATTTCTTTAATTTCATTCCAAATTATATTTTTATATTCATTAGAATTTTTATCTGTATAACTTTGTTTCATGTAATCAGCATTATAAACTATTTTTGCATTAATCTCTAAATCATCATATTGAGTAGGTTTTCCAAAAACCATATTTTCTGCAACAAATGGAAGTCTTGCAATTAGTAACTCAAGTTCTTCTGGATAAATATTTTTACCATTTTTTAAAACTATAACATTCTTTTTCCTTCCTGTTATAAATAAATATCCATCTTTATCATAATATCCTAAATCTCCTGTATGAAACCAACCAGCAGTTAGAACTTCACGAGTTGCTTCCTCATTATCATAATAACCAAGCATAATATTAGGATCTTTTACCAATATTTCACCTATTCCTTGCTTATTTGGACTATCAATTTTAATTTCTACATTTGGTAATGCAAAAGCAACAGACCCTGGTTTTTGATATTTATCATTTTCGGCTGAAACAATAGGAGATGCTTCAGTTAATCCATAACCATTTAATAATTCAATACCAATATTTTTTAAGCCTTTAATTGTAGATTTATCCATTGGTGCAGCACCATATATAACAAGCCTTAAATGACCGTCCTAATTCATCAATAATAGATTTAAAAAATTTTCTTCTTACATCAATTCCCAATAGTAATAAAAAATTAGAAATAGCAGTTAAAATAGTAAAAGGAATTTGTAAATGTTTATCTTTAATGCCTTTTTTAATTTTTTTATAGATAGCTTCTAAAATAAGAGGAACACATACAAATCCAGTTACTTTATATTCCTTTAGATTTTGTGAAACATAACGAAGACCATCACAAAATGCAATTGTGATACCAGAATAAAGACCATATAAAAAAGTAGTAGTAGATTCGTATGTATGGTGTAAAGGTAAAAACGATAAGAAAGTATCTTCCTTTGTTACTTTTGCAATACAACCAGTTGAATAAATATTAGCACAAATATTAGCTTGTGATAACATTACAATTTTAGCAAGAGAAGTAGTACCAGATGTAAAAAGCATAATAGTCATACCGTTTTCATCAATTTTCACATTATCATAACTAGAGTTTCCAGCTTCTATAAGTTCTTTTCCAAAGAGCATAACATTTTTTAAAGATAAAATTCCATCAGTGTCTTGTTCTAAATCCATACAAATAAAATGTTTTAAACTAATATCTCTTCTGCATTTCATATTTTGGAAAAGTTTCAAATATTTTTTATCAAAAATAATAGTATCAACTTTGGCACGAATAACAGAAGCTTCAATTTCATTATCTGGTAAAGCTTTATCAAGTGGAACTACTATCATACCGAGAGGTCGTAATACTAAGATAGCTAACACACCATTCATAACGATTTGGTGCAATAATAGCAATTCTTTTTCCAGATAAACCTAAATCTATAAGAGCTGTTCCTAAATTTTTAACATCATTTTTCAGTTCAGTATAAGTATGAGTAATATATTCACTAGATTTTGGATTTAATTTATATGTAAATGCAACCTTATTAGGATATAAATTAGCAGAACGATTAAGTAATTCTCTAAAATTTGATACTTTATCAATTTCATATAATTTACTTTTTGATAATTCTTGCATCGAAAAAAACCTCCTATAAAGTATTATTAAAACTAATCATATTGTATACTTTTTTCCAAAAAATTACAACTTAAATTTTAAATAATATTATTTTTGCATGAAAGTATAAAATACATACTATTAACACATACTGCATATATGATAAAGCTTTATGCATATGAAATGATGAATAATATGCAGAAAACAATTGACATTCTGCACATAAAATGATAATATATATGCAGAATAGGGATGATAAAATGAAAAAATTTGATTATTCTTTTCTTGATAATGGATTATTACCAGCAAATTTAGTTAATTTAACTGGAGTAATATATTCATTAAAAACAGGTGCAGAAATAAGAAAAGATGAATATAAAAAAATGTTTATTGAATTAGAACAGATTGCAAAAGTACAATCAGTTAAAAGTTCAAATGCAATAGAAGGAATAATAACAAGTGATGAACGTATAAAGGAAATTGTAAATCAAAGTAGTGAACCTTTAAATCATAATGAAACAGAAATTGCGGGATATAGAGATGCATTAAATGAAATACATATAAATTATAAAGATATGAACTTTAATGAAAAAACAATTTTAAGATTACATGAAATTATGATGTCATATAGTGGATATGAATATGGTGGCAAATATAAAAATGATGATAATTTAATTATTGAGCAAGATGAAGAAGGAAATAGAAAAGTAAGATTTAAACCAGTTTTAGCCAAGGAAACTAAAAATGCAATGGAACAACTGGTACTTGCATATATGGAAGCAAAAGATAATTCTAATATAAATCAATTATTGCTAATTCCGTGTGTGATTTTAGATTTCTTATGCATACATCCATTCAAAGATGGAAATGGAAGAATGTCAAGGTTATTATCTTTATTGTTATTGTATAAAAGTGGATTTGATGTAGGAAAATATATTTCATTTGAAGAGCAAATAAATAATAGTAAAGGCTATTATTATGAAGCATTAAAACAATCATCTAATTCTTGGAATATAAATGAAAATACATACATTCCGTTTATTCAAAATTTTTTATCAACATTATATATGTGTTATAAAGAACTGGATAAAAGATTTAATGTAGTAAATAGTAATAAAATAACAAAGAAAGCTAGAATAGAGCAAACCGTATTAAATAGTTTAACACCAATTTCTAAAAAAGAGATATGCAATATCATTCCAGATGTAAGTCCAACAACAGTTGAAGCTGTATTGGGAATAATGATAAAAGAAGGAAAAATACAAATAATTGGAAAAGGAAAAAACACAAAGTACATTAAACGTATTGACGAATAATGAAAAAAGTTGTAATATAGATAATAGTTAAAATAAAAATAGAGTAAAAAATAAATTGTTAAGACCTAATAGACGGGAAGTTGTTATTAGGGCAAGGGTTACCGCATATTTATTTTTGCATTCCGCTGTTTTTAGTAGAAGAGATATAATTCTCTTTCTTATAAGTATGCGGAATCGTTTTACCTATAAGAAAGGGGATTTTTTTATTATGAAAAAAGCAAAAAAAATAGTACTTGCAGGAATATTTATTGCAATGATAGTAATTTTATCAAGATTTTTAGCAATTAAATTACCAGGGTATAAAATAGGGTTTTCTTATATACCAGCATATCTTGGGGGAATGTTACTAGGACCAATATATAATGCAGTTATATTAGGTTTAGCAGACCTTATAGGTTCTACATTATTCCCATTTGGTTCTTATTTTGTAGGCTATACAATAACATCACTTATAAATGGTACAATCTATGGACTTGTATTACATAAAATTTATAAAGAAGAATTATCAAATAAACAAATAATAATTAGATTAATATGTGCATCAGTATTAACTCAAATCTTAGTAAATGGGGTTTTAAATACATTTTGGATATCAATAACACAAGATAAAGCATTTTTTGTAATAGCAGGAGCAAGATTTATTAAAGAAATAATAATGGTGCCAGTTCATGTTATAACAATGTTCCCAATAATAAAAGTAATTAAACCAGCAGTTAATAAATTTTTAAGGGATGATAATGATTAATGATTAAGGTAGATAATGTAACTTTTAGTTATAAAACAAATAAAGCTATAAATAATATTTCACTAGAAATAAATGAAAGAGAATTTGTCTCAATTATAGGGGTAAATGGTTCAGGAAAATCTAGTTTAATAAAACTAATTTCTGGACTAGTTATTCCTAAAAATGGTGAAGTTACAATAGACGATATTTCTACTAGCAATAAAAAAGAAATGAAAAACATTAGAAAAAAAGTAGGAGTAGTATTTCAAAATCCTGAAAATCAATTAGTATTTTCAGGGATTGAAGATGATATGAAATTTATGCTTGAAAACTTTGAGTTTGATAAATACGAAATAGATAAAAGAATTGATGAAGCATTACAAGCTGTACGGAATGCTAGAATATAGAAATAGAGACATTTATGCACTTTCAATGGGACAAAAACAAAGGATAGCAGTTGCAGAAATGCTAGCACTAAGACCCAAATATTTAGTATTAGATGAGCCGACTGCAATGCTTGACCCAGTAAGTAAAAAGAAATTAATAGAAACAATAAAGAAACTAAAGAATGAATATGGAATTACAATAATTTATATAACAAATGTAATACAAGAAATACTAAGTGCAGATAGAATTATAGCCCTTGATAAAGGAAAACTTGCATTTGAATGTACTCCTAATACAATTATAGAAAATATAGAAAAATTTAAAGATATTGGTTTAGAAATTCCAGAAGTAGTTAGATTAATTGATGGGCTAAACAAAAAGGGAGTAAATGTGAGTAAAAATAATTTTGATATTGAATCTATTATAAATGAAATAGTGGGGAGAGTATAATGTTAAATTATATAGAAGGAAAATCTATAATACACAAATTAAATAGTACAGTAAAACTTATTTTTCTAATAGCTATTTCTGTATATATATTTACTGTAAAAGACTATTTTACTTTAAATATAGTTTTAATAATATCAATAATAATGTTACTTCTATCAAGAATAAAACTAATAAACTATATAAAAGCAATTGTAAACTCAATATATTTTGTAGTAATAACTTTTGTGATAAATCTATTATTTTCAGATATTATATATTCATTTATGATAGCCTACAGAATATTAATAATGGTAATATTTACTCTAATACTAACACTTACAACAAAGCCAATGGATATAGTATATGGTATAACAAACTTATTATATCCACTTAAAATATTTGGCGTAAATACAAAAGATATGAGCCTAATGGTTGGAATAGGAATAAGTTTTATGCCAATACTTAAAAATGAATATATACAAATAAAACAAGCACAAATGGCAAAAGGCTACTATCCTAAAATTAGAAACATAAAAAAATATAGTCTTTGTATATTCGTACCATATTTAACAAATTGCTTTAAAAGAGTAGATGAAATGAGTATAGCACTACAAGCAAAAGGGTATGATAATTAAAAAATGAGAAGGAAAAAATAATGGATAAAGAATTTAAGTTTAAATCTTGTACAGGAAAAGATGTATATGCAAGAATGTGGATTAATGAAAATATAAAAGAATATAAGGCTGTTATACAGCTTGTTCATGGTATGCAAGAACACATTGGAAGATATGATGATTTTGCAAAAGTTCTTGCAGAATGTGGTTATATTGTAGTAGGACATGACCATCTAGGGCATGGAAATACTGTAGAAAATGAAGAAGACTTTGGATATTTTGCAGATACTAATGGATGGGATAAATTAGTAGAAGATATTCATATACTTCAAAATAGAATAAAAAATGAATATCCAACACTTCCATATGTAATAATGGGACATAGTATGGGATCATTATTAGTTAGAACATATTTAACAAAATATAAAGACAATATAAAGGCTTGTATAATTTCAGGAACAAGTGGTAAAAAAAGTGGATTATTAGCAGGAATGTTACTTACGAAATTTATTATGCTATTTAAAGGAAAAAAATATAAAAGTAAATTATTAGACTACTTAGTAACAGGTTCATTTAATAAAAAATTTAAACCAAATAGAACAAAGGTAGATTGGACAACAAGGGATTATGAACAAATTAATAAAGTTCAAAAAGACCCTAAATGTGGTCATAACTTTACTTTAGCAGCCTATTATGACTTATTTAAAGGAACATATTATTTATCAAAGCAAAAAAATATAAATAAAACTTTAAATGTTCCAATGTTAATATTTTCAGGAGATAAGGATCCTGTAGGAGAAAATTCTAAAGGAGTTATTCGTGTTTATAATATGTTAATTAAAGCAGGTCTTGATAATGTAAAAATACGTTTATTTAAAAGTGGAAGACACGAAATGTTAAATGAAATTAATAAAGATGAAGTATATTATTTTATATTAGATTGGTTAAAGAATAATATAAAATAGATAATAGTTGTTATAAAGTAACAATAAAAAGACAAATAATTCACAAGCCATAATTAAAGCTCATAAAATAGTAATAGGAGGTTTATTATGGCTAAAATAATTGTATATAACAATGATACAGATAGAATGGAAACGTATTATAGGGGACTTTCTGAAAGTATGCCATATAATACAAATAGAACTTTAACTGTAAAAGAATTTAGAGGCTCAAGTAATAGTAATACACTATGGACTACCAAAAGAACAATGACATCTTGGAATACTCAAAGATTTATATTTGGAACCAGTATTCCAGTTGGATATGCTTTTAAAAGACCATGGGAAGGTGGGCATGGTAATCAGTCACAGCATTATGCGGGAACTGCATTTGATGTAGGACAAATGTGGACCAATCAAAAAAGAGCAAATTTAAGATATAGTGCAGAAAATTCTGGATTGTGGAGCTATGTTGAACCAGTTAGTATATCACCTACTTGGGTACATTTCGATAGAAGACAAAGGCCACCAGCTTGTTCTTCAGGAGGATATCCAACCTTAAAACAAGGTAGTTTAAGTGTATATGTATTAATTGCTCAAGACGATTTAAATACTTTGGGATATCCTACAGGTGGACTTGATGGAATATTTGGTAATCAAACTCGTATAGCGGTAAGAAATTACCAAGCAAGCAGAGGATTAAGTGTAGATGGAATAATTGGTTGCAATACATGGAGATCATTGCAAGAGAATGTGGTAGGAACAGGTAGAACTTCTACTACTATTGATTAAAAATTAATAATAATCTAGTGGCAGGCGAATTTAGTCTGCTATTTTTTATACAATAGGAAAGTTATACATTCCCATTGTATAAAAAGCTATGATTGCTAGCCATTTTAGATTTTCTCCTTACAGTCGAAAACTAAAATTGGGCGAGAACAAATTAAAGAAAAATCAAAGATTTTTCTTATTTGTTTTTTTCAAATCATTAGAATAAATTAAGCAAAAATGAACAATATAATTTTTGGGTGATGAAAATGTTTAGACCAAAAGCTATATATTGTGAAAAAGATATTGAAAATTACGTTCTTGGGAGAGAAATATTAGAGAAATATAGTGATGTTCCAAAAATTATTATTGAAAGCCATAACAATATTGAAGAAATGAGAAAAAAACAAAATGTAGAATTCCCAGATATGAAAAGAAATTTAATAATTGGTACAAGAAAAACTCATAAGTTTGTGGAAAATCATAAAACATCAGATTTTTTAGTTCCATATACTTCATCACGGTTGTACTGCTATGTGTATGTATTGTTATTTAGTATGTAATTATAATAAATGTGCTTATTTAAGACTTTTTGTAAATAGAGAAGAAATGCTAGATAAGATAATAAAAACAGCAGATAAAGCAGATAAACCTATTACTTTCGAGATTGGAAGTAATAGTGACTTAATATTAGAAAATACTATTACAAATAATTTAGTATGGACGATTGAAAATTTTGCAAATACAAATAAAGGAACTTTAACTTTTCCAACAAAATTTGATATGGTAGATGATATTTTACCATTAAACCATAATGGTAAAATAGTAATAAGAATGAGTGTAAATCCTGAAGAAATAATAAATAAAGTTGAGTTTGGAACATCAAGATTAAAAAACAGAGTAGAAGCTATAAATAAACTGGGAGAAGCAGGCTATAAATTAGGAATTTTAATTGCACCAGTAATCCTAGTAGATAATTGGAAAAGCCTATATGCTGAATTAATAAAATATTTATATGAAAACTTAAGTGAAAAAGTAAAAAAAACAGTATTTTTTGAAATAATTTTTATGACATATAGCTATGTTCATAGGGCTATAAACACAGAAGCCTTTCCAAATGCAATAGATTTATTTAACAAAGAATTAATGACAGGAAGAGGAAAGGGAAAGTATATGTACAAGGATTATATAAGAGATGAAGGAGAAAAATTTTTAAGAGAAGAAATGATGAAATATTTTAAAAATAATGATATAATGTATGTCGTATAAAACAAGTAGGAAAGGAAATATAAAAATGAAAGATATTATAGTTACAGATAAGGTAAAATACATTGGAGCAAATGACAAGACAATAGATTTATTTGAGAGCCAATATATAGTACCAAATGGTATTTCATACAATTCTTATCTTATAAAAGACGGAAAAAATGTAGTAATGGACACTATAGATAGAAGAAAAACAGATGAATGGATAAAAAAGCTAGAAGAAGAACTACAAGGTGAAAAAGTAGATTACTTAGTAGTATCACATATGGAGCCAGACCATGCTTTTAATATAGGTTTACTTAGCAGTAAGTATCCTGAAATGAAGATAGTAGGAAATGATAAAACGTTCACATTTATAAATCAATTTTTTGATATAGAAAACTTAGAAGAAAGAAAAGTTATAGTTAAAGAAAGAGATACATTAAATATAGGTAAGCATACATTACAATTTTTTATGGCACCAATGGTACATTGGCCAGAAGTAATGGTAACATATGAACAAACTGAAAAAATATTATTTTCAGCAGATGGATTTGGAAAATTTGGAGCACTTGATGTAGAGGAAGAGTGGATAGAAGAAGCACGTAGATATTATTTTAATATAGTAGGGAAGTATGGAGCACCAGTACAAAGTTTATTAAAAAAAGCATTAGGATTAGATATAAAAATAATATGTCCATTACATGGACCAATATTAAAGGAAAATTTAGGATATTATATAGAAAAATATAATATTTGGAGTAGTTATATACCAGAAGATGATGGTGTATTTATAGCGTATGCATCAATTTATGGAAATACTAAACAAGCAGTAGAATATATAGCAAAAGTTTTAGAAGAAAAAGGTGCAAAAAAAGTAGTATTAGCAGATATTACAAGAGAGGATATGGCAAAAGCAATAGAAAATGCGTTTAGATATGATAAAGTAATATTTGCAGCTTCAAGTTATAATGCAGGAATATTTCCGCCAATGCAAGAATTATTACACGCTTTACAAGGTAAAAATTATCAAAACCGTAAAATAGGAATAATAGAAAATGGAAGTTGGGCACCAAGTGCTGGAAAATGTATGAAGAATATATTAGAACAAATGAAAGATTTAAAAATTTGCAATCCACTTGTAACAATAAAATCAAGAATGAACGATACATCTAAAAAAGAGTTAGAAAATTTGGCAAATGCTATTTTAGAAAAATAAAGCTTTAGTTCTAATTAAAACCCCATATGAATACAATGTACAAAACAGCGTATTCATTATAAGGGGGTCTTTTTTTTGGGGAAGGTGTACATAGAAGAACGTGCAATAAATTTAGCACATTATATAATAGATAGTGGAGATACAGTAAGAGGAGCAGCTAAAAAGTTTGGAATTAGTAAAAGCACAGTACACACGGATGTAACACTAAAGAACGGTTTGAAATTAGGACAAGTTATTCCAGAAAGTGTTGAAATTAAAGGAGTTTTTCTAAGTACGAAAAATCCTGTTGTTAGATTAGGGTTGGCAATTAAATAAGTTAAGATAAGAAAGCATTGTACATGTATATTCGTAAAATGCTTTCTTTTTTTTAAAAATTATGCTAGAATTATGTCATAAATTGATAGATATATGGAGTAGAATAGATGAATAAATTAGACAAAAGCTCAAAAGCATTGATGACTTGCGATTTGACTAATAGCATAATAAGTTTATTTGGTGAAACTTTTTTAGTTGCATATTTTTTGCAAGTTTCAAATGAAAACATAGTACAAGTCTCAATATATTATATAATTATTTATACATTATTAGGACTAGGAAGTCTTGTACTTGGAAATTTAATGAAAAGTATGCCATCTAAAAGAATAAATATTTACAGAGTTGGAATTATAGTAAAATCAATATTTATATTATTAATAGTTTTATTTAAAGAAAATATAAATCAGTATTTTATGATTTTTGCAATATTTTATGGAATTGCTGAGGCTTTATATTGGTCTGCTCATGATGTAATGAATATAGAAATTGTAGATAACACAAATAGAAAACAATATATGACAACAAAAAGAATTTTAGGAAAATTAATTAATATAGTTTTTCCAATTATACTAGGAACATCAATAGAATTAACATCTTTTATAAATATAGCTATATATATTTTTATATTGACATTAATTCAAATTATAATATCATTTAATGTAGATTCAAATAAATTTGTAACTGAAGGTAGTAAAGACAAGTATAGTTTAAAAAATTATATTAATAATTTATCACAAGAACAAAAAACAAAGTTAAATAAAATATACAAATTAGCTTTTATATATGGAATAATGATGGATACAATAAGAGTATTAGTAGTTATTATAACAATCATGACTTTTAAAACATCATTAAATTTAGGAATACTAACAACGATGTTTGCTATCTGCTCAATAATATCATTATATATGTTTAATAAATTATATCAAAAAAAATATGCTAAAATGGTATTGAGTTTGTGCTCAATATTAATAGTATTGGGAGTTATGGGACTAATTTTAAATATAAGTAAATCAACATTAATACTATATAATTTTATATATAGTATAACAATATATATTTTAGAGGTTATGTTCAAAATAAAAGCGGATGATACTGTTAAAGAATATTGTATACAAAATTGGATTGTAGAATATCATACTTTTATAGAAGGATTTATGGATATTGGAAGAATAACAGGATTTTTGTTAATGTTAATAATAGGCTTATTAAATAATATTATATATTTTAAGCTGTTATTACTTATAGTTACAATATGTATACCTATATATTCTATAATTATGTATAAAGTTGAGAATAATTAATTTTGATGTTGATATATAAATCTAAGTAAAAAAACTGGTTACGAGATTAGTCTTACTAATTAAATAAAAATATAATAAAGCTTTAAAAGTAAAATTTTAAGGCTTTATTTTTTTGACCTAAACTTATACTAAAAACAATTTTAAAAGCCACAAAATTGAACGTGGAGCAAATAAAAACTAAACAAAGGAAGAGATTATACAAACTTTGACTTTACTAAATTATATGCAAATGCAGAGGCATTTGTATAAATAAAATCAGCAACTAAAGTAGATTAACTACTTGTGTAGCTGATTTTTTAGTTAAAGTTGCGAATAGCAATTTAAGATGGCTGTTCAAGCTATGCTTATTACAGATGTCTTATGCAGTAGCTTTAACTAAAACCTAAAAAATATGTAGATATTTTTTAGGTAAAGGGGTGTGGGGAAAAATAAATTTTTCCCTGCCACAACAAATACTTTTAGCGAATAGCGTTAAAAAAGTATTGTAGTTGTGTTACAACACAATTCAAAAAAGGAGAAAATTATAAAATTTAGTCGTGTTTATTAGCACGAGCAAGGAGGTAAAAAATGAGCTATGCGATAATACGAAATACAAAATACAAAAGAGAAAATTTGAAAGGGATATTTAGACACAATGAAAGAAAAAATAAAAATTATTCAAATGATAATATAGATAAAGAAAAATCATATTTGAATTATTCAATAAAATCACCACAATATAGTTACGAAAAAGAATTTGAGAGAATAAGAGAAAAATATAATTTAAAAGGGCAAATAAAAACTGTAAGTAATATAGCTTGTGAATATATAATAACATCAGATCATGATTTTTTTGAAAGAATAGGCGAAGAAGAAACAAGAAGATTCTTTGAAACTGCATATAAATTCGTAGTGGAATATAAGAATTTAGGCGAACAATATATTTTATCTGCTAAAGTGCATAGAGATGAACAAACACCTCATATGCACTTGATTTTTTTGCCAGTAGTTCATACAACTGATAAAAAAGGAAATTCTATTGATAAACTTGCTTGTAGTGAATTTTGGAAAGTAAAAGATAGTTATAGACAATTACAAGATGCTTTTTATAAGTACATGGTAGAAAATGGATTTGATTTGCAAAGAGGATTGCCAAAAGAAGAAACTAATAGACAACATTATTCTGTTGAAGAGTACAAAAAGATAACAAATTTTAAGGAAACGAAGGAAGTATTAAAAAATATGAAATTAGAGTTACCAGATGTTCCAGACATTACTGACATTAATATTAACAGGTTATCAAAGAAAAGAGATGAAAAAATTTTAGAAGAAA
>CAPIEU010000011.1 GCA_948630815.1 uncultured Clostridia bacterium
GACATTAATATTAACAGGTTATCAAAGAAAAGAGATGAAAAAATTTTAGAAGAAATTATAAAACCAAAAGATAACTTAATCCAAAATTTATATCAAGATAATATGAGTTTGCATAGGCAATTAACTAAACAGGCACAAGTTATTGAAGAAACAGAGAAATATCAAAAAGAAAGAAATTCAATAATAGCTGATAATGAAGCATTGCATAGGCAAGTAGAAAATATTGAGACAGAATATAAGGAGAAGGAATTTGATATAGAATGGAAATATAAAAGCAAAATTAAAAGTTTAGAAAAAGAAAATAACCATTTACACAAAATTATTGATAAATTCTATGAAACTATTGATAAATTCATACATTGGATTTGTAAAAAGTTTGATATGGGAGCAGAAGATAACTTGATTAGAGATTTTCAAAAAGAAACTAATACTTTTTTAGATGTAGAAAAACAGCTTAAATATGAAGATAGAGAAAAAGAATGGGATTTAGAAAGATAAAAGAAAATTTTGTAAAATGCACATAAAAAAGCGTACCCTACAATTACAGGGTACGCAAGGTGTTGTTACATTATAGTTATCCAAATTGATAATGAAACTGGTATCCAGCATAAAATGCACCAAGCCATTTTGCACATTCTTCGTCAATTGCAGGGTGTACTGAAACAAATCTCTCAATGTTAAGGTCGAGAAAATCCTTGCTTTGCTTGATTCCAAGATGGACAAATAGTGGCATTAATACTTCTGCATACTGATCGGGGATACAACAACGTAACCGTCTTTGAAAATCTGTCATAATGATACCTCCTAATGTTTTATAAAAACATTATAGCATATTATGTAAAATTATGCAAATTAGAGATTTTAGTCATTATTTAAAGTTCAATCGTACATACTATTTTTATAAATTATAATAAAACTCACTTAATTTCTTCAATTCTATTTTAAAATTTTCTATTTGTTCATCATTATATCTATCTCTTAATTCTCTAGCTTTTTGAGACCATTCCTTAAACTGCTTTTCTTTAAATTTTTTTGAGTGATTATAATGTAATCCGTGCATTCTTTTATATTCTCTGTTATATTCCTTTAAAATTAAACTATTTCTGACCTTTTCTTTCTGCTTATTTAAAGCCCCAATTTCTCTGCAAGTTTTACCAGTATTTAAATATAAGTTATTGCAATATTTTTGGTCGTTTCTTCCTTTTTGATTTGGATTATTACTAGTAGTAGATGGTATAAACAATCTACCACAATTTTTACATTTATTTATAGTAAAGTTATTCTGAATTACTTTAAACAACTCAAATCTAATTTGTTCTTCAGTATTCTCTAATTCATAAACTTCTTCTGCTACAATATGTTTTTCTTTCATTATTTCTACAATTTTTTCTACATCTAATCTTCTTTCTTCAAAAGATAATTCTGTATCACATATGTATTTTGTTTTAAATTTAGTATCAAGAAAAAGAGCGTGTGCAGGTTTAGTGTTAACATAGTGTATATCAAAAACTCTTTTAGTTTCATATAAGAATAATTTTTCAGGCACACTTAAATTTCTAACAAGAGAATTATTAGAGTATTTACTAATTAGTTCTAACCTTTCTTTTAAATCTGTTTTTTTCTCTATAAAGTTTTCTATTAATAAATCTCGTATATTTTCAAAAAATTTCATATATTCATTATGCTTTTTGGCTGATATTTTATCTATTTCTTGAACCCATTTCATAAGCAAAATTTGTGTAGTATATTCATCTTCTTCTAATTCACTAAAGAAATCATTAGGAGAGTATTTTGTTTCTTCAATAAATACACCAATTTGAGATTTGAATAATAAATCACTTCTAAATACTTTAGTGTTATAGGTTTTCACAATTATATCTATTAATACTTGAGTATAGAAATGTGTATATGGAGAAAATTTTAAACATGCTCTAACAATTTGAAACATTTTTAAGAGACAATCAATTTTTTCATCTTCAGAATCAGTTTCTTTAGCATAACATACAAGCTCTATAAGCTGTGTATACATTGCTTTCAATTTATCAAAATCTTCATAACTCATTACAGCAAATTCATATAATTTATCTCCAATATTATATTCAAAATCACCAATAGCACCAAAATATTCTCCGAGTATTTTTTATTATAATTTTATTATTGGTAAGTGTGAAATTAGTTATCATATCAATATTCCCTCCATTTCGAAAAATAGAATATAGTTATTTTAATTTTTACTTTATCTATAGACTTGTAAAAATCTATTTACAACACTATTTTAGCATCTTATAATGATTTTATCAATATAGAAAATAGCATTTTAAGATATCTATTTTCTATTTAGAATGTAGTACATTGAAAATTGAATAGCAAGTTACAAGCACAGATAATGAAACTTTCGTCTGGCTAACGTGATGTAAAGGGGCGATTCTCTAAAAAGAGTAATGAGGGCAAATCTCATATGGGTATAAAATATACCACTTGTAACTTTAAAAATTAAAAGTAATATTTTTAAACTTTTAATAATAGTATTAAAAGAAAGTTGGTGAGAATTTTGAAAAAGAGTTTGAATATTACATTTATTAATCCTAATACAGAAGAACAAATAGTACAAGCTATGTCTGGAGTTCTTGCATATAATCTAGCTGAGAATGATGAAAAGATAAAATTTGACTATAGCAATTCAAATTCTTATCAAAATTCTCACGAGGAAATAGAAGATGAATTAGAATTGTAAAAATTTAGAAAAACACTATAAATTTTAAATAAGTTATGCTATAATTTGAGCAAAGAAAAACTTATGTAGGAGAGAATTTTTATGGCAAATATAAATTTTTTAGAAAATGAAGTTATAGAATTTAAGAAAACAACAGGAGAATTAAAAGAAGGCATAATTTCTATCGTTTCAATATTAAATAAACATCAAGGTGGAAAGTTATATTTTGGAATAAAAGATAATGGCGAAATAATTGGACAAGATGTATCAAGTAAAACAATAAGAGAAGTTTCAAAAGCAATATCTGAAAATATAGAGCCAAAGATATATCCAATTGTGAATAAAGTTAAATTAAATGACAAAGGCTGTATATTAGTTGAATTTGAAGGAGATGACATTCCATATTTAGCTTTTGGACGAGCTTATATGAGAGTTGGAGATGAAGATAGACAACTTTCAATGAAAGAAATAAGAAAAATAATTTTAAAAGATGAAAACGAAATAGGTAAATGGGAAAGCAAAGTATCTGATTATACAATAGATGATATTGATGAAGAATTGTTAAAAGAGTTTATAGAAAAAGGTAGAAAAGCAAAGAGAATTAATTTTCCATATACAAACAAAGAAGAAATATTAAAGAAATTATCTTTAGTAAATAAGAATAATGAATTATTAAATGCAGGTTATATTTTATTTGCAAAAGAAGCAAAACTTGAAATGCAGATGGCTATTTTTGCAACAGAAACAAAATTAACTTTTCTAGATATAGATCAAGTTTTTGGAAATATTTTTGAACTAATAGAAACAGGAGAAGGATATATTAGAAAAAATATAAAATGGCCTGTCAATTTCAAAAGTGGTGGAATAGAAAGAGTAGAAATACCAGAAATACCTTTAGAAGCAATAAGAGAAGCAATAATAAATTCACTTATACACAGAGATTTTAAAAATCCAAAAAGCAATGAAGTAGCAATCTATAAGGATAGAGTAGAAATATTTAATCCAGGAGAATTTCCAGAAGGATATAAGCCAGAAGATTTTATTAAAGGAGAAGGTTCTATTCCAAGAAATCCACTAATAGCAAACACTTTATATTTATCAAAAGATATTGAAAAATGGGGTTCTGGTTTTAGGAGAATTACAGAAGTATGTGAAAAAGCAGATGTAAAAGTAAAATTTGAAATTAGAAAAAATGGATTTATGGTTATTTTTTATAGAAAGACTGATGAAGAATTGCTTGATTTAACAGGAGAAAATAAAAATGTACAAGAAAAGACGTATGAAAAGACGTATGAAAAGACGTATGAAAATATAGAAGAAAAAATAATTGAATTTTGTATAGAAGCAAAATCAGCAAAGGAGATTTCAGAATTTTGTGGTTTTAAGAGTGTTGATAGATTTAAAAGAAATTATTTAAAACCATTATTGGAACAAGGCAAAATAAAAATGACAATACCAGAACAACCAAAAAATAGGAATCAAAAATATATTACTACACGATAATTAGTAATGGAGGTAAGTAAAATGTCAACAATACAAAAGGATTTAGAAAAAATTAGAAAAGAAGATTTAAAAGCATTAAGAGAAAAACTAGGATTACATGAATTTATAAAACTATTACAATCATATAGTGAAGGAAAAGGAGACTATACAGAAGAACGTAGAGAAATTTTAAAAGATATAAAAATAGAAGATGTTCAAGAATTTTTAAGAGAAGAATTGAGCTAATTAGTTTAAAAATCTATTCCAAAATGGAGTAGATTTTTTGCATATCTATTGCTTTTTGGAAACCGATATGTTAAAATGTAACAGAACGAAATAAAAGAAACAGAAAATGAAAAAGGAAAGTAGTGATGTTATGAAAATTGCAGCATATGCAAGAGTATCAACTGAAAAAGAATCACAAGTAGAATCATTTGAAAAGCAGATAGAGTTTTTTAATGAATTTACCAAAAAGAATAATTATGAATTGTACAAGCTATATGCAGATGAAGGAATATCAGGAAAGCAAATAAAGAACAGAAAGCAGTTCCAACAAATGATGCAAGATGCAAAAGCCAAGAAGTTCGATAAAGTAGTTGTAAAAGATGTTAGCCGTTTTGCTAGAAATACAGTAGATTTATTGCAAAGCATAAGAGAACTTAAATCTTATGGAATTGAAGTTGATTTCTTAAACAATGGTGAAATAATGGAAGGGGGATCTGAATTTATATTAACTATTTTAGGAGCAATGGCACAACAAGAAAGTGCTAATATGTCTAAAAGAGTTAAATTTGGTAAAGATATTACAGCTAAAAAAGGACGAGTTCCTAATATTGTATTTGGATATGACAAGATTCCAAATGAAAGATATACTTTAAAAATAAATGAAGAAGAAGCAAAAATTGTAAAAGAGATATTTGAAAGCTATGTATATAAAGGAATTGGGACAACAAAAATTGCTTGGGACTTAAATGATAGAGGAATAAGAACAAAGAAAACAAAATCAAAATGGGTACAAACTTCTATTGTAAGAATGCTTAAAAATCCAATCTATACAGGAAGAGTAACAAACAAAAAGAGCGAAGTTACAGACTTTATAACAGGAACAAGAAAAGACTTGCCAGAAGAAGAATGGATAGTTGTGGAAAAACCAGAAATGAGAATCATATCAGATGAATTATTTAATCGAGCACAAGACATTCTAGCTAAAAGGTCAAACGAATTTAAGTTGAATAACAAAAGAGAAAAAACAGAATATGTATTTAGTACACTTATCTATTGCAAACATTGTGGCTATTCCTTTAGAAGAATAAAAAGAAAATACACAGAAGATGGAAAAGAATATATAAGATGGGTATGTAGTGGAAGAAATTCAATGGGAGTAAATCATTGTCCAAATACAACTATTATAGATGAAGAAGAACTATTAAATGCTATAAAGGAATATTTAAAAAGTATTATCTCTAACAAGAAAAACTTTATGAAAGCTGTAGAAAAAGAGTTTGAAAAGATTACAAAATTAAGAGAAAGTAATGAACGAAGTGAAGAAAGCCTATTAAAAGAAATAGAAAAGGTAACTAGTAAAAAACAAAAATACATGGAAATGTTCCAAAATGAAGTAATCAATATACAGGAATTAAAGAAATATACAAACCCATTAAATGAAGATATCGCAAGATTGGAGCGAGAGCTAAAACTAATTACATCAGAAATAAAAGAAAAAGATGTATTAGAAAAAGAACTATCTAAAACAATAAGCACAGTAGATGATATATTAAATAACAAAACAATTACAAATGCAATGCTAAAAACAATTATAGATGTAATTGAAGTAGATAGTGATTCAAATGTAGAAGTAAGATTAAAACTATTAAATGAAATAGGAAGTCAACCAACAGTTATTACGAATTTTAATGACATTAATTCAACCGTTACGAAAAGTAACATCAGTACACAAAGATGTATCTGAAAGACTACAAAAGATAAACCCTATTCTTGCAATAGAAGTAAGAAAAATATTAGATGAAAACAAAGCAGAAAGACATATTAGAGGAGGAATGGCAACGAAACTAAAATATAGCCATGAAAAAGAAGATTTTGTAGGATAAATATGTTTTCTTTAAGTAATTTTATTTAAAATATAAAAAACTCACTCTTTTTATGAGTGAGCTTTTTCTTAGTTATTAAAGTTATTTCTTTGTTGTTTTCTAGCTTTTCTACAAGCTGGACATCTTTGTGGTTCGTTTGTAAATCCTTTTTCAGCATAGAATTGTTGTTCACCAGATGTAAAAACGAATTCAGCACCACAATCTTTACATACTAAAGTTTTGTCTTGTAATTCTTCCATTTATATAGACCTCCTTCTTAGATATTTGAATTTAACCAGTTCTTTGACACATTGACCCATTCTAAAAAGAAGGAAATAGTCTTAAATTAATTAAAATCATAGTCCTTTAAAAGACCATTAATAAATATAACACAAAAATATAATATATACAAGTGAAAAATAAAAAATATTTTTATTTTTCACTTACAGTTCAGTCTATAATTATAAAGTCCAATCCATCTTGCTGAATGTAGGACGTTTTTGTTTTTCGAACCTTGAGAGAAAAACAAAAACGTCCTACATTCACATATCGCTACTTAGATAGTAATTTAAGGCTGAACTGTAACTTATTTTTAAATAAGGTTGCATTAATATACAAAAAATGGTAAAATATAATTAGTTATGTAAACGGAGGGTAAAATATGATAATATATAAAGGTAATTTGAGTATCGAATTGGAAGAAAATATTAATGATTTAAAAGAACAAATAAAACAATTAAGAAATTTGAAAAAAGTAATTTTATCATCATCAGTCTATAGACTATTAGATGGGAAAACTCAAATGATAGATAAGAGAATTGATACTGAAGTAAGGTCTAGGCTAGACCATACCAATAATGTAGCAAGAATAGCTAAAAGAATAACAGGTAGAATATACAATAAGTGTTCTATTGAACAAATCTCAAGTACAGAGGTATTTAAATTAAATAAGCAAAAAGCAGAATTAGAAGCAGAAATTATGGCATTATCTCATGATTTAGGACATACTCCATTTGGACATAATGGAGAAGCAATTCTTAATGAATTTATGCAATCTATTACAGATGAAGAAATAGTATCTAAAATTGTGGAAAATAGGATAAAATATTTTGGAGAGGATTATGAAGAGCAACAAGGGCATACAAAAGAATTTAGAGGAAAGTTAAGTTTTGAACATAATGAGCAAAGCGCTTTAGAATTTTATAAAATTATTGAAGAAAATCCAAAGATATTTGATAAAATAAATGTAAAAAAAATAATAACTGGAATTTTAGCACATAGTATAAGTAGAGTTGCAGAAGTACCAGAAGATTTAATAGCACAAATTGTAAGACAAACAGATAAAATAGAATATAGGAACAAAGATTATGATGAAGTTAGTAAGTATATAGTATTTAGAGAAGATGAAAAAGAATTAGAAAATTATAGTAAAAAATCTTCAGAAGAGAGAATTAGCCAGATAATTGAGGAATTAGCAAATGAGGCAATTGAAAAGGGAAAAATTGATGACGAAAATGCTTCATTAAAACAGTGTAAAAAATTAAGAAGAAAATATGATAAATTTGTACATTTTATAGGAAAAGACGGAAAAAGAGGGCTATTGACAGATGATAATAAAGAAAGACAGCAATTAATATATAAAAAGTTATTAGAGTATTATTATAAAAATCCAGAAAGAATTCCTACTAAGTCACTTACATATACATATCCAATAAATCCAGAAAAGATAAGTGAAAGAGTTATTTCATTTGATTCAATAACAATAGCAGATGAAACTTTAGTTGAACAAGTGATAACTTACCTAAATACATTCACAAATAATAAATGTGTAAATACATATATAAGATTAGTTAAAGAAAGAGCTGTTAAAGGCGAAGGATTTGGGATAGATCCTATTACAAGTGAAGAAATAGAAGAAAGAAAACAGAATGAGATAAAGCAGCAAATTGCAAAAATACGAGCAAAAGATATATATAAAGGTAGAGAGACACATACAGATCAAGAGTATTTATTTATATTACAATCAAGATATAAAAAGTTTGTAGAAAATGATTTAACAGATGAAGCGATAGATGTGATAAAAAGAAATAGAGCTGAACATGAAAGAGAAAATGCAGAAGATGGAATATTATTATCTAGTGTACAGGAAGCAGACGAAAAAAGATTAGACCTAGAAAAAGTAAAAGAAAGATATAGACAATATCAAGAACAAGGACAACAAGAAGAAAAATAAGTATAGAAGAAATTCTATACTTATTTTTTCACCAAACCCTAAAATTCGACATAATATATAAAGAGCAACTTTGAATTTAGAGGTGATGCTTATGTATAAAATAAAAAAAGGTGATATTGTTGGTAGAATTTCTTATGGGAAAGATATATTATTTACAGTGCAAAATATAGTAAAACATAAAGATGGAAAAAAAGTTGCAATTTTAAAAGGTCTTATTCTTCGTATCGAAGCAGATGCAGATATAGAAGATTTAGCATTAATAGAAAAAAAGCAAGTACGAAATCATATGAGAAATTTAGAAAATAAGTATGAGGATAAAATAAAAAGATGTTCAAGAAAAAATTTAAAAAATGAGGAAATAGAAGATAGAATATTTCTCGGGAGAAGTGAAGAAAATAAAAACGGAAAAATATTGCATCTAGATGGAGATAAACGCTATACAGATAAATCTATAAAATATTATAGAAAACTTGGATTAGAAGCAATTGTAAGAAATATACCAGAAAACAGACAAGAATACGTAGTAATGGATTTATTAAATAGATATAATCCAGATATTCTAGTAATAACACGGTCATGATCGGAATGATAAAAAATGGAACAGGATATAATGATATATACAACTATAGGAATTCTAAGTACTTTATAAATACAGTAAGAGAAGCAAAAAAATGGGTAAATAAAACAGGAAAAGATTTAGTAATATTTGCAGGTGCTTGCCAAAGTTACTATGAGGCACTAGTATCAGCAGGAGCGAATTTTGCTTCTTCACCTGCAAGAGTATTAATCGATTTTTTAGATCCACTAGTAGTCGCAGAAAAAGTAGCAACTACAGAAGATTATAAGTATATAACAATAAATGATATTGCAGACGAATTAAGAGATGGAACCAAAGGAATAAATGGAATAGGAGCACGAGGAAAAAGAGTTACAACATTACGAAATGAAGAATAAATAATGTAGGTGTGGGTCTTGTACCCACCCATGAAACAAACAATAATCAATCCAAATGCAAATGGTGTAGGGGCAGTATGGTATACTGCCTGTAGGGGGGTCGCATACCATGCGGCCCCCTACATAGAAGAATAAACCTAAATAATAAATTTTATTGCGAAGAATAGCTAATATAAGGGTAAACACAAGATATGTTCAAACAAATGCAAGAGTGAAATATTAATGAAATACCAATGTAATAAAAATGTAATAAAAGTGTAAAACCACTGTAAACAATGCAAAAATAAGCAATTACATAAGAGTTTCTTTTTTGACATTTTATTACATAAATGATATAATCACGACATAATAATGAAGTGGGTGATAAAATGATTTACAGAGATGATATCACAAATTTAAAGACAGACATTATAGAAAATATAGGACAAAAGATAATAGTAAAAGGAACATTAGGAAGAAGTAAATATTTTGAGAAAGAAGCCACAATAGAAAAAGCATATCCTAACTTATTTATAGTTAAATATGATGAAAATGACAGAAATGTTACATATAGTTATACAGATGTATTAACAAGAACAGTAGAAGTAAGTTTATTTGATGGTGAGAATTTTAATCCAATGGTACCACCACCAGTAGAAACAAAAAAGCATAAAAATTTATAATTTCAAAAAAATTCCTAAATAATAGGAATTTTTTTTTGTCCTCTTAATATAAATTAATAAACTAAATAAAAAAGAGGAGGAATTAACAATGCAAGTAGAGGTGACAAAGGAGAAATTTGTATTAAATAAAATTGTAGGACAAAAAAGTGAAACAATAGTAGTAGAAGGGGATATGATAGTACCAGATATAAAACCTGATATATTAAACACAATAAATACAACAGGTAATGTATGTATATATAAAAAAGAAGTATTAGATGGAAAAATAAAAATAGATGGTGATGTTAATGTATATGTAATTTATCTTGCAGACAATGAAGAAGAAGCTACAAGAAGTTTAAATACCAACATTGATTTCAATCAAATTATTGACTTTGACGGTTGTACTCGGTGATATGAGTTTAGACGAAAACGTAACAATTAAATCTATTGAATGTAAAATCTTAAATGGCAGGAAAATCAACGTAAAAGCAACCCTACAATTGGAAATGAGCGTTTATTCAAATGAAAATGTAGATATAATAAGACAAATTAATAATATAAAAGATGTGCAAGTTTTAGAATCTAATTTAAACGTTAACTCATTAGTGGGAGAAGGATGTTCAAAAACAAATGCAAAAGATACTATAGTAATAGAAAATATTGACAATCTTGCAGAAATATTAAAAGTAGATATATCTATAGTAAATAAAGATATAAAAATAAGTTATAATAAAGTATTAGGTAAAGCAGATATTCTAGTTAAAATGATGTACTTAACAGAAGATAATAGAATTAAAGTAGTAGAAAACAAAATTCCTGTAATGGGCTTTGTAGATATTGAAAACATAGACGAATCTAATATATGTGATATGAAATACAAACTAAAAAATATGCTTGTAAAGCCAAATTCTATAGAAGAACATTCAGTATATGTAGAAATAGAAGTAGAACTATATGCAAGAGTATATGAAAATAAGGATATAAACCTTATTGAAGATTTATATAGCCCAAGTGAATGTTTAGGATTTAACCAAAGATGTGTAAATACAATGTCAAATAAGTGTGAAATAAAAAATATGTGTAATATAAGAGAAAAAATTATGATGCCAGAAATTCAAGGAAATGAAATATATGATGTGGAAACAAAACCTGTTATATTAAGTAAAAATGTAACCAAGGGAAGAGTTATGTATGAAGGAGAACTTGAACTAAATTTTATTTTTGCATCTAGTAATACTATGGGAATTCAAGTAAAACAAATGAGATTACCTTTTAACTTCAATGTAGATTCTGTAGAAATATCTCAAAATATGAGTATAGAAACAGAACTAGAAATAGTAAATCAAGATTTTATTGTATCTCAAGATGGTCAAATAGAAACTAAAATTGACTTAGAATTTAAATTAAATATGTCAAATACTATAAAAATAAATATCATAGATGAAGTTAATATTGATGAAACAAGAGATAGGCAAATATATAGTATGGTAATATATTTTGTAAAACCTGGAGATACATTATGGGCAATTGCTAAAAGATTTAGAAGTACAGTTCAAGATATAGTAAGAGTAAATAATATTGAAGATGCAAATAAAATTTATCCTGGTCAGCAATTATTTATTCCTAAATATACATACACAAGACAAGAAGAGATAGCATAACATATACCATAAAGGAATGATTTAAATATGGATATGATATATTCTAGAAAAAGAATAAAATTACCTAGATTGGTATATAAAAAATTTAAAAACCCAAAAATGCAGAACAATAATAATAAAAAGTTAGTAAAATTTATTACAATACTAAGTATAGCCATAGTAACCTTTACTATGGCTATTAATGGTATAACACCAATTTTTGAAACGCTTTGTAAAGATAAGGCAAAAAGTATAGCCACCATTATATGTAATGAAGAATCTACTAAAATAATAAACAATTACAAATATGAAGATTTAGTTACAATATATAAAGATTCAAATGATAATATAAGTATGATAAAATCAAATATTACACCAATTAATCTTATAATATCAGATGTAGCAGAAAAAATTCAAAAAAGACTTAATAAAGTAGAACAAGAACAAATTGGAATACATCTTGGAAGTTTTACAGGTACAAAAATATTTTCAGGAAGTGGTCCTATAATTCCTATTAGTCTTTCTACAGTAGGAAATGTTGAAACAGATTTAAGAAGCGAATTTAGAACTGCTGGAATAAATCAAACAATACATAGAATTTATTTGCAAGTAGATTGCAAAGTAAGTATACTAACACCATATAGTACATTTGAAGAAAGAATATCAAATCAGGTATTAATTGCAGAAAATATTATTGTAGGAAAAATTCCAGAATCATATTATAATTTAGAGGGGTTAGATAAAAATAATGCAGTTGATGTAATTGAATAAAAAATATGTGCCCAGAAACGAAAGGCACATAAAAATTTTTTACTTAAAATTTTAATAGCTCATGAGCTATTATATTTAGAACATTTAACGTAGTGAACCGTAATACAATGACCATCAGCTATACCATGGAGATTTCCTATGATATGCATCTGCCGTACAACTTTAATATCACACTGGTTGCTATTTTTGTCACAATTCTTGCACTTAGATATGTCCATGTTCTACGTTCCTCCTTTAAAAAATTATATAGATATTATATAGTATTTTTTGTAAAATTACAAGATATAGATAATAACTTTTATAATTACATAAAAATCTATTGCTATTTTCTTATACTTGTAATATAATTGTAATGAATTTGTAAAATAAGGAAATAATATAAAAGATATAGCTAGAAAGGAACGATATAGATGTTTGGTTTTGGGCAAGATATAGGAATAGATTTAGGTACAGCAACAGTTATAGCATATGTAAAAGGAAAAGGAATAGTACTTAGAGAACCATCTGTTGTTGCAATTGATAATAATACAAAAGAAGTATTAGCAGTTGGACAAGAAGCAAGAAGAATGCTTGGTAGAACACCAGGAAATATTGTTGCAACAAGACCATTAAAAGATGGTGTTATTTCTGATTATACTGTAACAGAAAAAATGCTAAAACATTTTATAAATAAAGTATGTGGTAAATTCATATTTGCTCCAAGAATTATGATTTGTATACCATCACAAGTAACAGAAGTAGAAAAAAAGGCGGTTATTGATGCTGCATCTCAGGCAGGAGCAAGAAAAGTTTATTTAATAGAAGAGCCAATTGCAGCAGCAATTGGTGCGGGTATAGATATATCAAGACCTTGTGGAAATATGATAGTAGATATTGGTGGAGGAACTACAGATGTAGCAGTTATTTCTCTTGGAGGTTCTGTTGTAAGTACTTCACTAAAAGTAGCAGGAGATAAATTTGATGAATATATTGTAAAATATATAAAGAGAAAACATAATGTAATGATAGGAGAAAGAACAGCAGAAGATTTAAAAGTAAATATTGGTTGTGTGTATCCTAAAATTCAAGATATGGAAATGGATATTAGAGGAAGAGACTTAATAACAGGTCTTCCAAAAACAATAACAATCCATTCAAGTGAAATGATGGAAGCGTTAACAGAGCCTGCAATGATGATTGTTGATGCTGTTCATTCAGTATTAGAAAAAACACCACCAGAACTTGCAGCAGATATAAGTGATAAAGGAATTTATATGACTGGTGGAGGAGGCTTAGTTGATGGACTTGATAAGCTTTTACAAGAAAAAACAGGAATAAATGTTATGATAGCACAAGATAGTGTATCATGTGTAGCATTAGGAACAGGAAAAGCATTAGATAATTTAGATTCATTAGATGGAAAAACAAGATTGTAATATACTGTTCAGACTTTAATTTATTTCTAACTAATTCCACATGGAGGTAGTGCTTTTTATTTTTCGAAGATTCCTAAGAAAAATAAAAATGCCCTACCTTTAGCAAGATAGAACGGATTTTATGATAATATGTAGGTTAATTGTAATTAGAGGTTGTAGCTTATAAAATAATTTCTAACTTTTATTTAATAAAAGATTACAATAGATAAAATTAGTTATAAACGGAGAACAATAACATGGAAAATAAAAAAGTAGCATTTTACACATTACGGTTGTAAAGTTAATCAGTATGAAACAAATGCAATGAGGCAAAAATTTATAGAAAATGGATATGAGATAGTAGAATTTGAAAAAAAAGCAGATATATATGTTATAAATACATGTACAGTAACAAATATGTCTGATAGAAAATCGAGACAAATTATAAGAAGGGTTAAAGATAATAATAAATCTGCAATATTAGCAGTTACTGGTTGTTATGCACAAGTCGCTAAAGACGAATTAGATAAAATAGAAGATATTGATATTGTACTTGGAAATAATGAAAAAAAGGATATTATTAAATATGTAGAAAACTTTACAAATAAAAAAGAAAACATAGTAGCAGATATAATGAAAGAAAAATGTATTACAGAATTTGAAGTAGCAGCTTATACAGAAAAAACAAGAGCGGTTATTAAAATTCAAGATGGGTGTGATAGGTTTTGCTCATACTGTATAATACCATATGCAAGAGGAAGAGTTAGAAGTAGGAGTATAAAAGATATAGTAAATGAAATAATAGAAATTTCAAAACAAGGAATTAAAGAAGTTGTTATAACAGGAATACATATAGCATCATATGGAAAAGACTTTAAAGAAGATATTGGTTTAATAGACTTATTAAAAGAGATTAATAAAATTGAAGGAATTAAAAGAATTCGTTTAGGTTCTATTGAACCTACTTTAATAGATGAAAAATTTATTAAAGAACTAGTGAAATTAGAGAAAATATGCGACCATTTTCATTTATCTTTGCAAAGTGGATGTGATGAAACTTTAAAAAGAATGAATAGAAGATATACAACTAAAGAATTTGAAAATTGTACAAACTTAATTAAAAATAATTATCCAAATGTAGCGTTAACAACAGATATTATAGTAGGCTTTCCAGGAGAAACAGATAAAGAATTCTTGAAAACTTATCAATACTTAGACAAAATAAATTTTTACAAAATGCATATTTTTAAGTATTCTCCAAGAAAAGGAACAAAAGCAGCTAGTATGGAAAACCAAATAGATGGTAATTTAAAAGAAACAAGAAGTAACAAATTAATTGAATTATCTAATAAAAATCAAGAAGAACAAAATGAAAAATATATAGGAAAAGAATTAGAAGTATTATTTGAGGAACAAGAAGGAGAATACATAAAAGGACATACAACTAACTATATTATGGTATATGTAAAAACAGATGATAGGAGTATAGAAAATGCAATAAAAAAAGTAAAGATAACAGGTATACAAGGTGAAAATTTAATAGGTAGCTTAAATCCTCTATTTCTAAAATAAATATATACACTCTTTAATAATAAAAATATTATATAAGAAAATGCTCTAAAATTCTAATTTATAACTTACCCGAATAGACAGTAACAATTTTGTAATAACTCTGTAATTAACATTTAATAATAAAACTATTGATAAATTTAATATTATATAGTATAAATATATTGAAAATGTATAAAACTAAAGAGGAGGACGAGCAAAATGAGTGAAAAAATATTAGGTGGAGTAGAAACAGATGTTGTTGCAAATGCAGAATTACCAGCAAAAATAGGAATATGGCCAAAAGTTAAAGCATTTTTGTTTCAAGAAATAAAAGTTGAATTAACTCCTGCACAGCAAAAATTTGAAGATGATTTAAACGACTTTTTACATATAGAATTAACTTGGCAAGATTTTAAAGATTTTTTATTCCAAGACATTACATTTGGTAAAAAGAAAAATAAATAATGGTGTTAGTATCAGTTACTAAAAGTAACTGGTATTTTTTTACAATAGGAAAGTTATACTTTCCTATTGTAAAAAAGCTATAATTGCTAGCAACTTTAGATTTTTTCCTTATAGTAGAAAATTAAAATCGAACAAAAACAAATTAAAGAAAAATCGAAGATTTTTCTTATTTGTTCGCTAATCACTTGACAGTTTACAATAATACATATAAAATAAAAGAGTAGGTTTAATATATTATAAAGATAAAAAATAGATATATTATTATCGAACATTGAAAAATAAATATAAGGAAGAGGTGTATGATTATGGAAATCGTAATCGTAATCGCCACTATTCTAATCTCAGCTATTGTATTTATACCAGTTGGTGTATTAATTAGAAAGAAAATAGCTGAATCTAAAATCAAAGGTGCAGAAAATGAAGCAAGAAAAATAATAGAACTTGCAAATAAAGATGCAGAGAATATCAAAAAAGAAGAAATTTTTAAAGCAAAAGAACAAATTATGCAAGAAAGACAAGATTTAGAACAAGAGATTAGAGAAAGAAGAGGCGAAGTACAAAAACAAGAAACAAGAATTATGCAAAAAGAAGAGAATCTAGATAGAAAGGAAGAAACTTTAGAGCATAAAGAAAGAGATTTTGATAAACGTGATAAAGACTTACAAAATAAGGAACAAGAACTAAATGAATTAATTGGTAAAGAATTAGAAGAACTTCAAAAAATTTCAGGACTTACTAGTGAAGAAGCAAAAAAAATATTACTTACTGAAACTGAAAGAACAATAAAAAATGAGACAGCTGCTATAATTAGAGAAGAAGAACAAAAAGCCAAAGAAGAATCAGGAAAAAAAGCAAAAGAATTATTAACATATGCTATTCAAAAATGTGCAGCAGACCATACTTCAGAAACTACAGTTACAATGGTTAACCTTCCAAATGATGATATGAAAGGAAGAATTATAGGTAGAGAAGGAAGAAATATTAAAGCATTAGAAACCTTAACAGGAATAGATCTTATAATAGATGATACACCAGAAGCTGTAATTTTATCAGGATTTGACCCATTAAGAAGAGAAGTTGCAAAAATAGCACTTGAAAAATTAATTGAAGATGGAAGAATTCATCCAGCAAAAATTGAAGAAATGGTTGAAAAAGCAAAAGAAGAAGTTGAAGCAACAATTAAAGCAGAAGGAGAAAGAGCAACTTTAGAAGCAGGGGTAATGGGACTTAATCCAGATTTAGTTAAATTAATAGGTAAATTAAAATATAGAACAAGTTATGGACAAAACGTATTAAATCATTCTATAGAAGTTGCAAACCTTGCAAGAATTATGGCAGATGAATTAGGGCTTGATGCAAAAAGAGCAAGAAGAGCTGGTTTATTACATGATATAGGAAAAGCATTAGACCATGATATGGAAGGAACACATGTTGAAATTGGTGTTGATGTATTAAAGAAATATAAAGAAAATCCATTAGTAATAAATGCAGTAGAAGCACATCATGGAGATGTTGAACCACAAACTCTAGAAGCTGTACTTGTGCAAGCAGCAGATGCAATAAGTGCATCTCGTCAAGGAGCAAGAAGAGAAACTTTAGAAGCATACATAAAAAGATTAGAGCAACTTGAAGAAATTGCAGATTCTTTTGAAGGGGTAGATAAATCATTTGCAATACAAGCAGGACGTGAAGTAAGAATTATTGTAAAACCAGAAAAAGTAACTGATGCAGAAATGACAATTATGGCAAGAGATATAGCAAAACGTGTAGAAGATGAAATGGATTATCCAGGACAAATTAAGGTAAATATTATAAGAGAATCAAGAGCAATAACATATGCAAAATAAAAGAAATGAGCCAGTGCAAGTAGCACTGGCTTTTTTGAATGAGATTTTTTGCTATTTATGATAGTCCTAGAATTGTAAATAAGGTAACACAAAAATCTCACAGAAAAAAATAAAACCAAAAAATAATGCGACCAATAAGTTTGCAAATTTAGATTCTTCGTTTGAGTGTGAATTGGGGTTATCATGTAGAAAGGTTAGACCATTAATAGCTGGGGCAGAAGAAATATCATTTAACATTAATTCTTGCTCTTTTTCTGATATTTCCCAATTATCCATTAAAGGTTCAAAACCAGTATCTGAGTAATACATACAAAAAGGTTCACCATTTCTTAAAACTTTAGCT
The DNA here is from genome assembly GCA_948630815.1 of uncultured Clostridia bacterium. Taxonomy (GTDB): domain Bacteria; phylum Bacillota; class Clostridia; order TANB77; family CAG-508; genus RGIG8482. The sequence continues at coordinate 18,125 of CAPIEU010000011.1, forward strand.
GCTACTACACAATTATCTTTTAATTGTATAGTATACTCATATTCATAAGAAAAGGGATTTATCAAATCTTCATGTGCGTTTCGCCATTTCAATCTTTGTTTTAGTGCAATGTGTTGCTTATGTTTTTCCCAATATCTTTTTGCAAACCGAACGATTGCTGAAATAAATTTCATAATTCTATGTTCCTCTCTTTCTTTTTGTTGTTTCATAATACATACTGAAACAAGTTAAATACTAACATTATAAAATAATTATACCATAATAAGATACATAAATCAAATATTGTAAAAATATTCCCATTTATCAAAATATAGTGTATAATATGGAAAGATAGATAAAGAGAGGAAGATGGTTTTGAAAATTTTAGCAGTAGGAGACATAGTAGGGGAAAATGGTTTAAAAAAAGCAAAAGAAATAATACCTAATTTAAAAAGAGCAAAAGAAATAGATTTTATTGTAGCAAATGGAGAAAACTCAGCAGGTGGTATGGGAATTACAGAAAAAATATTTAAAGAAATGTTATTGATGGGTGTAGATGTAGTTACAATGGGAAACCATACTTGGGGGAAAAAGGATATTTTCAATTTTATAGATAATCCCAATCTAATAAGACCAGCAAACTATCCTAAAGGTGTAGTACGGAAAAGGATACACTATAAAAGAATGTAAAGGAAAAAGAATTGCTACAATTAATCTAATAGGTAGAACCGATATGAATGTGTTATCAGAAAACCCATTTATAATGATAAATGATATTTTAGAAGAAATAGAAGACAAAGCAGATTTAATAATACTAGATTTTCATGCAGAAGCAACAGCAGAAAAAATTGCTATGGGATATTATTTAGATGGTAGAGTAGATATTGTATTTGGAACACATACACATGTACAAACAGCTGATGCCCAAATTTTAGAAAACGGAACAGCATATATTACAGATATAGGTATGACAGGTCCTAAAAAATCAGTTATAGGAATGGACGTTTTTGCATCTATAAAAAGATTTGAAACCACATTACCAGAAAAATATAAATTAGCAGAAGGATTATGTGTCTTAAATGGGTGTATTTTTGAAATTGATGATACTACTTGTCGAGTAAAGAAAATAGAATTATTAAATATGTAGAAAAATGGGGAAAAAGCACGACAAAAACTTCGCATTTTTTCTAAAAAATACTAGACAATAAACTTAAAATATAATATAAATATACATGTTCAAATGAAACAAAAAATTATATTTTAGGAGGCAGAAACAATGGAAGTTTTAAAAATCTCATCAAAATCAAATCCAAATTCAGTAGCAGGAGCAATTGCAGGTTTGGTAAAAGAAAATGAAAGAGCAGAAATGCAAGCAATAGGAGCAGGAGCATTAAATCAAGCTATAAAAGCAGTAGCTATAGCAAGAGGATTTGTAGCACCAACAGGAGTAGATTTAGTTTGTGTACCAGCATTTGCAGAAGTTCAAGTAGAGGGAGAAGATAGAACAGGAATTAAAATAGTAGTAGAATCACGTGCTTAAAATATGTGATAATATAAATAAAGAACAAAAAGGTTGCATTTTAAAAGTGCAACCTTTTTGTTACTAGATAATGTTTTTTGTGCTAAAATTTATTGCAAACTATTATCTATTAATAATTTTTTTGTATATAATATTAATTTCTCTTGAAAAAAGGGTATATTTAATATATTATATATGTAAACATTTTTTGGAGGAAGAAATTTGAAATCTAATATTTTAAAATATATATTTGCAATCATTGTTATTGGATTAGTTGCATATTCTGCATATATTATTTATGGAAAACAAGATAATAGCCAGAATAATTATGAAGTAATAAAATATGAAAAAGAGGAAGAAATAATTGATAATATTAGGATTCCTATTGTTAATTTTGATACATTAAATCCGATTCTTAGTAACAATGCACAAATTCAAAACATATCAAAACTTGTATATGAACCACTTTTAAGTGTTGATGCAAATTACAAAATAGAACTATGCCTTGCCAAAGAATGGAATAAAGTAAATCAAACATCATATATAATAAAATTAAAAGATAATATAAAGTGGAGTGATGGTATTAAATTTACAGCAAAAGACGTACAGTTTACAATCGATAAGTTAAAAGATACAAATATTAAATCTATATATACTTATAATGTTGAAAACATAACCAGTGTTGAAGTAATAGACGATATTACTATAAGGATTAATCTTGATAAAGAAGTGCCATTTTTTGAGTACAATTTAACATTTCCAATAATGTCATATAAATATTATGAAAATGAAGACTTTTTATCAACTTCGAAAAACAATAATCCTGTAGGAACAGGTAGATTTAAAGTAGAGAATGATAATGGAAATATAACTTTAAAAATAAATCAGGAATGGTGGAATAAAGAAGAAAAAGATTGCAAACTTTCTCAAATTCAAATAGTAAAATATGGAAATATGGGAGAAGTATACAAGGCTTTTAAAATAGGTAACATAGATATAATAAATACAAATAGTGTGGAGATAGAAAATTATATTGGAACAATTGGCTATAATTTAAAAAGTTATAAAGGAAGAGAATTAGATTATATAGCATTTAATTGTAATAATGAAGAATTAGCAAATAAAGAGGTAAGGCAAGCTCTTTCATATGTAATTGATAAACAAAATATTGTATCAGCGATTTATGGAGATAAATATTATATTTCAAATTTCCCACTTGATTACGGAAATTATTTATATGAAGATGAAAAAGTAGGATATGAATATAATATAGATAAAGCAAGAAACATATTATTAGAAAATGGATGGGAATTTAAAAATAGGACATGGCAAAAGGTAAAAGATTATAGAACATTAAGGTTAAAATTTAATCTAGTAGTTAATTCTAGTAATGTAAAAAGAGTACAAGTTGCAGAAAATATAAAAACCAATTTAGAAAATCTAGGAATAAATATAAATATAATAAAAGCAAATGATTTAACATATGCAAGATACTTAGAAAATAAAAACTATGATATCATTTTGACTGGAAAATATACATCATTTAGTCCAGATTTAACATCATATTTTGGAGAGCTAAATTTAGCAAATTATAATAATGAAACAGTAAAACAAATATTAAATGATGTGAAGAACATTAGGGAAGAAAAGATTTTAAAAGAAAAATATAATAATTTAATAAATATATATAAAGAAGATATGCCATATGTATATCTATATTGGAATAGAGGTTCTTTGGTTTGTAGTTCTAAGCTAATGGGAGATATAAGACCTAATAAATATAATTTGTTTTGTAATATAGATACGTGGTATAGACAATAGCATATAGTATTACGGCAGACATAAGTCTGTCGTTTTTGTTGTACAATAAAATCAATTATAATTCTTCGAAGAAATTGCTAACAATGTAGGGGCGAACCTTGTGTTCGCCCATTTAGACAGCATAATTACAAATAAATTACAACTTTACCAAAAAATTACGAAAAAAGTGTTGACATACGGATATAAGCGTTATATAATATTTACGCATATAAAATTTTGCGTTGAAGCGAAATGTGGCTACATCCTTACGGATGGAGGGAACTTTCGTGGAGTATGTTTTGGCAAAGACCAGGCGGTAAGTTTTTTAAGAAAAAGCACTTATCCCAAGAAAAAATATGCAAAACTTGGGCTTTTTATATGGTGATACATGAAACACCAGGGTGCGTTTATAACTTGCCAGGGTACATTTTATTATAAGGAGGGAAATACTTATGGCAACAACAAACAATATTGTAGGAAGTGAAAAAATTAGAATAAGATTAAAAGCTTATGATCACATTGTTTTAGATCAGTCTGCTGAAAAAATAGTAGATACTGCTAAAAGAACAGGAGCTAAAGTTTCAGGTCCTATTCCATTACCTACACAAAAAGAAGTTGTAACAATTTTACGTTGTCCTCACAAATACAAAGATTCAAGAGAACAATTTGAAATGAGAACACATAAAAGAGTTATTGATATTCTTTACCCAACACAAAAAACAGTTGACAATCTAATGAAATTAGAATTACCAGCTGGCGTTGAAATAGAAATAAAATTATAGTTTAGAAGTTGGAAGTTGGAGGTTAGAAGTTTGAAGAATTAATTTGCAACTAACAACTAAAATAAAACAAAATTAAAAACCAAGCTGGTATAAACAGGTGATTTGGATAATGTTAAAAATATAAATATGTATTCCAATATCAAACCTCAAAAATCAGCCAATAGTTAGGAGGAAAAATAATGAAAGCAATAATAGGAAAGAAAATTGGAATGACACAGATATTTGATGAAAAAGGCGTAGTAATTCCAGTAACAGCTATCCTTGCAGGACCTTGTGTAGTATCACAAGTAAAAACAATTGAAACTGATGGATATAATGCAGTTCAATTAGGATATGGAGAAATTAAAGATAAACATATTAATAAACCAAAAGCAGGACACTTTAAAAAAGCAGGAATTGAAAATAAAAAACATTTAAGAGAATTTAGAGTAGATGCTATTGATGTTAAAGTTGGAGACGAAGTAAAAGCAGATGTATTTGCAATTGGGGAAAAAATAGATGTTCAAGGAACAACTAAAGGAAAAGGTTTCCAAGGTGTTATTAAACGTCATGGACAATCAAGAGGACCTATGGGACATGGTTCAATGTATCATAGAAGACCAGGTTCAATGGGACCAACCTCAACACCAGGAAGAGTATTTAAAGGTAAAAAACTTCCAGGACATATGGGAGTACAAACAGTTACAATACAAAACTTAGATATTGTAAGAGTAGATTTAGATAAAAATGTATTATTAGTAAAAGGTAGTGTTCCAGGAACTAAAGGTGCATTACTAAAAATTAGACCATCTGTAAAAGTGGTTAAATAGAGGAAGGAGGATTTAAGATGCCTAAAGTAGATGTATATAATATAGAAGGTAAAAAAGTTAGCGATATTGAATTAAATGAAACTATATTTGGAATAGAACCAAATGAAGATATCGTACATAGTGTATTAGTTAATTATCTTGCTAACCAAAGACAAGGTACTGGAAACACAAAAACTAGAACAGAAGTATCTGGTGGTGGTAAAAAACCTTGGAGACAAAAAGGAACAGGTAGAGCAAGACAAGGTAGTATAAGAGCACCTCATTGGGTAGGTGGTGGTGTTGCATTAGGACCAAAACCACGTAGCTACAAATATAGAGTTAATAAAAAAGAAAGAAGACTTGCAATTAAATCAGTACTAAGTTCTAAAGTTTTAGAAAATGAATTAGTAGTAATTGATACAATCAATTTTAAAGAAATTAAAACAAAAAATATGGTTAATGCTTTAACAAACTTAAAAGTTGCAGGAAAAACATTAATTGTATTACCAGAAAAAAATGAAAATGTACAAAAATCAGCAAGAAACATTGAGGGAGTAAAAACAAGTTTAGTAAATACAATAAATGTTTATGATTTATTAAAATATACAAATCTTGTAGTAACTCTTGATACTGTTAAAAAATTAGAGGAGGTGTACGCATAATGAGACCAGAAGATATAATTTTAGAACCTATTGTTACTGAAAAAAGTAATGATGGATTACAAGCTGGAAAGTATACCTTTAAAGTAAACAAAAAAGCTACAAAAGTAGATATAGCAAATGCTGTTCAAAAACTTTTTAGTGTAAAAGTTGTTAATGTAAACACAATTACTGTTAAAGGAAAAGAAAAAAGAGTAGGAGTACACGTTGGTAAAACATCAGACTGGAAAAAAGCTATTGTTACAATAGATACAAATCCAGGAGATAAAACATATTTAGCTAAAGGTGGAAAAGAAACTAAGATTTCTAAGAAATATAAGGATTCTATTGAAGAATTTATGGGGGCATAAGATTGGAAAATTATGATTTGAAAAAAGAAGCGAGAATTTTATCGCTAATAACAGATTATATAATTCAAGGAGAAATTAAGCCAACAGAAAGACAGATTGAAATGATAATATCATTAAATGATGAACTTTATAGAAATTATGCAAAAAATAGCAAGAAATTAGAAAATAACGATATCGGGAAAGAACCCGGAGAATAAAGAATATCTGCTAATACGGAGCAGGAAAACAAAACCGTAAATAAATAAAGAGAAAGAGAGGAAGAAACTTTCAAAAGTTTCGAAGATAATATGGCAATGAAACACTTTAGAGCCTATACACCTTCTAGAAGAAACATGACAGTTTCTACATTTGAAGAAATCACAAAGAAAACTCCTGAAAAATCTTTACTTTCTAAAAAGAAAGAAAAAGCAGGAAGAAATTCTTATGGTAGAATAACTGTTAGACATCAAGGAGGAGGTAACAGACAAAAATATAGAATAATTGATTTTAAACGTAATTCAAAAGATGATATGGTAGCTACTGTAATTGGTATAGAATACGATCCAAACAGAAGTGCAAATATAGCATTAATTGAGTATGAAGATGGAGAAAAAGCATACATACTAGCTCCAGTAGGATTAACAGATGGAGATAAAGTAGTATCTGGTGGGAAAGCAGATATTAAACCAGGTAACTGTATGCCAATCGAAAGTATACCAGTTGGTACACTAATTCATAATATTGAATTAAATCCAGGTCAAGGTGGAAAAATGGTAAGAAGTGCAGGACAAAGTGCACAACTTATGGCTAAAGAAGGAAAATATGCTCATGTAAGACTACCATCAGGAGAAATGAGATTAGTTATGACAAGATGTAGAGCAACTATTGGTACAGTTGGAAATACAGATCATGAAAATGTAAAATTAGGTAAAGCTGGAAGAACAAGACATATGGGAATTCGTCCAACAGTTAGAGGTTCTGTAATGAACCCAGTAGATCACCCTCATGGTGGTGGTGAAGGTAGAGCACCAGTAGGACGTCCAGGACCACTTACTCCTTGGGGTAAACCAGCTCTTGGATATAAAACAAGAAAGAAAAATAAACTATCTAACAAATTTATTGTTAAGAGAAGAAAATAAAAATGGAAGTTAGAAGTTAGAAGTTAGAAGTTGGAAATTTATTAAAAGATGTTCCAACCTCCAACCTCCAACCTCCAACCTCCAATAGAAAAGGAGGAAATATTTAATGTCAAGATCAAGCAAAAAGACACCATTTATTGCACCTGAATTATTAAAAAGGGTTGAAGCAATGAATGAAACAGGTAAAAAAGAAGTATTAAAAACATGGTCAAGAGCATCTACAATATATCCACAATTAGTTGGACACACAATAGCTGTTCATGATGGTAGAAAACATGTTCCAATTTATATAACAGAAGAAATGATTGGACATAAATTAGGTGAATTTGCACCAACAAGAACATTTAAAGGTCATGCAGGAGAAAAAGCATCAACCGTTAAAAAATAATTAGGAGTTAGATGTTAGAAGTTAGAAGTTGGAAATTCTTCGAAGAAATTGCTAAATCCAACCTTGAACCTCAAACATCCAACATCAAAAAGGAGGGAACAAAAAGTGGAAGAAACAGTACAAACGGCACAAGCAACTCTAAAGTATGCTAGAATTTCAGCAAGAAAAGTTAAAATAGTTGCAGATTTAATAAGAGGAAAAGATGTAAATGAAGCATTAGCAATAGTAAGATTTACACCAAAAGCATCATCAGATATAATTGAAAAATTATTAAAATCAGCAATTGCAAATGCTGAAAATAATCACAATATGGATGGAAAAAATTTATATATTTCTGAAATATATGCAAACCAAGGTCCTACTCTAAAAAGAATAAGACCAGCAGCAAAAGGTTCAGCTGTTAGAATTAGAAAAAGAACCAGTCATATAACAATCGTATTAAGTGAGAAAAAATAGAAAGGAGGATTTTTAGCATGGGACAAAAAATGCATCCACATGGATTAAGAGTTGGAGTTATTAAAGATTGGAACTCAAAATGGTATGCTGATAAGAAAAATTTTAGTGATTATTTAGTAGAAGACCATAAAATCCGTGAATATGTTAAGAAAAAATTATTTATTAGTGGAATTTCTAAAATTGAAATAGAAAGAACTGCTAAATTTATTAGAGTAAATGTTTATACAGCAAAACCAGGACTAGTAATAGGAAAAGGTGGACAATTAGCTGAAAGCTTAAAAAATGATTTACAAAAAATGATAGGTAAAGATATTAATTTAAATATAGTTGAGGTGAAAAATATTGATTTAGATGCAAGATTAGTTGCAGAAAATATTTGTGCTCAACTTGAAAGAAGAATTTCATTTAGACGTGCGATGAAACAAGCAATGCAAAAAACAATGAAAGCAGGTGCTTTAGGAATTAAAACTTCTGTATCTGGAAGATTAGGTGGAGCTGATATGGCAAGAACTGAATTCTATAAAGAAGGTACTATACCACTTCAAACACTAAGAGCAGATATAGATTATGGATTTTATGAAGCAAACACAACATATGGAAAAATAGGTGTTAAAGTTTGGATATATAAAGGTGAAGTTCTTCCAGCTAAGAAAGAGAAAGTGGAAGGAGGAGAGTTCTAATGCCATTAATGCCAAAAAGAACAAAATTTAGAAAACAACAAAAAGGTAGAAATAGAGGATATGCCTCAAGAGGTAATAAAGTATCAGATGGAGAATACGGTATTCAAGCAACAGAAGCAGCTTGGATTACAACAAATCAAATAGAAGCAGCCCGTATTGCTATGACTCGTCATATTAAAAGAGGTGGTCAAGTTTGGATTAAAATATTCCCAGACAAACCAGTAACAACAAAACCAATTGGTACTCGTATGGGTAAAGGTAAAGGTGCTCCTGAATATTGGGTAGCTGTAGTAAAACCAGGAAGAGTATTATTTGAAATTGCTGGTGTACCAGAAGAACTTGCAAGAGAAGCTATGAGACTTGCAGCAAATAAACTACCAATTAAAACAAAATTTGTAAAAAGAGAAATTGAAGTAGGTGGTGATAATGATGAAGATAAATAAAATAAATGAAATGTCTTCACCAGAACTTGAAAATGAGTTAAGTGAATTAAAAACTGAATTATTTAAATTAAGATTTAGCTTAGCTACTAACGGATTAGATAATCCAATGAAAATAAAAGAAGTTAAGAAAGATATTGCAAGAATAAAAACAGTTTTAAGACAAAGAGAATTAGCTAATAGAGGTTAGAAGTTAGAAATTAGAGGTTAGAGCGAGTGTTAAATTTTGAGAGTCCAACCTCAAACCTCAAACATCAAACCTCCAAAAAGAAAGGAGAAAAGACATATGGAAGAAAGAAATCTTCGTAAAGTTATGGTCGGAACAGTAGTGTCTAACAAAATGGATAAAACAGTTGTAGTAGCTGTTAAAACAAATGTTAAACATGATGTTTATGGAAAAATCGTAAAAAGAACATATAAATTAAAAGCACATGATGAAGAAAATGCTTGCGGTATTGGTGACGAAGTAAAGGTAATGGAAACACGTCCACTTTCAAAAGATAAAAGATGGAGAGTAGTTGAAATTACAAAAAAAGCAGTAATTAAATAGAGGTTGGAAGTTAGAAGTTGGAGGTTAGAGATTAGAGGTAATTTAAAATTACTATACTAACAACTAATACTCTAATATACTAGCACACTAACCGATTAAAAAAATTAGATTAAATAGAAAAGGAGGAGTAGGCTAGAATGGTACAACAACAATCAATATTAAAAGTAGCTGATAACACTGGTGCTAAAGAAATTATGTGCATTAGATGTTTAGGCGGATCATATAGAAAATATGCAGGTATTGGGGATGTTATAGTTGCTTCTGTTAAAAGTGCTACACCAGGTGGCGTTGTTAAAAAAGGAGAAGTAGTAAAAGCTGTAGTAGTAAGAACTAAAAAACCACAAAGACGTGCAGATGGTTCATATGTTAGATTTGATGAAAATGCTGCTGTTATAATTCGTGATGATGGTAATCCAAAAGGAACACGTATATTTGGACCAGTAGCAAGAGAATTAAGAGAAAAAGAGTATATGAAGATTCTATCACTTGCCCCAGAAGTATTATAAAATAAACAAATGAAAATCAGCATCTTGCACGCTTTCATCAATTTCAAAAATGCTCAACATACAAAATGTATGCCTCCGCTTTTTGAAATTTCTGAAAACGCACATTATACTAATTTTGATTTGTTTTAGTTAGTAACAGACTAAATTAATGAAAAGGAGGGAAATCCTAAATGAATATAAAAAAAGGTGATACAGTTAAAGTTTTATCTGGAAATGATAAAGGTAAAACTGGTGAAGTTTTAGAAGTTATACCAAAAACCCAGAAAGTTATAGTAAAAGGTATAAATATTAGAAAAAAACACGTAAAGCCTAGAAAACAAGGTGAAGAAGGCGGAATTATTCCAGTAGAATGTGCAATACATTCAAGTAAAGTAAATGTTGTATGCTCAAAATGTGGCAAATCAACAAGAATAGGAATTAGTGAAGAAAAAGAACAAAAAGTTCGTGTTTGTAAGAAATGTGGTGCAAAATTAAAATAAGAAAGGAGGATTTAAAAATTTATGGAAAAATTAAGAGAACAATATGAAAAAGAAGTAGTTCCAGCATTAATGAAGAAATTTAATTATAAATCTATTATGCAAGCTCCAAAACTTGATAAAATAGTTATAAATATTGGTTTAGGAGAAACAAAGGATAATCCTAAAGCATTAGAAAATGCAGTTAACGATTTGAGTATAATAACAGGTCAAAAACCAGTTATTACGAAAGCTAGAAAATCAATAGCAGCATTCAAATTAAGAGAAGGTGCAAACATCGGCTGTAAAGTTACTTTAAGAAGTGAAAAAATGTATGAATTTGCATACAAACTATTTAATGTAGCTCTTCCAAGAGTTAGAGATTTTAGAGGAGTATCAGCAAATTCTTTTGATGGTAGAGGAAATTACTCAATGGGTATAAAAGAACAATTAATATTCCCTGAAATCGAATATGATAAAGTAGATAAATTAAGAGGTATGGATATTATATTTGCAACTACAGCTAAGACAGATGAAGAAGCAAGAGAATTGTTAACTCTTTTAGGAATGCCATTTAAAAACTAATTGAAGGAAGGAGAATATTATGGCTAAAAAGTCAATGATAATAAAACAACAAAGACCACAAAAATTTAAAACTAGAGAATATAACAGATGTAAAATATGTGGTAGACCACATGCTTATATTAGAAAATATGGAATTTGCCGTGTATGCTTTAGAAAAATGGCACATGAAGGAGAAATTCCAGGAGTAAAAAAAGCAAGCTGGTAATTAGAAGTTAGATGTTAGATTTCTATAACTGAAATCTCTACTAAAATAAAAATACAAAATTATAGAAAATTAAAGGTAGGAAATAGAAGTTGGTGATCCAACCTCAAACATCCAACCTCAAAAAAGGAGGTAAAAAATAGTATGAATATTACTGATCCAATTGCAGATATGTTAACAAGAATTAGAAATGCTAATACTTCAAAACACAAAACTGTTGATGTTCCAGCTTCAAACGTAAAAAAATCTATCGCTGAAATATTATTTAAAGAAGGATATATCAAAGCTTTTGAAGAAATAGAGAATGAAAATCAAGGAATTATAAGAATTAGTATTAAATATGATGAAAAAGGAAACCGTGTAATTGCAGGACTTAAAAGAATCAGTAAACCTGGTTTAAGGGTTTATGCAAATAAAGAAGAATTACCAAAAGTTTTAAATGGTTTAGGAATTGCTTTAATATCTACATCAAAAGGAATAATGACAGATAAACAAGCAAGAGAACAAGGTATAGGTGGCGAAGTTCTAGCCTATGTATGGTAGTCTAGAAGTTAGAGGTTGGAAGTTAGAGGTTGGAAATTATTTCTAACAATAATCTCTAGAATAAAATGAAGTTAATTAATGAATTTAACTTTATTATCAAAATATAAAAATAATATTATAAGGTGGAAATAAGAAGTTGGAAGTCCAACCTCCAACATCAAAGGTCCAACTTCAAATAAAGAGGTGAAATTATAAATGTCAAGAATAGGAAATAGCCCAATTACTGTACCAACTGATGTAGAAGTTAAAATAGATGGTAAAGTTATAACAGTAAAAGGACCTAAAGGAACTCTTGAAAGAGAAATACATAAAAATATAGATGTAGCTATGGAAAACAATGTTATTATAATTACAAGACCTAATGATGAACCATTTAATAGAAGTTTACATGGTTTAACAAGATCTTTAATAAGTAATATGGTTCATGGTGTAAAAGAAGAATATACTAGAGAATTACAAATTAATGGTGTTGGTTATAGGGCTGCGAAACAAGGAAATAAATTAGTGATGAACTTAGGATATTCACATCCAGTTGAAATGGAACAACCAAACGGAATTACATTTGACGTTCCAAATCAAAATACTATAATAGTAAAAGGAATTGATAAAGAATTAGTTGGTCAAACAGCAGCTGTTATAAGAACAAAGAGACCACCTGAAGTATATAGAGGTAAAGGTATTAAATATGCTGAAGAAGTTATTAGGCGTAAAGAAGGTAAAGCTGGTAAAAAATAAAATTTGGAAGTTAGAATTTGGAAGTTAGAAGTTGGAAATCAAGAAAGTTCTTCGAAGAAATGACTTAAATCAAACTTCAAACTTCGAACCTCAAACCTCAAATTTAGAAAGGAGAAAGAAATGGTAAAGAAAACAGATAGAAAATTTGAAAGAACAAGAAGACATATTCGTGTTCGTAGAAAACTAAGTGGAACAGCTGAATGTCCAAGATTATGTGTATATAGAAGTAATACAAATATTTATGCACAAGTTATTGATGATGTAGCAAAAGTTACACTTGTAAGTGCTTCTACATTGGATAAAGAAGTTAAAGAAAAACATTCAAATAAAGTAGCTGCTAAAGAAGTTGGTGCATTAGTTGCAAAACGTGCCATAGAAAAAAATATCAAAACAGTAGTATTTGATAGAGGCGGATATATTTACCATGGTATAGTAAAAGAATTAGCAGAAGCTGCTCGTGAGGCAGGACTTGCATTTTAAAAAACATAGTATGCAGTTAAGAGTTAATAGTGAATAATTTACTAGAAACTCTATGTGAAAATAAAATATAGAATAATTAGAAGTGAATAACTAAAATAGACATTAGTTCATCATTGACTCTTCACTATTAATTATTCATTACAATGATTAATGAAGGAGGTATAAACCATAAATGGAAGAAAATACACGTGAATTAAAAGAAAAAGTTGTAGCCATTAACAGAGTTGCAAAAGTTGTAAAAGGTGGTAGAACATTTCGTTTTAGTGCTGTTGTAGTAGTTGGAGATGAAGCCGGACACGTTGGTGTAGGAAATGGTAAAGCAGCAGAAGTTCCAGATGCAATAAAAAAAGCAATTGAAGATGCAAAGAAAAACCTAGTTACAGTTCCAGTTGTAGGAACAACAATTCCTCATGAATATGTTGGAAAATTTGGTAGTGCAAATGTTATGTTAAAACCAGCCGCAGTTGGTACTGGAGTTATAGCAGGTGGTAGTGTTAGACCTGTACTAGAACTTGCAGGATATAAAGATATAAGAACAAAAGTTATTGGAACAAATAATCCAAGAAATGTTGTTTATGCTACAATTAATGGATTATCAAATATGAAGACAATTGAACAAATAGCTAGAAAAAGAGGAAAAAAAGTAGAAGACATATTATAAGAGCTTCGTTCTTAATTAATAATGAATGGTGAATAATGAATAATAAACTATAACACCATTTAACAGTACAATAATTATAAAAATTGAATAATTAAAGAGAATAATAAATTAGTGAAAAGCATTATTCATTATTCACTATTCATTATTCACTATATTAACAAGGAGGTGCACTAAATGAAATTAGACGAATTAAGTCCAGCAGTTGAAAAGCAAACTAGAAGAAGAGTTGGTCGTGGAATTGGTTCAGGACTAGGAAAAACTTCTGGAAAAGGGCATAAAGGACAAAAAGCAAGATCTGGTGGAGGAGTAAGAAGAGGATTTGAAGGTGGTCAAACACCATTATATAGAAGATTACCAAAAAGAGGATTTACTAATATTCATGCAAAAAATTATGTAGAAGTAACTTTAACAATGCTTAATAAATCAAAAGCAGAAGAAGTGAGTGCTGAAACATTACTTGCTGAAAACATTATTTCAAAAGTAAATGATGGAATAGTAATTCTTGGAACAGGTAGTTTAGAAAAAAAACTTACTGTTAAAGCAAAAAGATTTACAAAATCAGCTGCAGAAAAAATAGAAGCTGCAGGTGGAAAGATTGAGGTGATTTAATTGTTTAAAACAATCAAAAATGCCTTAAAAACACAAGAAATCAGAAAAAAATTAATATATACACTAATATTAATTGTTGTTTTTAGATTAGGATGTTTTATTACAATTCCAGGTGTAGATGCTTTTGCATTAAATGAAGCAATGGGATCTGCAAATGGAGTTGCAGGATTAATTAATATAATTTCTGGAGGAGCTTTTTCAAGATTTTCTATATTTGCAATGACTATAAGCCCATATATTACAGCATCAATTGTTATACAATTACTTGCGATGGTAATACCAAGCTTAGAAAGACTTGCAAAAGAAGGTGGAGAAGAAGGAAGACAAAAAATGAATAGATATACCAAAATACTTACAATAGTACTTGCTATTGTTGAAGGGTTAGGAATATATTTATCATATAAGTCTTCAGGAATATTCATTAATCCAGGATTTTTAACAGGATTTATAGTTACATTATCACTTGTTGCAGGTACTGCATTATTAATGTGGCTAGGTGAACAAATTACAAATAAAGGAATAGGAAATGGTATTTCAATAATTATCTTTATAGGTATTGTTTCAGCATTACCAAGTGTTGTAACAACTTTATGGAATTTAATGATGGGTACAGGTGTATTTAGCACAACAGGACTATTAATAGCACTTGGAATTATCATTGGTGCTATAATATTAGTTACAGGTGTAGTATTTGTTCAAACTGCCGAAAGAAGAGTTCCAGTACAATATGCAAAAAAAGTACAAGGAAGAAAAATGGTAGGAGCACAAAATACACATATACCATTAAAGCTTGCAATGGCAGGAGTTATGCCAGTAATTTTTGCAAGTAGCTTTATGACATTCCCAGCAATGATTTTACAAATATTTATAAAAGATATAGCCACCCAAAATGGATTTTGGGCAGGAGTATATAAATTTTCAATAGCAACATCAACATCAGATGTTCCAGTAGGATATTCTATTGCTAATGCTATTATATATTTATTACTTATTGTTGGATTTACATTTTTCTATACATATGCAACATTTAACCCAGCTGAAGTATCAAATAACATTAAAAGAAATGGTGGATTTATTCCAGGAATTAGAGCAGGAAAACCAACAACAGACTATTTATCTTCAATAATCTCAAAGATAACATGGTTTGGAGGTTTCTTCTTAGCTGTAATTGCAATTCTTCCAATGCTATTAAGATTTACAGGATTAAATATTGCATTTGGAGGTACATCTATACTAATCGTAGTAGGTGTAGCATTAGAAACAGTACAACAATTAGAATCACAACTTGTAATGAGACATTACAAAGGATTCTTAGAATAAAATAAAACCGATGCTGTGAAAGCATCGGTTTTTGTCACTTATATTTTAAACGACAATAATGACAAGAATAATTACATGTGGGGTATGGGCACTGTTCAATTTTAGGTTTTATAGGTTTATTGTTACGTTCTTTGCACTTAAAAAATCCTAAATGCCTTTTCTGTTCCCACCGTTTATAGGATTTACTTATATGACCAAAGAACAGAAAAAAGATGTTGAAACTCTTTACCCAAAAGTTAAAAATATAGATTATGTAAGTTGTTGGTATAAAAAAGCAAGTGATTATATAAATAATACAAGTATAGAGAGTTGTTTTGTTTCTACCAATAGTATAACTCAAGGTGAAACAGTAGCACGTATGTGGGAAAAATTAAACATACATATTAATTTTGCATATAAAAGTTTTATCTGGGATAGTGAAGCAAGTCAAAAAGCTCATGTTCATTGTGTAATAATTGGATTTTCAAATATAAATAAAGATAATAAATTTTTATATGAAGGAGATAAAAAAGTAAAAGCAAAAAATATAAATTATTATTTATATGATGCACCTAATATTATTGTAACCAGCAGAAATAGTCCTATAAGTAATGTTTCAAAAATGATATATGGAAATAAGCCAGCAGATGGTGGAAATTTAATTATAGAAGAATCGGAGTATAAAAACCTTATAGAAAAGAAACCAGAAATTTCAAAGTATATTAAGCCATTATTAGGAACAGTTGAATTTTTACATAATAAAAAAAGATATTGTTTATGGTTAGAGGGAGTAGAACCAACAGAGCTAAAGAAATATCCAGAAATAATAGAAAGAATTAGAAAATGTAAAGAAACAAGGGAAAAAAGCATAGCAGAAGGGATTAGGAAATTTGCAAATACTCCTATGTTATTTGCACAAATAACTCAACCTGTTGGAGAAGCTTTTATAATTATTCCTAGAGTTTCTTCTGAAAAAAGAAGATATGTACCAATGGCTTTTTTAGAAGGAGACAATATTGTTACTGATGCAGTTCAAATAATACCAAATGCGACAATATATGAATTTGGAATATTAACTTCAAATGTACATATGTCTTGGATGAGAACAGTGACAGGAAGATTAAAAAGTGATTATAGATATTCAAAAGATATAGTATATAATAATTTTCCATGGTGTAATCCAACAAAAGAACAAAAGGAAAAAATAGAAAAAACAGCAAAAGGAATACTTGACGCAAGACAATTATATCCTAATAGTTCACTTGCAGACTTATATAATGAAGTAACAATGCCACCTGAACTAAGAAAAGCACATCAAGAAAACGATAAGGCAGTAATGGAAAGCTATGGTTTTTGCTGGAAAAATATGACGGAAAGTGACTGTGTAGCAGAACTTATGAAGATGTATCAAGAAAAAGTAAAAGAATTGAATACAAGCACTTGACACATACGATTAACATAAATTGAAAATAAAATTATTTACAAAAATATTCTTTTATGATATTATCATTATAAATTAGTAAAGAAGGATTAAGATATGGAACATTGGACGGTTGAAGATTATAAAGAATTTAATAATAAGGTAACAAAAAAAACGAAATATAGAGCTAATAAAACATCAGTAGATGGACATACATTTGATAGTAAAAAAGAAGCAGAGTATTATTGTGATTTGAAAATGAGATTACAAGCAAACGATATAAAAGGATTTTGTTTACAACCGATTTTTATGTTAGCACCAGGGCTTAGATATAAGCCAGATTTTATAGTGTTCAACAATGACAATACTACTGAAGTTATAGATGTTAAAGGATATAAAACAAAAGAATATATTGCAAAAAAGAAAGTATTTGAAGAAAAGTATAATTTAAAAATCACAGAAATTAATTAAAATTACTTGAATAATTATAAAAAAAGTTATATATTAGTTAGGGTATCTTTTGATACCCTAAAAATAATTATAAGGGAGTTTAAAAATATGAATATTATTATGATGGGTGCTCAAGGAACTGGAAAAGGAACAGTAGCAGGAATATTAAGTGAAAATACAGGCTGGCCACAAATTTCAACAGGAGATATATTTAGAAAAAATGTAGAAGAACAAACAGAATTGGGAATTAAAGCAAATAAATATATGACATCTGGAAATTTAGTTCCAGATGAAATTACAGTACCTATGGTTGCAAATAGATTAAATGAAGAAGATGCAAAAGATGGTTTTATTTTAGATGGTTTCCCAAGAACAATTGCACAAGCTGAAAAATTAGATGAAATATTAAAAGAAAAAAATAGAAAAATTGAATTAGTAATAAATTTAACAACGCCAAGAGAAGAAACAATCGAAAGAATATTAACAAGAAGAGTATGTTCAAATCAAGAATGTAAGGCAACATATAATTTAGTTATGCATCCACCAAAGGTAGAGGGTATATGTGATAAATGTGGTGCAGAACTTGTTCAAAGAAAAGATGATTCATCAAGAGAGTCTATAAATAAAAGACTAGAAATATATGACACACAAACAGCTCCGCTAGTAGAATATTACGAGAAAAAAGGAGTTTTAAGAACAGAAGAAGTAAGTTTAAAAATAAATCGTTTAGGAAATGATGTTGCAAAAGATGTTCTAAAAGATATAAAATAATTAAGTAAAGCTGCCTGAAGAGTGGGCGATTAAAATCGCTCCTACAATGGTTTTTATATATTTATAGGAAGGAACGAAACAATAATGGTAGACATTAAATCGAAAAGAGAAATTGAACTAATGAAAGAGGTTTGCCGAATTACAGCATTAACACATGAAGCAATTAAAAATGCAATTAAACCAGGAATATCAACAAAGGAATTAGATATAATAGCAGAAAAAACTATAAGGGAAAATGGCGGAATTCCAGCTCAAAAGGGTTATCCAAGTGGAGAAAAAGGAATTCCACCTTTTCCTGCTTCAATCTGTGCATCTATTAATGATGAAGTAATACATGGAATACCATCTAATAGAGTTAAATTAAAAGAAGGAGATATAATAAGCATAGATTTAGTTTCATACAAAAATGGATTTAATGGAGATGCTGCTAGAACTTATATAGTAGGAAAAGGAAGTAAAAATGCTGAGAGATTAGTTGAAATTACAAAACAAGCATTTTTTGAAGGAATAAAATATGCAAAGGCAGGTAATAGAATAGGAGATGTTTGCCACGCAATAGGAGAATTCGTAGAAAAGAATGGATATAGTGTTGTAAAAGAATTTCAAGGACATGGAATAGGAAGACAAATGCATGAAGAGCCAGGAATACCAAATTACGGAAAAGCTGGAAAAGGTATAAGACTTGAACCTGGTATGACTCTAGCAATAGAACCAATGGTAATAGAAAAAAAGCCAGATGTTTTAATATTAGATGATGGATGGACAATCATAACAGAAGATGGAAGTTTATCAGCACATTATGAAAATACAATTTTAATTACAGAAAAAGAGCCAGAAATATTGACAATTATTTAATTGTGTTATATAATGTTTAAGCTAATTGTGTAGACGAGACTTAAACAAAGCTGAATAGGTAGTTTTGTTCTCGCCAATTTGAGTTTCATAGTGAAGAGATGAAACTTCAAAGGCATAGAGATTATAACATTTTTAGATAATAAAAATTTTGTAGAAATTTATAATTATCTAATATATTATTTAGGGAGTGAGTACGTTGGCAAAAGAGGATATAATCGAGGTAGAAGGTACTGTTGTAGAAACATTACCAAATACAAATTTTAAAGTTGAACTTGAAAATGGACACCAAATATTGGCTCATATTTCTGGGAAACTTAGAATGAATTATATTAAAATATTACCAGGAGATAAAGTTAAGGTTGAATTATCACCATATGATTTATCAAGAGGCAGAATTACATGGAGAGCTAAATAATGAATAATTAATAATGAATGATTATTGATTATTAATTAAAAATATAGAATTTGAATAGTTAATATAAATAGTAAATAATACAACCCAATTATTCACTATTCATTATTCACTATTAATTAATTTACCACAGGGGGTGCAAGAGATGAAAGTAAGACCATCAGTAAAACCAATTTGCGAAAAATGCAAAGTTATAAAAAGAAAAGGAAAAATAAGAGTAATTTGCGAAAATCCTAAACACAAACAAAGACAAGGTTAATTAAACAATTTTTTAGATATTAACACAAAACTATGAAGCGGCTGAATAAATGATAGTTTTGTGTTTATATACATTTATGCTGAACTTTCTAATAAACTATATAATTAAAATACAATCCATTAATTATATACATTTCAGTATTAGATTGTAATAGCAAAAACAAAATAAATAACAGTTACTTGTTCAGTTTTAAACTAATACTAAGTAGTGACACATGAATGAGAACCCTTTTTGTTTTTTGAACTTTGTAAGAAAAACAAAAACGTTCTACATTTAGCAAAATGAAGTGGTAATGAAAAGTTATAGTATGAACAGTAACAAATAAAATTTGGAGGTGCTAAAATTTATGGCTCGTATAGCAGGAATCGATTTACCTAGAGAAAAAAGAGTAGAAATAGGACTAACATATATCTATGGAATTGGAGTATCAAGTTCTAGAAAAATTCTTGAAGAAGCTGGAATTAATCCAGATACTAGAGTAAAAGACTTAACAGATGAAGAAGTAAATAGTATAAGAAAAGTTATTGACGAAAAACATAAAGTAGAAGGTGACTTAAGAAGAGAAGTAGCTTTAAATATTAAAAGACTTACTGAAATCGGATGTTATAGAGGATTAAGACATAGAAGAGGACTACCTGTAAGAGGACAAAGAACAAAAACTAATGCCCGTACAAGAAAAGGTCCAAGAAAATTAGTTAGTAAAAGTAAAAAATAAGGAGGTATAAAACCAAATGGCTAATAAAAAAACTGTAGCAAAGAAAACACCTAGAAGAAATAGAAAAAATATTGAAAAAGGTGCTGCACATATACATTCAAGTTTTAATAATACAATAGTTACAATTACTGATACACAAGGAAATGTTATTTCTTGGGCAAGTGCTGGGGAACTAGGATTTAAAGGTTCAAGAAAATCAACACCATTTGCAGCACGGAGAAGCTGCTGAGACAGCTGCAAAAGCAGGTATGGAACATGGATTAAAATCAGTAGAAGTATTTGTAAAAGGACCAGGTTCTGGTCGTGAAGCAGCAATAAGATCATTACAAACAGCAGGTCTAGAAATAAGTGCAATTAAAGATGTAACACCAATACCACATAATGGATGTAGACCACCAAAAAGAAGAAGAGTATAGTTTAGAAATTGAAAGTTTGAGGTTAGAAGTTAGAAGAGCCAAATAAAACTTTAAACTATACTAGTAATAATGAAACATATGAGAGTTAGAATTTGAAATAGGAAGTTCAAACTTCCAACATCAAACCTCTAACATCCAAAAGAAAGGAGAAATAAAATGGCTAGATATAAAGACGAACAATGTCGTATTTGCCGTAGAGAAGGTCAAAAGCTATTCTTAAAAGGTGAAAGATGTTATTCTGATAAATGTTCTGTTTCTAGAAGAAATTATGGACCAGGACAACATGGACAAAAGAAAGCTAAGCTTTCTGAATATGGTACTCAATTAAGAGAAAAACAAAAAACAAAATCATTCTATGGAGTAGGGGAAAAACAATTTAGAAAATACTTCGAAATGGCTTCAAATAAAAAAGGAGTTACTGGTGAAAACTTACTTCAAATATTAGAAAGTAGATTAGATAATGTAGTTTACAGATTAGGATATGGCTCATCACGTGCTCAAGCAAGACAAATTGTAAACCATGGATTATTTGAAGTTAATGGAAGAAAAGTTGATATTGCATCATACTTAGTAAAAGCAGGAGATGTAATTGCAGTTAGAGAAACAAAAAAAGATAAAGAAATTATAAAAGTAAATGAAAGTGCAAATTCTGCAAGACCAGTACCAACATGGCTAGAAAAAGATGCTGAAAAATTAAGTGGAAAAGTAGTAAGACTAGCATCAAGAGAAGATATAGACTTACCAGTAGAAGAACACTTAATCGTAGAGTTATACTCTAAATAGAAGTTGGAAATTGGAAGTTAGAAGTTGGAAATGGATGTTGGAAATTAAGGTTTAAAGTGCACAGTTAAACAAAAGTAGTGTATAACTTTAAAACTAAAGAAAGCCAACCTTCAACCTCGAACTTCAAACCTCAAATATCCATATGGGAGGTAAAAATGATAGAATTTGAAAAGCCAAATATTGAATGTTTAGAAATAAATGATGATAACAATTATGCAAAGTTTGTTTGTGAACCATTAGAAAGAGGATATGGTGTAACAATAGGAAACTCATTAAGAAGAATCCTACTTTCATCACTTCCAGGAAGTGCCATAACAAGTGTAAAAATTGATGGAGTAGTACATGAATTTTCTACAATACCAAATGTAGTAGAAGATGTACCAGAAATAGTAATTAACTTAAAGAATGTAAGATTAAAGACATTTGATGATGAAGAAAAAATCATAAGAATTGATTTTAAAGGTGAAGGTGAAGTAAAAGCTAGTGATATCATAACAGATAGCTCAGTAGAAGTACTAAATCCAGATTTACATATAGCAACTGTTTCAGAAGGTGGACATTTAAAAATGGAAATGACAGTTGATAGAGGCAGAGGATATAATAGTGCTGCAAAAAATAAAAAAACAAACCAAGATATTTCTGTGTTACCAATAGATTCAATTTATACACCAGTTAAAAAAGTAAACTATTCAGTTGAAAATACTAGAGTTGGGCAAATGGTGGACTTTGATAAATTAATTATTGAAGTTTGGACAGATGGAAGCTTAAAAGCTGATGAAGCATTAAGCTTAGCAGCTAAAGTTATGACAGGACATTTAGAAATATTTATAGATTTATCTGAAGCAACAAAAAATACACAAGTTATGATTGAAAAAGAAGAATCTAAAAAAGAAAAAGTATTAGAAATGTCAATAGAAGACTTAGAGTTATCAGTTCGTTCATTCAATTGCTTAAAAAGAGCTGGAATTTCTACTGTTGAAGATTTAGCAAATAAAACTGAAGAAGAAATGATGAAAGTAAGAAATCTAGGAAGGAAATCATTAGATGAAGTTACACATAAATTACATTCTTTAGGATTAGATTTTGCAAAAGAAGAAGAGTAGACTTGACAAATACAAGAGTTAATAATTAAAAGCGAAATATAAGAATAGACAATGTGTCTGCTTAAATAAAATAATGAATTATTTTAAATTTTTATGAAGAGGTGAAACAAGTGGCAAAAAATAGAAAATTAGGTAAACCAACTGATCAAAGATTAGCTATGCTTAAATGCTTATCAACAGACCTTATACTTCATGGAAAAATACAAACAACTGAAACAAGAGCAAAAGAGGTAAAAGCAATAGTTGATAGTATAATAGCATTAGCTGTTAAAGAAAAAGACAATTTTGAGATGGTAGATGTTAAAGTTATAACAGCTAAATTAGATTCTAAAGGAAATAAAGAAACAGAAAAAGTAACAAGTAAAAATGGTAAAGAATACTTAAAAGTTGTAAAAGAAGAAAAAACAGTATCAAGACAAAAAGATATGCCATCAAGATTAAATGCAAGAAAGAAAATTATGACAAAAGTTAACAAAGTAAAAGATGAAAATGGTAAAAATATCGATTTACCAAGTAAACTATTTAATGAAATTGCACCAAAATATGCGGATAAAAATGTTGGTGGATATACAAGAATAATAAAAATAGGACAAAGAAGAGGAGATGCTGCTAAAGTAGTAATCCTAGAATTAGTTTAATTTAATATTATCAAGAGTGGACGAGAGAATCGGCTTTATAACTCCACAGCAACCTAAAGTTTTTAAGGTGCTAATACCGACAAAGCAAAGAGCTTTGAATGATGATTTCCTTAAAAGTTATTATTAAGACCTTTGCTTTAATGCAAAGGTCTTTTTATGTATAGGAAGAATAGAATTTTGGATTGTAAATTAGCGACACATGAATGTAGCACTTTTTGTTTTTCGAATCTTAAAGAGAAAAACAAAAATGTCCTACATTTAGCAAGAAGGAGCGGACTTATAGGCAAGTTTTTTGTAAAAGAGAAATATTAATTATAATAAAGGGAAAACAAAAAAGGAGAATTAAAATGAAAAAATTATTTACTAGTGAAAGTGTAACAGAAGGACATCCAGATAAACTATGTGATTATATATCAGACAGTGTTTTAGATGCTTGCTTAAAAGAGGACAAGTATTCAAGAGTAGCCTGTGAAACAGTAGCAGGAAAGGGAGAAATATTTATAACAGGAGAAATAACATCTAATGCAAATATTGATATAGAAAAAATAGCTAGAAATGCAATAAAAGAAATAGGATATGATAATGAAAATTTAGATATGGATTATAGAACTTGTAAAATCAATTTAAATATATCTAAGCAATCACCAGATATAGCTTTAGGAGTAGATAAATCTTTAGAAGATAAAATAGGTGAAAATTTAGAATCTATGGGAGCAGGAGACCAAGGAATAATGTTCGGTTTTGCTTGTGATGAAACAGATGTATATATGCCTTTACCAATATATCTTGCACACAAATTATCTAAAAAATTAACAGAACTTAGAAAAAATGGAGTTATAGATTATCTAAGACCAGATGGAAAAACACAAGTAACAGTAGAATATGATGACGATAAACCTATAAGGGTAGATACAATAGTTATTTCAACACAGCATAGCGAAGACATAGATTTAGAAATATTAAGAAAAGATATAAAAGAAAAAGTAATTAAAGAAACAGTTCCAGAAGAATTATTAGATGATAACACAAAATATTATATAAATCCAACAGGAAGATTTGTTATAGGAGGTCCACTTGGAGATAGTGGTCTAACAGGAAGAAAAATTATTGTAGATACATATGGTGGTTATAGTCGTCATGGTGGAGGAGCATTTTCAGGAAAAGATTCTAGTAAAGTTGATCGCTCTGCTGCATATATGGCAAGATTTATAGCAAAAAATATAGTAGCAAATAAACTAGCAAAAAAATGTGAAATTCAATTTAGTTATGCAATAGGAGTGGCAAAACCTGTATCAATATATGTAGATACATTTGGAACAGGTGTAGTTCCAGAAGAAGAAATAGTAGATTTAATATATAAGAAATTTGAATTAACACCAACAGGAATAATAAACTATTTAAACTTAAGAAGTCCAATATATACTGAAACAACAAATTATGGTCACTTTGGAAAAGATGATTTACCATGGGAAAAGGTTATTAAAATTTAGTTTATATGAGAAAAAATAAAGAATTAGAAACAAAAGTAGAAGTGGGATAAAATTCCCACTTCTTTTAATACTTAATGCTAGTTATAAATTTTAGGTTATCCATATTATTTATTAGTTTGAATAGTAAATTATTCTACAGTATCGTCTTTAATATAGTATTTAGTTCCTAGCATTTTATCTGGTAAATATTGTTGCTCTACATAGTGTCCTGGATAATCATGTGGATATTTATAACCCTCTCCATATCCAAATTGTTCCATTCCAGCTACAGGAGCATTTCTTATATGCATTGGAACTTCACCTGTATCCATACTTTGTATATCGTGTAATGCCTTATTAATGCCCAAATATGTTGCATTAGACTTTTTAGAAGTTGCTACATATACAGCAGCTTCACTTAAAATTATTCTTGCTTCTGGCATTCCAACCATATGTACTGCTTGCATCGCAGAAGTTGCGACAACTAATGCTTGTGGATTTGCCATTCCTACATCTTCAGCTGCTTGAATTACAATTCTTCTTGCTAAAAACATTGGATCTTCTCCACCATTTAATGCACGTGCTAAATAAAATATTGTAGCATCTGGGTCACTACCTCTCATTGATTTTATAAATGCACTTATATTATCATAATGACTATCTCCATTTTTATCAAAAATTGCTTTTCTATTTTGTACACTATCTTTTGCTATTTCATTTGTTATATTAATAAATCCGGTCTTTATCTACTTTGGTTGTAAGAACTGCTACTTCTAATCCATTTAAAGCTGTTCTTACATCTCCATTTGATACTTCTGCAATTTTTCTTAAAGTTTCATCTTCTACTTTTATATTAAAACTTTTTAGCCCTTCATCTCTTTCAAGTGACATTTTTAATACTTTAAAAATATCTTCAGCAGTTAATGGTTCTAGTTTAAATACCATTGATCTTGAAATTAATGCTTTATTTACTTCAAAATATGGATTCTCTGTAGTTGCTCCAATTAATATTACAGTTCCATCCTCAACAAAAGGTAAAAGTGCATCTTGTTGCAATTTATTAAACCTATGTATCTCATCTATAAATAAGATACATTTACCAGTTGGGTTTAAAAATACATTTTTTGCTTCTTCAACTACTTTTTTTATATCACTTACACCTGCTGTTACAGCATTTATCTTTGTAAATTTATATTTTGTAGTTTCGCTTATTACTCTACCTAGTGAAGTTTTTCCACATCCTGGAGGTCCCCAAAGAATAATACTTGATAATCTATCTGCTTTAATTGTTCTATATAAAATTTTATCTTTCCCTAAAATATGTTCTTGTCCAATATACTCTTCTAGGCTTTTTGGCCTCATTCTATATGCTAGTGGCTTTGACAAATCCATAATATTCACTTCCTTAATATTTATGGACGAAAGATTACTCGCCCATATAATTTTTATTTGACATGGATACTCTATCTTCCTAATATTGATAATGCTTTTCTAATTATATCCTCTAATGATAAATTATTTTTATCGATTTTTTCTAATGTTTTTTCTATTTCTCTTCTATTATATCCTAGTACTTGTAATGCCGAAATTGCTTCTGTTACATTATTGTCATCATCTATTGCTTCTTTTATTTTAGTATCTTCTTCTCTTGCTTCGATTGTTTTTAATTTATCTTTTAGCTCTAATACTATTCTTGCTGCTGATTTTGCTCCTATTCCTGGAATTTTTACTAGTTTTGATGTATCATTTGTAATTACTGCTAATGCGAAACTTGATGGAGTTATATTTGATAACATATTTATTGCCGATTTTGCTCCTATTCCACTTACTCCTAATAGAAGTTCAAACATTTTTAATTCTTCATTTGTCTTGAAACCATATATGCTTATATCATCTTCTCTTACATGATAATGTGTATGTACTTTTACTATATCTCCAATATTTCCTAATTCTTCCATTGATTTTTCCGACATAAAAACTTTATAACCAAGTCCTCCTACATCTATTACAACATATCCTTCAAATTTCATTTCAAGTGTTCCTTTAATATATGCAAGCATTTTATTTTCTCCTTTGCAAACAAATTTTCTATACGTATTGTATAATAATAATATAATTTTTTCAAGTATTATATTAAATTTTTTTATAATATTTGTTACTATTCAAACTATAAGTATAAAAAACATTCCATCTTTCAGGACACAAAGTCATTTTTATTTTTCTCCCCAAGTTCGAACAATAAAAAGCACTTGTATCATGTGAAACTAGTTAGAAATAAATTAAAGTTTCAATCTTAACTGATATTTGTTATTGAGTTAAGTAAATAATTTTACTGCTAGTATATATTTACTTATTTGTTTCTGTTAAATTATACCTATGAATGCTATATTTTTCCTTGAAAGGGTGTGTTAAATATGGCAATAGATTATGCTTTAGTTGGTTCAAGAATTCATAAAGCAAAAAAAGATAAAAATATGACTCAAGAAGTTTTAGCAGAAAAACTAGATGTTTCAGTAGCATTTTTAAGTAGAGTTGAATGTGGTAATACTGAAATTAGTCTAAAAAGGGTTTCTCAAATTTGTGAAATACTTAATGTAACAGAAGGATATATTTTAAATGGTACGTCTAGCAATTCAAAAAATTATTTATATAATGATTTTTCAAATTTATTAAAAAATTGTCCTCCAGAAAAATTGAAACTAATATATGATATTGCAATTGTTATTGCAAATAGTTAAAAAAATTAATCTCAAAGAATATACATATTCTTTGAGATTTTTTAATACAATTTAATAGATTTACACATATTTTTATAAGGAGGGATGATAGATTATATGAAAAGTATAGTAGAAAATCGGTTTAGATAGCAAAAATAATTTTATGAATATTTGTAAAGGTATAGTTTGTTCTATTTTTCTTACACTAGTTTTATTGTTTATATTTTCTATAATATTAACATATACAAACATAGATGAAAGTACAATACCAGTTATTATTATAATGGCTACAGTTATTAGTATATTAGTAGGTAGTAGCATTAGTACAATTAAAATTAAAAAAAATGGAATTTTAAACGGAGGAATAATAGGGCTTATATACATATTAATTATTTATTTAATTTCTAGTATAGTACAAACAGGATTTACGTTAAATATGTATTCTATAATTATGATTTCACTATCAATAGTAGCAGGAATGATTGGAGGAATTGTAGGAGTAAATATAAAAAAATAATTGACAAAAATCTACGTATATAATAGAATTGGAATGTAAAATGAAGAAAATTAAATATATATCTTCATGGAAGTAGAAGTTAAATAGAAAACAAAATATAGAAAGGGAGAAAAATAGGATGGAAAAAGTACGTGGATTTGAAATAGCAAAAGGATACGAAGATAAAGGAATTAATTTACCAGTTCGTAAAACAAAATATTCAGCAGGATATGATATTGAAGCAGCAGAAGATGTTGTAATACCAAGTTTTAAAAAGGGAATGAATCCAACACTTGTGACTACTGGTTTAAAAGCGTATATGCAAGATGACGAAATGTTATTATTATATAATAGAAGCTCTAATCCAAAGAAAAAAGGGCTAATTTTAGCAAATAGTGTTGGAGTAATAGATAAAGACTATTACGGAAATCCAGATAATGATGGGCACATTATGTTTGCATTTTATAACATAAAAGAAGAGGATATACAAATAAAAAAAGGAGATGCAATAGGTCAAGCAATTTTTGAAAAATATTTAGTTGTAGACAATGATATAGCAGATGGAGAAAGAGTAGGCGGATTTGGTTCTACAAATAAGTAAAAAACAAATAAAAAAAATTAAAAATTTTAAACCTTAGAGGTGTGCGGAAAAGATAGAAAATATGTTTATCCGTAAGAAAAAATTACCAAAAATCTTTTGACTTTTGGTAATTTTTGTAGTATAATAAATATGGTTAAAAAAGGAAATGTGATATAGAGTAGCATTTAATAAAATGAAAAAATAAATCACATTTTTATTGATATAGATTGAAGTTCTTAGGAAGGAGAGGCACTCGTATGTTTAATGTAGGAGACCATATAGTTTACCCAATGCACGGGGCTGGAATAATAGATGCAATAGAAGAAAAGGATATTTTAGGAGAGAAACAATCATACTACATATTAAAAATGCCTGGTGAAGTAAAAGTAATGGTACCTACCAATAAAGCAGAAGAGATTGGAGTAAGAGGAATTATAGATAAGGCATCAGCAGATAAAGTATTTTCTATTTTAGAAGAAGATAAAACAGAAATGTCTATGAATTGGAATAAAAGATACCGTGATAATATGGATAAAATGAAAAGTGGAGACATATATGAAATTGCAGATGTTGTTAGAAATCTATCATTTAAGCAAAAAGAAAAGGGATTATCAACAGGAGAAAAGAAAATGTTATCAAATGCAAAACAAATTTTAGTAAGTGAATTAGTTCTTGCAGAAAATTCTTCTCAAGGTGAAGTTGAAGGATTGATTGATAATAAAATAAATGCGTCATTTAAAGAATTTGAATTAGATAATATAGAACCTGTTCAAAAAGTTGTAAATAAATTTATTCCATTTGAAGATACAGGAGTAAGTGAAAACGCATAAATATAAAAAAATGTTACTAAATTTAATTTAGTAACATTTTTATTGTATGGGGGAAAAGCGGTTTTTTAGTAAAAAATAGCGACACGTGAATGTAGCACTTTTTGTTTTTCGAATCTTAAAGAGAAAAACAAAAACGTCCTACATTCAGCAAGATGGAGCGGACTTATAGCAGAAAAGTAAACAAAGTTCATTTTTCTGCCATTCGACACAATGTGACATCTATAAGACAAAATTTCATAAATTTTATGTGAAGTAAGGGGGATTTAAGAATTCTGTGTCGAATAGTATAATATGTTAGAAAGGGATGAAAGATGGTACGATATAGTGATGAACTAATTGATGAAATAAGAAGCAGTAATGATATAGTTGATGTAATATCACAATACGTAATCTTAAAAAGAAGTGGTAGAAATTTTATGGGTTTATGTCCATTTCACAAAGAAAAATCCCCTTCTTTTTGTGTGTCACCTGATAAGCAGATTTTTCATTGCTTTGGCTGTGGTGTACGGAGGAAATGTTATTCACTTTGTAAGCAAAATAGAAAATTTAGACTTTAAACCTACTTTAGAATTACTTGCAGAAAAAGCAGGAATTACATTACCTAGTTTAGATAATGGTGGAGATGCAGATAAATTAAGACTAAAAGATAAAGTGTACCAAATAAATAAATTTACAGCTGGGTATTTTCATGAAAATTTATATAAACCTAATGCAAAACTTGCTCAAGAATATGTAAAAAAAAGAAAACTCGATAATAATACATTAAAAACTTTTAGTATAGGATTTTCTACTAATTTTGATGAATTGTATAAAGCATTAAAACAACAAGGATTTACAGATGAAGAAATTTTAGCATCGAGCTTAGTTGGTAAATCACGGAAAAGGGCAATTTTTTGATAAATTTAAATCTAGATTAATGTTTCCTATAAAAGATGTACAAGATAAAGTAATTGCTTTTGGTGGAAGGGTGCTTGATGATAGTAAACCTAAATATATTAATTCTCCAGAAAATATAGTTTATAGTAAAGGTAGACAACTTTTTGGTTTAAATATTGCTAAAAAAAGTGGAAAAAGTAAAATCATTATTGTTGAAGGATATATGGATGCAATATCATTATATCAAAGAGGTATAACAAATGTTGTAGCATCACTTGGAACAGCACTTACAGAAGCACAAGGGAGATTACTTAGAAAATATGCTTCACAAATTATAATTGGTTACGATAAAGATCGGTGCAGGACAAGCAGCTACAATGAGAGGAATGGAAATTCTACAAAATCTAGGTTGTGATATTAGAATTTTAGAGCTAGATGGTGATGCAAAAGATCCAGATGAATATGTTATAAAATATGGCAGTGGACGTTTTGAAAGATGTGTAGAAAATGCAATATCATTAGTAGAATTTAAAGTAAAAACATTAAAAAAGAATATGACTATTCAAACTGCTAGTGATAAAATAAAGTTTTTAAATGAAATTGTAAAAATTTTATCTAAAGTAGATAATAGTATTGAAAGAGAAATATATATAGATAAAATTTCAAATGAATATGGTATTTCAAAAGAAGCTATTTATGCAGAATATAATAAGATTTCAAATATAGGAAATCAAGGTATAAAGGCATTACAAAGACCTATAGCAATAAAAAGACAAAATAAAAATTTAAAAGAAGATATAAGTGAAGGCTTAATAAAAAGGGAGAATATGATTATTTCACTTTTAATTAATTCAGAAATAAATGCATATAATCAAATTAGTAAAAAAATTAGCCCAAAGGATTTTAAATTGGAAGTAAATAATAAAATTGCTAGTATTTTGTATGAACATTTTGAAAAAGGAAATAGTAATAACAATGTGTTAGATTTGTTTAAAGATGAAGAATTAATAGGACATATTACAAGTTTAATGGCAGATGATTATGAAATAACAAATAATGAAAAAGCAATAGAAGATTTATTAAAGGTATATGAAAAAGAAAAGTTACAAGATGAAAAAGGTAAAATTTTAAGAATGCTAGATGATGATAATATAGATAAAGATAAAAAACTAGAATTAGAAAAGGAATTAAGTAATCTAATAATTAAGATTGCAAAAATGAAATAGGGGGAAAAATTGTGAAAAATGAAGAATTAAAAGATAAAAAGGCAATAGCAGAAAAATCAACAAGTAAGAAAGAAAAAAATGAAGAAAAAGAAGTTAAAAAGAAAAAAGAAAAATTGCAAGCAGAAGAGGAAAATGCAATAAAAAAATCAAAAAAAGAATTGGATAAAGAAGATAAAAAATTAGAAAATTCAAATAAAGAAGAAGAGCCTAAAAAAGCAAAGAAATCTAAAAAAGAAGAAGAAGAACTTGAAGCAAATATAGATGAAGAAACCGTAAATGAAGTACTAGAAGATGAAGAGATAGATGAAGAGAAGTCAAGTGAAGATAAAGTAAAAATAATAATTGAAAAGGCTAAAAAACAAGGAAAAATAACATATGGAGAATTAGCAACAGAATTAGATACTTCAAGTACAGATGAAATTGAAAAAGTATTTGATGCATTTGAAGAGCTAAATATGGATATTATAAAAGATGACTTTGATGATGAAGAGCCAGACTTAGAAGATTTAGAAGATTTAGAAGACATTAAAGTAGAAGAATTAAATAATATAGCAAATTTAGACGGTATAAGTACAGATGACCCTGTTAGAATGTATTTAAGAGAAATAGGACGTATCCCACTTCTTAGTTATGAAGAAGAGTTAGAAATAGCTGAAAAAGTATTAGAAGGGGATGAAGAAGCAAAACAAAAGCTTGCTGAATCAAACTTAAGGCTTGTTGTTAGTATTGCTAAAAAATATGTTGGAAGAGGAATGCTATTTTTAGACCTTATTCAAGAAGGAAATATGGGATTAATAAAAGCTGTTGATAAATTTGATTATAAAAAAGGATTCAAATTTAGTACTTATGCTACATGGTGGATTCGTCAAGCTATTACAAGAGCAATAGCAGACCAAGCAAGAACAATAAGAATACCAGTTCATATGGTAGAAACAATTAATAAATTAATTCGTACATCAAGACATTTATTACAAAAATTAGGTCGTGAACCATCACCAGAAGAATTAGCTGAAGAACTAGAGATGCCTTTAGAAAAAGTAATGGAAATACAAAAGATAGCACAAGATCCAGTTTCACTTGAAACACCAATAGGAGAAGAAGATGATAGCCATTTAGGAGATTTTATACAAGATGACGATTCACCTGCACCACACGATTCTGCGGCATATACATTATTAAAAGAGCAACTAGAAGAAGTAATGAACACATTAACCCCAAGAGAAGCAAAAGTTTTAAAATTAAGATTTGGTTTAGAAGATGGTAAAGCAAGAACACTTGAAGAAGTAGGAAGAGAGTTCGATGTAACACGTGAAAGAATAAGGCAAATAGAAGCAAAAGCATTAAGAAAATTAAGACATCCAAGTAGAAGTAAAAAATTAAGAGATTATATGAATTAATATAAAATTGATACAGTTCAGCCTATTATGTTAAAGTATTTTACAAAGATTAGCAAGAGAGCGCATTTAATAAGGGGGCTGGCACGCAGTACACATGACTGGGGGGCTAGAAAGCAATAATAAGAATCCTCCATCAGTCCTACGGACTGTCACTTCCTTTGTTAAAGGAGGTTTCTTGCTGATTCTTCGAAGCTTTTTATATATTAAGACTAAACATTAACATAAAATCTATAAAAAAAGCAAAAAACACTTGATTTTTTTGCCTTATTATGGTAAACTATAAATAGATTTATTTATTTTAAATAAGAGAGGTGAAAATTCTAAGATAAATCTTAGAAAATTATATGAGTCAAGTAGGAATAAAGGAATCAAGAATTCAAGAGATATTTAGAGGAATAGGAATGTTTTTTTCAGCGCTTAGTCAAAGTGAAAATATAGTAGAAGATCCTGAAGAAGTAATAAAAAAATCAGGAATTAAAGACCTAATAAATAGAAATGAACATATAAAAAATATGGAATTAATGTTTGAAGAACATGGAACTTCTATAAAGAAAGTAAGAGAAAATTTAAAAGCTGAAGATAGAAATAAAGCACCTAAAATAGAGAAATCTATAGTAAAAGAAAATGTTCAAGAAATTGAACAAGATGATTTAGAAAGATAATTTTAATGAGAAAAT
Source organism: uncultured Clostridia bacterium (assembly GCA_948630815.1). Taxonomy (GTDB): domain Bacteria; phylum Bacillota; class Clostridia; order TANB77; family CAG-508; genus RGIG8482. The sequence continues at coordinate 51,799 of CAPIEU010000011.1, forward strand.
AATTTTTTAAATTATTTTCTTTGTTTTATCTTGACAAAAAATGGATATACTAATATAATAATACACGTTAAAATAAATATATGGCGACGTAGCTCAGTTGGCTAGAGCATCCGGTTCATACCCGGCAGGTCGTAGGTTCAAGTCCCACCGTCGCTACCATTCGTAAAGACGAACACAAAGGTTCGTTATCAAAATTGAAGTATATAAGCAAACAATCGCTATGTACTTCTATTTTTTTAATCCATTTTTGAATAACATTTTTCAAAGACTGTTTTGAAGATATAGCGTCAATATCTTTTTGCAATACCTTTTTTATTAAATCCATAGAAATTGATTCATTATTGCTAACGGTCATCTTTAGTGACAGTTCTTTTTCAAGCATTGCTTTAATATCTTCTGCTTTCTCTAAATTAGATAATAACGTAGGAGAACTAATACCAGAAGCAATAGCATTAACAATATTATCTATTTCGTTTTGTTTATTTTTAATTCTAATTTTTAGATCATCAATATCTTCAATAGATTCATTACGCATATTTTTATAAATAGCATTTATTTGTTCTATTAATTTATTAACCTCTTCAGTATCTAGTAATCTTTTATATATTAGATTTACAATATATTTTTCTAATTCATCTTTTTTTAACCTAATAGAATCACATTTACCTAATTTATTTCTATTAGTGCATTGATAAAAACTGCTTTTATATTCTTTTTCATTTTTTATTTTTTTAGTAGTATGACCTATATAATTTCCACCACATTTGCTACATTTTATAAGTCCGCTTAGCAAATATACATTTTTTGCTTTATATTGTGCTGTATTTTTTGAATTAGATTCTTTTTTTGATTTTACCATTTCAAACATCTCCTTTGTTATAATTGCTGGAATAGAGTTTTCATTTCTTATAATATCTGTTCTATTAATCTTATTATTGTCTTTATAACCTTTATTAAAAATATAATTTCCAATATATTTTTCATTTCCTAAAATGCTTTGTATGGAGTATTTTTTAAATTCTGTACCACGCTTAGTTTTATAACCTTTAGAATTTAGTTTTATTGCAATATCAATTAATGAATAACCTTCTGTATACATTTCAAATATAGCTCTAACAATAGTAGCTTCATAGTCATTTATAACATATTTTTTATCCTTAATATCGTATCCTAAAGGAGGAATACCACCATTAAATAAACTTTCCTTTGCATTAGCTTTCAATGCTCTTTTAATATTACTAGCTAAGTTTTGAGAATAATATTCGTCCATTCCTGCAAGCATTGTTGCCATTAATTTCCCTTCTGGTGTAGCATCATCAATAGGCTGAGTAATAGAGATTAGCTTAATATCATGTTTTGCTAATTGATTTCTATAATATAAACTATCCATAGCTTTACGAGCAAATCTGTCTGTTTTCCATACCAAAACAGCTTGTACTTTTTTTAATTTACAAGCATCATTAATTAGGTCTTGAAAACTTTCTCTAGTATCTTTGGTGGCAGTCTTAGCTTCATCAACGTAATATTTAATTATAGTTATATTATTTCTCTTTGCATATTCTTCTAATTCTCCTTTTTGTTGTTCAATAGAAGCTTCATTTTGTAGATCAGAAGAATATCTGCAATATCCATAAGCTAACATATTACACCATACTTTCTTTCATAAAATTTAATTGCATTAATTAGATATTCGGTTTGAACATTAAAATATTCTGCAAGACTATAAATATCATTAATTCCGTTTTAAACTTGCTAATTTTAGCTTTTCATAAGGAACGAGAACATTATATGACCATTTATTGGCACGAGCTTCACAACGTGACATAGTTTCAAATGGCATACAACTTGAATATAAAGAACCAGTATAATAGTGTCCAAGTTCTTCAGCTAATATTTCTTTCTCTTCACGAGAATTGTTTATTTTTGAATAATTTAATCCAATACAATATTCTTTATCAACTTGCCCTATAATTGCTTTGTTTTGCATTTTGAAATTAATTACAGATATTTTTTCTCTATCTGCAATATCGTATAATTTATTCAAAGTCATTTTAGCCTCCACTAAAATTATTTATCTTCACCATACTTAATTTTTTTATAAAATCTAAGTGCATCTGCAATTTCTTCTTCTGTAAGTCCTTCCATTTCTTTGTGATATGCAAACTTAAATTCCTGCTCAACGTTTCGTACATCAGTTTTACCTAATAAATAATCTGTTGAAACTTTAAAATATTCTGCTAACAATAGTACAGTATTTGTACTCATGTCACGTTTTTCACTTTCATATTGATTAATTGCTGGAATAGAAACATTTAAAAGTTTAGCAATATCTTTTTGATATAATCCTTTTTCTTCTCTTAACAATTTTAATCTATTCATTTTTCACCCTCTAATTAACATAATCGAAAATCATATATATATTATATAACTAAAAGTTAAATATGTAAAGTTTTTTTTAAAAATATGTCTTAGAGTGTCAAGCAATTTAACTAATTGTAAAAATATTTTTTGAAAAAGTATTGACAATTTACTATTTGTTAAATATAATGTGCTTATCAAAATTAACAAATAGTAAAATGGAGGTGAGAAAATGAAAAGAGCAAACTTGCAAGAAATGAGAATAACAAATAACCTTACACAAAGTGAAGTAGCTAAATGCACTGGTACAACAGTGACTTATATTTCTTTACTTGAAAATGGCAAAAAAAATCCTAGCGACAAAATGAAAGAAAAGTTGGCAAAATTATATAAATGTAAAATTGAAGATATTTTTTTGGCAATAAAATTAACAAATAGTAAAATATAAAAAGGAGGAAATAAATAATGCCAACACAAGAAATGATATATGCAGTTTGCGAATTTATAGCAATGGAAATTAAGGCTGATGAAGATAAAGCAAAGGAGAGTGAAAACAAATGAAAAAGAAAACAAAAGAAAGAATAAACAACATTTTATGGATGTTAGCAATATCATTAACTGAGACAAGTATGTTAGTAATTAGTTTAATTAAATAAAAAGGAGTTGAGAGATATGTGGAATAAAGAAAAACAAAGTTTATTAAATGCAAGAACCCATGATTTAGCAAAAGCAGAGGAAAGAATTGAAGAATTAGCAACACTAAAAAAATACTATAAAAATACAACTGAAGAACAACGAGGAA
>CAPIEU010000012.1:0-32419 GCA_948630815.1 uncultured Clostridia bacterium
CCATTATATTTGTTGTAATATTTCTTTTCTTGCCTCGCTCTTTTATTACAAATTTTGTTCCGCTTTGTTGGTCTGTATGTCTTTTCAACCATTGCTTTTTGAATTTGTGCAGTTTCTAATAATTGATTCATTTCAAAAAGTTGTGCTTTGTATTTAAATGGAGCACCAGCAATTGCTTTTTTCCCAGCTTTATAAATTAAATTAGCATCATAAAATTTATTCATAAAATCACTTGTATAGCAGTAATGATCGTAATCAACTGCATAATGATTAGCATTTATCAATCAGTTCTTTTACGGATTGAAGGGACAACCTTTCCTTTCCCTTTCCCATACTATTACCAATGGAAACATAGTCCATAAAAAATTTGTATAGTAGTGAAATCTGGACGCACACCGTTAGAGTTGGACGCACTGTTGTTGTTGGCATTACCGTTGCTGTTGACATTAGCGAAATTAGATGCAGAAACGACATATAAAGATTACCCCAATTATATTTATTGTTTTATATCTTTAAGAAATCTATTGTCAGTTTGTCTGAGCTTTTTTATCATATTAAATTCTTTTTGAATTTCTATGACTAAAGATGTGAATTTATTTAGATCAGCATATAAACATTCTCCAGCATATTGAAGTTCATCTTGAAGAACATTGCAACAGCTCATGGCTCTATCTAATTCTAGTCTGCGTTCTTCATACTCAGACATGTATGTTGGAAATATTGTATTTGCAATTCGTAAATGCTCGTTTATTTCACAAGCAGAATTTATAACTTTATCTGTTATTCTTAATATTTGATTATTGAAATACTGATATATTCTCTTTTTAGCTTTTTCCTTTAGTTTCTCATCGGTTATGTTTTTTGTATTTTGCTCTACTACATCATTAATCTTATTTAAATCAAAATAAAAGTTATTCTCTGCAAGTTTTGTTACTGCTGTTCTTATTTTATATGCATTATGAACTGTCTGTAATCTACTTTCACTTCTTTCGCTCTTCTTTATTTCTGACATTGCTAATCAAATTACTCCTTTCCCTTATATTCCGCTAGGGACAAGCCCTAGCTTGATGTTCGATTATTTGATTAGAAAAGCTGGACGCACACCGCCAGAGTCGGACGCACTGGTGCTGTGGGCATGACCGTTGCCGCCGACATAAGCGAAACCAGATGCAGAAACGACATCTCTTAGCCAGTACCAATATCTTTCTCCAGCATCATTTCTCGCTACTGTTAAAGCAGGGTTTAATCTGAATAATGATAACTGTTGCTTGTCCATTGTATAATTATATGCAAGATTAGCACCATTTTGTATATTATGAAATATATTGCTACCATATACCATAATTTCATTCATTAATTCTATATCTGAATTAAACCATCCTCCTGCACTTTCATACCCATTAGTTGTTGCATTTGCAAAAAGATTTTTATGAGATAAAATATGAGTATCTTCAAAATCATTATATATGACCTCTTTAAATGGCATTAAATATTCATTATACATTTTACTTCCAATATAAGCTAATGTTGTAATATTTGTATCATTCATTTTAGCAATTCCCATAATTCTTTCTGGAATCATCAAAATATGAGGTGTTTTGCATTCAGTATCTCCCATATTTAATCGATAATTAATATCTGCAACTAAATATTTTCTTTTGCTTACCTTTCCTATTATATAATCTCCTATAAATATATCGTCAAAAGTTCCTGCTGCTATTTGTTGTGATAGTGTACCATTATAGAATAAATCTGTTATATCTTTTCCTCTATATATTCCGTTGTGTGCACCTGCATTTTTAGGAACAATAGCTTTTAGTAAATCATCTATTACTACTTTTTTTGTAATTCCATTTTCACTATCAACAAATGGAATTACATCTTCATTAACTGGTAGTCCTTTTACTAATTCTGTTATTTTCTTAATCATAAATTTTTACCTCCTATAAAATAACATATTTTTTAAATTAAAATAACTATTTTGCAATATAACTGTATTATAAGCCAGCTACAATATATTCTCCATTCTCTGTTGCTAGTATTTCTCCTACTTCTGTTGTTATTGGAGATATAGCATCCATAACAATTTCACTTAAATTATCTATTTCAACTTGTAACTTTCCTGCTGCATCTTCTGATAACTGATCCTTCATTTCTTGGAACCATGCATCAAATGTTTTATCCTCTTCTTTGAAAAAGTTTGACATTATTTTCTTAAATTCTTCAAAGTAAGCATCATGTTCCGCTTCTTGATCTTCATAATATTTTTTATATGCTGTTTGCCATTGAGCATATAAAGTAGAAGTATCAACTTGATAAAGTAAGCTTGTAACCCAAGGGCATTCCTCACTTCCCCTACAATCTGTAATTAAGTCTTGAGTAATCTCTACACAAGAAGGACTTATTCTAATATCTGCTAGTCTAAACTCTGCTATTTCCTCTTCTGTATTGATATCTGGATGCACAGGATTACTTGAAGCTTGTCCCTGTCTATAAACTATATTTCCAACTCTTCCTGTTTGTGTTTTATCAACTTGGGCTACAATACTATCAATTCTTGGTAGTACCTCCGAATTCTGTGATATAGTTATCATTAAGTCGCTTGGATTTTCAAACCATTTATCTCCAATCAGAGCATAACCTGCAGATACAATTACATTCATTTCATTACCTGCTGCAAAAACTTGTAGAAAGTCTGATGGTGTCCCTTTTGGTGTTGCAAAAACGCCATTGCTTATCAATTTTCTATATGGTCTATTCATATCATCTGCTGAATATGTTCTATCTTCATCAATTGCATCAAAAAATCCAGCATCTACTTTATATTTAACATCATTCTCCATTTTCTGCCTCCTATCTATTTTTATTATTCTATATTTTCAAAAGTTGGTTCCATAGTGTAACCATTATCATCTTGATTTTCTATTACTTCAGATATTCTCACATTAATAGAGATTCCATATTCGTTAACGATATTTACAATATCACCTAAATTATAATCTTCTTTATATTTGTAGCTCATACCAGCTATTATTTCTCCAGCAAAAGAAGTAATAGATGTATATTCTGACATTTTTTCATACCCTGTATTTTTTAGATTTTCCATATAAATATTGTTACATAATTGAACATTTGTAATTTCTCCAGTATCATTTTTTGTGAGTATTGCAACGTTACTTCCATTTACTTGATAATAAATTACATTATTTATAACCTTTTCTTTTCCATTTGGATAATTTATTAATAATTCATCATAATCAATTTCACTAGAAATATCACGAGCATCAACATATAATTCATGTCTATCAATTCCTGTACCATTTCCTATTGTTATTGTTTTTCTTGCTACGCCTTCTCCTTCTCCAGCAACTAACGCAACATTTTTTATATTGCTATCATCTTTCACATAATCTGTTGTAGAAATATTATCATAATTATGTGAAAAAGTAATATATCTACTTATGTCATTACCTTTATACAACGCAAAAATAAAGTTACCATTATTAACGGTAACTCTATATCCCCATCCATATTGTTTGCATAATTTTTGTATCTTCTCTCCGACATTATCATATGTTACTTGTTCACGTATAGTCTCAGAAAAGCCTTTGTTGTTTGCAAGAGCAAAATTCCTTATTTTTCTATCTGTATTTGTTGGTTTAATAATCGAATCGTTAATCAAAGCCCTTATATAATCTTCAACTAATCCATTAAAATTAGTCTGCTTTATTACTATTCTTTGATTTAATATGTCTGTTATATCATTTCCTGTAAGAATTAGTTGATCTCCATTTTCTTCATCAGTCTGCAATTCTACTTTTTTAATTTTGCAAACCATATCATCATCGTTTCGTGCAATATATTTACATTCTTTTATTTTTCTAAAATTTTCAGTAGATGCAGATATAACTAACTCGCAATCGCCAATATCATTATATCTCTTTGCCCATATTGCACTTGAATATGTATCAATTATATATTTTTTATTTAATTCATTATCTAATAAATAAAATTCTTCCATATAATTTTAAACTCCTAAATATATTTTACGATAATTAGGCTGAATATCTACAAATATATCATCAACCCCATCATCTGCTAAAAAGCTGAAGTTGTTGTCTCCAATTCCTAATTGAAAAAATATAGAACCACTTCTTACATAAGGAATTAAATTATATTTGACTGCATCTCTTGTTAATATTATTGATTTGCTTCCCCTGTTACAATTAATAACCAACTTATCATTTTTGTGAAATTCATAATCTACAATAAAGTTCTCTCCATTGTCAACATTACGAATTTCTAATTTATTAACTGTTCCCATAAATTTTACATTGATAATTAATCCTGTCTTACTCTCACTATCATTTATAACATTTGTTACTTTTTCTGGGTCAAAAGAAGAGATAGGAATTGGCTCATCTATATTTATAGAAAATGGAAATGTAAATCGTTTAATAATTTTTGAAATACTTTGTACTATCATTTCAACATCTTTCAAGTATGGATCTGGACACAAAATAGAAATTTGAGCAACTTGTTTTTGTACGAAAGGTGTAACTTCTAATGTTTGCACATATCCTTCAACAAAGACATCTCTGTAATCATCTTTATAGTAAATTTTGCACCACTCTTTATTTCTAAAAAACTTATACAATGTTAATCTGTTTTTTTGAATATCACCATTAATATACACAGTAATAACAACTTCTCTGTTTGGAATTCTAGAACTATTAAAAGAAGATCCATCACCATTTGCATAATTTGAAGTATTTATATTTGCGTTTGGAGGGTTTAATCCAGAAATATCTGTTACTTGATAATTTTCTTCATTATTTGTAAGTTCAATAACCGCTCCTCTAGTATTTTCAACTTTTAATGTAAACATTTCTATTTTCCCCTCCTAACTTAAGCATTTACTAAATTTAATAAGTTCTTTGTTTGTCTATATAATTGTAGTCTTGATGGTTGTTTTGGTGCATTAATAATTTGAGTGAAGTTATTAGTATTTGAAGTAGTATTTGATATATTATTTGTAGTTGATAGATTATTATCTTTCATTTGTTCCTTCATGTCGTTTGCAACTGCTTTAATCCATCCTTTATTCTTTTCAAGAGGAACTACTGCTTCAGCACCAGAACCCTCTAATATACCAACCTGACCTTTTTCTAATACACCACCTCGATATAATCTTGGAAGATTAACCCTATCAAAATTACCTATACTTACTCCGTGGTATTTTATTAATTAAGTTTATTGCTCCATTGATCATATCGATTCCTTTGTTAATTACATTTTCAATCATAGATATTATTCCATTTATTCCTGCTTTAACTGCTCCACCAATAGCATCTCCTATTGTTGTTCCTAAACTTGAAAATTTATCTTTAATCGTATTCCATAATCCACCAAAGAAATTGCCTATTCCACTAAATATACTTGTAATATTATTCCATGCTTCTTGAAATCTATCTCTGAACCAGCCACCTATATTACTAAAAATACTTGTAACACTATTCCAAACTCCACTAAAGAAATTACCTATTCCATTAAATATGCCTGTGATATTATCCCATGCACTTTGGAACATATTTCTAAACCAGTCTCCTATACCACTAAGTATTCCTGTTACATTATCCCAAAGACCACCAAAGAATTCTCCTATACCTTGGAAAATAGCAACAATATTGTCCCATGCTTGTTGGAACATATCCTTAAACCAGTTTCCTACATTTGCAAAAACATTTTGTATTCCTTCCCATGCTCCGTTGGAAAAATTGTCCCAACTGTTCAGGTAATTGAGCTAAAGCTTGAAAAATTGCTACAATTATTTGTGGAATTGCTTTTATTAATTCCATACATATTTGTGGAATCGCCATAACAAGTCCCATAAATAATTGAATTGCCCCTTGAATAAGTGTAGGTAAGTTTTCAATTAACACTTGCACTATTGTCATAACAATTTTTGGTATTTCTGGTATTAAGGCTTGTATAATTTGTGGAATTGCATCTATTATTCCCATTAACAATTGTATTGCTCCTTGAATAATTGCACTTATTCCGTTTATTAAGCCATTGACTATGGCTTTTATAATACTTGGTAATGCATCTAAAAGAGCATCAATAATTTGTGGAATTGCATCGACTATTCCCATTAACAATTGTATTGCTCCATCTATTAAAAGAGGTATGCCTGTAATCAGACCATTTACAATACTATCTATTATTTGTGGTAGTGCATTTAGAATTGATTTAATAACTGTTGGAATTGCTTGTATTATTGCCATAAAGAATTGTATTGCTCCATTTATTAAATCTGGTATACCATTTATCAATGCTTGTACTAATTTTGGAATCATATCTACAAACGCTGTTACTATTTGTGGTATCATGGTTCCCATTCCCTCTAATAGACTTTTTATTATTTGAATACCTGCAGTTACCAATTCTGGTAACAAATTAATTATTGCATTTATTATGGATTGCAGTAGATTTGGTAATGCACTAACTAAGCTTTGTATTAGTTTTGTAACAGCAGATAATAAGTCTGGAAGTATTCCTTCTATTATTGATATTAGTCTTGGTATAAGTCCATTAATTAGATCAGGAAGTTTTTTTAGAACTTCTTGTACTCTTGGAATTAAGTTCTCAGCTACTGTTATAACACTATCAATCATATTATCCATTAAACCTGTAAAATCTGCATTGTCATCTGCTATACCTACTAACAAATTATTCCACGCAGATTTCATGGAATTAACACTTCCTTGAATAGTTGTACTTGCTTCTTTAGCAGTAGTTCCTGTTATTCCCATATTATCTTGTACTAAATGTATAGCTTCGACAATATCGGCATAACTTTCTATTGTTAGATCTCCAGCTTGACCTTGAGCTTGTGCTAATTTATTTGCATCGCTGATTAGCCTTTCCATTTCTGTTTTTGTACCACCATAACCCAATTTCAAGTTATCTAGCATTGTATAGTTTTGTTTAGCAAATCCTTGGTATGCATTTTGGATCATATCCATAGATGTTCCCATTTTGTTTGCATTATCGGACATATCGGTTATAGCTTTATCAGCAACTTGAGCAGATTTTTCTGTGTCTCCATTTAAGCTTTGTAATAATGAAGCAGAAAATGAAGTTACTGTTTCCATATATTGATTTGCAGAAAGTCCTGCGGTTTTATAAGCATTGTTTGCATAACCTTCAACGATTCCAGAACTATCTTTAAATAATGTTTCAACACCACCTACTAATTGTTCATAATCGCCATATCCTGCTATTGCTTGTTTTCCCACATCAAGTATAGCTCCACCTAATCTTTTTAAAGCACCAATTCCAGCTTCAATAGCATCTGCTGCTAAATTTGCTAGAACTCCTTTCATGACAGTAAAACCACCTTGAGAAGCTTCATTTGCAGAGTCACCTGCATCTTTTATACTTTTATCTAATTTGTCTGCTGCTTTATCAGCACTCTCCATCTTTGTTTTATTTTCATCTAGATCACTAGATAAAGTTTTTACTTCTTTTGCTAAATTCTTCGCCTCAGTAGAATTCTTGCCATATTGTAATACCGCTTCTTTATATGCTTCTTTTGCTTTATTGACTGCACTTTGTTGTGATTCGATTGTACTTGATAATTGACTGGTTGCACTTTTTGCTTTTTCTTCTGCAGATTGTACCTCTTTTAATTTTGCACTATAATTGCTATATTCTTTTTCAGCTTTTGCTACAGTTGCTTCTTGATTATTTACAGTAACAGTTAAATCTGCAACTTGCTTTTTCATAGATGAGTGAGCAGATTCTGCTTTGTTTAATTGGCTTTCTAAATTTCTAACTTCATCAGAATTTTCTCCATAGGTCTTTTTTGCTTCTTCTAGTTTTTGCTTTAAGTTTTCAACTTCAGTAGCAGATAATTTCTCATATTTTTGTGCAGTTTGTAATTGGGATTGGTATGCTTGTAGTTTTGATGTTTGAGCTTCTATTGATGTTTTTAATTGCTTCAATTTAGCATTTAAACCATCTGTTGATTTTGACCAATCATCCAATCCACTACTAGCTTTGCTAAATTCTGATTTAGAGAGTTTCATTAGATTATTTGCTTCAGTTATATTTTTCTTAAATTCAGATATATCCAGCTTATATTTGGTTGTTATATCTTCGCCTTTATTAGCCACTTTTACTCACCTCTTTTTTAACGCAAATTAAAACCAGCTGTCTCCAGCTGGTCTCCTGTTTATTTTTTTCTTTTTGGTTTTACCTTTATCATCATAAATATTTAATCTTCTAACTAATAAAAATACTTCCTTTATTTTTTCTTTTCTTATTGAAAATGGTGTAACTGCTGGAAATCGTTCGCAAATTTGCATTTCCAATTCAAAGAATATCTGATAAAGGGGAACATCAGATATGTCCCCCTCTTCTAGTTTTTTCCGTTATTTCCTTTAGTTATTTGATTGATTGAATATGTTACTATATTAGATAAAGCATCTACTATTTCACTTATTTTGGTATTTCTTAATTCTTCGTCTGTTAAACCTTCAAAGATATCTTTAAGTAATGGTTTAACAATATCCATTGAATGTGCTAATACTTTTGCAACTGCCTTTAATAATTCTGTTCTATTATCTGCTTGAATATTATCAATATCCATAACATCTAATAGATCTTCTACTGTTCCAAACATCAAATCGTATGTTTCTGCAGTATAAGTCTTAATCACTTTTCTTTTTTCATAAATGTTTAATTTTAGATCCATCTTTTATCCTCCTAAGCTTCAATTGCTATTTTTTCTAAAGTATCTATTGTTGTTACTTTATCAAAGAATGTACTTACATCTGCAAGACCTTTTGCAACATCAACATTGATAGCTTTTGCTGGTTTTCCTGTTTTATTAAATTTATGTGTTGTAGAAATTCCAGTATAAGTTACTTCTTGACCATTTGAATCTGTTCCATCATTTTCTGTTGCGTGTGTACTATCTGGAATGCTAAATGTTCCTTTATGTCTCCATACATATATTTCGTCACCATTTGTTTTTTTAGTTTTGTAACCTAAAGCAAAGTATTTTACTTTTCTTTCTCCTTCTATTAATGTTCCTGTTTCTTCATCATAATCTTGTCCTGTAATTAAAGCTAATTTATCTTGAGGAATTACAGATGTAGAACATTTAATTTCATCTGCTCCTGTAGAATTAATTACAATCGCAGCCATATTATTATAATATTTTGATTCACTTGAATTACTTGTAGTTTTTGAAATTTCGCCAACACCAGCTAATTCAATTACTTCTCCTGTTTTATATCCTTCTCCTTCTACATTATTATCTGCCAATACTTCAGCTATAACTAAATCTGTCACACCTCTATATTCAACAATTTCATCAAGTTTATTGTTCATGTTTTTACCCTCCTTATAAAATTTCTATTTTTTTTACAGCTATTCCTCTTCCTGTTTGTGTAGGTTCATCACTTTCAACATCATAGCCTTTGCCACTAACTATGAACCCTTTTTCTTTTAATTTACTTTTTGCTTTTAACAATTCTGTATTTACTAATTCAGGGTTGTTTGAATAAAATGCAACAATGAAAAGCCATACTGTTTTGTGTTCTTCATTATCATAAAAACTATCACCAATTGTATTCATATTCTTAAATGTGAAATATGAATCAGGATAGCCTTCTTCTTGATTCATCGTACCTTGTTTGAAAACTGGATAATTCAAACCTTCCAATATACTAACTAGCTCATCTTCCATTTATCCATTCAACCTCCTTATTTCATTATTAAATATTTCTTTTTGTGCTTCTGCTACTTCTTTGCGTGTACTACTACCAAAAAAGGCATTGTACATTTTTGCATCTCTTTTTGTTTCTTCAGCTACACCTAGATTCTTTCCATATTGATTACTTACTGCATGGCTTTGTGTTCCATACATTAAAAATATTGAAGCTAATCCACCTTCGCTAATACTAAATCCTGTCTTTACACTTGCAAGAGTTCCATTCCATTCAATTTCTGCTTCTTTTCGTAGAGTTTTCTCTGTTTGATGTGTTTCATTATGTGGTGTTATTGCATCTTGTGCTTTTTGTGTAATAATTTCATGAGTTTTCTTTAAGGCTTTTTCTGATATGTTTTTTACATTACCATTTAATTTATTAAGTCTTGCTATTGCCTCTTCAAAGCCATCAAATTCTATGCGTGATTTATTACTCATATCAAGCACCACCTTTGACATGTTTTATTTTGAATTTCAAAAATTGATGTCTTTGGTTTATATCTTCAGGTTCGTTAATAATATCAAATATAGCTCCATCATTAGCTCTTGCTATTCTACAATTACTATTAATGTCTGGTCTGTACCATGTTTCTACATTTGCAGTATCTTCTATGGAATATATACCATTTACTGTTTTTTCTGTTCCACCATAAGTTTTGAAACTTCCAAAAAACAAATTCACTGATTTTTTATTTTTATCTTTTACAGACAAAGCTTCTTCAACTGTTGGATATTCTTTTTTATTAACACCATTTATTTTAGATATTGATTTTGGGATCAACAATACAAGTGGAATAGGATTTTTTATTTCTAGTCTATAATCACTCATTTTTATCACCTTCACTATTCTCTTTGGTGCTTTCTTTTTCAATATCAGAACTATCTTTGCCACTTAATTGAATTGCTCTTTGTAAAAAATATGGAGAGAACGATGTCCCTCCACTTCCATAATTCCATAAATCTGATACACCTCTTGCAATTACACCAACTGTCGAAGAAGCATCAACAACCTCTTTCTTTACTCCACCATCTAAAAGAAACTGCTTTACATCATCAATATAACCTTGTATCGTGTCATCTTGATACTCGCCAGTAATTCCAAGGCGTTTTTTTACTTCTCCTAACATATTACTTACTCCTTTAATCTAGCTTTTCAACTAATCTTTTTTCATTAGCTAGTAACTCTTTAGCTCTATCTTTATCAACATAGATTTCATCATTAACTGCATAGTCTTGTTTAGTATATTTGTCAGTAAATCCAATCAAAACTTTTAATTTTACTGCATCAGTTTTTTTCTTTTCAGCTTCAGCTTTTGCTTTCGCTTCTTCCTCTGCCTTGGCTTTTTCTTCTATTATAACTTCAGGTGCATCAACATCTATTACATCATTCTCTTTTAGTTCTTCTGATATAATATCTTTTTCATTAATTACAACTGGTTCATTTTCTACTATTTTATCTACTTGCTCTTGTTTCTTTGCCATTTTATATAACCTCCCTTAAAAAATAATTAATTAAGGGGATTTTCATCCCCTCTTCTTAGGCTTTAACAGATTTCTTTAACAAATAGATATAGTTAGTATTTAATGGCTTACCGTCTAGAATTACTAAACCTTTTGTGATCCATTTGTTTTTATCTTCATCAAAATATCTCTTGTATCCGAAGGTCATATTTGAGTTAATACCATATGCTTCTTCAGGTACCCAGAATATTCCAAAGAATTCTCCATTTGCACATAAGTCAAATGATTTGAATAAATCTTGTTCTGTTCTAAGTACAGGATATTCATTGAATTTATATTGCTTATCGCTAACATCAAATCCTGCTTTATTGATTGGTTGATTATTAGCATCTTTCATTGTACATAAATTTCCTACATATGTTTGTTTTGCCATAGCAAATTCTGGATTTGCACCTTCCATACCAATAGGAATATTAGCAAATAATTTCTTCTCCCATTGTGTCCAATCTGCAATTTCTTCTTCTGTAAATTCTATAATATTAGCTTCTGGAACTCTTTTTAATCCTGCTGCAACATCTGTTAAAATTCCTGTTGGTTGTCCATTTCCTGTTCCTCTTAATACTGCTTCATCTCTTGCTTTTAAATAAGCTTTTAATAAAGCCTTAACTAATTCTTTTTCAAATACTTCAACAGATAAAATACTTTGTAATAGTGATTGTGCTATTCTTACTTCTCCAATATGGTATGAGAATATAACACTTCCTGTTGCTCCACCAGCATCTTGTTCTTCACTAACTCCATGTTCTTTATCATTTCCATCAGTTCCGCCCCATGTAAATGTTGCTTCAAATTCACTTATAGGAATTTCAATACCACCTTGAACATTTAACATACGAACTCTTGAAGAAAATTGTCCATATGATTTTTCAATTTTTTGAATTAACTCTTGTAAAACAGTATGTGGAATTAATACTCCTAATGCATCACTTGTTACTTCTCCTGCTGCTCTATTTTCACTTCTATATTGAGTTAAGATCTCATTTAATCTTGCACTTCTTTCTCCTGTTTGAGCATAATGCTTAAATGCTGTTCTATATTCCATTGAAGAAAGTACATCTTCATCATTTGAAGCTTGTCCTCTTTGGTTCATTTGTGCAGTTCCAACAACATTTAATACTGCATTTGGATTGAAGCCATTTGCACTTCTTCCTTCATTTGCATTTGCACTTCTTCCTTCATCTGTATCATCATTGTTGTCATCATTATTATCATCATTTTGATTGTCATTTTCTTCTTTTTCTAATTCAGCAAGTTGTTTCTCTGCATCAGTAATTTCATCACGTAATGCTATTAATGATTCTCCTAAACTTCTAACCTCATCAATGTCTTGTGAGTTTTTCATTTTTTCTTCCTTTGCTTTTAATTCTTGTTTTTTTCTTTCAATTAATTTTTGTAAAAATTTTTTCATATCTAAAATCCTCCTAATAAATATTTTATTTTAAGCTTTTCTAGCTCTAGTTTATTTGAAGAAGTGTCCACCTCTCCACTCCTAGCAGTCTCCACCGCTATGCGTGCAGTCTCCACCGCACTTTTATCTCTAGCAGATATTGAAGTATCCTCATAAGCAGGAAATGTAACTGCACTTACTTCAACAACTGTCGAAATCGATTTAATGTGTCTTGTAGGATAATCACTATCAAGATTTTCCCATTCTTCATCATCTATTCCAAACATGAAAGACATACCTGTTATATCTCCACGTTCAATAGCACTATATAGGTTTCTAGCTTCTGTATTGTTTTCTGTATCTAATTCTACTTGAATTTCCATTCCTTCATCATCTACAGATAATTGCATTGTAGAATTCTTTGAATTTCTTCTTGACCTTGCTAATGGCACTTTAGATTGATCATGATTTACTAAAAATCTAACATCCTCTAGATTGGTCTTTTTCAGAGCTCCTTTTTCAATTACTTCTGCAAACATTCCAGCAATGTCAGTTTTACTATCATAGACAATTGGTCTACCTACAATTATGTTTCCTCTTTTTTCATCTTTTTCTGCTCTAATTTCAAAATCGTAATTTCTTCTAATTAACTCATTCTTCATTTTCTTTACCTCCATTATTATTTTGGTTTTCATCTTGTTTGACTTTATTGTTTTCTGCATTAGATTTATTACTAGACATAGCAATTTGCCCAGCTAGTTCTTTAAGTGGTTTCATTCCAAATGCTGTACGAAGTTCATTTTTATAACAACTTGCACTATCAACTAGCACATCAAACAATTCTATTTTTTGACTTGTATCCATAAAGATTAATTCATGTGGATATAATAAAATTTTATTTCCAAATCCTTTTTCTCTATCTGTAAATAATGCCATTGAAAAAGACTCTCCAGTCCTTTTTATTATTGGTTCTAAACTCTTCTGATAAAATGCTTCATACTGTGCTTTTGTATAATCACCTGTTAGAATTGGAAGAGGAACACCAAAATTTCTTAAGATTTTCTCATCAATAAATTTTAGTGTTGTAGCATCTACTAATTGGATTTTATTTTGCAATGGTATATATTCTCCTTTAATATCTAATGGCAGAAAACCACTCTCATTATTAGCAAGTCTTGTTTCAATTTCTTTGATATTTTTTTCCATTTTTCCATCATCCATTAAGGTATTATATTTAATAACACCATTGATAGAAAAAGAACTTTTTAATGCCTTTGCCACTCCTTCCAATAAAGTATTATTTAATTCTAATGTTTTAAGTAATGCCTTATTGTCAGGTTGTCCGAATTCATTACCACCCATCAATTCGTTAATTGAATAACGATATCTAATATGTATTACATCTGAATATCTTAATTCTGTTTCATATCCATTCATAAATGAAAATCTAATAAACAAACTACCTGATGAATCTTGTAAGAAAGTAACATTAGTTGGTTGTATTGGATAAAGACCAGTATATTTTTTGTTTCCTTTTGCATCCTTATAGTATGTAGGTATAATAAAAGCATTATAATTTAAGAATAATTGCCAATATACTTTTTCAAAAAAATCTGTCTGTGTCATACGCTCATTTGGCTGTTCTAATAACCTTTGTATTTCACTATCTTCAATTGGAACTAGATCACTACCATTTTTCTTAATATGAAATGGATTTACTTTTGTTAATTCTGTTACCAAACACGATATAGCTTGTTGCACAACATCACTAGCATATATATCCTGACCAAACTGTGAAAAAATGGGACTATACCCATTTAATATTTTTGCATATTTAATATCCATCTTCATTTTCTTAAATTTATTAATAAAATCAATTAGTCCCATATTTACCTACTCCTTATTTATCTATCAATCTGTGAAACTCACTGCGATAACGCCTATATAATTCATATAGGATGATAAATGTTATTGCACCATCAATTCTTTTGCTAGCTTGACCTTTTATTTTAACGCACATAACATTTCCTAGATTGTCCATCTCCATAGCAGAATTTCCTAGACACCATCTATCTATTTCATTGTTATTGTAATTTATTAACTTGTCTTGTAAATCCGCTTCAACAAATTTCATAGCATTACTTAATACTTTACCTTGTAAAATCATTTCTGTTTCAAAATTATATTCATCCATACGATCAGTAAAGGTTTTTGAAAATCTTTGATCATATCCTGTTTTATATGGTTTTATATTGTAACTTTTATATAAATCATAAAACCAGTCTGCTACCTTCGAAACATCTACTTCATTTCCTTCGTGAATAGTAAGTAATCCTTTTTTTGCCCATTCTTTATATTCAGCTCCTGCAGATTTGTCATCACTATCTGTAAGTTTCTTCTCTAAAATCCAGTAATGTTGATATATGTACTTTATTTTGTCTTTTGGTTTTCCTAATAATATTTTTGCACTAACCATATCTGTTGTTGCTGCCAAGTCAACTGCTCCTAAACAAAAAGAACCTCTAAATGATTCTAATTCAAAAGGTTCTAATTCATAATAATAATCTTCACGTTTTAGCCATGCTTGAGCATTGTTTTGTTTTATATTGAAGTCTTTGCAAAGTGTATGCATTCTTTTGGATTTAGAAGTTTTTGATTTTTCAATTTCTGATCGTAGTGATTTCCATTTCTTGACTACTCCTAAACCGAGGATTTGATTTGTACCAACTTTTTTCATCCTGCCATATTTCTTCTTCGCTGTCTTGTGTAAATAGCCATGGTAGATAATGTATGTCATCAGTCTCATCAAATAAAACTTCTCGTGCATATTTTAGTTCATTATCTAAGTAGCCATCATTTATAAAACCTTCAGTAGTTAAGTTTATAAATAAAGGCTCATCTTTGGTTGACATTGATTTTTGACCTGCTTCAGCTATTTCATCGTTTGGTGCATCATGGCTTTCATCCATATACATTTTATCTATATTTCTACCATCTTTGTTTTGCGTTTTTCCTGACATTTTGAATATAGTTATATTCTTTTGTGTGTTACATATTTCTGACATATTTTTATGTGTTACTTTAGAATGTGGATCTATTCTTTTTCTCATATTGTCTATTTCATTCCAAAGCAAACTTGCCTGTTTATCATCGTTAGAAGCACAAACTATATCCATTCCACCTTCGCCAATTCTTAAATCCGCATGAGCATCTGCTGCCATCAATGTTGTCTTTCCATTTTTTCTTGCAATCAACAAAAGTACATTTTGGAATCTTCTTGCCCATCGATTTAATTCCTTGTCATACACTTTGAAAGAATAAATTACTTCAATAAATGCTTTTTCCCATAGTAATAATTCCATAGGCATATTATAAAAAGGTCTTTTGCTTTGTAAGCATAAATTTTCCATAAAATCAATTCTTAGATGTGCCTCTTCTGTATCATATTTATATCTAGGATCTTTTAAATCCTTAATAAGCTTTTGTATTTCTGTCTTTAATTCTAATCCTACTATTATATTTCCACTTTTAATTTCTTCATAGTATTGCTCCAAGTAAAACTTACTCATACTGTTTTTTTCTTTCTTCTAACCATTTTGTAACTGCATCTTCTTCGACTTCGTGTCCATTAATCATTGAGTATAACATCCTTATTGCATTCATATAGCTCTGCGAATGTTCTTTATACAGTTTTGCTGCAGTCGTTGCTCTTTGTTTTGTTGGATCCTTAGGATGAACTTGAATAAAAGGATGCTTTTTTAATTCTTCCATTCGTTCTTCCAAAAAAGCTATATTGTCTAAAAGTGGATTGATTAACTTTTTCTTATTTTCATCTATATCTTTGAAGATATTGTCTAATTCTTCTCTTCTAGTCACTATAAACTCCCTTCTTTTAATATATATTTCTATTTTTTCAAAAAAAATGAAATTTTTGCCTCGTGTGAAAAAGAGGTACCCCTTACAGTCCCCAAGCACTCGATTGAATATCTTGATGACGGGGGGTTATGGTTGATAATTTTCAAACCATTCTTCTATATATTTGTTCCAATTTTCATTTTTTGATCTACTTAAGCAGACTTCCTTATCACAATCAACTAGTATGAGCTCAGCTCCTAGCTTGTCTGATAGCCTTTGTCTTTCCATCTTCATTGGGTAAGTTCCTACTACAAAAGCATTCTGCCAGTTGCCTAGTCTCATCTTAATCTGTTCTATTAAATTATTTCTAATTTCAAAAACATTTTGCTGTAGCTTATTCGGTTTGTTGTACTTATCACAAAAGCTAATACATTCCCAAATCTTATCTATATCTACTATTAAATCGTCCTTTGTTGCTATATTATTAACCCATGTTGATTTACCGACTACAAGGAGATCCATATACTATATATACTTTCTTAGGCAGTTCATAACCAAATCTATTATGTACTTTGTTATGGCATTTGAAATGGATTAACATTATATTTTCAGGATTAAGACTTATATTATAGTCATTAACATTAGCATTCGTTAATGGTATCTTATGATGCCCTATACAATCATAAGCTTTTACTATTTCCTCTCCGCAATATTCACATATCAATTTGCCTTCATCATTTACTCTTGCTAATTTCAGATCTTGTAATAGGTTTTGCCACTCTTTAGATTTATATAAATCGTGAGCATTTTCAAACATATTATTCATTCCTTTACCATAATTCATTATCTATTTGTTTTTCTTTAAGTTCTAATGTCTTTTTACTAAATCCAAGTTTTATCATGTTCTCTCTGCTTTTTCTTTTTGCTTCTTGAACTCTAGTAAGTCCATCTTCTATTCTTTGTATTGTATCAATTGTTGGTTCCGCTTCTGTTATTGTTTCTGTATCTCCTCCACTGTTCTTCTTTTTAATATGACCTATTGTCATATCCTTTTCTGTTCTTTCTAATTTTCTTATTCTTTCCATCATTCTGTTTTCTCTTATCGTAAGTATTTTATATTCATGTATATATTCTTGCATCTGTAATTCATCATTATCATTAATGTTATAATTCTTATATAATGCCCATTCCTCTTCTGTTAGCATATTTTTATATATTTTTTCATATTCTCCAGTAACTACTGCGTTGTTATTATTACTAGTTGCACCTTTTCCGCCTTTGTTGTTTTTCGCATTCTGGTTTCCTTTATACAGTTCACTTTTGTTTCTAGTTAGTTTATACTGATTTATAATCTTTTTTAAATCAGACAAAGTAATATTATGTTTTTTGAAAATGTCTTTATATGTCATTCCATTTAGATAATCGGTTTTTATATTTTCTATTTTTTTCTGGGTCAATACAACTCACCCACCTCCATTACTTTTTCTCTAACTCTGCCTTTTGCCCTGTTAAAGTTTCCCAGCGTTTTATAATAACATCACAATAACGAGGATCTAATTCCATCGTATAACAAATTCTATTAGTTTGTTCTGCAGCAATTAAACTTGATCCGCTTCCTCCAAATAAATCTACTATTAAGTTGTTTTCTTTACTTGAATTTTTAATTAAATAACATAGCAAATCAATAGGTTTCATTGTTGGATGTTCTGCATTCCTTGTTGGCTTGTCAAATTCTAATACTGTGTTTTGTGATCTACTATCAATAAAGTAATGAGCTTTTCCTTCTTTCCATCCATAAAGAATCGGTTCATGTTTCCATTGATAGTCTTGTCTACCCATAACAAAGGTATTTTTTACCCAAACCAAACATTGTGCTAACTTAAATCCTGCATTCTTGAAAGCATTTCTAAAATTTAGACCTTCTGTATCTGCATGAAATACATAAATAGGACATCCTGATTTTGCTACTGAATGCATATTCTTGAAAGCATCTATTAAAAGGTTGTAAAATTCTGTTTCATTCATGTTGTCATTTTTTATTTTTCCTGCTGTTCCTTCATAGTCTACATTATATGGTGGATCTGTAAGAAGCATATCCGCATATTGATTATTCATAAGACGCATAACATCTTCTTCTTGCGTACTATTTCCACATAATAATCGATGCTTACCTAATAACCAAACATCTCCTACTTTTGTTATTGGTTCTTCTATTTCATCTAGTGCCTCTTCTAAATCAAAATCATCTTCATTAGATCCTATTATATCTTTTAAGATGTCATCTACTTCATCATTACTAAATCCTGTAATGTTTATATCAATATCTGTCTCTTTTAATTCAGCAAGGATTGCTTCCAATTTGTCGTTATCCCATTCTCCACTAATTTTATTCAATGCTAGATTCAATGCTTTTTCTTTATTCTTATCTAGATCAACTACAATACATTGAATTTCTTCATATCCTAGTTCTTTAAGCACCTTTAATCTTTGATGACCACCAATTACTGTCATATCTGCATTAATAATTACTGGAGCTACATATCCAAATTCTAAAATACTATTTTTTATCTTTATGTATTCTTCATCTTCAGGTTTCAAATCTTTTCTTGGATTATACTCTGATGGTTTTAACTTTAGTATGTTTATTTTTTGAATATTCATAGTCGACTCCTTCTCTTCAAAACACCTTGTTTCATATATGCAATTTTTACATTCTCTTTTCATACATACATCATATTTCATAGGCATATTCCTTTTATTTTGGTTGCGGTCAGAGGATTCGAACCTCGTCTTTGGGATATGACCCCAATGTGCTGCCGTTGCACCATCACCGCATATAAAAAAGCCACCTACAAACAATAAGGTGGCTGATTGAAAAAGAAATGAAGAAATAAAATGAAAATATTTAGTATTTTTGCAATTATAATTATAACAAATTATTTTTTGAAAAAATACAGAAAAAATATATAAATTTTCTATAATTTTTCTATAATTTTTTATTTTTATTATATTCTCGTTGCATTTTTGCTATGGAATTTTTTATTGTTGTTGTTATAGCACCATAAGTTTTATTTTTCTTTACCGCAATTTCTTCTATGCTCATTTTTTGATAATATCTCATTTCTATAACATCCTGATTGTACTTTTTTAATATTTTTACTAGATTCTCTACCACTTTAATTTTTAGTTCTAAACTTTTAATATACCTTTTCTTATCTGATATTTTATCTTGTCTTTCTATTACTTGGTTTTCTATATTAGATTCAACATAACCTTTTGCTTTGGGCATTCCATCTAAATTAGCACTTTTTATATCAACAATTTCATTTTCTAGTTCTTGTATTTCCGCTTCCGTTATACTGATTCTAGCTTTATATGTATTGTAATTTTCCAAAACCTCTTGAACATTCATCTTTTGCATCCCTCCTATATTTTATAAATAAAGAAAATCAATGCTACACTAATAGTTATTTCGACCATATTAATTATGCTTTTTGAAATACTATCGTTTTGCTCATTCATTTCTTTTACTATTTTTGACAATGACAATATTCCTAAAAAGAATATAAATATTATTTTTAATATTACTAAAAGCATGATATACACCTTCTTTCCGCTTATCATTTTTCTATCGTGTTCGTTTCTGACTTTTCTATGTAAAAATAATTTTTAAGTTGTTTTTTCCTTACAAATTATTATTTCTATCGTTTTTTATTGTTTATCGTTTTGTTTTTGATAACTTGTCACTATGTTGTAATACCTATAAAATGTATATGGTTCCTTATTGTTTTTGGTAATTCTGTTTATTTCATTTCGTTGTATTCCTTGACTTTGCAGTAATTTAATGAACTTTTTCTTTGTTATTTTTTTATTACTTAAGTTTCTAGCTAGACTTTCAGCTATTCCTACCAATGTAGTTGCAAATGATCGTGCTGTTTCTGCTAATGTACCAAAAGCATCTGATAGGCTCTTTATAACAGGTTCTAATGTCTTTTTTACATCATTTATAGTTTCTTTTATTACCGCCTCTACTTTTAGATATTCTTCTTCATTGATATTTATGGTCTTACTATCAGCATCACAAATCAATTCAGTAATATAGCTTGTCCCTATTATTCTTTCTGTTTGTTCTATTGTAATATCTTCATATTTACATTTTTTCATTTTCCACTCCTACATTCTTACGAATTTCACAATTTCTTTTTATCCATTCCTCACAATAGCAACTAGCTCCTTCTGTTCTTTTACAAAATGGATATCTTCCGCAATTTCCACATCGTTTACTATTTTCCATCTTTTTGTACCTCTTCTTTTATTAAATTCCAATGTTCTGTGCAATAATCTTTTTTGTTTAATTTATGTGTGCATTTATCACATAAAGGCTTACTACATAGACTCTTTTGAGCAGGAATTCCTCCTAAATCAAAATATAATCCATCTTCATAATCACATAATCTTGTTGCTGGTCTAATTTTGCATTCTCTACACATTATAGTGTTTGCATCTTTTTTAGGAAACTCAATTACTTTATTCATTACCTTTTCCTTTCTGTTTTTGTGTTTTAATTAGTCTATTTTTAAGTATTTCCACATCTTCTAACATTTTTTTATACATTGATTTTCTATTTTTGAAATCTGATAAACTATAATGTAATGAAACATCTATCTTTTCATCTACTATTTTTTCGTTATAATAAACAGGTCGTCTTTCTACTACTAAGCCTTTTTCTTTTTCATTCCATTCAAAATCTATTGCATCAAACATTTTTATCCTCCAAACATCATTGTATTCTTTCTTGATTGTCCGCTTCTACTTATTCCTTCTCCTATATCAATTCCTATTGCGAATTGTTTGTTTATTGCTTTTGTTATTTCTTCTTGAAAATTTTCAATAGGTGTTATAGGTGCTGTCGCTGGTAGTGCTGCAACTGCCATTGCTTCTTTTACCTTTGGCGGATTTGGATTATCCCAATTTTTTATTTCTATAATTTTTAGTATTTTTAGTATGTAATATCTCTTTTTAGGTTTTGCTCCCCATTCTTTTTTTCCTTCTCCGACTTCTAATTCGCATAAACATCTTACTGATGGAGAATTATGCTTATATCCATTTCTAAATACAATTTCTACTTGTTTATTTTTATAGTCAAATCCAAATGTATTTTTTATTCTTGTATGATAATATGGTTTCAATTCTCTGTATTCTTCTTTTTTATCTCCTGAAGCTATCATCTCAAACCATTCTCTTTTTATTGGTAAAATTAACATTTCTCTTATCCTCCTCATCTAAAATTTTTTGGATTGCTCCTCTAGCACTAATTAATCCATCAATTCTGCCTTTGTGATATTTCGTATCTGCTCTATTAGCGTATTGTTCAATTTGTAGATATAAACTATAATCTAATCGTTCTATTTTTTCCTTTAAGTTTTTATATTTTTTATTAAATAGCATAACTAATTGTCCTCCTTCTATTGAAAATGTCCGAATCGTGCTGTTTCTTCATAGCATTTATTTTTCAAATCCAGATCTCTTATAATATTCTTTAATTTGCATTCTTCATATAGTTCAGTAGTTGGTTCAATGCTTCCCATATCACTATCAATGTAAATTGCTAGTGGTTGTTCAATTCCTATTGCATAACTTAATTGAACTTCGCACCATATCAAATTATGCTTTTGTAAATATCTTTTTGCTATTTCTCTTGCCTTATATGCTCCGCTTCTATCTACTTTTGTAGGATCCTTTCCAGAAAATGCACCGCCACCAACATTAGCAAAAGACTGATATTGATCTACTACGATTTTTCTTCCTGTTAAACCTGCATCTCCTTCAAAGCCTCCTATTTTGAATTTACCTGTTGGATTTATTAAAAACTTTTCTATTGTCGTTTCATATTTATCCGCTATTTCACAACACATACCTATAATTATTTTATCGGTTTCTTTTCTATCTTCTTCAGTATTTTGATAGCAAACTGTGAATGCCTTTATAGCTTTTAATTCCATATTATCACCATATAAGCCTGTTATTTGTGCTTTTCCATCTGGCAGAAATCTACTATCTTTTTTTCTTAGTTCATCATACCTTTTAGATAACTCTTGTAATATTACCATTGCCGTTGGTAGCATTTGCTCTGTACTATCACAAGCATATCCAAACATCATGCCATTATCTCCTGCTCCATTTACTTCATCATTAGTTCCAAGTGCTATGTCTGGACTCTGTTTTCCTATATTGTCTATAATCTCATAATCAGTAGAATAGCCTATATCATTTAGCACTCTTTTTGTTATTGATGCCACATCAATATTTGCTTTACTTGTTATTTCTCCTGTTATGAATATCTTTTTCTTTCCTCCTACAGTTTCTATTCCACATCTACTGTTTGGATCTTGTTTCAAACATTCATCTAGTATTGCATCACTAATTTGATCACATACTTTATCAGGATGTCCCCTGAATACAATTTCATTGCTATATAATTTCATTTTTTATTCCTCCACTTCTATTTCTCCTACTGTTTGCATTCCTGCAAATACAGTTATTGTTCCGCTTCCTGTTATAATCAAAATCTATTGATGGACTTAATAAATAAGGTCTTACTTGTCTCAATAGCCATTCATAATTTAGCTCGCCCTTACACTCTTTTTCAAAATTTGCATTACGATTACCAATATTTATAAATTTAACTTTCATTCCATATTCAACCTTTCATAATACTTCTTACTCTGTTTCTATAACTATTATAAAGTGCCTCTTTTCCATATCCATTTACATCTAAATCATCTAGCATAAGATCTATTACTTTATTATTTAAATCTTTTTCATATTGCAATTTTTGTATTATTATATTTCCATCTTTTGCTATTTCCTGAAGTTCTAAGAATTTTATTTGTAATTCCTCTAGATTCAGTTTTTTTATTTGTTCATTATTATATGTTCTTAGCATTTCTACTTTTGGCATTTTACTTTCCTCCTTTCTAAACTTTGTATTCTTCTTTTTCGTATTTTTCACACGCAATTATTCCTAATATTTCTACTTGTTCTAGTTTATAACCATTTATCATTAACCAGTCTTGATTACTTCTAGCATCATGATATTTTTTTACGATTGTTATGTATTCACTATCTAGACCTTTTAATTTATATCTTAGAATATCTCTTTCTTTAATCAAATCTTTAATATTTTCGCTATGATCTACTATGTTAACTCTTCTAATTATTCCTTTTTTACATTCAATATATTGTGGTAGATAGTATTCATTATCTGTTACTTGGTCTATTCTACCAGTTTCTGATCTGACATATTCTCCAATTTCTATTTCATTATAATAACATCCTGTACACCCCATTTTTTCTACACTGCAATCTTGCCATTCTTTGTCATTACATTTCACTTTCGTGTCCTCCTTTTATTTTTCTTCGTAGTCTATACCACATTTGCATTCCATACACATACCTTCCATATATTTATTGCTTGCTGTTAGTTCTACACCGCAGTTATCACAATATTGTTTTTTCTTTCTCTTTAATTTTGCAATTACTGATCCCTTATTATAATTTTTAGCAATTAAGTATGATGTATATCCATCTAATAGTGTATAATCTGTATCAATAACTATTTGTGATTCAAATTTATGATTTTTTCTATAATATTCAATTTTTTTCTGCATTTTCTTTGGATTCGGCTTTGAAAAAGTCCTAGGTATTTTTATTTTACTTATATCAACTTCAACCGCTGTTTCATTTAATAAAGCATCTATAATAATTGCTTGTAGTTCAGTATGTTTTTCTTGTAAATCAATTATTTCTTCATTCCCCTTCTGTATTTTCAAATAACATCCCTCTATTATCGCAATAACAATCCATAATATTCCACATACTATCCAAGCAATGTTTCTTCCTATAATTCCTGTTGCTATATCTAATATTGCATTCAAAATATAAAAAATTATTCTTGCTATTTCTGACTTTTTAAATTTGGTTGCCTCTTCCCATGTTTTCATCTCAAACATTCTGTATTTCCTCCTTTATCTTTTTCTTTTTATCTGTAGCATAATATATTGTTGCAAATCAATATTTCTTTTTGTCCTGCAGATATTCAAATCTTGAATTTCATTTTCTAATTCTGTTATTCTTTCTTTTAGTTTCCTGTTTTCATACATAGCATCATAGTAAAGTTGTTCATAATCTATATCTTTTTCCATCTCTACCTCTTCTTTGCTTTACTTAATACTTTTGCAATTACTACTCCAGTCTTTGTAAATTCTGCATCCTTACTTATTAATTTTCGCTGATTCATTATAAATTCTTCTGCGTTAGAAACTAAAATCAAATTATCTAAATCAAAATTACTATGATCACCATCAGCAAATATTACTTTATGACCTGCAGGTATTTTTCCATGTGCTTGTTCATAAATATATCGACCTTTAGGCATCCAATTTTTATGTAGTTGTCCATCTTGAACTTTTACTAATGTGGATCCATCTCGTTCATCTATTCTTTCACTACCTATTGGTCTATGATTTGCAGGTATATTCCCCTTCTTAAACATTGTTGCTTTACATTTTTCATATTGTTCTGGACTCATATACCCCTTTTTTCCTTTATTTGCTGGAATATGTCCCTTTGGAAATTGTCCTCCTACTATTCCGCTTCTAATACCTAATTTTGTTTTTTGATTAGAAATAGCATTCTCAGTTACATTTGTATTAAATTTTTCATTGAACCTCTGCGTTAGTTCTTTTAGTGTAATCCCCTTTACATTATCAATTAGGAACTGATGCTCTTCAGCTGAATATTTATGCACCATCTTTCCCATCTCCTATTTGCAATATTTCTGGTATAGCTTCTTTATTTCCGTATTCATCGTA
Source organism: uncultured Clostridia bacterium (assembly GCA_948630815.1). Taxonomy (GTDB): domain Bacteria; phylum Bacillota; class Clostridia; order TANB77; family CAG-508; genus RGIG8482. Next base: position 25,418 of record CAPIEU010000012.1, read on the forward strand.
GTGTTTTACTGCTTTTAATGCTAATTCTCCATTATTTATAATTGTCTGTGCTATATTAGCCATCGACTTTGCTCTTTCCCTTTCTTCCTGCAAGGCTTCTCCTTTTAAGCTTTCATCGTTTAATCTTTCTAATTCTTCAAATAAGTGATTATTAAGATCTACTAATTTATTTTTCATTTCTTCCTTTCATAACTTTTTTCCAAAATTCCATCATGTTTTCAAAAAACTCATTTATCCCATCTGCAATAGGTTCTGCAATATCTGTCATAAGTTCTACGAAACCACTTAGAAACCATCCTAAAAAACGCAATATTAAATATATAGGTGTCATTAAAATAACAAAAATTATAAATAAAAATCTTCTCATCTTTTATCTTCTCCTTTTTGTATTTGATAACAAGCCTCTCGTAATTCTTTATAGATTTCTTGTGTTGTCCATTTCTTTCCACCTATTCTAAATTCCATTGGTACTAATTCCTCAATTCCCATATAATCTCCATAATGTCCATAATCCCAGCCTATAAACCATCCATCTATTTTTTGATTATTTTCAATAGTTATAGAGTCATTTATATATGTAATTCCTCCATGTACATCTACTTCTTGATATATTTTCTCATCAGTTTTTCCATATAATTTATGACCTTTTGGAATCTTTATATATGCTGTTGGATGTGTTCCTAAATTCATAATGTAATACAACAATCCAAAGCAAAAACCTGTGTCCAATACTTCACTTTTAAACTGTGATTGATATTTCATTTCTTTCACTTTTTATCACCTCTAATATTCTTCAACTTTTATGTAGATTCTTGGTGCTTTATCATATTTCTTTTCAATCTCTAATTTAGTAACCTGTGTATCATCATTGAATGCAAACTTATTCATCGCATCTAATACAATTTTTATAATATTATCTGCATCAGGTTTTTTAGTAGGACTTATATTCCCCTGCAGCATTTCCGCTTCTTTCTTTTTACTTGTACTTTTAGGAATTCCAAAATAAGCTATGATTGTTACTTTTACTCTTGTTTCAATTGGTGTAAAGTTAGGATATTCTCTTATGAACCATTGTCTTAAAGAATATTCATAAAGTTTCGTATTTGTTGGTGTGTATGCTCTTCCTATTCTTGTGTTCATTCTAGGTCTTGCTTTTCCTACTGGTTCTCCTATCATTTCAAATTCATAAACCATTTTCTGCACCTCCTATTTAAAATAATTTCATAAATTGTTCTTTTGCTTTATCAACTACTACTCCGCTTCTTATTATTCTTTTTTATTTGTTTTAGTAGTGCTATATATTTCAAGTAGTAATTTGGTAAGTATAATCTCATATTCTCTAGCTCTTTTCTATTTTTATTGGCACAACACCAGCAACTTACCCTATCTAATATTCCATATAGCATCTTTCCATCTTCTCTCCATTCAAAGCCTTTTTTATAGCAGTAGTTCAAACAATCTTTTTCATTCATTCCGCCAGTCAACAAGTGGTAATAACTTATGTTCATTTCTTTCTTTTTCTATTCTTTTGGTTTCATCTGCAGCTATTCCTATATATTCTTTATAGTCTTGTCCATATTGTTGTTTTAAATATTTAGATATTGTTATATTCTTCTCTGTGGTTCCCCATCTGCAACGACCGCCACACAAACCATAGCCATATTGAATACTACCATCTCTTTTATGTACTTCTATATCTAACATTTTATGTAAGAATGGAATTTTAGGATGTAGTTCTGTATATTTAATCTTTTTACTTTCTAACATTTCTTTAACTCTATCTCGTGTATCATAAATAGATTTGAATTCCATACCAGTATCATAAAAAACAACTTCATCCAATTTGCAATCTTTCTCCATAAGAAGCAATAGCATTGCTAGACTATCTTTTCCAAAACTTACACTTGCTATATACTTGTCCATGTACTCACTTCCTATTCTTTTGGCATATAATATACTTTTGGCACATCGTAAAATGTTATTTGCCCTGTTTCCCTACTTTGTGTTCTTATAACTCTCTTAAATTCTCTTGCAATTTCTATCAATATTTCTTTTGCTCTTGCTTCTGTTGTATATCCTCCAAAAGTTCCACTACTCACAGATTTTATTTCAAATTGTAATTCTTCATCAGTATCAGAATTTCTCTGTATATATAATTCCAACTTTTGTGTTGTTTTCGTTCTATCTTGACTAACTATTAACATTTTAATCCCCTTCTTCTAAACTTTCGTCATATTCATAATTTTCGTTATAACAATGATCCTTTAAAGTTGTATTTGATATTTCACAAGCTAGATCAAATGCTTCTGGACTTCCACCTTCTAGCGTTCCACCTATTACTTTAGTATCTTGTATAGTAATGTGTCCTACATTGTATCCAAAATCCTCATCGCACCAATAATAATCAATAATTACTGTTGGAAATATAAATCCTAATTTAGAAATTAATTCAGGAACTCCTGACCATGCGGTTTCAAAAAATATAGTATCTTCTTTTGCTTCTGGTGGATTAAAATAATAACTCTTTTCTGCTTTTATAGCATTCCATTTTGTTCCCCAATTTTTTCTGCACCATTCTAACCAGCAATTATCCTTTCCATATTTTTCTTCATCTTCTTTACTTAAACCTTTGTTATATACCCATTTTGGCATTGGTGTAATTTTATTAAAATCCATGCAAAAACCATCATCAGATTTTATGAAATTCAAAAGTTCTTTGACCTTTTGTTTGTCTCCTTGTACTTTCAATTTGTTTACCACATAATTTGGCATTTCTATTCCTCCCCTTCTTTATCTTGTTTAATTTCTTTCATTTTGCTTACTTTCAAATCCTCTAATACTCTTGTTTTATATATTCTTGTATTCCAATTTTCTCTTAATCGCCTTATATTTTTCAGTAAGTTTATTAAATCTCCTGTAATTAGCTTGTTGTTATATTTGTCAGAAAAACCTTTAATTGTTGAAATAAACTCTAATTTGTCCTTAATTTCTCTGCGTTTTTTTCTTGTTTTCTTTAATCTTCCAGCCACCTTTGCTAATTCAAAAGCATTCAAGTTACTTAATTCAATCTCGTGTAATAGATCATCTTGTTCTAATTCCTTTGTTCTTAGTTCGTTTTTTAGATTTGAATTCGTCCTTTCTATATTTGTGAAAAAATAATTCATTTCTTCAACAAATTTCTCTATTTCATCTATGTTATCAATTTGCATTTTCCACCTCTTCAAATTCTTTTAATGCTGGTCTTAAACACTTATTGCATAATGCTAATTTTAGTTCTCCTCTTTTTGTAACTGTATGTGGTATCGTTGCAACTCCACCAGCCATTTCTTGTTTTTTCTTTAGGATTTTTATTTCTTCTCCGCAATAATCACAAATGTAGTAATCATATAATTTTACTTTTTTGTAATTTACTAGGTGGCTTGCATCTGGTTTTGGCTTCATTTTTTGGTATATTGGTACTGTTGTTCTTCCTGATAATCCTGCAAATTTCATTATTTCTTTACCTCCATTTCTCCTTTTCCATTTCTTCGTGCAAGCACACTATAAAATAACTAATAACCTCTTCTAGTCGATATTCTGGTTTTTCCATTATGTATTTTTTGGTTTTGTAATATTTTAGTGTGAATTTATCTCTTTTGAGATTATTCAAATAAACTCTATGTGGACTTAAATATATTTCCTTTAATGCCCAAAACATTATTTTTTCATCTAGTACCCTCTCCTCTGGCATAAGCTTATATATTTCACTGGTACTACAATACATTTCTAGCCTTTTCAATAGTGTTATTAGTGGTTCCTTGTCCTTTTGTTTTAGTCCGATTTCTTTTCCGCTTCCCTCTTCATAAATATAATTAAATAATAAGTTTAGTTTAGTTATAATGTATTCGTTTGCCTGTTCTTCCGCTTGTGCGTTCGGTTGTGCGTTCGGTTGTTCTTCCGCTTGTTCAAAATATAATTTTTTTATTGAATATGTAGATGCATCGTTTTGATTTACTCCGCTTCTTATATAAAATATAATCATTGTTTATTAATTCATTTCTTGCCCTTTGTAAAGAAGAAATATTCAACTTCTTTACTTTGCTCATTAGAATAGTATTTGTTACTTTAAACTCACTAAGCCATTCAGTCTTACGAGCTATCTCTAGTAATACTAAATATATTGAAATAGCATTTGCAGAGAGTGGCTTGTAGTCTAATGTAGAATAGAATTCAGGGAGCTGTTTTTCTAGATCAATTTTATTTTTCCTATTCACATACTTTTACACTCCTTCCTTTGTAATTCTTGACAATAAAACATATATTTGATAAAATAAATATATGGGTATTTCTTAAATACTCTAAAGAGTAGAGTTTATGTGTCTTGGTCGATATAAAAATTCTTCTCTTTTTTATTTTGTATAATTCCTCCAGTTAATTGTTCCAATGTCTCCATAATTATTCCTACGATCACTTCCAATATATTGGATTGACTAGCCTGTATATTGTTTTCTGCAACATACTTTATGTTTTGTAAATTTTCTATATGATTTATTCTTTCTTGCAATAATTGATCTTCTAATTCTTTTACACGATTTTCTAAATAAACTAACCTTACACCTTGTCTAGCTATCATTTCGCCGTATGTACTATCCTTTGTACAGTTTTCTAAATGTTTAGCCATTATAGTTTCCTCCTAATTTTTTCAATTTATATTTCATTATTGCTAAGGTAACAATGTGCCAGTAATAGCATTTATCTAATTTGTTTGGCATTTTGCTTCCTCCTCTTCTTTTGAAACAACTAATTTTTTCACATCTTCTAATAAGTAATTCAAACCTTGTTCAGCAGTCGATTCCATTAGATTTATTTTTTCTTTTACAATATATGCAAGCCTTTTTTCCTCTTCTCCATCTTCTTCTAAAAATGTATATACTCTTATATCTAATTCCATCGAATTATATTGCTTTATTGATTTTGTAATTTCTGCTTTTGTCCAATATCTATCAATTTTGCTTAATAGAGCATATAAACTTGTTATTTTTTCTAAAATACTATCTTTTAATTCCATTTCTGTTTTCCTCCATTTTTCTTTTTAATTTTTTTATTTTCTTCGCTTTCTTCATAAATTGTTTCTATAATAAGAATAATAACTAAAGCAAATATTGGTAATAAATACTCTCCGCCAACTGCATCATAACCTCTTGTTGCTGTAGCATATTTTATCGCTATTGGTGTTACTATAATTGTTGCTATGATTACTAATATTTCGATTACTCTAACTATAAATTTCTTTTTATCTGATATTTTCAACTTTCTTCACTCCTTCCAATTCTTTGATATTATCTAGATCTGTTAGGTCTTGTCCTTCATATCTTGATAAAAATTCTAATAATGAAGATCTCCTAATTTTGAAGCTTCCTAATTTTAATGCTGGTAATAATCCTTTATTTATTAAGTCATATATGTAATTAGGGTTAGTTTTTAATAGCTTAGCTGTTTCGGCTACAGTATACAAAATATCTTCCATCAAAATTTCCTCCTTGTTTTGTGTGACGTTCCGCATTTTTTAAATTTTTCATAAATTTACTCCTTTTTTATTGTTTTGCTGAATTTTATTCAGTTTTTTCTTCAAAAAAATAACTATAAATATCTTCTTTTTGTATGTCTAGTACTTTTACAGCTTTTTTTATTTCTTCTGTATTGAAGAAAGTTATTCCTTTTAATTTTCCACTAAAAGTTGGTGCTGCCATTCCTATTAAATTTGCAAATTCTTTTTCAGAGTAATTTTTTTCTTTAATTCTTCCACGTAATTTTGAAAAATCTAACATTTTATTTCCTCCTTTCTTTTACTGAATTTTATTCAGTTTTCATTATAATATATTAACGTTTTTGTTTTGTCAATACTTTTTTTGAATTTTATTCAGTTTTTTTTTATTTTTGTTTAGGTTTTATTGACTTTTATTAAGTTTTTCATTATAATATTGTTTAGGAGGTGCATACTTTGGAAGATACTTTTGCTAATAGATTAAAAGAAATATTAAAAATACGAAATATGAAACAAGTTGAATTATGTGAAAAAACTAAATTAAGTAGTGGCTTAATAAATAAATATTTAAAAGGAAAAGCTTTTGCTAGACAAGACAAGTTATCTATACTTGCTGAAGCATTGGATACTAATGAAGTTTGGCTTATGGGATATAATGTTCCTATGGATAAGAATTATGGAAAAACCAAAATTGCAGAAATAGATATCATAAATCTTTCTACCAATGAAGTTATACAAAAAATACCTTATTCATATAGAACAGATATTGCAGAAGATGATCCAAAAAACTATTTTGCAATATATGCTTCAGATAGTTCTATGGCTCCGCTTCTTGATGTTGGAGATGTAGCAATAATAAAGAAATATTCTAAATTTTCAAATGGAAAAACTTATCTATTGAAAATTAAGAATGGAAGTCCAATTATTCGTAAAGTAATTAAATCTGATGATGCAAATGTAGAATTACAAGCTATGAATATGTGGAACTTCCCTACTCAATATGATTTTAATTTTGAAGATTTAGAAATTTTAGGTGAAGTTGTAAAAGTAGAAAATAACAGTGCTTTTAAATAAAAAAAGAAAGGAAATGTAAAAAATATGGAAGATTTAGATTTAAATTTGAACCCTTATCCATGTTGGGATGAAGGAACAGACTCACAGCAAGAATTTGCTAATGAATTAGTAGAAAGCTTTTGTGAACGATTTACTAAATACTTATATAATGGTGTTCACGATAATATTATAACATCAATTGATGCAGTACTCATTTCTAATTCAATTTTTATGGCAATAGATAGTATTAATGATGCTAATTGGTGGTGTAATAAAAAATCTACAAATGATTTTACCATTGCTTCTAAATTATTAGAAGACGACGAAATGCAATTAGAGCTTATTAACAAATTAAAAAAAGAATATAATTAAAAAGGATAATGTGTTACATTTTTTGCGGAACGTCACACATTATCCAGAGCATA
>CAPIEU010000012.1:32519-47184 GCA_948630815.1 uncultured Clostridia bacterium
AAAAAGGATAATGTGTTACATTTTTTGCGGAACGTCACACATTATCCAGAGCATAAGCACTTCGAAAAGTGTTTACTTTGTAATTATATACAAAGTACCTCTATTTTTCAAGTGTTTATGAAAATAAATTAAAGAAAAATGGAGGTATTTTTTATGTCAGAAATTAATGTAAGAAAAAGAGGTCAAAAGTGGCAGTATCAATTTGAAGCTGCAAAAATCGAAGGAAAAAGAAAACAAATTACAAAGTCTGGTTTTAATACTAAAAAGGAAGCTCTTGATGCAGGTGTAAAAGCTCTCGCCGAATATAATAATTCTGGGTTACATTTTGAACCATCAGAGATATCTGTATCAGATTACTTCGACTATTGGTATAAAAACTATGTAACATTAGAATTAAAAATAAATACACAACAATCTTATAAGAATTATATTGAAAATCACATCAAATCTAGTATAGGAATTTATAAATTAAAATCACTCACTCCTACTATTCTACAGGAATTTATAAATTCTAAATACATTAATGGTTTCAGTAAGAGTCATTTAACAAACCTTATGGGTGTTTTATCTGGTGCCTTAAAATATGCTGTGCATCCATGTAACTTTATAAAAAGTAGTCCTATGCTATATGTCAAATTTCCAAAATACGAGCATTCTAAAACTGATGCAAACCATAAATATATAAAACCTGAGGAATTTGAAAAAATAATAGACCGCTTCCCTTATGGCTCTACTTTTTATTTACCCATTATGATTGGTTATTATACTGGCTTTAGAATTGGAGAAACTTTAGGATTAACATGGGATGATATCGATTTAGAAAATAAAAAAATATCAATAAATAAAATAATCTATTATAATGAAGATACTAAACTATGGTATTTTGGTACTCCTAAAACACCAACGAGTACAAGAACAATAGAAATAGGAAACACTTTACTCAATATTCTAAAAAAATATAAAAAGGATCAATTACAGAATAAATTAAAATATGGTTGCCATTATACTTGTGTATATGAAGGAATTGAAATTATTGATAATAAAGAATATCGCCCTTTATATTTTTTGAAAGCAAATATTCCTTCTGGTACATTAAAAAAAGTGGAAATGGTATGTACAAAAGAAGATGGCGAAATTGTTACTCCTAATTCTTTCAAATATGCATCTAAAGTAATCAATTATGGTTTAGGTATAACATTTAACTACCATTCTTTAAGGCACACCCATGCAACTACTCTAATTGAAAATGGAGCAGAAATAAAAGATGTTCAAGTTAGACTAGGTCATGCCAATATAGAAACCACTTATAATACTTATGTGCATCATACAGAAAAAATGAGTAATAATTCCGTAGAAATATTTGAAAAAGCTGTAAGTCAAAATAAGAGTCATTAAGGCTCTTATTTTTTTACATATAATTGTCAACTGCATAAAGTTTTGGTTGACAAACGGTTGACATTTACAACATTTTTACCATTAAAAATTGCTATAACTATTGATTTTTCAATGTTAGAAGTGTAACAGTTTCGATATGGCTCGTATATGGAAACATATCTAAGGTTTGAATTTCTTTTATTTCATATAGTTCTTCAAATTCTTTTAAGTCACGTACTAATGTTGCTGGATTACAACTAATGTAAATAAATCTTTCTGGTTTTAATCGTATAATATTGTTTATCGTATGTTTATCAAGTCCTTTTCTTGGTGGATCAACAAAAACAACATTTGGCCTTGTTGCTTCTTTACTTAAAACTTTATCTAAAACTTGTTCAACATCTCCACAATAGAATTTCATATTATCTATTTTATTTAGTTCTGCATTTCTTTTTGCATCTTCTATTGCCTGTTCCACTATTTCAATTCCATAAACTTGTCTTACATATGGAGATGCAAAGGTTCCAATAGTTCCTATTCCACAATATAAATCAAGTACAATATCTTCTTTTGTTAGATTTGCTTTATTTATAGCTAAATTATATAATTTTTCAGTCTGTATAGGATTTATTTGATAAAAAGATAATGGTGAAATATTAAATATAAAATTTCCTAACCTATCTTGTATATACCCATTTCCATATAAAATAACATTTTCATTTCCCATAATTACATTTGTACTTCTTTGATTTATATTTTTTACAATTGTTTTAATATTGGAAAACTTGCTTTTTAAACTTTCTATAAGTCTATCTTCCTTTGGAATTTTTCTTTCATTTGTTACAAGTATGCACATAACCTCATTTGTACGAAGTCCTACTTTTATAACAATATGTCTTATAGCTCCTTTTCGTGTTTTTTCATTATAAGCTGAAATTTTATTCTCTTTCATAAATGTAATTATGAATTTAGCAATTTGTTCAGAAATTGGCATTTGTATTGCACATGAAGTAAGTTCAATAATTTCATGTGATCTCTCAGCATATACCCCTATTACAATATCTCCATTTGTATTATATCCTATAGGATATTGAGCCTTATTACGATAAAAAAATGGTTTCTCCATTCCAATAGTATCTTTAACTTTTACCTTTTGTTTTAAGGTTTTATCAATTAAATTTTGAACATTTTTTCTTTTCAATTCTAATGTATCTTCATATTTCATATGTCTTAGATTACATCCACCACATCTTTTATATGTGTTACAGTCACTTTCAACTCTTGAATTTGATTTTTCTATTATATCTATTATTTTTCCAAATGAATGAGAAGAATTAACTTTTACAATTAATATTTTAACTTTTTCTCCTTTAATTGCTCCAGAAATAAATATGGTATAATTATCAATTTTAGCAATTCCTTCTCCTTCATATCCATTATCAATTATATCTACTATATATTCTTTATTTTTTTCAACTGGTATATTATTCATATATATACTCCAATCAACTTATATATTTATTTATATAATAACATATTGTTAATTTCTATGCAATAATACTTGCTTCTTTCTTATGTTTAACTTTAATTCTATAGTTTCATATATTTTTTATTTATGCTATACTATTTTTAAAATAAAAAAAGGAAGGATTAAATATGGCTAGAAAAAATAATAAGAAATTTGTAATAGAATTAATTGTTTTGGTCTTTTTTGCTATCATTGTAGGAATTACAGCTCTTTATAATACAGATACAAATACTCTTTCAACTTCAAATATTGCTTATTCATTTAACATAGTGGAGGTTCCTAAATACACTTCAGCTCCATATGTTGTTATTAATAACAATATTCCTAATTTTACTGAAAATGATTATACCACCAATCCTTTTGAGAAATATAGCAAATTAGATGTTTTTGGTAGATGTGGTGTTGCATATGCAAATATTTGCAAAGAAATTATGCCTAATGAAGAGGAAAAAAGAGAAGCTATTGGTAGTATAAAGCCATCAGGTTGGCAAACAATACGATATAATGAATTGATTGATGGAAATTATTTATATAATCGCTGTCATTTAATTGGATACCAGTTAGCAGGTGAAAATGCTAATAAAAAAAATCTAATTACTGGTACTAGATATATGAATGTAAATGGAATGTTACCTTTTGAAAATACAGTTGCTAATTATATTAAGAAAAATCAAAATAATCATGTTTTATATAGAGTTACTCCAATTTTTGAGGGAAATAACCTTGTTGCAAATGGTGTTCAAATGGAGGCTTACTCTATTGAAGATAATGGTATAGGGGTTTGTTTCAATGTGTATGTTTATAACGTTCAGCCAGGTATTAATATAGATTATTCAAATGGGAATAGTACAAGAAAAAATTAGAGTGTAAAATAGTATTTTTCAATCTTTTATGTTATAATTTTTTATATGACTAACAATTAAATCATATATTTTTTTTAGAATTTACTTTATATCCATAACTTCCTGCTCATAATATTCATGCTCTATTTTCTTTCCTAAATCTGTACTCACATTAGCTTTATCTATAAAATAACTTATTGTACTATTTTTAAATTTATCTTCATACGATATCTTTATATACGAAATTGCTGTTAGTCCTATATCAAACTCAAATCCATTTTCAACTAAATCATTATTTACTATCTCTTCAACATTTGTTATATGATTACATACAAATTCATCACAAAATGCTATCAGTCCTACTGGTTTACCTATATATGACTTTATATATATATTTATGGGAATTTTTGTATCAAGTTGATTTTCAAAATTATATATATGTAAAAAGCTATATACGTCAATATTCACATTATATATTGGACCACCATTATTATAAATTTCAATTCTATTAGTTTCCATATACTCTTCATCTCTTATATAGTTGATTTCTATATTACTTAATATATTAATTTCTTCTATTTCAATTTGTTTTTTTGAAATACTATTTGCTATAACTGCTATACTAATAGTTACAAGAGTTAAGACTATTTTTGATATAAAATCTATTATTGGTTCATTTTGTTTTAATATTTTATTTATCGTTTCTATATTTGTTTTTATATTTATTTTTTTAATTTTCTTCATATTTTTCTATTATCCTTATATGTTAATATAAGTCAAAACTAATTGTTAATTAATTATTTTCATTTTTATAGTATGCTTACTTGCAAATTTTTACAAAAAAATCAACCATTTTACTGATTGATTTTTTTATCAATTCTGTTCAATTTAGTTCGAACATATACTTCGTTGGTGCGAACAACGTAGATATCTACAACTTTTTTTCACACCTTTAACGATTGATACAAATATCAATCAATTTATTGTTTTTACTTTAACATAAAGTTTATGAATTTTCAAGTATTTTTGAAGAAATATTTTTAATAAAAACTATTATTACATTGTTATATTACAACATAAACTAATATTCATTTCTTTTTCAAACTTTTATTATTTTCTTTTTCTAATTGTTTCAAACTCTTTTTAGGTGTAGGTAATTCTTCTGGCATAGTTCCGACCAGCTTCTTTAATTGCTTTTCTAACTATTTTTCCAATTCTATTATGTGTATTACAAGCATCTTTTTCTGTTTGTATGTTATCTTTTTTTAACTTTTCTTCTGTTTGAGATATCCTAAATAAATTTGCAATCAGTTCTGTACTTCCCATATTATCTAAAATATCTTCTCTATATCTTAATCCTTTTCTTTTAGCAATATCATCCGCTGTCTCTCCATTATATAAACCTTTATAACCTGCATTATGAAATTTATCAAAATTCTTAACTCCTGAATTTTTTGCTGTTTGATTAAGTGAATAATTGCCTTTTCTAGTTAAATTTCTTTGATAAAATCTTTTTTCATCTTCTGTTAATTCACTATATTCTTTTTCACTAATTTCTTGCTTTCTAGTTTGAACAGCAAAATATGTTTGAGCAAGAGCAATAACTTTTTTTCTAGAGTCTCCATTTTGAGCTATTAAATAGCAAGCATAACGGGTTAATTTATAATCTAAAATTGTTTTCTCTGCTCCCTTAGGCATTTTTATCGTTTTACTGACATCAGTAAAATGTTCAAACACAGTAATATCACTATTTTCGCAAGATGTTTTTGCTTTACCAAGTATTTTTTCAAAATTTTGCCACTTTGAATATTGTAGAATAGACATAAGCTCTCTAGCATACCAAAATTCAATTCCGTTTTCATCAATGTGTTTTATATCTTCAAAAGTTTTATTATTATAATTTTCATTTTTATCTATTTTATTCATTGCAAATCATCTCCATTTTTAATATGTTTAATTTTACTATATTTTTTTACAATTTACAAGATATATTTACAAAAATTTGTTTTGATATTTTAGACATTTATGATAAAATATGGTATAATATAATAAAGTATTGACGTTTTATAAAAAATATTTAAATATACGAGGAGGGTTACTATGAAAAATGTTAAAGTATCAATAATTGATGAAAACACATTATCTTTATTAGAAGATGCAAAAAAAGGAGATACAATATCTTTAAAAGATTTACATGAGCTTGATATTGATAAGTCTAACATTAGTGATATTGTAAAATCTAAAATTAAATCAGACGTAGAGCAAGAATTAAAAAAGCTAGAAAAACAATTACTTGATGAAAAAGAAAAGGATTTGCAAGTTGCTATTTTGCAAAAAGAAAAAGAGTTAAAAGCTCAAATGGAAGGAGCAACAAAAGAAGAATATGAAAAGCATAATGAAGAATTAAGCGAACTAAAAGTTAAATTAGAAAAATTAACATTAGAAAATAAAACATTAAAAGCTCAATCAAAAAAAGATATAGAATTAGCCACTACAACTATTGAATCAAAATATCAAAAAGATATTTTAGACAAAGATTATGCTATTAAGAAATTAAAAGACGAGAAAGAAACGATTGAAGAAAATACAAAAAATAAAATGCTATTAGAATTTACAGAAAAAGAGAATGAGTATAAAGCTGAATTAAGTACTAAAAATAAGGAAATTGATTTGTTAAAAGATATGAGATTAAAACAAAGTACGAAAATGCTTGGAGAAACACTTGAAAAGCATTGTGATATAGCATTTGAACAAATTCGTATGGCATTACCTGAAACTGTGCAATTTGGTAAAGATACTAAAGCAACAGAAGGTTCACTTGGAGATCGTATTTATAGAGAATTTGATAGTGAAGGAAATGAAGTTTTATCTATAATGTTTGAAATGAAAAATGAAGCAGATGAAACAAAAACTAAACATAAAAATGAAGATTTCTTGAAAGAATTAGACAAAGATAGAAATCAAAAAAAGTGTGAATATGCTGTACTTGTTAGTTTGCTTGAAAAAGACAACGATATGTATGATGGAATCTATACCGTTCCATCTTCGAAATACAAAGATATGTTTATTATTCGACCACAAGACTTTACTAAAATTATTATGTGGCTACGTAAAGTATGTGAAAAAATTGCTTCAACTAGAACAGAGCTTGCAGTTGTTCGTAATTATAATGTTGATGTAGCAAATTTTGAAGAAAAATTTAATGAAGTTCGTGATAAATTTGGTAAGCATTATATTTCTGCTGTTAACAAACATAATAGTGCTATTGATGAAATTGATAAAACTATTAAAAATTTAATGAAAATGCGTGACTTTTTAACAGGAAGTGATAAACAATTGAAACTTGCATTAAATGATTTAGATGATTTAACGGTAAAAAAGCTTGCTAAAAATAGCCCTGCTATATTGGCAGCAACAAAAGAAAATGAACAAAAGAGTAAGAAAGGTAAAAATAGTAGTAACAAAGGAGGCAAATAGTATAGGAACGAAGATACAATAAATTAAATTTATTATACATATAACTAATTTTAAATATCAAAGCGAATGAGAGTAAAAATCTCATCCGCTTTGTCAATTTATACATAAATCAGTTCACTAAAAACAATTTCTTCGGCTTGTGCCTTAATAGAGTTCATAGTACCTACCCAGTAAAGCATATCTGTATTTTTCATTTCTTCTGTCAAGTTGCTTTTAGCTTTTAATTCAGTAATAATCTGTTGTACTCTAGTATCTGCTGTTTCTTGTATTTCTTTTAAGTGTGCATTTAATGTTTCGTCCATTAGCATTATAGTATAATCAGCTTTTTTGTGTTCTTTCAAATAATTTAATCTCATTTTTCCATATTTATTTAAAACAATTTTTTCTTGTTTAGGCATTGCTAGGTTTGGTATATAATAATCTCCCTCTAAATGATATTCAATGCCTGTCCTTTCATCAATTTTTGTTTTTGGTAATTTATTATCCATAACTTTTTTTCTCCTTCTAAAATCTGGTATCATTATTTTTCTTTTTATTCTTGTTTTGCTTGTTCTTATCTGGTATAGTTACTTTTCTAGCAATATTATTTGCAATTTCATTATCATTGTTATCAAATATGCCATTTTTATATAAATCATCACTTACAATTTTGTAATTGCTATCTTTATCATAGCAAATTCTTTTATGGAAATGGCTCATAATACTATGCCAAAATCCTTTAAATTTCTGCAATTCTTGTTTTATCTTTTCTTTTTCAGCTTGTAATCTGCCTATAATCGTATCTTTAGTAGATATTTTACTTTTTAGACTGCCGATTTCATTATCTTTTAGTTCTATTTCATATTTAAGTGAACGATTTTCTTTTTCTATTTCAAAAGCAAAATGTTCAAAATCTTTAATCGCCATATTTAAGTCATTTACACTTCTAACAGTTTTAGTAATATCTTTTACGTCATTAGTGTAATTTTTGATTTTTTGGACATCCTCGTTTGAAATAACCATATTATTTTTGTTTAGTTTGGTAGGTTTCAAACTGTCTAAAATTTTGTCTATATCTTTACTAGAATTATCAAGTTCTCTAGTTTGTGTATTAGCTTTTTCAAGTTTCTGTTCTTTTTTAGCTAGTTGTTTCTTGATTTCTCTATAATTACCCATATCATTAACATTGATATCTTGATTTCTGCCTTTTTGCTTTTCTTTTAATCTAGTATTAACTTCATAAAACTTGTTATATGACTTAATACAAGAATTTCGCATTTTATCTTGTATTTCAGTAAGTGTTGCTTTTGTAAATAATTTACTTTTTCCAACTTGTTTTTTCATTCCTCTAGTACAATTTGTAATTACTGGAACACCTACAACGTGCATATGGGGAGATATTTCATCAAAATGTATTGTTGCATTTGCTATTTTAAAATCTGGTACAATTTTATTTAAGTCTTTTATCTGTTCATTATATACATCAACCATTTTAAATCTATATCTTTCGTCCTTATCATTCCAAAAGTCCATATCTCCAAGTTCTATTATAATTTCACAAGCTACATCATTTTGAGAGTCACATACTTTTTTGAAATAATCTTCGATTTTTCTATCTTCACGAGTTTGTTTGTTATTGTATTCCAATCTTGATTGTTCAAATTCTCCTAAATATACTTGTTTTACATCATTTACAATATCACTTGTCCCATATATTGTTCTAATTAGTTCTGTTTGATTATCATAATCTCTTAAATTGTGTTTATTAACATCTGATAAATCTTTTGCATTTTGAATTGCATTATTAGATAGAGAAGTAGTACCAGATACATTTTCTTTTGCAACTTTCTTTGCTAATTTACTTTTGTTTTTATCACTACCCAAGTGAAAAGAATATGCCAATTCTTGCTCCATAAAAGCACCTCCTTTGAAATTTCTTCGTAGCATAGGACTTCGTCTTGACGGAAGTCCTAACCCAGTAGGCTTAAGTTAAGTACACTTATAAAAATTTGTATTTATAGACAGCTAAAAAGATATAAAATTATAGTTCTAAAAGTAGTGAAATTAAATTTTAGGAGGTTTTTGTTATGGTAGAGATAACTTATCACAAAGAAGGAGATTTTTTTGTTCCTAACTTATATTTAGAGAAAGAAGATTACGAAAATGATTATATTATTGGAAAGTATGGGCATTTAAGATTAGAATATTTAAAAAATCACAAAAAGGCTGAATATATAATAATGTTTATGAACAAGACTTTAAGAAAACATATTGTTGAAACAGACAAACAAGCTAAAAGAAGATTTGAAATACTTATGGCACAAATGCTAGAGAAAAATCCTATTGATGAAAACTTAAAAAATACTGACCCTTTAAAATGGCTAGGTCTTATGAATAATTATAAATATTCAGTTGAAGAAATTATAATAAAAGAACTAATCTACATTTAGTTTTACAACTTTTGTAAGTTTTTTTGAAAAAATGCTATACTTTTTCAAATTTTTAGTGTATAATTAAATAAATTAAGGAATACTATGTATTGTAGATAGATATTCTACTAGGTCTAAAAGAGTCTAACTCAAATAGGACCTGACCCGAGCTAATTCAAAGAATTAGCAAAAGCCATTCAAAAACGAATGGCTTTTAATATTTTTATTTACATTTTTATTAAAGCTAAAATTAAAACACATATAAATATACCTAAAATCATTAAATATTTTTTAAAACTTATTTTTTCTTTTAATATAAATCTCGAAGCTAATATTGTAATAACAATAGAACTAGTACTTATTACAGAAATTACAGAAACATTTCCGTTTAATAATGCAAATCTATCAAATATAGATGAAGAAGCATCTAACAATGATTGTAATATAAAATATCTTTTTGAATTTACCTTTCTAATATCTATATAATTCCATTGTTTTGTTATTAAACAGTATGCTAATATTCCTATAATTATAATTACCGCATAATTAAATACTACATATAAAGGGCTTTGATATTTAGCAACATATATTTTATTTATAAAATTAGATATACCATTAAATACTACAAATCCATATGAGTACATAATTGCTTTTTGTTCTAATTTTTTATCTACCTCTTTCTTAGCTTTATTATCCTTATTTTTTGCTACCATTATAGATAATACTACTAGTATACTAGAAACTACTAATTGTAATATTGTGCAATTTTCTTTTAAAATTATAATTCCTAATAAAAATGTTACAACTACTTTAGCTTTCTGAATAGATGATGTTATTGCAACTTTTCCATATTTGGTAGCAGAAATCATACAATAAAAACCTATAGATTGCATTATAATTCCTGGCAACATTGTTATTATATCTACAAAATTTAAGTTTATAATAAATTCTGGGTTCGCAATTAAACTAACTAAAATCATAATAGAATGGTATGATAAAAGTCCCATTATTGCAATTCTCTTCGGCTCATTATTCGAGCATTTTTTCATTGCAACTGAAGTAAATCCACTAATTACAGTTGATAGTAAACACCAGTATAACCACATATATTTCTTCTCCTAATCCTCATATATATCATCATTTATTTTTAATACCATTTTTATGAAATGAGTTTTAAACCCTAATCTTTCATATAAATCTTTTGCAACATTTATTCCTGATACATCTAAAGACATATCTTTATTTTCTTTTTTTGCAATATCAATTATTTTATTTAATGCTATTGTTCCAATTCCTTTGTTTCTATACTTTTCATCTATAAAGAATCGATATAAATATATATCTTTCTCGTTATTTTTTATTCCAATAAAACCTACCATTACTTGATTATACATTATCTTATAGTATTCTTCATTTTCTTCAAAAGTTAATTCTTCTGGTTTTATTATTCTTAACTGATATATTGGATCAACTGTATTATGATGTTTCCATTCTTCTATAATCCATTCTCTAAAATAATCATTATTTTCTTTTTCTAATTTAATTTCCAATCTTTCCACTTTTTAATTATTCCTTTCTTCTATATTTTTTACAAATGCTTTATCCCTATTTTCATCATATCCTAATTTTCTATATAATTCATGTGCACCTTTTCTATGAAATCCACTAAATAACCATATTCTTCTTATATTTTCCTTTTTTGCAATTGCTTCTGCTTTATTCATTAATTTTGTTGCAATTCCTAATCTTCTATATTCTTCGTTTATTGCTAAGTCCCATATTGTTGCTTCTTTTCCAGATGGCAATGTTAAAATATTTAGTGTTACTGTTCCTACCAAATTATCTTTTATATAATACCCTAATACATGAATATCTTTATTTTCCTTTGATTCTTGATAAAAAGTTTGTATTTTATCGTAGGTTGCTGTACTATTAAACACTCTTTGTTGTATTTTTTGTAATTGAATAAGGTCTTTTTCTTTTATTTCATCTATCATATTATCCCTTTCCATATTTCCTCCATTATACTACTTATTTACATTAATATAATTATTTTCTAAATTCTCTTATTTTTTAGCAAGTTTATAATATGCCTAAAATCTTTACCATTAAAGAAATACTTTTCTGCTTTTGTAAATGCAATATTATTTTTTCTTTTATAATCTAACTTATCTATTACTGTTAGCATATCTGAAACTTGGAATAATCTTTTTTTAATATGGTCAAATTCTATTTTTCTTTCAACTTTTGGATTAGTAGCAAATAAAGTATCTAGTATTGTTGCTAGTGTTTCTTGTCCATTATCATAATATATAACAATTTTATCAAATGTATCAAAATACGCTTTATTATCATTTATAAATTGTCCTATCTCTCTTGCCAATGCCATATTAAGTTGCATTTTCTTGTTGATATATTTTTTATCTATGATTACAGTTCTTATCTTAGCTTTAACTCTATTTGAAAAATAGAATATAGCCCAAAATATACTTTTTCTTCTTTCTAAATCAAAGTGTGAATAATCTCCTCTTTTAGCAACTAAATATGCTAAATGTATCATTCCATCATAATTAAGTTCATCTAATTTTCTGTTCAAATATTTTAGTTCATTTTCTATTGAATTAGAACTTTCGTGTAATGTAAATGAAACAGCATATAAGTCTGAACTTCCTTTTACAAAGCCAAAGTCTCCACTTTCATCTATAAATATATTTAATCTTTTTATTGTACTCACCTAGTTTTCTTGTTAATTTTATCTTATATAACTTTTTCTTTAGCATATTGACATATTTATACCATAAAAGTACTATTTTCTCAACATTTTTCCCGATAAAATTTGGCTTTTTTCAAAAATCGTGGTATAAATTATCTGTATTCTAATTAGGAATACAAGAATATTGATGTCTTCTTTGGAATTTTACATTCCTCAGATGCCAGGCGAAAACGAGTCGCATATAGGATTGCGAGCTGGTTATTAGAAAGTGTGAAAATTTTAAAATAATAGTAAACTTGTCCAGTATTTAGAAGTAATTAAGAAGCCATGAGTGCAAAATTCAATATTCTATTTACATACACACTATAAAATGAGTACATATTTAAAAACTCAAATTTTGTTTGAGCTTATTAAAATTGTATTCATGTAGGTAAATAGAGTATTGGTATATCGCTTATGGTCTTTGTTGTATATAAATAATTTTCTGCCCTCTCTATTTATACAGAAACAAAAAGAGCTTAACAATTTATTTTTGGTATGTAAATAAATTGTTAAGATAAGCAAAAGAATATATGAACGGTATTAAATATATTCTTTTGTTTGGCGAAGCCAAGCATAAATTATCTATCGTAAGATTAGATAATTTATGAGCTCTCCGCTAGGAGCCCACGACATCTTTACAAAACGAAGTTTTGAAAGTGTCATAGTGGGTTACATACTTTCGATAGAAAGTTATGTAACAGCTCCCTTCGGTCGCTACTTGCTACCTACAGAAAGGGAAATATATTGGACAAGAACAAAACAAATTATTCAGTAGCTAGAGTAGAAACTTATACTAAAACAAGTATTACTAAAACTGAAAGACACAACGAAAGAAAAAATAAGTCATATTCTAATATGAATGTAGATTTATCTCAAACACCAAATAATATACATTACAAAAGATGTGACACTACCTGCAATGAAAGACTAAAAGAGCTTATTGATAGTAAAAAGATATCATTAAGAGGTTTACGAGATAATGCTAAACTTTTTGATGAACTCATATTTGATATTAACTCTGACTATTTTGAAAAACATGGTGGTTACGAATTTGCAAAAGAATTTTACGAAAGAGCTTTTCACTTTGCTGAAGAAGAAATGGGAACTGATAATATTATATCAGCAGTTATGCACGCAGATGAAATAAATACAGCTTTAACAGAAGAATATGGAAAATCTATATACCATTATCACTTGCATGTTGTAGCACTTCCTGTTGTAAGAAAAGAAGTAAAATGGACTAAGAAATGCAAAGATAAATCTTTAATAGGAACTACAAAAGAAGTAATCAATCAAGTAAGCCATAGTAACAAATGGAAATCAGAGCAAGTATTAGATAATCAAGGAAATCCTGTATATGATAAAAAAGGCAATGCAGTTTTAATAAAATCATATAGCTTATTACAAGATAGATTTTTTAAGTATATGTCTGATAGTGGTTATAAAGACTTTATTCGTGGTGTAAAAGGCAGTAATCAAGAACATTTAAGTGATTTGCAGTATAAAATTAAGAAAGATACTGAAAGATTAGAAAACATTACAAAACAAGCTAAAGAAAAAGAATCTTCTTACAACGAATATATGAAGTATGATAAACAAATCGAAGACATTTCAAACTTAGGCAAGCAAAAGAGGTTTTCTAAAAAGATTGAACTAGAACAAGAAGATTATGAGAATTTAACTGAATATGCTAAAAAAGGAATTGTTGCAGATAAGGAAATATATGAGCTTAATAATAGAATTGATAATTTAAGAAATGCAGTAGATAAGTGGAAATCTCTATATGATGATATAGTAGAAAAAACAAAAGACTACTTTCATGCTATAAAACTTGCACCACAAAAAGTTTCAAATTTCTTTAAAAGTTTATTTGATAAAGAAAAACAAGATGAGTTAGAACATCAACGAATAGAGCAAGAAAAAATACAAGCTAAAAGAAAAGCTCGTGAACAAGCTAGACTTGAAAAACAGAAATTAAAAAACTCTCCTGAATACAAGAAAAGGAGGGCTGACAGAGATGCAAGATAATGAAAAAATATATAGAATTGAACTAACTAATGAAGAATATGAATTTTTAAAGAATTTAAAGAAAGAATTTTGTAATAAACTTTCTAAAATGAACAATAAAGAAATCACAGAATATTTAAAAAGCTTTTATCCAGAGCAAAATTTGAACTTTGAAAAAGAAATAAAAGGTACTGTTTATAAGGTAAATACCTATTTTAACAAAGATGGAGAACACACAATACTAACTAGATTTTTTGAAATCTTCCAAAAGTAA
>CAPIEU010000013.1 GCA_948630815.1 uncultured Clostridia bacterium
TAAAGGTTTATGGGTAACCTTTTAAAAACCTAAATATATTATACAAGGAGGATATATAAAAATGAATGGAGAAAGGAAAGTAGCAGGAATTTATATTCGTGTTAGTACAGAAGATCAAGTACGCGAGGGATTTAGTTTAGGAGAACAGGAGGAAAAATTAAAACAGCTTTGTAAATATAAAGATTATAAAATCTATAAAGTTTACAAAGACGCAGGAATTAGTGCAAAGAATATGTCTGGTAGACCAGCATTTCAGCAAATGCTAGAAGATATGAGAGCAGGTAAAATCAATTATATTGTAGCTTATAAACTAGATAGAGTTACGAGGTCTGTAAGAGATTTAGAAGTTCTAATTTCAGAGCTAGAAGAACACCATTGCTATTTGGTTTGCGATAGGGATGAGTTTACATCTTTTTATGACAAAGTGTTTAAATCTGCGAATTTATAATATATAGTTACTTGTTTATTTTGGTCAATTTCAATTTTTTCAATCAAGCTATTTAGCATATAAACTGTAATATTTTCTTTCTTTAAAAAGTCTTGTATGATTTTTTCATAGTCAACAACGTTTCTTTCAAACTTAACAGTATTTAATTTTTCAAGTTTTTTAGTTTTAGAATCTCTTTCATTAACTTTTTTCTCATACATTCTTGAAAAATCGTTGTCATTTATAAGACCTTTTAGTTTATCTTCATATAATTTTTCAATTTGAAAGTCTAAAACTTCAATAGCTTTTGCTAGATTGTTTTTTTCTTTGTTAAGTTCAATTTCATTTTGAGCGTTGTTATTATTGTCATCAATAATTTGTTTACATTTCTTTATATCTAAATATTTTTTGCATATAGTTTGTACTTCGCTAATTACTGCATTTTCAAGTTTTGTATAGTTCATATGATGAGGTGTACAAAGTTTTAGTTTTGGTAGTGATTGATAAGTGCGGCAATGTGTATAAATTTGAGTATAGTTACCATTCTTAAAATGAGAAGTTGAATATCCCATTTTCTTACCACATTCCTTACAAACAAGCAAACCTCTTAATAGTAAGTTTAATGATTTTGTTCTTGTCCTTGCTCTGCTTTTTATAATTTCTTGAATTGCATAAAATTTCTCTTTTTCAATAATAGGCTCGTGAGTGTTTGGAACAATAATCCAATCTTCTTTTTTGTTATGAACAGGTTTCTTTAATTTATAATTGATTTGAGTTTGTTTGCCTTGTACCATATTTCCAATATACATTTCATTTTTTAGTATTCTTCTAATAGTATCAGTTTTCCAAAGTGGAGAAAGTCTATACTCTTGTCCCATTGTTTGAGAGGGAGTAGGTATATGCTCCTCATTAAAAATATAGGCAATTTGTATTGAGGATTTTCCCTCTAAATATAAATCAAAAATTCTTCTTACATTTGGGGCATATTCTTCGTTAATGATAAGTTTATGGCAATTTTCTGGAGATTTCATATATCCATAAGGTGCGAATTTTCCATTAAATAGTCCATTGATTGCATTTCTATGTTTAGTAGCTTTTACTTTTTTAGAAGTATCTCGTGCATATAAATCATTTAATACTGCTCTAAATGGTAGTGTATCTGCAATTCCATTATCAATTTCAGAATCGTAATTATCTATTATTGATACAAACCTTACTTGATGTTCTGGAAAGTATTTTTCAATATATTCTCCAAAACTTATATAATCTCTACCAAGTCTTGAAGTATCTTTTACAATTACCATATTAACTTTTTTATCTTCAATGTCTTTTATCATTCTATTAAAATCTGGTCTATCAAAAGTAGTTCCAGAAATACCATCATCAACATAAATGTCATAAATATTTAGATTATTTTCTTTTGCATATTGTTTTAAAATTTCTTTTTGATTTGTTATACTGTTGCTTTCACCTTGTAGTTCATCATCTCTTGATAGTCTACAATATAAAGCACAGTTATATACTTTTGTGTTACTTACTAGCAATTTTGCCTCCTTTTCCTTTAGTAAGTTCCACCTATAATTTATGTCTTTAATTTACCATGATTTAATATAAAAATCAATAGCCTAAATTATAGGTGGAAACTAAAATTTTGTCTTAAAATTTGTGTTTTATCTTATTTTTTCGTTAGTTGCATATTGCAAAACATTTCAAAAATCTTTGATAAGGAAACTCTAACATCTTCAGCAGAGTTTTCTTTAAATTTGTTTATTATAACTATTTCATCTTTCTTTTTTGTTTTCTTACCCATTGTTAATTCCTCCTGTTCATTCTAATAATGCACATACTTTTTGAATCTTCTTTCTAAAATCATTCTCGATTTCTCCTTTCAAAAATTAAGAGTTCATAAGTTATAGAAATACTTACAGAACTCTTTTAAAGTCAAAAAAATAGCCCTTTCATAAAGTGCTAAAATCTTTGCTTATTTAATTTAAACTGTTGCTCTTATAAAACTTGGATTTACAATATTACTTACTCTTTTTGGTACATCAAAACCTACATTAATTCCATTTTTTAATACTAAATCACTACTTTTCTTATCATAATCAAACATTCCTCTGTTCCAATTTGAAAATGCTTCATCAGATAGTTTCTTTTTAGTAGATAGATACTCATTATCCTTATTTATCTGTATTATCATTGCTTGATATTCTTGTTTATCAGCTTGTCGCTTTTTATTGATATAATTTCTTTTACAAACTTTGTGTCTTTCTTTGCTTTGCAAGGCTCGGTATTCCTTTTCTTCAATATATCTCTCATCTTTTTGAATAATTTTTGTTACATATGATTTACCGACACCAATTTGTTTAGCAATATCTGTTGGTCTTAAATGTTCTTCATAAAAAAGTCTATTTATTTCAGCTATTTTATCTATTGTAATCACCTCCGTTTCTTTTAAAATTAGTTGTAGTGAATTTTTTGTCTACAACTTAAAACAATAATTATTCCAAAAAGTATTGTATTATTAAGCTAATTATAGTATAATATAATTAGAATGTCAATAACAATTATTAAAAAAGTTGAAATTGTTTTTAATAAAACTTAATAGAACTTTATAGAAACGGAGGAAAATATTAAAATGAGTATTGATTTGCCAGAAGTAAAACATTTTGATGATTTTTATATTTGGTTTAATAAAGATGAAAAGAAAGAATATTATTCTACACCAATGTATTTTTATAAAGCTGATTTCTCATTTGATTTTAATGATAAAGAAAAAAATAATCATAAAAACGGACGTACTAAAGGTGGAGGAACAAGATATATAAAGTGGAAAGAAGATGAAGGTACAGATATGGGACTAAAACAACCAGGTACTTTATATTTTCCTTACATAGAAAGATTAGGACTATTATTATTAAGGTTTTTAAATGCTGATTTATCTACTTATGAAATTACTTATAAAGATTTCTTTTATGCTTATGGATTTGAAATATTAAAAGACATAGATGAAGATTATAAATTTGAACTAAAAGGAAAATATGAAGATGACGAAACATACCTAAAAGAAACAAAAAGGATATATGAAAACTTAAAAGAACAACTTATATACATACAAGAACAAATAACAGATGCAGTCAATTACATATATAATATAAATGAAAATGAAGAATTAAAGCCATTCACACATTCACAAAGATATGCAGTATATCTTATAAAGAGAAAAGGCAAACTATATTCTTACATAGAAAATGATGAAGTAATACAAGATAATTATTCTAATAAATATGAAGAACTTGGAAATTCAGCAGATATTGACCTACTAAAAAAACTAAAAGAAGAAGGTATGCTTATATCTATGGTAAATACTCATAAAAGTAATGATATATCAAGTGTTTGTTATGCTATATTGGAGGAATTATCAAAAACAGATAATTACCCAATTAAGAAATGTCAAAACTGTGGAATGTATTTTATACCAAATTCAAGACTAGATGAGATTTATTGTGATTATCCAAAAGAAAATGGAAAGACTTGTAGAGAACAAGGAGCGATACTTTCTTATAACAAGAGATTACAAGAAAAATCAGCATATACAGAATATAGAAAAACATATCAACAAAAATTTGGCATAGTAAATAAAAACAAAGATGATAAAAAACTAAAAAAAGAGTTTGAAACTTGGAAAAAACAAGCTAAAGAAAAAATTACAAAACTAAAACATGGAGAACTTACTGAAGATGAGGTTTATAAGTGGTTACAAGAAAATAAATAGCTTTACAAAAAATTGTCAATAAAATGTAGTAAAAATTTAACTTTAATGCTATAATAAGAATATATTGAAAGGAAGAAAATATATGAATAGTGTAGATTTAATGAATTATTGGATTGAAAGTTCTGATAGAGATTATGAATCAATGAAAAAGAATTTTGAAACAGAACAATATACATGGGCTTTATTTATAGGGCATTTAACGATTGAAAAATTATTAAAAGCAATATATGCTAAAGTAAATCAAGATAACCCATATCCACCTAAAATTCATAATTTGAACATATTAGCAGAAAGATGTAATATTGAATTAGATGAGAGAAAAACAAAAATTTTAATGACTTGTAATTCATTTAATATAAGTGCCAGATATGAAGATTATAAAAATGAGTTTTATGAAAGATGTACGAAAGAATATACATCTGAACAAATAAACAATATAGAGGAGGTTAGGTCATGGCTAAAAGAAATATTGATATAGATATTTTAAAAAGTGTAGAAGAATATATTAAAGAAATATCAAAACATTATAATATTCAAGAAGTATATTTATTTGGTTCTTATGCAAAAGGAACAAATCATGAAGATAGTGATATAGATATAGCTATTATTATTAATAGTGATAATAATGTTTTTGATTTAATGGTAGAATTAATGATGTTGACACAAAATATAGATTTAAGAATAGAGCCACACCCAATAAAAGTAAAAGATTTTGAAGAGGGAAATCCTTTTGTGCAAGAAATAATTGATACAGGGATAAAAGTTGCGTAAAAAATATATTTAGGAGATTAGCAATGAATAATACCAAAGAAATGCAAGAGAAGATGAGAGAACTCTTAGAAAGATTAGATAATGTAAGTAAAAAAGATAGAGTATATGAAATTGAAGATTTTATAAGGGAGTATGAGGAAAGCGAAGAATTTTTGGCTTATTTTGATACAGATATTAATCAAAAAAGTTATGAAAAATATGCAAATGTAGATAAATATATTGATTTGCTTGATAGCTATGACGATAAAATATATTTAGCACAAGTTTTGTGTGATTTTGAACTGGCACAAAAGTTATTTAGTGAATATCCATTTTCAGAAGATGAAAAAGAAAAGTTTGATAAACTATCTGCAAATAATGAAGATATAACGAAGACATTGCGACCTAAAATTTTGTCTGATAAATATAATTTTTTTAGTCCACAAATATTGGATTTTATAACTGCAGAAAATGAAAGTGTATTTCAAGATAGAATACTTAGAATGAATGAAAAAAATCTTGAAATTTTTAAGATATTATATAGAAAAATAGAAAATGATACGCAAGATATAGTATCAAAGCTGTTTTATCTATCTATTAATATAAGTGATTACGAACAATTAAATGAGGAATTATATCAATATATACAAAATGGAGGAGAACTAAATGATGATATAAGTAGTAAATTATTATGGTTATATACAAAGGGTGGATTATATACTTCTCAAACACGAGAAATTTCAAATAGTATAAGGAGTATAGATGATATAAATAATGTAGAAACAATAATAAGAGAAACTTGTAACAAATTTGTTAATGAACAAAGAAATAGAGAAGATAAAAATATTGATGTAATTAAAGAATCAATATTGATGTCTACATATGGAATGACATTAGAAGAAACTAGAGATGTATTAGCAAAATATAATTTATATGGGATTGAAATAAACGCAGATAGTCAAAGGCAATGTTTAATGTATTTGGCTTTGACAGAAATTAATAGTGAAGATAATCCAGATAAGTTAATAGCAATATATGATGAATATACAAGAGAAAACGATATAAAAATAGATTATTTGCGAACAGCAGTATTTAATGGAGAATTAAAAGAATTATTTGCAAAAGAATTTAACAGAGCATTTACTCCTATTGAACAATTTAATAGATTAAGTGAGGATGGTGGAATTTCAGTATATGATGCTGGAACTGATTTCAAGATATGTATGACAGCTGTAGGTGCATATCAAGATAATTTTTCCGATAAAGAAAATTATTCAACATACTGGAATAGTAAAAAAATAATGGCACATACAAGTAGTTGTTCTCTAATTGCAAATAATAATTTAACTACAGCTAAAATTAGCAATATTTGTTTAGGATTTTCTAATTTTGAAGAAGAAATGTTTTATGGTGGATCTAATAAAGATATGGCTTCTGACAATCAATATCATGTTATGGCTCCACAACTAGTTTCAACTTTATCAAATCCAGAGGAATTTATAAATTCTACAAGAGGGCAATATAATGAATTAGTATATGAACGAAGAGATTTAGGAAATGGAGAGTTTTATAAAAAGAATCCTGATTTCATAGTATTCTTTGAGGAATTTGATGATTTAGATAATATAGACATGGAAAATCCAGAAGTAAAATCAATTTTAAATGATGAGAAAAGAAAATGGCAAGAATCATTGAAAGCTGCTAAAAATTTTGGAGTACCTATAGTAAAAATAAATAGAGAAAAATGTGCTAAAGCTGAAAGTGAAAAAATTAAGCAATGTTTTGAAGAATATTTACAGACACATGATACTTCATTATTATCTAGTATAATAACAAATTTTGGAAATAATAGAACAGGTACTAGAGGACATAGTTATTTAACTGAAGAATACTTCTCAAGCGAAAGATTACAAGATATGTTAAATCAAATTAGTTCTTCATTAGAAAAAATGAAAGATGAAAAATTGAGACAGCACAATATACAGATAATAACTAAGTTATTAACACAAGAAAATGAAAACGTAAGGGATTCTGTGACTCTTGAGGACATAGGTAATGGAGTAAGTAGGACAAATGTTACAAATCTAAGAGTAGGTATAGATGTAGATAACTATATAAGCCAATTAGAATGTTCAATAAAACTAGAGCATAATGAAAATGGAAGATAGGAGAAGTATATATGATTACTGAAAAAGAATATAAGGTATCAGATGAAAATTATGAAATATCAAAGAAAATATATTTTTTATTTAAAAAGTATAAAGATTATGATAAAAAATTACAAGAAGAACAATATAATGTTAAATATAATCCAGATGACTTATTTAAGAATAGAAAAAAGGATATTACTAATTATTCACATGTTAATGAAGTTGCTCTTGTCGAAGCAAAAAAAGAAAATTGGATTATAAGGCTAATAAAGAGATTATTTAGAATAAAACGATAATAGAACATAAATAGTTGTAAAATGATAAAGACTGAGCTTAAAGTAATGTACTCTAGGCTCAGTCTTTGTCTTATTTACTTAGTTCATAGTCATTTTCCAATTCTTCACGTTTTAATTGTTTTTGAGGATCGATAAAAGTACGAGTTTCTTTTTCAAAATTTCTAACTAATTCTTTAGATTCGCCAACTCCAAATTTATGACAAACCCAAAGTATAAATTTATCAATAGTTTCATAGAATTTATCTATTATTTTGTGTAAATGAGTATTTTCTTTTTCTAAAATTTTGATTTTACTTTTATATTTCCATTCAATATCAAATTCTTTTTTCTTATATTCTGCTTTAATATTACTTACTTGATTATGAAGTTCTCTATTATCAGCAATTATAGAATTTCTTTCTTTTTGATACTTTTCAGCCTCATCAATAATATTAGCTTGTCTTGATAATTTTTCTTGTAAAGTAACATTAGCTTGATATAATTTTTCAATAACCTCATCTTTTGGTTTTATGATTTCTTCTAAAATCTTTTCATCTCTATTAAAAGATAACCTTTTAAAGTCTTTTATATCTGGAACTTCTGGCAATTCTAACTTAATATTTTTTAATGTTTCTTTTGTATTTTCAAAATTAGTTATTTGCTTAAATTCCTTTAAGTCTAAATGTTGTCTGTTAGTTTCTTCTTTTGGCAAACCTCTTTCTAGTTTGAAATTATGTGATACCATGTAATCGTAAAAAGCATTTTGTAATCTTCTGTAACTATCTTTTTCTTTCCAAAACTCACTACAAGCTAATTTATCAATATCATTGCCTTTTTTATCTTTTTTGTGAACAACAGGTAAAAAAATCAAGTGCAAATGTGGAGTTTCCTCATCATTATGCACTTGTGCAGATAAAATATATTGTTCGCCTAAATCTTTATATTCAGCTACAAATTGATATGCTGTTTTAAAATATCGTTTTGTTTCTTCTTGACCTATTTTTTCAAAAAACTGCTTGTCAGATGTTATTATATATTCACAAGCAATATTACTCACAGTTTTAATTTGACCTTTTAAATTATATTCTTTTCTTATTCTGTCAAATTCCTTTTCATAACTATATTTTGGAGATTTTAAGGCATAATTCAGATATGATTTTTCTTTATCAATATTTTTATTAGAATAATTTTGATTTTTTCTCTCATTATGTCTAAAGATTCCTTTTAGATTTTCTCTTTTGTACTTTGTATTTCTTATTATTGCATAACTCATTTTTTTCCTCCTTGCTCGTGCTAATATACACGAATAAATTTTCTTAATTTTGCTCTATCTCAAATTGTGTTGTAACACACTACAAGACTTTTTTAGCCTACTGCAAAAAAGTCTTCGTGTGGCAGGGAAAATTTAATTTTCCCCACACCCCTTTTCCTAAAAAATACATTTGCATTTTTTACGTTTTAACTAAATTTGCATTCTGCAATTTAGTTAAAATTAAAGCCACCCATAGTAGAAACCAGAGTGAAAGAGCGAAGTAGAATTAGGTGTAATAATCCCTTATGTTGAATAAAGAATTATTACACCTATATTTTAGAAACCGTCGGTCATTCGCCTCGTTTCATAGGTAGTCTAGTAAGTAGCTTTGCTACTATAATTGCTGATACAATTAAGTATCTTTGTTCATACTTGCCCAAACTTTTTACAATTACAAATCCATTCAAGTTTTGCCACCGAATACTCTTTTATTATTGTGAGTCTGTGTTCTAAATTCTCACTCACGCATTTTGTATAATTAGACTGCTTATACAAATACGAATGAACTTTATAGCATCGGCTCATCACACCAAACACTTTTTAAGAGGTGTTGCATTTCTCTTTTGAACATAAAAAAACTACTCATAGTTATAAAACTACAAGTAGTTAATTTTGTTTCTATTCAATTAAGCACCAAAATCAAATTTAAGGCATTTATATTTGAAAATAGAGCAACTTTTATCATACATAAATTAGGTCTTTTAAAACAATTTCCTCAGCTTGATTTTTAATTGCATTCATTGTTCCAACCCAATAAAGCATATCAGTATTTTTCATATCTTCAGTTAAATCACTTTCAGACTTTAATTGTTCTATTAGTTTATTTACTCTTGTTTTTGCTATTTCTTGTACTTCTTTTAAATGTTGGTTAAGTTCTTTATTCATAAATAGTATTATATAATCAGCTTTTTTGTGTTTTTTCAAATAATCTAACCTTAATAATCCATATTTATTAAGTGTAATTTTTTCTTCTTGTTCTAAAGTTAAGTTTGGAAGATAATAATCTCCAACTAATGTATAACTTATTCCAGTCTTTTCATCTGTAAATTCTTTTTTTAATTCTTCATTTTTCATAATATTAATTCTCCTTTAAAAAATTTTTAAATTATAGGCGAAAGCTACTAAATATCAATATTTTCTTATTTTTGTCATAAGAAGATGTAGATGATGTAAATACATCTTCAGCTAATGGAAGATTCTTTGTAAGAATGCTAACAGTTTTATCTCAGTTAGAAATTGAGATAGTATCAGAAAGAACAAAATTTGGCTTAACAGGAGCAATAAAGTCAGGTCATATTCCACGGAACTTGCCCACTAGGGTATAAACGAGATACAACAAAGAAAATGGTAATTGATGAAACTACAAAAGATATTGTTATTAGAATATTTAATCTATATTTACAAGGTAAAAGTTATCAAACAATAGCAAATATTCTAAACGAGGGAAAAGTTTTAGAGCCTAAAAAATGGGATGATTCTACCATAGAAAAAATACTAAATAACAAAATTTATGTGGGAGATTATGAAAGATTTAAAAGAGTGGCAAAAGAACAAGGAAAAGATCCTGTAATATATCCTAATGTTGTTGAACCAATTATAACAAGAGCAATGTTTGAAGATATACAAATGCAGAAAGAGAAAAATCAAAGAGCATATTGTAGAGATAGAGTATATATCTTTATGCAAAAAATGAAATGCCCTAAATGTGGGAAAATAATGGGCAGTAAAGGAACAGGTGGTAAAAAGAAAAAGTATATGTATTATCATTGTTCAGACTGTAAAATCTATCTTCGTGAAGATTTAATAGAAGAACAAGTTATGCCAATGATAATGGATTTAATAGAATATGATATGACAGTAAAAAAATACTTTTATCCTGTTTTAGCAGATAAAAAAGAGAAGAATACAGATAAACTTGATAAAGAAATAAACACATTAAAAAATCAAAAGAGCAGAATAAAAGAGGCATATTTAAAAGAAATCGTTGATGTAGAAGAATTTTCAAAAGAATATAAAGCAATAGATGAAAAATTAGAATTATTAGAACAAAAACGAATTGAAACAATAGACCTAAATAAACAAAGTTTTAGCCCACAACATTTAATGGCAGATAGAGATGTAGAAAAAGAAAAGTTAATACGTTCTAATAAATTTTACGATATGCTAATGGCAGAATGGAAGAGTAAAGATAAAGAAGAAAAACAAGAATTTATTTCAAAGTTTTTAGAAAGTATTACAGTTGAAAAAGATAGCAAAGGAAACTACAAGCTAGTTAATTTGAAATTAAGAAAAACATTTATTAACCAGATATACAAGTTAATGCAAAATGGAATGTTTGATATGACTATTGCAGATGAAAAAGATAAAGAAGTTAGAACAACAGTTATGATGGACAAGCAAGAACTACAAGAATATATTGATAGGCTTAATGAGTATTACGAAGTTTCATATTATGAAGTAGCGAGATTAGATGAACCAAAGAAAGGCTATCAGAAAAAATATCTTACAATAGATGAAACAAATGATAATGGAGAAAAACTTTTTAAATTAGTGGAACTAATAAGTGATGATAAACAATTTCCACAGAAAAAAGCAAATAGAATTGTAGGAGCAATTAGAGTAAAAGAACGAGAAAAAGTTAGTTGAGAAAATTAAAAAAATGGAGGAATTGAAAATGGAAAATAAAGAAGTAAAAGAAAACAAAATTGAAAATAAATATGGAATTGAATACACAAAGGTTGGAGATTATTATATGCCCAATTTAGTTTTAGAGAAAGAAGAAAAAATTATATTAAATAAGTATGGAAGAATAAGATTAAATTTCTTAAAAGAAAATAAAAAAGCAGAATATATGATAATGTTTACAAAAGGAACTCTGAATAAACATTTAAAAGAGATTCAAGAAACAGCAGAAAAGAGAATCGACATTATAATTGAACAACTAAAACAGCAAAATAATCTAACAGAAAAAATGAAAAATACAGATCAACTTTATTGGGTTAGTATGATGAATAATTTTAAAAATACAGCGGAAGAAATTATATTAAATGAACTAATATATGTATAAGAAATTATTGGTAGGAGCAAACAGACAAATGTATTGCCATATTTAATGTCTATAAGTGTAACGAGCATAGGTTTTGTATTGCCACAAAACCGACAGCTTACGCTGAAAGGGGATTTTTATCCCCTATAACCCCTACCTTATGAAACAAAAAATTGAATAAAAATTGAAAACTTTTAGAAAGATTTTATAAGAAAATAGAACGAAAATTTATGAAAAAGGAAGTGAAAAATTATGAGAAATAGAACAATAGGAATTAATGTTAGAGTAAGTGAAAATGAAAAGAAAAAACTACAAAGAAATGCTAAAAAGAGTAACTTAAACTTATCATCATATTTAAGAAAATCTGGATTACAAAAAGAAATTTATTCAATACCAGATGAAGAACTTCGTAAAATTTACAATGGAATTATTGAATTAAAAAATGAATTTTCTTATATGAGTGATGAAGAAATAAAAGAAAAAATAACAAAAATGCAAAGTGATTTTCTTGATATTTATAATTATAAAAACGGAGATGATGTGAGTGGCAACAACGAAAATATGGGCAATTAAAGATAGTATATCACGAGTAATAAGCTATGCAAAGAATCCAGAGAAAACAACATTTGCAGACTTAAAACAAGTATTAAAATATGCAGAAAATGATGAGAAAACTATTGATAAAAACGAAAAAACTATGTATGTAACTGGTATAAATTGTAAAGCCAAAACAGCTTATGAAGAAATGTGGACAGTACAAAATAGGTTTGACAAATGCACAGGAAATATTGCTTATCACGCATATCAAAGTTTTAAAACAGGAGAAGTATCACCAGAATTAGCACACGAAATTGGAGTAAAACTTGCAGAAAAAATGTGGAGTGAATATCAAGTAGTAGTTGCAACGCACTTCAATACTGGCACATATCATAATCATTTTGTAGTAAATTCAGTTAATATGTTTACAGGAAAGAAATTTAATTGTAATAAAGGAGCATATTATCATTTCAGAGAGTTATCAGATAAACTATGTAGAGAATATGGACTAACAGTTATTGAAAAGCCAACAGGAAAAACACCAAGAAGTATATATTTTGCGGAAAAACGAGGAGAACCAACAAAGTATAATGTAATAAGACAAGCTATTGATGAAGCAATGGAAATGTGTATAAATTATGGACAATTTAAAAAGATAATGCATAAAAAAGGTTATATAATCAATGATGACTATAACAGAAAATATCCAACGATTCGTTCAATAAATGATAAAAAAGCAATAAGAATGTATCGTTTAGGAGAACAGTATTTGCCAAAGAATATTGCAAACAAAGTTGAACACAATCCATATTATTATCAAAATAGATATATGGAATTTATATACCCTAAAAAGAAAAAACAAAGATACAAAGTTTATAAATATAAAGGTAAATTCAAGGATATTAGTAAAATGAAAGGAATTGATGTGCTATTTCTACTGCTATTTCACTTATTAGGACTGCTACCCAAAAGAGAAAATTATCAGCCACTATCTCCAGAAATGAAACAAGAAGTAAGAAAAATGGAACGATATTCTAATGAAATTAGACTTATAGTAACAGCAAAACTAAAAACAACAGAAGATGTAAAAAGCTATATTTCACAAACTGAAAAAGATATTGAAGATGTTACTAGTTTAAGACAAAAATACAGAAATAAATTAAGAAATTGCACAGATGATAAATTAATACGAGAATACAAAGAAAAGCGAAATGAATGCACTACAATACTAAATAAGTATAGAAAAAATCTAAAAACAGCAAACTATATTTTAGAAGATACACCAAAGGTTAAAAAAGTAATAAAAATTGAAATGCAAATGAAGAATGGACAAGAAGATATTACTAAAACAAAGAAAAAAGATAGAAACGCAAGATAAGAATATTAGAGGTTGTTATATATAAAAGTAACAGCCTTTAATTTATTATAGAAATATCAATAAAAAGCTATTAAAATATTGAAAATTGTGATATAAATATATAAAAAGAGTAAAAGTTAAGGAGAGGTTTGATAAATTATGAAAATTACAAAATTTCCGCAATCATGTTTGTTAATTGAAACAAAAGGAAAGAAAATTTTAGTAGATCCAGGAAACTTGAAATACAAAGAAGAATATTTTGATATTTGGAATAATGTGGATATTATTTTAATAACACATAAACATCCAGATCATTGTAATACTGAAATATTAGAAAAACTAAATAAAAATATAATAATATATTCTACAAAAGAAGTTGCAGAAGCAAATAAAAGTTTAAAAATAAGTATTATTAAAGAAAATGATATTATAGAATTAGAGAATATAAAAATAGAAGTAGTACATGCAATACATGGGTACCAACCATTATTAAAAGGTGCAAAAGAGGTACACGAAAATGTAGGATATATTATAGATGATGAAAAAAACAGATTATATACAACAAGTGATACTATTTGTTTTAAAAATGACTATAAAGCAGATATTCTATGCATTCCTGTAACAGGACATGGATTAACAATGTCAGCATTTGAAGCATCCTTATATGCAAAAGAAGTAGGAGCAGTGCTAACAATTCCAATTCATATGGATAATCCAGCATTCCCACCAGATTTTGATTTTATAAAAGAAATGTTTGAAAAATATGAAGTTGAATATGAAATACTAGAAAATGATGAGAGTATTGAAATAGAATAAAAAAGTTATAGGTAATGCAATGAAATTGGAGGAAAATTAGTATGGAAACATTAGATGAATATTTAGACTTCGCAAAAGATATGGCAAAATATGCTGGCGAAGTAATGATGAAATATTTTAAGCAGAATAATGGTGCAAGTTATAAAGGAGATAAAACAATTGTAACACTAGCAGATACAGAAATAAATTCATACTTAATAAAACAAGTTAAAGAAAAATATCCTTCTCACTCAGTAGATGGAGAGGAAGAACAATTTGGTAAAAGTGATTATGTATGGGTATGTGATCCAGTTGATGGAACAGCAATGTATGCTAGACATATTCCAGTAGCAGTATTTTCACTAGCATTAGTTATAAAAGGAGAATCAAAAGTTGGAGTAGTATATGACCCATTTACTGATAGTTTATATACTGCTATAAAAGGAAAGGGAGCATATAAAAATGGAGAAAAAATAACTGTCAATAATTATGAATTAGATGATATGAAAACTGTATGTCATTATGATTTATGGGTTGGAGCAGATTATAATATATCTAATGTACTACAAGAATTAGGAAATAAAACATATATTATTGGATTAGGAAGTATTATAAGAGCTTGTATGTGCGTTGCTTCTGGCGATTTTACTCTTGCTATTTTTCCAGGTACAAAACATAAAAATTGTGATATTGCAGCAGTTAAAGTCATTGTTGAAGAATCAGGTGGAACAGTTACAGATTTATTTGGAAATGAACAAAGATATGATGAAAGCATAAATGGAGCAGTTGTCAGTAATGGCAAAGTGCATAGTGAAGTAATTCAAACAGTAAAGAACTATTTAAAAGATAGAAAATAACAAAATATTAATTGGAGGAAAAGTAAATGGAAAATTATTTTATAATACATGGAAGTTTTGGAAGCCCATTTGGAAATTGGTTTAGTTGGCTACAAGATTTTATATCATCTGATGAAAAACAAGTATATGTGCCACAATTTCCAATAGGGGTAGGTTACCAAAATTATGAAAATTGGAGTAAATTACTTAAATATTATTTTGATTTAGGATTGATTAATGAAAACACAACTATAATAGCGCATAGTATTGCACCAGTTTTTGTTTGCAAATTTTTAGTAGAGAATAAATTAAAAGTAAAAAAATTAATATTGGTATGTGGATTTAACAATTATTTAGGAATAAACGAAGAATATGATACAGTTAATAAAACAATGTATTTTGATAATTTGGAAGATGTAAAGAAATATGCAAATGAAATAATATGTTTTTATTCAAACAATGATCCATATGTAAAATATGAAGTAGAAAAGGAATTTGCAGATACTATTGCAACAGAGCAAGTTTTAATACCAAATGCAGGACATATCAATAGTGAAAGCGGATATGATACATTTGAAGAGATAGTAAGCTATATTTAAGGAGGATTGAGCAATGAGAGAAAATAAATTAACAATATTTATCAACAGACCTGTAAAAGAGGTATTTGAATATTCGTTAGAGTCAAATAATGTTCCAAAGTGGATTACTTCAATTAAGGAAGAAATTCCAGAAGAAAGACCAGTTAAATTAGGAACACAATTAAGAAATATTGGAATAAATAGTAAAGAATGGAATAAATACAAAATGATTGAATTTAATCCACCAAAGACATTTACATTAAAAAGGTTAAATGGTGATTATTTTGTAAAATATACTTGTTCTGAAAAAGATGAAGGAACTGAATTTGAATATTTTGAATGGGCAGAAAATGGGGATTTAGATGGGTTGATGGAAATGTCCGCACTAGAATTATTAAAAGAGCAAATTGAAAATATGTAAATGATAAAGGAGCGTGAAAGATGAGTGATATAGTAAGACAAGACGAAGTATTTGGAAATTACTACAATAAAATAAATACATTAATTATGAAGACAAAGAAAAATGTTGTTAAAAATGTAAATTATGAAATGGTGGAGTTGTATTTTGAAATTGGTTCTACTATAAATGAACTAATTGAAAACTATAATTTAGAAGCATCTCAAAATGAAATAATTAAATCTTTTTCAGAAAAGTTAAGTATAGAATTTGGAGAAGGATTTAGTGTACCAAATTTAAAGAAAATGAAGAAGTTTTATTTAACTTATAGAACTGGTTCCACAGCGTGGAACCAGTTGAGTTGGAGTCATAATCGTTTAATAATGAATATTGATGATGAAAATAAAAGAAATTTTTATTTAGAAGAAGCAATAAAATCAAATTGGAGTGTTAGACAATTAGAAAGACAAATAAATAGTTTCTACTATGAAAGGTTATTATCAACGAGTGAAAATAACAAAGCAGAAGTGAAAAAAGAAATAGATGTTTTGGAGAAAAAAGAAAAAGTGCAAGACTTTATTAAAGATCCTTATGTTCTAGAGTTTTTAGACATAAAGGATAGGAGATTCTTAGAAAAGGACTTAGAATCTAATTTACTTGAACATATTTCAGAATTTTTATTAGAACTTGGGCGAGGTTTTTCCTTTGTAGCAAGACAAAGAAGAATTGATGTAGATGGAGATAATTTTTATATAGATTTGGTATTTTATAACTATGTATTGAAATGTTTCGTTTTAATTGATTTAAAATTAGACAAGCTAACACATCAAGACATTGGACAAATGGATTTTTATGTTAGATATTATGATAATGAGATAAAAGCAATAGATGATAATCCAACAATAGGAATAATACTATGTTCAGATAAAAAAGATACAATAGTAAAATATTCTGTTCTCAATGATAATAAGAATTTATTTGCTTCAAAATATCAATTATATTTACCAACAGAAGAAGAATTAGCAAGGGAAATTGAAAAACAAAAAGAAGAATTTGAAGATAAGAAATAAAGTGGTTCCACAGTGTGGAACCATTTAAGCAATGACTTTAAAATATAGAAAGTGGTGAAAAGATAAATGAAGAAAAAATATTCTAAAGATTTTCCTAATATAGAAGAAGATTTAGAAAAAATAAATGATATAATGAAGGAATATTTGTTTTGTGATTTACTTAGTTCGGTATATTGCATAAATATTTGCATAAATAATCGATCAGCATTACAGTCTCAATTAACATTAAATTTAGGATTGAAAACTTGTAATAGAGATGGTATTAAAACAATAAAAAACTATAATGAATTTAATGAATTTTTTGGAAGAATAAAAGAGATATTAGATATTGACTATTTAGATGATCCAATAATAGAAGATTTTGGAACTGTACAATTTAAATTTGAAAATAATGTTTATAATGTTATATTAGGAACTGGTTATAATTCAGTTTATGCTCAATTATATTTTCTAAAACCATTAGCTATCAAGACATCACTAACTAATGAAGTTAATAAAGTATTAAAATATAATTCAGATACTATAGAATTTTTTAAAAGATATAATGTATCTGATGAAAAAACTGAAATGAGATTTGTTTTACCCCCAAAAGCATTATTTAATAGAACTATTGAATACTTTAAACAATTAGATTTTGAGTTGTTAAATGAAATTGACAATATTGTTACTTCTTGTGAAAGATATATAGAAAAAGAACATTTTATTGAATATGAGGGAAGTAAATACCCACTTTATAATACTTCTATTTTAATAGATTTATTTGATAAATTATATAAGAAGTTATCTAAAGAAGAGAAAATTGAACTTGCAAACTTGGGAATAATCGATGTTTTATCCCAAATTTCTAAAATGGATCAAGGAGAATTTCCTTTTTTATATTTTCCAGTTAATATATGTGATAAGTCGCTATTTAAAATTCCATATACTTTTTTATGGAGAACGATTGACTCTACTATCCTTATTGGAATCAATAAGGATAGATTAGAAAATGATAATGATTTAAAAAGCGAAATTGCAAAGATACTAGAACTTGCAAAAAATGATAATTTAAAAATAATGGAATCAGTAAAGAGAAATGAAAAAGGATATCAAGGAATTACAGTTACAAAAAAATGCGAGGTGAAATTTATTATTCATGATAGTTTTGTAAACTTGAGTGAAACAAGATTTGTATTTGGAGAAAATAGACAGAATGATGTATTAAAATGTTCAGCATTAGATTTAGTATATATGCTTTTATTTATGAAAGATATAAATGAAATAGTTGAATATATAGATTATAATGATCAAAAAGATTATAAACAGATGATAGGTTTTGGTGGAGATTCTAGTAGATTTTTAATGTGGAAATCATTTAACCATATGTTTGCAAAAGGAGCCATTCAATTTGGAATGATTGATACAGGAATTAACACTTCAGATGAATATGTAATGGACTATTTTGAGAATACACTTAAAGAGTATCCATGGAATAATAATGATGAATTTTTGTTATCAAGTCCATTTTCATGGAATATTGAAAGAGAAAATAACAATATTTATAGATATACAAATAAAATACATCCTACTTTCTTTGGTTATATAAAATATTTGAAAAATAATGGAGTATGTTTTTTTGCACATAATGTTATATTTTTTAATGCTAAAGATATAGAAGAATATAGACAAGTAATTAGTTTAATTGATGATATCAATTTAAGAAAAATGAAAACCTGTAATAATTTTCTTGATGAAATTGTTTCTACTGGTAATAATTTTCTTGAAATAATGTTTATGCCAAAGAGTTATGCGAAAAAGGTTGGGCTTAAGTTTGATGATAATAGAAATTATGTTTATAGTGATTGCATTATTAATTCTAGTTGCATAAATATTAGATATACTGTTAACTACGAAAAATTATATAAAGACATTATGGAATGCGATAATCGTAGTATTGAAAATGAATATGTCAAAGAATTATTTTTACCATTGAGTAAATATTTTTCGGAAATATATTCAAAATTAATAGAACATTTAGATACTACTAATTTAGAGAAAAAAGAAGTAGATATTGTGCAAATTGAAATAGATTATATATATAATCATTCAAATAAATATTTTAATGTGGATACGAAATCATTTTTACTAGCGAAGAAAGATATTGCTAAAATATGTTTAAACAACAATATTCAACTTGGCGAATATTATGGAAAAGATGCTAATAAGATAGTCAGAAGTATGCAAAAAGATTTAATTTCATTTTTTGAAAATGAAGTTGCTAAGTATAATCAAATTGATTTACATTATAAATTATTAGAATTATATTCTAGTAGTACACATACAATAAATATTCATAGAAAAAGATATGATTCGATTACTAATGTTACAGAAGAAGTGTTAAATGAAGTGCAAAACAAAATAATTGAAGAACGAGAAAACGAAAGAAGAAATGTAAGAACGATTTTATACTTAATTGAAACAAATCTTTTTTTAAAAAGAGATTCAGAGAAAAAAATTGACAATGAAAAACTAAATAAATTATTAGCATTATCGCATTGGCTAATTATTTTAAATGATAGTGCTGATATATGTCATTTTACAGATAATGAAGCACATGTAGAAATAGACTACGAATATGTAGTAGATAATATTATTGATAAAATAGAAGATGGAGATTATAGTAAAAGAGTTTATTCAAAAAATGATTACACTATTGCTAATGATGCTGAAGACAATAAGTATTTAGAAAAAGTGTTAGAAACATTCAAAGATGAAACAGAAATAGATTTAAAAGATTTATTTGAAATTTGTGATTATTTTCAAATTCATTTTTTGGATTATACTAATACTCAGATTAGTCCAAATGTTTATAAGATAAATAAAAAACAAACAATAGAAGATTTTAAAAAATTGACAGACTCATTAGAAGGTAAGAAATATTCAATAGAAAAGATAGAAAAAATAATAGAATTTTTAACAATAGATGCTACTAATTTAAAGACATGTAAAAATAAAACAGATTTTTATCTTCCTATAAACGAAAGAGAAAATAGAGATAATCGATTTGAGATTAAGCCAATATTATGTACGAATGATGAATTAATTTTCTCACCTGTAATAATAAAAAATATTCATGATATGTGGTTTAATGGAATACTTAATTTTATGTTGCCATATGAAATAGGATTAAATAAAACAACAAAAGAAATTTTGATTTGGAAAAAAAGATATGAAAATAAAATGGTTTATGATATAAAGGAAATTTTTGAAAAGAAAGGAATATCTTTTGTTAAAGTCAATGTAGAATTATATAAAATTGATAGAAAACAAAATTATCCAATAGATTTAGGAGATTATGATATTATTGCAATAGATGATATATCTAAAAGAATATGGATTATAGAAAGCAAAGTATTAAATAGAGTAGGAAGTTTTTATGAAATGTTTGCACAACAACGAAACTTTTTTTTAGAACATAAATATGATGAGAAATTTCAAAGAAGAATAGATTTTATGAATGAAAATTACAAGTCAGTACTTAGGTCTTATGGATTTAGTGATGTTACTGGTTATAAAGTAGTTCCATATATGATATTTAATAAAGTAATGACTTCTAGATACAAAAAAGTTAATTTTCCAATTATTTCTATAAAAGAGCTAGAAGAAAAAATAAGTTAGAAATTTAAATTTTTTGCTAATAACTATTGCCAAACATAAAAACTTATGTTAAATTAAAAACATAGTAATAGACAAAAAAACACCGATGGGGTATACATATCTTTGAAACTATTGCTATAACTAATTTTGAAACGGATAATAGAGTGCGATGTAGCAAGGAATTTTTCGCATACGTCCTTTGCTAAGGCACCAAATTATAACAACTTGCGAACTTATAAAGTTTGTAGGTTGTTTTTAGTTTCTGGAAATAAATGTTTTAAAAGACCTCACCAATTAAAAATTGGTGAGGTCTTTTGTAATATTACAATTATATTACAACCGTCAAATTTATTGACTTACAATTTATAACAATGATATACTTATTATACCAAAATTGGACAATTTTAGAAACGAATTTGGAGGTTAAAATGCTAGATTTTATCAAGCTTTTTAATAAAAAGATACTAATAATAATACTTATTGTATATTTGCTTGCTTATAGCATCATGGGAATGTTTAATGTTACGGAGGCAGCAAGTACATATAATCAATATGTAAAAAGTGGGATAGAAGCTTTCCCAGAAGATTATAAAAATTATTTAAAAGAAATACAAAGTTATCATCCTAATTGGACATTTGATGCATATTATACAGGAATAGATTGGAATGAACTTGTTGCAAATGAAACGGATCATGGTCATAATAGAGTTATAAATAGTGCAGATCCATTATGGAAATGTAGTTGTGGAAATGTTGCAACAGGATATGCTTGTGCATCAGTAGATATTATAAAATATTATATGGATCCAAGAAACTTTTTATCAAGTGATGTAAAAATATTTCAATTTTTAGAGATTTCATATAATGAAAAAATACATACAGTAGGACGGAATATCAAGTGTAATTAAAGGAACTTTTATGGAAAATAAAAAAGTAAAAGTTACAGTAAATGGCAAAGAAAGAGAAATGTCATATGAAGAAATAATTTTGGAAGCAGCAAAACAAAGTGGAATGAGTCCATATAGTATAGCAACAAAAATAATACAAGAAGTTGGTTCAAAAGGTAGCGATTCAGTTAGTGGAAAATATCCTGGTTATGAGGGGTACTATAACTTTTATAATTATGCAGCAAGTGATGGTGGAAGTCCTATTGCAAAAGGATTAGAATATGCTAAAAATGGTAAAGCTGATATGACTGTGGAAAAGAAAAATGAACTATTAATACCATGGAACGACCAATATAAAG
Organism: uncultured Clostridia bacterium; assembly: GCA_948630815.1. Lineage (GTDB taxonomy): Bacteria > Bacillota > Clostridia > TANB77 > CAG-508 > RGIG8482. The sequence goes on from CAPIEU010000013.1 coordinate 22,188, forward strand.
CAATTGTTGGAGGAGCAAAATTACTTGCAAATTCATATACAAATGCGGGACAAAATACAGCATACTTTTATAAATGGGACGTAGTGGGAGTTACAATATTAAAATCTGGACAATCACAAAGTATAAGTTCTAGTAAATGTTTTAGACATCAATATATGACAAACATACAAGACCCAACAAGCCAAACAAGCAAATTATACAATACATATGTAAATGCAAATATAATTAATGAGAAACTAAATTTTGTTATACCAATATATAATAATATGCCAAAAACAAATAAACTACCAAGCGATATTAAAGAAGAAAGTGGAAAAATGTATTATATGATAGGAATAGGTGTAAGAGTAAGGAGTACACCATCAACAAACGGCAATGTACTTGCAACTATGAATACATTAGATGAAAAAGTAATGGTCTTACAAAGAAAATGCACATATGCGGATGGGTATGATTGGGACAAAGTAAAACTATCTTCAGGCGTAGAAGGATATATAGCAAGTAAATATTTAGCACCATGTGAAGATGAAAAAATAGCTAAAATAGAAGGAACAAATATAAAAGCCATACCAAATATAGACGCAAAAACAATGGCAAATGAACTTGGAATTACATCATATGAAGTAACAAAAAATGGAAAGAAAATAGCAAATACAGAAAAAGTTGGTACAGGATATAAACTAAAAGATACAAAAAATAATAAAGAATATACTTTGGTGGTACTAGGAGATGTAAACGGAGATGGAAAAGTTACACCAGCTGATTCAACAATAGCTTTAAGAACGTATGTTGGTTTAAGTAAGATAACAGATGCTGAAAAATTGGCAGGAGATGTAAATGGAGATGGAAAAATTACACCAGCAGATTCAACCATTATTTTAAGAACATATGTGGGTTTAACTAATATTAATTTATAAATCATAAGGAGGAATATTGAAATGATAAAAAAAATTAGATATGTTTTTTTATTAAGCATTTTATTTACAATAGGAATATGTACAAATTCATTTGCAAGAATTACAACAAACGATCCAACAGTTAATGCAGGAGAAACTGTAACAATAACAATAAGCAGTCAAGAACCAGTAGCATCAGGAGCAATAAATATAACACAAAACAGTAGTGGATTACCATTTAAAAGTGCAGTAGGAGATACTGTAAATGGAACTTTGGTAGCTTTTTCAAAAACAAAGAACATTACTTCAGGAATTGCTACATATACTTTTACAGCACCAGACGTTTCAAAAGATACAGTATACAAAGTAGTTTTTTCTTCACAAGATATGGCAAATGAAAATGGTACAGCTATAGCAAATTCTTCTGCAACAGCAACAGTAACAGTTAAAGCAAAAGCACAAACAAATAGTCCAAGCACTCCATCAGGCGGAAATAACTCAAGTGGCAATAATGGTAACAGTAATACATCAGGAGGTAATGGTTCAAGCGGAACTACAACTCCAGAGCCTGTAAAATTACAATCATTAAAAATTAATAGTACTTTATATAAAAAACAATTACAAACAAATTTATCTGTTACAGTAGAAGATCAAGATGAAATTAGTTTACTTCCAAAAACAAGTGATGGTTCATCTTGTAAAATTACAAATACTACTAATAAGGAAACAAAAACTGTTAAAAGTGGAGCAACTCGGAAAAATTAAATTAAACGAGGGAACTAACAAAATAACAGTTACTGGAAGTTTTGGCGAAACATATACTATAACAGTAAAAAATAAACCAAAAGAAGAGGAAACACCACCAAATGTTATGGAAGAACAAAAAACAGAAGACGTAAAAATAATTTTAAAAAGTTTAACTATAAAAGGTGTGAAACCAGAAACAGAAGAAAATGAAGAAGAAAAAGTAGATTTAATATTAACACCAGCATTTTCAAGTGAAGTGTATGAATATACAATAGACATACCAAAAGAACAAAATGATATTACAGAATTAGATATAGAAGCAATTGGGGATAAAGAAGACTTTAAAATTGAGATTACTGGAAATGAAAATTTAGTAAACGGAGAAAATATTATAACTATACTTGTAAAATCAAAAGATGGGGAAAGAACAGCTGAATATAAAATTAAAGTAAATAAAGAGGGAGAAGAAGTAGAAGCAGTTGCAACACCTGTTTTAGATGAAACTCCAGATACTGGAACAAATGATAATTCAAAAACTATTATAAAAGTAGCAATAGTAGGAGTTATAGCATTAATTGCAGCAATAGCAATTATAATTGTTTTAATTAAATATAGAAATAGTAAAAAAGAGGAAGAAGAATTAAACGCTTTTGGAAATTCTAAATTAGAAGAAGAAAAAGAAAATATTTTAGAAGATTTAGCAAGAAAAAGAAATTGGGGAAAAGAAGACACATCAAAGATTGAATTTGAAGAAAATATTGGTATAGAGCCTGAAGAAGATATGAAATATGAACAAACTTATAATGAAGAAAAAGATAATAAATCAAAAGGAATTGATTTTGCAAGTATACTAAAAAATAAAATAACAGAAAAAAATGAAATTAGTAGTAGAAGAAGAGAAATAAGTGAAGATGTAGAAGAAACCTTTGAAGTATTAAAAGAAGAAGATACATCAACCAAAAAAAGAGGAAAACATTTCTAAAGATAAATTTATGGTGAGGGTAGTTCTTTTAAATAAAACCGATATAGAACCAAAATAAAATAGGGGTTGCATGGCATGCAACTCCTATTTTATTTCTACAACAGTAACACCGCATTTCACCCTCTCCATAAGTGCCAAGCCTAAAACTTTTTACATGAGAATTTGTTTTTAAAAAATTATGAATACCTTTCCTTAAAGTTCCAGTACCCTTACCATGAACTATACGAACTGTTTGCAATTTTGCAAGAGAACAATCATCTAAATATTTATCAATAGTAAAAATTGCTTCTTCTACATTATAGCCAATAACATTAATCTCAGTAGTTGCATTTCTTGTTTTATCGGTTCTATAAGAAGAATTGGTAGAACCTTTTTCTTTTATAGAAATTGTTATATTAGATTTTGCAATATTAGATAAATTAACCATCATTTTAACACTACCAATTTGAACTTGAACTTCATTTGATTTATTAACTAAAGAAGTTATTATTCCATTTTGGTTTAGATTTCTAATAAAAACAGGCATTCCAATATAAATTTCATTTTCACTAACATTTGATAAGTTATCATTTTCATGAGTAGAAACTGTAACAGTCTCTTTTATAGAAGTATTTAACTCATTTCTAATATTATTTAAATTTCTTAATGAAGCTGTATCAATATTACTAATTTTTTGAATGGCATTACTTACTTTTTGCTTTGTATCTTCTAATAGTTTTCGTGCCTCTAATTTAGCTTTTTCAATAATAGCATTTTCTTTTTCTTTTAAACTACTATTTTTAGTTTCATATGATTTTCTTAAAAGTTCTGCTTGTACTAAATTTTTTTCTATTTCTTCTTTTTCTTTTTGAATAGTAATCTTATCATCATAAATATTCTTTAAAAGTTCCTCAATACTAATATCCTTAGAGCTTATAAAACTACTTGCCCTTTCGAGTATTTTTTTAGAAAGACCAAGCCTTTTACTAATAGCAAAAGCATTGCTTTTACCAGGAATACCAAGAAGCAATTTATATGTTGGTTTAAGATTTTCTAAGTCAAATTCACTACTAGCATTTTCAAAACCATCATGTACCAAGCAATAGTTTTTAATTTCAGGATAGTGAGTAGTAGACAGTACAAGGCAACCTTTATTATAAAATTCTTCTAAAATGCTAATTGCAAGAGAACTACCCTCAATTGGGTCTGTTCCGTGAGCCTAATTCATCTAATAGGATTAAGCTCTTTTGAGTACAAGAATTTAGTATTTCTATAATATTAGTCATATGTGCAGAAAATGTACTTAATGATTCCTGAATACTTTGTTCATCACCAATATCTGCAAATATATTATCAAACACGTATATACTACTTTTTTCTTTTGCTGGGATATGAAGCCCACTGCAAGTCATTAAAGTAAGCAAGCCGAACAGTTTTTAAGGTTACAGTCTTTCCACCAGTATTTGAACCTGTAATTACTAACGTAGAAAAATTTATTCCAATATTTATATCAATTGGTACTACGGAAAATTCGTCTATAAATGGATGTCTTGCAGATATTAAATTTATGAATTTATCATCATTTAATTCTGGTTGTATAGCATTTAATTTAATAGAATATTTTGCCTTAGAAAATATAAAATCTAGTTTTCCTATAATTTCTATATCTGTTTTTAATTCACTTACAATAGGAAAAAGTAAACTAGATAAATTAAAAAGAATTTTTTGGATTTCATTTAGTTCATCTATTTTTAAATTTGCAATTTCATTATTTAATTCAAAAATATTTATAGGTTCAATAAATACAGTAGAACCACTTGCAGAAACATCATGAACAAACCCTTTAACAGTGGTTCTATATTCTTCTTTTATAGGAATAACATAACGGTCATTTCTAATTGTGATTACGTTTTCTTGTATATATTTAGAATATGAGGAAGAATGGATAAAAGAATTTAATTTATCCTTTATTGTTTGTTCTAAACTTCTTTGTTTTTTCCTAATATTTAAAAGTTCACTTGAAGCATTATCAGCTATAGTATTTTCATCTATAATACATTTTTCAATTTCATTACCGAATAGATGGATTTATATAAAGCATAGAAAAGTATTTATCTAAAATAGGAAATGATGTATCACTATCTTCATTATTTTCTAGGTAATATTCTTTTAAGCTATGTGCAAGTTTTAAAATTTTATAAACTTCTAATAAGCCAGTTGTGTTTAGGGAAGAACCAGTTTCTAACATTTTTTCAATATAGTAGAAATTTTCAAGTTCTACAAATGTAGGCGATTTCTTTTTATATATTAGATTTGTTGCCTCCGTAGTTTCATTTAAAAGAGATAGAACAATATCTTTTTTATTTTCTGGATGCAGAGTTTTAGCTATAGATTTCCCTAAGGTTGTTACACAATAATCACATAAAATATCTATTATTTTATTAAATTCTAATTTATCAATATAATTTGAAAACATAATTTACTCCTTTATTAATATTTCTATTATACTACAAAAATATTACAAAAAAAATACATTTTATAAAAAACAAAAAAAACTATTGCAAAAAAATAAATTATGTAGTATAAATATTTGTAGAATAAGAATAATAATATTAAATAAGTAAAGTAAGTGAGGGAATTCATATGACAAATTTAAAAAAGATTTTTTTAGTTATGGTAGTTGTAATTTTATTAGGAACAACAGTAGCATTTGCTACAAATGATAACACAATAGTAATAACAGATGATGAACAACAACAAACACCTGCACCAGTTCCAACAGAAAATACTAATACTAACACAAATACAAGTATTCCAACGAATACTAATACTAATACAAGCACATATACAAATTCAAATTTACCACAAACAGGTGAAAATGATTATATAGTAATATTAACAATAGCTGTATTTGCAATATCAGCAGTATATGCTTATAAAAAAATTAGAGATTATAAAAATATTTAATTGAGAAAGTTAATACGATAATTTATAAAAGAGCTAAATTAGTTTAGCTCTTTTTGTTATACTTTTTCACTTGCTTTTATTACTCTTCTTCTATTTTTAATATTATTACAAGTAATTAAAGTGATTTCTCTTTTTCCATTTGTATCTTGATTGATACAGCTTAAATCGTTATAATCTGTTTCATAACTTGCATATACAGAATAATTAACTTTTTCTCCGTGATAAATCAAATATTGTTATAATATCGCCATTTGATAATTTCTTTAATCTACTAAAAAATTTATAACTATTATAATTATGCCCAGCAATACATAAGTTGCCAATTTCATTTGGCATAGGACCATAAAATCTACAAGGAGAAATTTTTAATAAATCATCATTATAACTTGATATAATAGGATAATTTATACCAATACTTTTAATTTCAATTAATCCAATTACAGTAAAATTATTTCCTTCAGCTACATATATACTGCCGAGAAGAAGTATGTGTAGGCGAATAATTAGTAGCATCATTATAAAGAGTAGTTATATTAAAATTATTTGTTAGTCTTTGAGATACAGCTTCTTTTTTGTTATTTTCATATGAAGAATAAGCATAATATGAGCTAATAGATATTGCAAATATAGTGCAAATTGCAAACTGAAATTTAAAAAAGACAGATTTTTTTCTATTTTTATTTTTGGTTTTATTTATGGACGGTTTTGAATTTTTATCTGTATTACAAGTAGATAATATTTGATTCATTTTTCCCTCCAAAAAAATTATTATATAAATATTTTTTCTTATTTTAGATAAAATATTTATAAATGTAGAAAAAAATCGAATTTACAGAAATGTAAAAAATAACAACTTATAAAATAATATAAGTTGTTTAAAGAGAAGTTTACTTTGTAATATAAATAGTTGTGATTTTAACAAGTGTAACACTAAAAATGTATTATAAAAATGTTTTTAGTTTTTCTACATTATTTTCTTGCATTTTAACAAAATTATCTAAAATTTTAACAATTTCAGCATCAGCATTTGGATTATTATTTAAAAGTTTTCTACCTTCAATAATACCCATTGTAGTTCCTTGTATTAGCATATCAGCAATATGAGAATTGCTTTTATCTTTAATAGTATTCATTTGAATACCAGTCCAAGACATAGTTTTTGCCATAATATCATTATCATTTGGAATATCACCATATTTTTGATAAACATTATTTACTTGTTCTAGTATATCTCCATATTGGTTATATTGATAAGCTAAATTGTCTTTAAAATTTTCGTCACCAACTTTTTCAGTTACATATGAAATACTATCCATCCCCATTTTTGCACCTTTATGAATTTCATCTAATATTGATTTGTTATTTTTATCCATAATAAAAACCTCCATATTTTATATATTAATAGTATGGACCAAAAGATTTAAGTTAATACGTATTAAAATATAATTACTAATTACAGATAATGGTTTTAAAAGCAAATTTATTTCAAACGTTGTAGGGGCGAGCAGTGCTCGTCCGTTACTACGGAAGAAATTGCCATAAAAATATTCTTTTTTATTTACAATTATATAATTTAATATTAGAAATGAAAGAAATATAAAAATTTGACAAATTGTATTGCATAAAATTATAAAACGTGATAAATTAAAACAAGTAAAGGTGGTGAGAATATGTTAAAACAATTATCAATAAACAGTTCTAAAGGAATATTTAAAACATACAAAGCTAATATTTTAAAGAAAATAGAATTAAAAAAGAAAGGAGATGAAATGTACAAAGAATATCTAATGAATGCTATAAGAGAAGCGGAGGAAGATTTAGCAAATGGAGGAAAAACATATACTTTAGAAGAATTTGAAGAGAGAATGGAGCAATTATATGGTAAAATATAGAATTATTATAGCAAATCAGGCTGATGAAGATTTATTTAGAATGAGTAATTATTTATCTAACAATAAATTTAAAGAATTACGAAAAGTCTTAAAAGATAAATATAGAAATATTATAAAAATGCCTTGGATGTACCCAAGATTATACTATGAGAAAAAGACAAAAACAGATTTTAGAAAAATTGTTTATCAAAATTACATAATTATTTATAAAATTCAAAAAAATCAAATTATAATTTTAAGAATTGTATCAGAAAAAGAAAATTATTTAAAACCAAAATTATTAGAAATCTATTAAAAAATCCAAAAAGTTAATTATATATAATTTAATATTAAAAATGAAAGAAATATAAAAAATTGACAAATTGTATTGCATAAAGTAATAAAATGTGATAAATTAGAACAAGTAAAGGTGGTGAAAATATGTTAAAACAATTATCAATGAACAGAACTAAATGTATATTTAAAACATACAAAGCTAATATTTTAAAGAAAATAGAATTAAAAAAGAAAGGAGATGAAATGTACAAAGAATATCTAATGAATGCTATAAGAGAAGCGGAGGAAGATTTAGCAAATGGAGGAAAAACATATACTTTAGAAGAATTTGAAGAGAGAATGGAGCAATTATATGGTAAAATATAGAATTATTATAGCAAATCAGGCTGATGAAGATTTATTTAGAATGAGTAATTATTTATCTAACAATAAATTTAAAGAATTACGAAAAGTCTTAAAAGATAAATATAGAAATATTATAAAAATGCCTTGGATGTACCCAAGATTATACTATGAGAAAAAGACAAAAACAGATTTTAGAAAAATTGTTTATCAAAATTACATAATTATTTATAAAATTCAAAAAAATCAAATTATAATTTTAAGAATTGTATCAGAAAAAGAAAATTATTTAAAACCAAAATTATTAGAAATCTATTAAAAAATTCAAAAAGTTAAATAGTATAAAAGTAAATATTCTGTAAAATATTGTAGAAACATAGTGGCTAAGTATGTTATAATGTAGACATATTTAAAAGAAAGGTCAATAACATATGAGCGAAGTTAAATGGACTAAGGAACAATTGCAAGCAATTAAGGAAAGTGGAAGCAATATTTTAGTAGCAGCTGCTGCACGGAAGTGGAAAGACAGCTGTTTTAGTAGAGCGAATAATTAACAAAATTGTGAATGAAAAAATTGATATAGATAAAATACTAGTAGTTACATTTACAAATGCAGCTGCAAGTGAAATGCGTTCAAGAATAATGGAAGCAATATATAAATATTTAGATGAAAATCCAGAGGATGAACATATGCAAAAACAAGTTATATTAATGGGAAAATCTAATATTTGTACAATTCACTCATTTTGCTTAGAAGTAATAAAAAATAATTTTTATGAAATAGATGTATCACCTAATTTTAGAATAGGAGACCAAACAGAAATAGAATTACTAAAACAAGAAGTTTTAGAAGAACTTTTTGAACTAAAATATGAAAATGAAGATAAAGAATTTTTAAAACTTATAAACGCATATACAAATTACAGAGGAGACGAAGCTTTAAAGAATTTAATTTTAAAAATACATAGATTTATTCGGTAGTAGTCCATTTCCTGAAGAATGGTTAAATGAAAAAATAGAAGAATTTAATATAAGCAATATAGATTTTTCTAAAAGTACCTGGGGTAAAATTTTAATAGAAGAATTTGAAAGTGAGCTATCTTCTTGTATTTTAGAATTAAAAAGTATAAAAAGAAATTTAGATAAATTTATAGAACTAGACAAATTTAGTAAAACTATTTTAGGAGATATTGAAAAATTAGAAGAATTAGAGAAAAGTTTAGATTCTTGGAATAAGTTGTATACTATAGCAAACGATCTTAAATGGGAAACTTGGCCAAGAGATTCAAAAATTGTTATAGAACAAAAAGAGATTTCCAAAGAAAAAAGAGATAATGTTAAGAAAAAATTTAATAAAATAAGAGATAAAATTTTAGTATATGATTCAAAGCAAATTTTAAAAGACTTAAATGAAATTTATCCTATAATGAGAACATTAGGAAATTTAGTAATAGAATTTAGTAGTAAATATCAAGAGGCAAAAAAAGAAAAAAACATAATAGATTTTAACGATATTGAGCATTTTGCATTAAAACTTCTAATAAAAAAAGAAGATGAGGATTATATGTCAACTGATGTTGCAAAATTATATAAAGATAAGTTTAAAGAAATTTTAATAGATGAGTATCAAGATAGTAACCTTGTTCAAGAATATATATTAAACTCTGTTTCTAAGGGCAATAATATATTTATGGTAGGAGATGTAAAACAAAGTATTTATAAATTTAGACAAGCAAGACCAGAATTATTTATAGATAAATATGAAAATTACAAAAATAAAGATGTGATAAATGAAAATGAAGGTATGAAGATACAACTATTTAAAAACTTTAGGAGTAGGAAAAACATATTAGATATTACAAACTTAGTTTTTGAAAACATTATGAGTAAAAAATTAGGAGATATAGATTATAACAAGGAAGAATTTCTAAACTTAGGTGCAAATTACGAAGAACCAAAAGAAGATACTAATTATGCAGGGAAAACAGAGCTTTTAGTTATTGATTTAAAACAAAAAGAGGATGCTGAAGATGAAGAAATAGAAAATGTTGATGACATAGTTATAGAATCAAAATTAGTCGCAAAGAAAATACAAGAATTAATAAATAGTAAGTATCAAGTATTTGATAAAAAACTAGGTTATAGAAATATCACATATAAAGATATTGTAATTTTGTTAAGAGCAACTTTAAATTTAGCACCTATATATGAAAAATCATTAAATGATTTAAATATTCCTGTCTTTAGTGATACAGGAGCTTCATATTTAGAAAGTGTAGAAATACAAACCATAATGTCATTATTAAAAATTATTGATAACCCAATGCAAGATATACCTCTTGTAAGTGTAATGCGTTCACCAATTGGGCGGATTTAGCGATAATGATTTAATGAAAATAAAAATAGAAGGATATAGTAAAGAACAATCATATTTTTATGAAACATTGTTAAAAGCAAAAGAAAAAGATATAGATTTATGTAGTAAAATAGAGAAATTTTTAGCTTTAATACAAAATTTTAGAGATAAAAAAGAATACTTACCATTAGATGAATTAATATGGCAAATCTATTTAGATACAGGGTATTACAACTATGTAAATCTTATGCCAAATGGAAATCTAAGACAAGCCAACTTAAAAGTGTTATTTGAAAAAGCCAAAGACTATGAAACAGCAAGTTTTAAAGGACTATTCAATTTTATAAATTTTATAGATAAGTTAAAAACTAATAATCAAGATATGGATTCAGCAAAAATAATTGGTGAAAATGAAGATGTGGTTAGAATTATGAGTATTCATAAAAGTAAGGGACTTGAATTTCCTGTGGTATTCTTAAGTGGAACAGGTAAGAAATTTAACCTAATGGACTTAAATGATAATATACTATTACATCAAGATATAGGAATAGGACCTAAATATATAGACTATGAAAGAAAGATAGAGTATAATACTCTTGCAAAAATTGCGATAGGCTATAAAGCAAAGAAAGAAACAATAGCAGAAGAAATGAGAATACTATATGTAGCATTAACAAGAGCAAAGGAAAAACTATTTATAACAGGACTTTCTAAAGATTTTGAAAAAGAGACAAAGAAAAAGAAAGATTTGTTAGATATATATGGTGGAAAAAATATAAATTCTAACATACTAAAAAATTATAAATCATATCTTGATTGGTTAGAACTTGTATATCTAAAAAATGAAAATAATATAAAAGATATTATGGAATTACAAGTATATCAAAAAGAAGAACTTTTAAAAAATTTGAAACTTGAAGATATTAATCAAAAAGAAGATAATTGGAATTTTAAAGATAAGCTAAATGATAGTGAAAACGAAAGTATAAAAGAACTATTAAATTGGAAATATGAAAATATAGCATCAACAAAAATAGAAGCAAAATCTTCTGTTACAAAAATTAAGGAAATGGAAAATGAAAATATTAATGTTTTATTTGAAGAAAAAGTGAATAATCAAAAAGAAAGTTTACAAAAACCTAAATTTCTAAGTGATGATATAAAAATAACAAAAGCAAGAATAGGAACATTAATGCACCTTTGCATTCAAAAGTTAGATGAAAAACTAGAATATGACTATAATAAAATTTCTAAATTAATAGATAGATTTGTAGAATGTAGTATAATAACTAAAAAAGAAGCTGAGGCAATAGACAAAGAAAAGTTATTAATATATACAAAATCAAATTTATTTATAAGTTTAAAAAATGCAAAAGAAATATACAAAGAAGCACCTTTTTATATGAACATAAAAGGAAGTAAGATTTATAAAGAAAATATAGACGAAAACATTTTAGTTCAAGGTGTAATAGATTTATACTATATAGATAAGGAAGATAATATTATTTTAGTAGATTATAAAACAGATTACGTGAAAAAAGATGAACAAGAACTTATTGATAAATATAGAAAACAGCTAGAAATTTATGCGGATACTCTAGAAAGAACACTAGGGAAAAAAGTATATAAAACATATATTTATTCAGTATATTTAGGAAAAAGTATAGAGGTTCAGTGAATCAATATGTTTACAATTTGTGTTAATTATGCTATAATATGGCTATAAATAAAGTAAAATAAGAAATGGAGTAATATTTATGGATAGAATGAAAACATTTGGAATATATGTTTTATGTATTATATTATTTTTTGTATTTTCAAATATAATGATAGATATTGCAATAAAAGCAATGTATAATCCAATTGATATATCAATAGAAAGAAGAAATGATTTAATACTTAATGTGAATGAAGCAAAGGCCACATATGTAAATGGATATGTTGGAGGATATGTAAGAAATATACGGATATGATGATGTTGAAAAAACATACGTAAAAATAGACTTATATTCTAAAAGAAATGTCTTACTTGGTACTAAATATGTTGAAATACAAGATTTTAGAATTAACGAAACACGAGAATTTAAAATGGGATTTGAATTTACAGATGTAGACTATTGTAAAGTGGCTATGATAGATAGTGTAAATGAAGAAGAGATTACAAAAGAGCAATTTACAACAGTAGAATTTAGATTTGCTAAACTTATGGCAACAATTATATTTATATCTTTCTTTGGATAAAACGATAATATATATTAAGAATAAAAGAGAGGGGGTTATGGAAAAATTAAATATAAATACTATAAAGCAGATGGTTAAAGATAGAAAAATTAGATGGACTAATCACATTATAATTAGATTATTTCAAAGAAATATAAGTTAGGAAGATATTGAAAATGTTCTTTTAAATGGCGAAATAATAGAAAAATACGAAAGTGATTATCCATACGAAAGCTGTTTAGTATACGGAATAAATTTAAATAGTAAAGTTATACATATAGTATGCGGATTGAATGAAACAGAATTATGGATAATTATTGCATACTATCCAGATAATATAAAATGGGAAGAGGATTTTAAGACAAGAAAGGAGATAAAATAATATGAATTGTTTTATGTGTAAAGGAGATTTAGAAGATAGAAATACAACATTTATGGTTGAGTTAGATAATTGCATTATCATTATTAAAAATGTGCCATCTCAAGTATGTAAACAATGTGGTGAAGTATCTTATAGTAATGATGTTGCAAAGCAATTAGAAAGATTAGTGAATTCAGTAAGAAACGCAATTACAGAAATTACAGTAATAAATTATACTGAAAAAGTTGCATAAAGCAAATAAACAATGCTCTGACTTAAATGAAAAGTCAGAGCATTTACTTAAGTTTGAACAGTAACTATTTTTTCTATGAACTAACTATTGTTAAACAATATAATCTTTGTTATAATTGTGGCAAGGTGTGGAAATATGAAAATAAAAGAGATATTGCGGTAAAGCAGTAGAAGAATTAAATAATAAAAAAATAGAAAATCCTATTCAAAAAGCAAGGATAATACTAGAGCATACATTAAATGTTAAAAAAGAATATTTAATAATTCATAGTGAAGAAGAAATTGACGAAGTATTAGTTAATAGATACAATGAGAATATAGATAAACTTATAAATCATATTCCTTTACAATATATAACGAATCATCAAGAATTTATGAAATTAGATTTTTATGTTGATGAAAATGTTTTAATACCAAGAGCTGATACGGAAATATTAGTAGAAGAGGTAATTAACTATTGTAATAAAGATAAAGAAAAAAGATATAAAATATTAGATTTATGTGCAGGAAGTGGGATAGTTGGTATTTCACTTGCAAAATATATAGAAAATGTTGAAGTAGTGTGTATAGATATTAGTAAAAAGGCATTAGAAATAGCAGAGAAAAATGCAAAAAATAATAATGTAGACAATATTAAATTTATTTATTCAAATATGTTTAGTAATATAAAAGATAAATTTGATATTATAGTATCAAATCCTCCTTATATAAAAAGAGAAGTTATAGAGGAACTTGAAAAAGAAGTACAAAATGAACCACATATTGCATTAGATGGTGGAATAGATGGATTAGACTTTTATAAAATAATAATTAACCAAGCATATGAGTATCTAAATGAAAGTGGAGGAATATTTTTAGAAATAGGATATGACCAAAAAGAAGAAGTTATAAATTTACTAAGAAATAGTGGAAAGTTTGATAATATATATTCTAAAAAGGATTTATATGGTAATGATAGGATAGTAGTTGCAAGGAGGGGATAGAAGATGTCTTTTTCTGGAGATATTAAAGAAGAATTGAGCAAGATGTCTAATCTTGCAAATAAAGAAGCGATAAGTGCTGAATTTATAGGATATTTACTTAGTAATAATATTGAGATTACTAAAAATAAAATAAACTATGCTACTGAGAATGAGTATAATATTAATAGACTTAATAAAATATTAAATAATTTAAGTATAGATTATGATATAAGTTTTCAAAGAAGAGTATACAAGATTACTTTTAGAAAGCAAGATTTTGAATGTATAAAATTTATAGAAAATAAAATACAAATTAATAAAGATATTAATAATATTGATGTAAAGAAAGAAGAACAGTTTTTTAAAGCATTAGTAAGAGGAACGTTTCTAGGAGGAGGATCACTAAATAATCCTAATAATAAATACCATTTAGAAATTTTGTTTAAATCAAAAGTAAATGCCGAATATATTTATAGAGTTTTAAAGGAATTTTATATTAAAACTAAAATTTTAATAAGAAAAAAGAGTTTTTCAATTTATATTAAAGAAGCAGAGGAGATATCTAAATTTTTAGCTTTAATTGGAGCAAATAAATCTGTTTTAAATTTTGAAGAAATACGTGTTGAAAGAGATACAAGAAATAATATCAATAGATTAGTAAATTGTGAAACAGCAAATTTAAATAAAACTATAAACGCATCAGTTACTCAAATTCAGGCTATAAGATATTTAAAGGAACATAAGAAATTTGAAGAACTACCAGAGAATTTAAAACAAATAGCAGAAGTTAGATTAAAAAATCCAGATGCAAGTTTAGTTGAACTTGGAAAAATGCTACAAAATCCAATAGGGAAATCTGGGGTTAATCATAGACTAAAAAAAATATGTGAAATAGCAGAAGAACTAAGGGGATAGGATAATGGAATTAGGAATATATGTACATATACCATTTTGTGCTAAAAAGTGCTATTATTGTGATTTTATATCGTTTCCAAATAGAGAGGAAAGGATTAATGATTATATAGAAGCACTAAAAAAAGAAATAGAATATGTAAGAATAGATGCTTTGAATTCTATAGAAAATCAAGAGATTACAACAATATATATAGGAGGAGGGACACCATCATTTATAGAATCCAAATATATTGCAGATATTATTAAAACAATTAAAGAAAATTTTGTAGTTAGTAAAGAAGCGGAAATAACCTTAGAAGTAAATCCAAGAACTGTAACAAAAGAAAAATTACAAGTTTATAAAAAAAGTGGAATTAATAGGCTTAGTATAGGATTGCAAAGTACCAACAATGAATTATTAAAACAAATTGGAAGAATTCATACATATGAACAATTTATAGATACATATAATTTGGCAAGAGGAGTAGGATTTAAAAATATAAATGTGGATTTAATGTTAGCACTTCCAAATCAAACAATAAATGTATTAGAGGATAGTGTACAAAAGGTAATAGATTTAAAGCCAGAACATATATCAGTATATTCTCTTATATTAGAAGAAGAAACAAAATTATGTGATCTAGTAAAAAATAAAGAACTTAATTTATTAGATGACGAGCTGGAAAGAGAAATGTATTGGAAAGTAAAAGAAAAATTAGAGCAAAGTGGATATAATCATTATGAAATATCAAATTATGCAAAATACGGATACGAATCAAAACACAATATGAATTGTTGGAAACAAGAAGAATATATTGGTATAGGACTTGCAGCACATTCATATGTAAATGGGGTTAGATATTCTAATACAGAAGATTTAGATACATATATAGATACATATAAATTAGGTAAGAATAATAAAGACATTATAACTATTCACGAAAAACAAAATTTTATTGAAAAACAAAAAGAATATATGATATTAGGTTTAAGAAAAATAGAAGGAGTGAAAATATCAAGCTTTAAGAATAGATTTAATCGGTAATCCCTTATATATTTTTAGAAAAGAATTAGATAAACTAGTAAAAGAAGAACTAATAAAAGTAGATATGGATAATATTAGATTAACTCTTAAAGGCTTAGATTTCGCAAATCTAGTATTTGAAGAATTTGTATAAATAGAAGTTACTTAATTGGTGACTATTGTTTTTAAATTATTGATATGATATATTAAAGAAAAAAATAGGAGAGTGATATTTTTGAAAATTACAGATATTACAGAACTAAAAAAGATTGCAAATAACATTAGAATTGGAATTATAGAAGAAGTGTACGCTGGAAAATCTGGACATCCAGGAGGGTCTTTATCTTGTGTAGATATTTTAACAATTTTATATTTTAATCAAATGAACATTAATCCAGAAGAACCAAAATCACCTGCAAGGGATAGATTTGTTTTATCCAAAGGGCATGCATCGCCAGCACTTTATAGTACACTTGCTGAGCGAGGTTATTTTGATAAAAAAGAGTTATTAACTTTTAGAGGAATTGATAGTATTTTACAAGGTCATCCAGATATGAAACATATTTCAGGAGTTGATATGTCTACAGGGTCTCTTGGACAAGGACTATCAGCTGCAAATGGAATGGCAATGTCATCTAAATTAAATGAAGATGGTTTTAGAGTATATTGCTTAGTTGGAGATGGAGAAATTGAAGAAGGGCAAATTTGGGAAGCGGCTATGAGTGCAACACACTATAAACTAGATAATTTATGTGTAATAGTAGATAACAATAACCTTCAAATAGACGGAGAAATTACTGAAGTTATGAGTTCATATCCAATTAATCTAAAATTTGAAAGCTTTGGATTTAATGTAATAAATGTAGATGGGCATAATATAGAAGAATTAATAGATGCCTTTAATAAAGCAAAAACAGTAAAAGGAAAGCCAACAGCAATAATTGCAAAAACTATAAAAGGTAAAGGTGTATCATTTATGGAAAATCAAGTAGGATGGCATGGAAAAGCCCCAAATGAAGAACAATACAACCAAGCAATAAAAGAATTAAAACAAAACATAGATTAAACCAAATGCAAACGATGTAGGGGCAGGTCTTGTGCCTGCCCAAAGAAATACAAGAAAAACCAAATGCAAAAGATGTAAGGGTCGATGTCCTCATCGACCCAAAAACCAACAACAAATTTATAAACAAGAAAGGAATTAATAAAAATATGAATGTAGATGTAAAAATAGCAACACGTGAGAGTTATGGAAAAAAATTAGTAGAACTAGGAAAAGTGAATAAAGATATAGTTGTATTAGATGCAGATTTAGCAACTGCAACAAAAACGGAGCTTTTTAAAAAAGAATTTCCAAATAGATTTTTTGATATGGGAATAGCCGAGCAAGATATGATGTCTACAGCAGCTGGAATGGCAACTTGTGGAAAAATTCCATACGCAAGTACATTTGCAGTGTTTGCAGCAGGTCGTAGTTATGATCAAATAAGAAATAGTATTTGTTATCCAAAATTAAATGTAAAAATATGTGCAACACATTCAGGAATAGCAGTTGGAGAAGATGGAGCAACACATCAAATGCTTGAAGATATAAGTTTAATGAGGTCATTACCAAATATGACAGTTATGAGCGTAGCGGATGATATACAAGCCAAATGGGCAGTAGAAGAAATTTCTAAAATAGATGGACCAGTATATTTAAGATTAGGAAGACTTGCATCTCCTATTATTTATGCTGAAAATCAAAAATTCGAAATAGGAAAAGGTATACAAATTGGAGATGGAACTGATGCAACTATAATTGCAACAGGATTAATGGTTGCTGAAAGTATTAAGGCTATGGAAGAACTAAAAGAAAAAGGAATAAATATAAGAGTTATAGATATTCATACAATAAAACCAATAGATAAAGAATTAATAGTAAAATGTGCAAAAGAAACAAAGAGGATAATTACAATAGAAGACCATAGTATAATTGGTGGACTTGGAAGTGCTGTATGTGAAGTACTATCAGAAGAATATCCTACTAAAGTAACAAGACTTGGTATGAAAGATACATTTGGTAAATCAGGCAAAGCAGAAAAATTACTTGAATATTTTGGATTAAGTAAAGATGGAATTATAAAGGAAATTATGTCATAAAAAAGTAATAAAAATTTAATAAACAAATAAAAAACGTCAAGAAAGCAAGAATAATGCTAAAACTTGATGTTTTTTATTGCAATTTGGTATTGCAATAAATTTGTTTTATTGGTATGATAAAAATATATAAGATTAAAACAAATAAACCTTTATAAGGAAAAAATTATAGAAATATAATTTTAATGAATTTTTGCCTTTAAAGAAAGGAATGACAGTAAATATGATAGAATTTAGAAACGTTAATAAGGTATATTCAACAGGGACAGAAGCAGTTCATAATGCAAATTTTATTATAGAAAAAGGTGAATTTGCATTTTTAGTAGGTTCATCAGGTTCGCGGAAAATCCACTTTAATTAAACTTATATTAAAAGAAGAAGAACCTAGTTCAGGAAATATTATAATAAATGGAAAAGATACAACATTTTTAAAACAAAATAGAGTTCCATACTTACGTAGAAGTATGGGAATAGTATTTCAAGATTTTAGGCTTTTACCAGATAAAACAGTATATGAAAATGTAGCATTTGCAATGTATATAGTAAAAGCTACTCCAAGACATATAAGAAGACAAGTACCAATGGTACTTTCGCTTGTTGGTTTAAGCGGAAAAGCAAAAATGTACCCAAATGAATTATCAGGAGGAGAACAACAAAGAGTAGCACTTGCACGTGCACTTGTAAACAATCCATCAATGTTAATAGCAGATGAACCAACAGGAAACTTAGACCCAGATACAGCTTGGGATATTATGATGTTACTAAATGAAATCAATATGAGAGGAACAACAGTAATTGTTGCGACACACGCAAAAGATATAGTAGATAGAATGAAGAAAAGAGTTATACAAATAGAAAAAGGTAATATAGTAAGAGACGATAAAAAAGGTGGTTATGATAGTGAAGTATAATATTATAAGTTATTTAATAGGAGAAGGCTTTAAAAATATATTTAAAAATAAAAAATCCACAATTTCAGCTCTTACAACAATGTGTTTATGTATGTTAGTATTTGGAGTGTTTTTTATAATAGGCGAAAACATAAATAATATTATGAACAATATTGAAGATGCGCAAGGAATGACAGTGTTTTTTAAATCAACTGTAGATGAAGCAAAAGTACAAGAATATGGAACTAAAATATCTAATTTAGATGGAATTAATAAAGTAGAGCATCTATCAAGAGAAGAAAACTTAAATGCGCTAAAAGAAAGCTTTAAAAATAATGCAAGTGCAATAGAGGGATTTGAATTTGAAATGCTTGGAGAATCGTATAAAATTACATTAAAAGACCTATCAAGAAATGAAGCTATACAAAATGAAATAACTGATATGGTAGGAAACGATTTAGACGAAATAACAAGCAGTAACCAAGAAATAGCAATTCTTATGGCAATAGGAAAAGGTGTTAGAATATTTACACTAGTATTATTAGTAATATTAGTTGCAATATCTTTAGTAATTATAGGAAATACAATAAAATTAACAGTACATGCAAGAAGAAAAGAAATATCTATTATGAAATATGTAGGTGCAACAAACAGTTTTATTAGGTGGCCATTTATTGTAGAAGGTATTATAATTGGAATTATTGCAGCACTAGTAACTGTGTTAATTGTTGGACTAGCCTATAATGGATTAATGCCAAAATTAATAGAAACAGAAGTAGTAAAAAAATTAGAAATTACATTTGTTACTTTTAAAGATATGTTCAATTTAATTATCACTGTATACCTTATATTAGGAATTGGTATAGGTACTATAGGAAGTGTAATGTCTATGAGAAAATATTTAGATGTATAAGGAGAATGGTTTATGAAAAAGAAAATACTAATTAGTTTAATGTTAATATCATTATGTTTTAATCTAACAATGTATTCATATGCAGCATCATTAAGTGATTTACAACAACAACAAAAAGATACAAGTGAAAAAAAAGGTGAACTAGAACAAGAAAAAAAAGATGTTGCAAACCAAAAAAAGACAGCAGTAGAAAAAATAGAAGAACTAAATGAAGAAATTTCAATAAGTGAAGATAAGTTAAATGACCTAAATGATAAAGTAAAAGAACTAGAAACATCAATAAATAAAAAAGAAAATGAACTTAAAGAAGCAGAACAAAAACAAGCAGATAAAGAAGAAACATTAGAAAAAAGATTGATAGCACAATATAAAACTGGAAAAGTATCATATTGGAGTATTATCTTAAATCCAAGTAGTTTTTTAGATTTCTTTTCAAACTTACATAACATAGAAAGAATAGCCAAAATTGATACAGAATTAATAGAAACCATTAAACAAGAAAAAGAAACTATTGAAAAAGCCAAAGAAGAATTATCTAAACAAAAAAGCGAAGTAAAAGCTGCAAAAGCAGAAGCAGAAAAAGAAAATACTATACTAAAAAATAACAAAATCATAAAAAATAGCGAAATAGCAAAACTAACAGAAGAAGAAAAAGAACTACAACAAAAAATTGATGAATATCAAGCAGAAATGAATAGAATGGAAGCAGAAATTAAAAAAATTGCAGCAGCTAATAGTAAGCCATCAAATGGAGCATCTTTTAATGGAAGACTTGCTTGGCCATGTCCAAACTATTCTAGGATTACTTCATATTTTGGAGGAAGAGAATCTCCTGGAGGAGGAGTAGGTTCTAGAAATCACAAAGGAATAGACCTTGGTGCACCACACGGTTCTAACATACTAGCAGCAGAATCTGGAACAGTAATAACAGTTTCTAATACTTGTAAGCATGATTATCCAAAAACAGTAAAAACAAAATGTAGTTGTGGTGGTGGATATGGAAACTATCTTATGGTTAGCCATGATGGAGGAATAGTTACTCTATATGCCCATTGTGCAAGTATAAATGTATCAAAAGGACAGAAAGTATCAAGAGGACAAGTTATAGCAGGAGTGGGAAGTACAGGATATTCAACAGGAAATCATTTACATTTTGGACTTTTACAAAATGGTACATATGTAGACCCATTACCATATATTAAATAAAAAGAAAATTAGGACGGAAAAAAGTACGTCCTAATTTTATACATATTATACATCTATTAAAATGTAAGAGGAAACAAAAGACTTAAAAATAAAGTCTAATATTATTTTGCGAAAATTTCATAAAATTATACTATAAAATTATTTTTGTAGTATAATAATTAAAGATTGATTTATTGGAGGAAGAAAATGGAATATAATAAAAGACAAAATATTTACAAAATTATAATGTTAGTTGTGTTAGTATCTGTAATTACATTTATTTCAACATCAATATTTATGTATAATAGTATTGGGGGAAATGTCAAATATGTACCAGTATCTTATAAGGATAATGGGATTTCTAGTTCACTTGCAAGTATTAGAAAAATTATTGATCAAAAGTTTCTAGGAGAAATAGATGAAGACAAAATACTTACAGAAACTATTAAAGGGTATGTAAATGGGTTAGACGATCCATATACAGAGTATATGACAAAAGAGGAAATGCGGAGATTTTAGTTCAGATGTAATGGGGAACTATACAGGTATTGGAATTTACTTAACAAAAGATATGGATAGAAATGTTATACTTATAATTTCTCCAATAAAAGATTCTCCAGCCCATAAAGCTGGAATTTTACCAGGAGATATTATAACTAAAATTGATGGAGAAAGTTACACAGGAGAACAGTTAAATGAAGCTTCAAACAAGATAAAAGGTGAAGAACGGTACTACTGTAAAATTAGAAATTGTAAGAAATAGCCAAATTAAAGAAATTGAAGTTAAAAGGGAACATATAAAAATTAACCATGTAGAGGCAAAAGTAATTAATAATACTTCAATTGGATATATTGAATTTAATTCATTTGATGAAGGTTGTGCAAAAGAATTTAAAGAAAAATTAGAAGAATTGAAACAAAAAAATATTACATCATTAATTATTGATATTAGAAATAATGGTGGAGGGCTTGTTAATGAAGCACTTGATATAGCAGATTTCATGGTTGATAAAGATTCTACATTATTAATTACTACAGATAAAAATGGAAAAGAAGAAATAAGTAAAGCTAAAAACGATGCAATAATTAATATACCAATAGTAGTATTAACAAATAAAAGTACAGCAAGTGCATCTGAAATATTAGCAGGAGCATTAAAAGATAATGGAAAAGCTAAAATTGTTGGAGAAAAGACATATGGGAAAGGTGTTATTCAAGAACTACTTACTTTAACAGATGGAAGTGGACTTAAAATAACAACTAATGAGTACTATACTCCTAATAAAAGTAAAATAAATAAAGTAGGAATTACTCCAGATGTAGAAATAAATTTAGATGAACCTGTAAAAGAACAGCTAGATATAGAAGAAGAAAAGGATAACCAATTACAAAAAGCAATTGAGATGTTAGGAAAATAAGGATACCAAAAAATACTAGGTAAAAACACTTGATTTTGCCTGGTATTTATGTTATTATAAATAAAGACTTACCAAGAAAAAGAAACAAAAGCATAAAATAAATGAAACAATAAAAAAAGAAGAAATTTCCAGCAAAAGAAGTATTGACAGAAGGGAATAAAAATGGTAAGATAAATAATACGAAGTCACGAAAGTGAAAACATATTAAT
>CAPIEU010000014.1 GCA_948630815.1 uncultured Clostridia bacterium
ATGTCAGGTGGGCAGTTTGACTGGGGCGGTCGCCTCCAAAAGAGTAACGGAGGCGCCCAAAGGTTGCCTCAGCCCGGACAGAAATCGGGCGAGAGAGTGCAAAGGCAGAAGGCAGCTTAACTGGGAGACAGACATGTCGATCAGATACGAAAGTAGGGCTTAGTGATCCGGCGGTAGTGAGTGGAAATGCCGTCGCTCAACGGACAAAAGTTACCCTGGGGATAACAGGCTTATCTCCCCCAAGAGTTCACATCGACGGGGAGGTTTGGCACCTCGATGTCGGCTCATCGCATCCTGGGGCTGAAGTAGGTCCCAAGGGTTGGGCTGTTCGCCCATTAAAGCGGTACGCGAGCTGGGTTCAGAACGTCGTGAGACAGTTCGGTCCTTATCTGTCGCAGGCGAAGGAAATTTGAAGGGAGCTGTCCTTAGTACGAGAGGACCAGGATGGACATACCGATGGTGGATCAGTTGTCACACCAGTGGCACGGCTGAGTAGCTAAGTATGGAAGGGATAAACGCTGAAAGCATCTAAGTGTGAAGCCCACCCTAAGATAAGATTTCCCATATCGTAAGGTAGTAAGATTCCACAAAGACTATGTGGTGATAGGTTGGAGGTGTAAGTGTAGTAATACATTAAGCTGACCAATACTAATAAATCGAGGGCTTAACCACGAATAAATAAAAGGTTAAATCTAGGGAAAATAGTTAAAAAGAGGAAGAAGTAATTATATGTCTATGTATTTTTGAGTGTGCTAAACACTACAATTTTCTGGTGATGATGACATAGAGGAAACACCTGTACCCATACCGAACACAGAAGTTAAGCTCTATTGTGCCGAAGATACTTACGAGTTACCTTGTTGGGAAAATAGGTTGTCGCCAGGTTTTTTATTTTATTTAAGAAACCATATTTAAGATATTAAAAGTAATATTTTAAATATGGTTTCTTTACTTATTTATGTAGAAATGTTATAATAATTAATATAGGAGGAAATAGAAAATGAATAATGAAAATGATATTAAAATAAATGATGAAGAAAATATTGAAATAGGTAGTAAAGAAAAAGAAACAATGGATTATGCTAAAAGATTAGTTGGACAAACTATTAGAAAAATAGCAAATTCTGGCAAAGTACAAAAATTAAATGGACAAGTATTAGAAATTGATGTAAATAGTAAGGAACAATTGAAAGCAGCAGTTAAATTACAAATTATAAGACCTTATACATCTGCTTCAAAGATAGAATATTCTTTAGAGTGGAAAGAACAAATAAAGGATTTAATAAAAAGTTATGATGAAATATTTGAAGAAGAGTATAAAAAGTACTTAAAAAATAACGAATCGATTAAAGATTTTAAGACTAGTGAAAATGAAACAAATTTAAAAGATAAGAATGATGAAAGTACAATAGAACCATCAATTATAAGTCCATCTCTTTTAGAAGCTTCAAAAAAGTTAAATGAATTAATAAAAAGAATAAAAAAACCTGTAGAAAGAGTATATGTAGGTAAAATAGATATAAAAGCAATAAAGCCATTTACTGTAATAGATGGCAAAAGAAATACTTCATTAGGAAAAATAGGAAAACTTCAAGATAGATATAATGTAGCTGGAAGAGAAAATAAACCAAAAGAATCAGTTTTAGATATAAGGTTTAGTGATGAAAAGGAAGATATAGCTAAATAATTATATAAAAAAGGAAACAAAAATTATGAGTAAATAAATGTGGAAACCAGGAACATTTTTGTATCCATTACCAGCAGTAATGGTAACTTCACGGTACAATGGAAAAATCAAACATTATAACAGTAGCATGGACAGGAATTTTAAATACAAATCCTGCAATGGTATATATTAGTGTTAGACCTAATAGATATTCTTATAATTTAATAAAAGAACAAGGTGAATTTATAATAAATCTTACAACAGAAGAATTGGCATATGCTACAGATTGGTGTCGGAGTAAAATCAGGTAAAAATGTAGATAAATTTAAAATTATGCACTTAACTAAAGAAAAAGCAAATTTTGTAAAATGCCCAATGATTAAAGAATCTCCAGTTTCAGTAGAATGTAGAGTAAAAGAAATACTAAAACTTGGAAGTCATCATATGTTTATTGCAGAAGTTTTAGCAATTAATGCAGATGAAAAATATATAGATAAAAATGGTGCATTCGATATATCAAAATGTAAGCTAATTAGTTATAGTAATGGAGGATATTATACAGTCCGGTAAGAAAATTGGAAAATTTGGCTTCTCAGTAGAAAAAAAGAAAAAGAGAGGTAAGAAGTAAATGGAATGTAATAAAGATAAAAAATCAATTGCAGAAATATCAGATAAAAAGCTTGAGGAAATGATATTAAAGGAAACAATTAAAGTAATAGAATATGATAGGGATTGTAAATTAAGAGCATTGAGTATTAAAGAATTGGTAGAAAGAGACGAAGCAATTAATAATTTAAAAAAAATTATAAGAAGTATGTCTGAAAAAACAGAAAATACTAATGAAATGTTAGAAAAAATACTCAAAGAAGCATCTAATAAATATCCAATAAAAAGATATAGAAATAAAGAGATTGAAGATAAGGAAAATGAAACTGAAATTTAGTAATAGTAATTTTATGATTTGATAAAATGAGAATGTGATTAAACAAATGTGGGAACTATGAATATTTTACTAAAATTGCATAAAAAATCCTTATAAATGTTGACAGAATACAGTATTTGTGATAAACTATGTGAGCATATGTAGAAAAGCATATGCTCACATCGTTTTATAAAGTAAGGAAGAGATTACGGAGGTGTATTTAACATGGCTGCAAAAGGACCAAGAGAACATATCACATTAGAATGTACGGAATGTAAAAGAAGAAATTATATGACTGAAAAAAACAAGAGAAACAATACAGATAGATTAGAAATTGCAAAGTATTGTAGATTTTGTAAAAAACGTACAACACATAAAGAAACAAAATAAACCTATTTTTTAGGAGGTTAAAATGGCAAAAGAAGTAAAAAATAAAAAAGAAAGTAATAGACATTTTTTTAAAGATTTTAAGGCAGAACTAAAAAAAGTTATTTGGCCAACACCAAAACAGGTAGCAAATAATACAACAGCAGTTATTACAATCGTACTAATTACAGCCATTATTGTTTTTGTATTGGATTTAGCTTTTGAAAAATTAAATACACATGGAATAGACAAATTAAAGACTATTGTTAGTAAAGAAGAAAATACAACTTCTAATGAAATAAATGGAAATACAATTACAAATAATCAAATAGATAGTAACACAATACAATAATAAAAAATACTATTTCTAAGAATAATCTTAAAATGTAAAAATAAAGGAGGCTACTAAAAATGTCTCAAGATTATAAAAATGAGCCGAGATGGTATGTAGTACATACATATTCTGGTTATGAGAATAAAGTCAAAACAGATCTAGAAAAGACAATAAAAAATAGAGAGTTAGAAGATTTTTTCTTTGATATTATTGTTCCAATGGAAGAACAAATAGAAATAAAAGATGGAAAAAGAAAAACAAATCTAAAAAAAGTTTTTCCAGGTTATGTTTTAATTAAAATGATAGTAACAGAAGAATCATGGTATATAGTAAGAAATACAAGAGGAGTAACAGGATTTGTTGGTTCTGGTGCAGACCCAATACCATTAACGGATGAAGAAATAAGAAATATGGGATTTGAAGAAACAGCTGTAAATGTAGATTATGAAATAAATGATTCAGTGAGAGTTACAAATGGACCATTAGTAGATTTTATAGGTGTAGTACAAGAAATTAATAAAGAAAAGCATAAAGTAAAAGTACTAGTATCTATGTTTGGAAGAGAAACACCAGTTGAATTGGAGTTTTCTCAAGTCCAAAAAGTGTAAGACAAATGAAAAACTTCGTATTACTTTGTAAATCTATAAAAATGTTCTAGATATACTATTTGTACTATCTCAAACATTTTTATTTGATTTCCTAGCAATACTCGCTTTTGATTAAAATTATTATGATTAAAGTTTACATTTAAAATAAATATATAAATAAAGGAAGTATGGAAAATAAGCATTTAATTATAAACAACTTCCAACATTCAAAAAAGGTAGGTGAAAAAAATGGCAGAGAAAGAAATTTCAAATGTAATTAAATTACAAATAGAAGCAGGAAAAGCTACTCCAGCTCCACCAGTAGGACCTGCACTTGGTTCAAGTGGTGTAAATATTATGCAATTTGTTAAAGAATTCAATGATAGAACAGCTAATCAACCAGGGATGATAATACCAGTTGTAATTACTGTATATAAAGATAAATCTTTTGAATTTATTACAAAAGTTCCACCAGTTGCAGTATTAATTAAAAAAGCATTAAAAATAGAAAAAGGTTCAGGAAAGCCAAATAAAGATAAAGTTGCAACAATTACAATGGAACAAGTAAAACAAATAGCAGAACAAAAAATGGAAGACTTAAATGCAGCATCACTTGAAACAGCAATGAGTATGGTAAAAGGTACAGCTCGTTCTATGGGTGTTGTAGTATCAGAATAGTACTACTCACTTTTGATTTGAATTTAAGTATTATAGTCTAAGGACTATAAATAAAACAATAAAAATTGGGAGAGGAAACTCGTTTGTACCAAAGGAGGATTTAAATGAAACAAGGAAAAAGATATGAAGAAGCTTCTAAATTAGTAGATTCTACTAAAGTTTATGAAGCAAAAGAAGCAATGGAGATAATTGATAAATTTCCAAAAGCAAAATTTGATGAAACAGTTGAATTACATGTTAAATTAGGAGTAGATTCTAAACATGCTGATCAACAAGTTAGAGGTACGGTAGTACTTCCAAATGGAACAGGTAAAACATTAAGAGTTTTAGTTTTTGCAAAAGGTGATAAAGCAAAAGAAGCAGAAGCTGCAGGAGCAGACTTTGTGGGTGCTGAAGAACTAATACCAAAAATTGAAAAAGAAAACTGGTTTGAATATGATGTTATCGTTGCAACACCAGATATGATGGGTGTTGTTGGAAGACTTGGTAAAGTATTAGGGCCAAAAGGACTAATGCCTAACCCAAAATCAGGAACAGTTACAATGGATGTTACAAAAGCAATTGGGGAAATTAAATCAGGTAAAGTTGAATATCGTTTAGATAAAACAAACATTATTCACTTAGGATTTGGAAAAGTATCATTTGGACCTGAAAAATTATTGCAAAATTATGAAACAGTAATTGAAGCAATAATAAAAGCAAAGCCAGCTGCTGCAAAAGGTCAATATATTAAGAGTGTTGCAGTAACAACTACAATGGGACCAAGTGTATATATAAACCAAAAATAGAAAAATAATAAATAGCCAAAGACAGTAGGCAAAATGTTAGTAAGTCCTACCGAGGTATATATGTTATTAAAGTGGGTTAACCACTCATAATATGCCTCGCACGGATATTATGAGTGGCTTTTAAATTTAAAAAATATAGAATTTGTATTTTTTTACTAGGAATTATATTTAAAATTAATAGTAGGGGTCGAGATGTTTTCATATCGCCCATAGAGTACAAAATTTTTACGAATTTTGGAGGAGGTGAAAAACCAAATGGCAAATGAGAAAATTATCAAACAAAAAGATGAAGAAGTAAAAGCATTAGCAGCAAGTATAAAAGAAGCAAAGCTTGTACTTTTAACAGATTACAGAGGAATTAATGTTACAGATGTAACAAATTTAAGAAAAACATTAAGAGGAACAAATTCAGAATATAGAGTAATAAAGAATAATATAACAAGAAGAGCATTAAATGAATGTGGATTAGAAGGACTTGATGAAGCATTAATTGGACCAACAGCAGTTATATTAGGAAAAGAGGATTATTTAGAGCCAGCCAAAGCTATATATGAATTTACAAAGAAAAATGAATTTTACAAAATTAAAGGTGGTATAGTTGAGGGTAAAGTAATGACTGCAGAAGAAATTATTACACTTGCAAAATTACCATCAAAAGAAACATTACTATCTATGCTTGCTGGTGCATTACTTGGAAATATTTCAAAACTAGCAGTTGCACTAGGTCAAGTTAAGGCACAAAAAGAAGCTAATGCATAAAACAAATGAAAAGCGGCATCTTGCGTTGTCAAGCTGCATAAAAATTTTTTCGATATACAACATAATTGAAGTTGGAAGTTGGAGGTTAGAAGTTGGAAAGATAATCCAAGCGACAAACTAAAGCTAGAACTTCATAAGAAAACAGTAAAATATATTACTAAAATAAAACAGGATGTTAGAATTTATATATTGGATAGACAAAAGTCCAACTTCAAATATCTAACATCAAACATCAAAACAGAGTAGTGAACTTAAATCACTAGAAAATAAAATATAATTAGAAGTGGAAGTACAAATTAAAAGTTAAAAATATCAAATTTCTAACATCAAACTTCCAACTTCAAAAATAGGAGGAAATAAAATGAGTAAAGAAGAAATGATTGAAGAAATCAAAAAAATGACAGTTGTTGAATTAGCAGATTTAGTTAAAGCTATAGAAGAAGAATTTGGAGTATCAGCAGTAGCAGCTGCTGCACCAGCAGCAGGAGGAGCAGTAGCAGGAGCTGCTGCCGAAGAAAAATCTTCATTTAATATAGTATTAAAAGATGCAGGAGCAAACAAAATCCAAGTAATTAAAGTAGTTAGAGATGCTACAGGATTAGGACTAAAAGAAGCTAAAGAATTAGTAGATGGAGCACCAAAAACAGTAAAAGAAGGAGTAGCTAAAGAAGAAGCTGAAGAATTAAAAGCTAAATTTACAGAAGTTGGAGCAGTTGTAGAACTTGCTTAAGTTAAAAATATAGAAAACACAGAGGAATAAAACTCTGTGTTTTTTATATAATAGGAAGGTTATACTTTTCCATTATATAAAAAATGTTGTACAGAAATTTTCCAACAGAAAAATTCGAATATGAACAAATTAACAAAAAAGCCAAAGAGAAAAGTTAAAATTATACTAAATTAATAGCTTTTCGATTTGTTCTATAAATAATTCTTCTAAGAAATTGTCTACAATATAGGAGAGAGCATTGCGCCTCATGAAGCAAATCTTCTTTTGTTGCTAGAGTAAGAAGTATATGTAAATTATAAAAACAAGAGAAAAACGAAGAAAACAAGAGAAAAACTTTAAAATTATAATAATTAGTAAAAAAAAAGAATATAGAGGAAATAATTAACAGAGGAGTTAAAAAATTGGGCGAAAATTGCTTTGAAGAATTGGAAAAATTATGCTATAATTACAAAAGATGGTGCATTATTCTAGTGATAATCTCTATTACGAGGGTGGGGCTAAAAATCCACTAAAGGGCATATCGATGAAGTTTCTTGTCTGTGCGCAAAACGCCCAGTTATGTGTGCTTTCAGGGAGTAAAGATGTTAGGGAAATATGTAATGGCATACATAGTATTCCCCTATCGTCGCGGAGGCTTAATCAGTTTTAGTTTAAATTATTATTTTTGCTCGGTTGCAAGTTATAATAATCAAATTATAAAAAGCAGTTTAAGTATAACCTATATAAAGTGCCAAGACACAATATATAGAGTAGCCTGTCTCGAGTGATAAATTTGGGATTAGTTAACAAGATTTTGTTATTAAAATAGCTAATTAATAATGAAATTATAGCTATGAAATTATTATTGCAAAAAAGACTAGTAATAGAAGGATATCTCAAGGAAAACTTCTAGAATGTTTGCAAGATAAGTGCGAGGAAGTCTAAGGATTAAGGTGTAGATTTAAGTGGTTGTCTGGTATTCTTTTAGGAATAAAAGAATATTTTCTTTAAATGGAAACAGCTAAGTAGTAATGCTTAGTAGAAAATAGAGAAATTCAACTAGACCTATACTACAAAGTTTACTTAGACTTTTACCATCAAAACTATTTTTAATTAAAATGGTAAAATATGAGAAAATTTAATATAAATGAAAATATTATAAAAGATAGTTATTAATTTAAAAGAGATAGGTGGAAAAATTGAAGCAAAAAAACAATAAGAAAAATAACGAGAATATTAAATGGTTTATAGAAGTTTTCATTATAACATTTATATTATCGCTATTTTTTTCATACATATCTACTGTAGCATTAAATGATATACCAATGATTCCAGCAATAGTAATACTTTTAGCTGTTATTTTAGTAGGTATTATTTTTGATATAATAGGAGTTGCAGTAACAGTAGCAGAAGAAGAAGAATTTCATGCAAAGGCTACAAAAAAGATTAAGGGAGCAAAAGTAGCAGTAAGATTAATTAGAAATGCACCAAAAGTAGCTAATATTTGTGCAGATGTTATAGGAGATATTTGTGGAGTATTAAGTGGTGCTATTAGTGCTATTGTTGCAATGAAGATAACAAGTTTATATGTAATGCCATTTCAAGTACAATTTTTAATAAGTGCATTAGTTGCATCTTTAACTGTTGGAGGAAAAGCTTTAGGAAAAGGGTTTGCAGGAAAAAATAGTGGAAAAATAGTATGGATTGTATCTAAAATACTAAGACCATTTTATGGTAAAGAGAATTAAATAGAATAAAGCGAAAAATCCGTTATTACAAATTAACGGATTTATTTTTATTGAATAGGAAAAATGTTTATAATTTTTCAAAGAAATTGCTTACAATATAGGAGCGACATTTATGTCCATTTTTTATTATATAATAGAAAACTTATATTTTTAGATAATAAGTAATAACATTTGTTGACAAATATTATTTGTTGCTATAATATATTAACTGTAAATAATAAGTATAAATAATAAAAAAATGAAAACAATGTAATAAAATAAATAAAGGAGGAACAAAAGATAATGAATAATGAAGAATTAATAATGGATAATAAAAAATATAATGATGTAGGGGCAGGTCTTGTGCCAGCCCAAAGAAATATAAACAAGACTCAATGTAAACGTTGTAGGGAAGAGCATTGTTCGTCCGCTAAAGAAAATAGAACTAATCCTAATGCAAACGGCGTAGGCATCTGTGGGTATGCACCCCCAAAAGGCATAACCCTAATCGCTTTAATAATAACTATTATAATTCTTTTAATTTTAGCAGGAGTTGCAATAAATTTGTTAGTAGGAGATAATAGCTTATTTAACACAGCAAGTCGAGCAGGAGAAAAATATGAAAAAGAGGCTATAAAAGAAGAGTTAGAAAGTGTAATATTAGATATACAGCTAAGTAAAAATATGAATATAACAATGCAAGACATAATAGACGAGCTGTCCATAAAATGTTCAGGAGTTGAATGGATAGACACAGATTCAAAAGAACCAATAGGAGAATATAAAGGATATGAATTTAAAGTGAAAGATGATTATACAGTAGAAATACTTGAAAAAGTAAAAGGAGATAGACCAATAAGAAAAATAACATTTGAAGAAGAAAATATAAAGATAGTGAAAGATGCTACAGAAGAAATAGAATTAAAATATAAAATAGAGCCAAAAAATGCAACGAACAAAGAAGTAGTGTGGGAAGTAGACAAACCAGATTTATTAACAGTAAAAGATGGAAAAATAGTAGCTAAAGGAACGGAAGGACAAGTTAAAGTTATATGTAAAGCAGTATATGGAGAGGCAAGTGCTGAATGTATAATAGAAATAATAGATGGAACATTTATTTATACTCCAGAGGATTTTATAAACTATTTTGCAACTGGAAATGATTTCGTAAATAATAATAATTACTGTAAGGTAGATACTAATAATTATTTTATTATGAATGATTTGGATTTTACAGGGTATGATTCATATTCAGCTGGTAATGTTGAATTAAGGGGAACTTTAGATGGGCAAGGACACATAATTAGTAACTTGAAAGTTAGTGATGGATTAGTAGAAAATAGTGTAGGTGCTACTATCAAGAATATTCTTTTTAAGAATGTCTATGTTGATAGTTCTGATTATGGTGCATCACTTTTTGGTAAGATTTCTGGTGTTTTGTTTGAGAAAGTTGGAATTACAGGTGTTATTCATGGAAAAGGAAATGAGGGAGTGTTTGGAGTAATGACTTATTATAGTGGTAATGCATCATCATTCATAGAATGTTATAGTAGAACTTCCTTAGAAAGTAGTACTAATTTTTCTTTGGGTGGAGCTGGATTTGTTGTGAGTAATATAGTTCAATCTTTTAGGAATTGCTATTTTTCTGGTACTGTTAATAAAAGTGATGCTATTGGTACTTTTGTAGCAGGAGAGTATAATAGTGGTTCTAATGGTTCTACATTAACTAATTGTTATTACAATTCAGATTTGTTTACTAAGTCCGTTCCAGAGAGTGGAAATCCACTAACGACTGAAGAATTTAAAAACAATGAAAATTTTGAAGGATGGGATTTTGAAAATACATGGATTATAAAAGATGGTTATCCAGAATTGAGAATTTTTGTAAGAGATTAAAAATGATAAATTTACAATAAATAAAAGCCATTGTTGTTTTTTTCTAAAACATTGAAAAGCAACAAGGTTTTTTTACATGATTGATTTTTTATATTAGTTTAAGTATAAACATAATATCTTTTATGAACAATTGGTCAAAAAGTATTGCAATTTTAAAAAATAAATAATAAAATGAATACATCATAAATACAATGTAGAAAGAAACTTGGGTTGGAGGAAAGAAATGATTATATTATTAGATGCAATGGGGCGGAGATAATGCACCAGATGCAAATATAAAGGGTGCAATAAAGGCTATAAATCAAATAGAAGCAGAAGTATTGTTAATAGGCAATAAAGATATAATTAATGGTAGAATAAAAGAACTGTATGGAAAAAATGATATTACTGAAATTTCAAATAGATTAAAAATTCATCACACAACAGAAATTATAGAAATGACGGATATTCCAACTCAAAGTATAAAGCATAAAAAAGATTCTTCAATGGTGGTAGGATTTAACCTATTAAAAGAAGGAAAAGGTGATGTATTTATTTCAGCAGGAAATAGTGGGGCATTATTAACAGGTGCGACATTACTTGTTGGAAGAATTAAAGGAATAGATAGACCAGCACTGGCAGGAATATTACCAGCATATAAAGGTAGACTTATGCTAATAGATTGTGGTTCTAATACTAATTGTAAACCAGTTAATTTACTACAATTCGCACAAATGGCAACAATATATAACAAAAATACATTTGGAATGGAAAATCCAACAGTAGGACTATTAAATATAGGTACAGAAGAAACAAAAGGAAATGATTTAGTAAAAGAATCATATAAATTATTAAAAGAAAAAGCACAAGAACTAAATATAAATTTTATTGGAAATGTAGAAGGAAGAGATGCTTTTTCTGGAGATTTGGATATTTTAGTTGCAGATGGATATACTGGAAATGTATTTTTAAAAACAGTAGAAGGTGTAGGAAAACTAGTTAAAAGGAACTTAACAGAAAGTATCAAGAAAAATATATTTACAATGCTTGGAGCATTACCAGCAATGGGGTCAATAAAAGCACTTGCAAAATCAATGGATTATAAAGAATATGGTGGAGCTTTATTTTTAGGAGTAAAAAAACCAGTTGTAAAAGCACATGGAAGCAGTGATGAAAAGTTATTTGAATTTACAATTAAACAAGCTGAGCAATTTGTGAAAAATAAAGCAGTAGAAAAAATGATAGAAGAATTTGAAAAATAAACTAAATAATAAAATATAAAAAAATACTTGACAATTTATTAAACATATATTATTGTGTAGGTACTAATTAAGAAATAAAAAATTGGGAGGGGGTGAACTTAAAAGATATGAGTTCAGAAGAAATATTTGAAAAAATAAAAGAAATTATAGTAGAACAATTAGGAGTAGCTGAAAACACAGTTACAATGGAAGCATCTTTTATAGATGATTTAGGAGCAGATTCACTTGATATAGTAGAATTAATAATGGCATTAGAAGAAGAATTTGATTTAGAAATTCCAGATGCTGATGCAGAAAAAATAGTTACAGTTAGTGATGTTGTTGACTACATAAAAGAAAATGCTTAAACTTAATGTTCAGGCTATATCTTAAATATCTTACGAAGATGTGCAAGAGAGCCCCATTGTTAAAGGAGGTTTCTTGTAAATTCTTTGAAGTTTTTTATGTATTGGGACTGAACATTAATGATTAAGTTAAAAAAGAAAGGGAACACCTTTCTTTTTTTTATCTTTTATTGTATAATATGAAAAGTAGATTAATGGACGAGAACCTACAATTTGTGATATTAATATATAAAGAGAGGAGAGTGAAAAAATGAATATAGAAAAATTTGAAAAAAATATAGGATATATCTTTACAAATAAAAAACTACTAAAAACTGCATTAACACATACATCATATGCAAATGAACAAAATGTAACAAGTAATGAGAAGTTAGAATTTTTAGGTGATGCAGTATTAGAATTTGTAACAAGTGATTATCTATATAAAAATTATACCCATCTAAAAGAGGGAGAAATGACTAAAGTTAGAGCGAGTGTTGTATGCGAAGAAAGTTTGTATAAAATAGCAATAAGGCATAATTTTAGTGATTTCTTATACCTTGGTAAAAGTGAACTTTCAAATAGTAAACAGGTAAGACCTGCAATACTTGCAGACAGTGTAGAAGCAGTAATTGCAGCAATGTATTTAGATTCTTCTATAGAAGAAGTTAAAAAATTTGTAATTGATAATTTAAAAGAAGCTATAGAAATTGCAAGTAAAAATGTGGGAATGAAAGATTACAAAACAGTTTTACAAGAAAAATTACAAGTACATAAAGGAGTACATATAGAATACAAAATAATAAAAGAATCTGGACCAGATCATAATAAAATTTTTACAGCAGAAGTAAAATTAAATGGAAAAGTTTTAGCAGCTCGGTGAAGGAACGTCTAAAAAAATAGCAGAAATGGAAGCAGCTAAAAATGCTATGTCACAAAACAAGATTTAATAGCAATGCTGTCAATTTAAGAAATAATCTTTTTGTAAGGGAGATCGTGATCGCCCGAAAAGCTCTATAGGCATACTACGAATATATGTCAAAAGAAATAAATGTTATATAAACGAGGAGGAAAATAATGAAAAAACAACAAAAGCAATACGTTATACCAATATTTGTACCGCATTTAGGATGCCCAAATGATTGTATATTCTGCAATCAAAAAAGCATTAGTGGACAATTAAAACAAGTTACAAAAGAAGATGTGAAAAATACAATAGAATACTACTTAAAAAATTTTAAAGAAGAAGAGGCATATATAGAGGTAGCATTTTTTGGAGGAAGTTTTACAGCAATAGATGTATTACTTCAAGAAGAATTATTAGGAGCTGCATATGAATATATTAAAGAAAATAAAGTCCATGCAATTAGAATATCAACTAGACCAGACTGTATAAACAAAGAAATACTAAAAATGCTAAAAAAATATAAAGTAAAAACCATTGAATTAGGAGTACAATCAACAAATGATTATATATTAAAAAGAGCAGGAAGAGGACACAATTTTGAAGATGTAAAAAAAGCATCAAAATTAATTAGATGGAATGGTTTTAAACTTGGTCATCAAATGATGGTAGGATTGCCAGAAAGCACAAGGCTAGACGAATTAAACACAGCAAAACAATTAATCAAATTAAAACCTAAAATGATTAGAATATACCCTGTACTAGTAATAAAAAATACAAAATTAGAAAAAGAATTAAATGCAGGTACATATGAACCAATAACCTTAAATCAAGCAGTAGAAACATCTAAAGAACTTGTATATTTATTTAATAAAAAGAAAATAGAAGTAATAAGAATAGGGTTACAAAACACAGATTTAATAAAAGACCCAAGTTGTAAAGAAAGCGAAGTAGTGGCAGGTCCTTATCATCCAGCATTTGGACAACTAGTAGAAGATAGCATATGGTATGATAGTATAGTAGAAAAAATAAAAAAATTTAATGTAAAAGTAAAAGAAGTTGAAATAGGAGTAAATCCACAAGATGTAAATAGTGTAATAGGGCATAAAAGAGAAAATGCACAAAAATTAAAAGATCTATATGAAGTAGATATAAAAGTAAAAGCAGATGAAAGTATAAAAATAGGAAAGTCAGAAATGAAAGTGCTAAAAACTTTTACAGATTTTAAAGAAGAAGAGAAAGTATAGAAATAATATATATAGAATTAAGTTATTGTTTCGTAAGGTATACTATTTATAAATAATTTTTGCAATACCGCGTAAGCGACCAACCAGAGCGTAGCGGAGGGCGATTTGGAGCACCCTACAAATAAAATGTTATAATTGGAGGGTGCGACACCAAGGTATAAAAAAATAATTTATAAATAGTGTACCTTACGAAAATATTATAATACAATATATCAGTATAAATCACCTATATTTGTAAATAATACCAATATAGGTGATTTTATGAGTTTAAAAGAAAAAAGGACAAAATTATTAATAAAAAAATACTCTTGGGAATTTATTCAAATTATAATAGGAACATTTTTTATGGCAGTTGCTGTTTCTCGGGTTTTTATTACCAAACCAATTATCCTCAGGAGGATTTACTGGAATTGCAACAATACTCTATTATCTACTTAAATTTCCAATGGGATTAACAGTATTTTTATTAAATATACCACTCTTTATAATGTCTTTTATAAAAAAAGGTAAAGAATTCTTTATAAAAGGACTTATAGGAACAACATCATTATCATTATTTTTAGATATTTTAGATAATTTCCAAGCGGTTACTAATGATAGGTTACTTGCTTGTATATATGGTGGAATAATAATGGGGATTGGAACTTCAATAGTGTTAAAAGCAAATGGATCAACAGGTGGAACAGATATGCTTGCATATATAATAAGAGAATATAAACCTACATATAGAACAGGAAATCTAATAGTAATGGTAGATATAGTTATCATAATATTAAATGTTATTTTCTTTAAAAAAATAGAAGTAGGACTATATTCAAGTATTACAATTTACCTTATGGGAAAAGTAATAGATGTTATATTTGAAGGTGTAAATTTTACAAAAATGATATATATAGTTTCAGATAAATATTTAGATATATCAGATAAAATAGGAGAACACGTAGGAAGAGGAGTAACAGGAATATATGCAAAAGGAATGTATACAAATGATGAAAAAGTTATGCTTTGGTGTGTAGCTTCAAGAAATGAAGCAATGAGAATAAAAGGAATAAGTAAAAAGATAGATCCAGCATCCTTTATAGTAATTTCAAATGCAAGAGAAGCATTTGGATTTGGGTTTAAAAGAGAATAATATCATTAAATAAAATGTAGATTTCCAAGATTACTTTTGTTGCTATTATAGTTAATATAATTAATAAATAATGTTAAAAATAGTATTGAGACAAGTTTAAAATTATGCTAAAATAAATATAGATAAATGGAGGAATATATGAAAGAACAAGTATTTATTTTAGAAAATTATAAAGATTTTGAGCCACGTCATATATTTGATTGTGGACAATGTTTTAGATGGAATATACAAACTGACGGAAGTTATACTGGAGTATTTAAAAACAATGTTTTAAATGTAAAAAAGGAGAATAATAAAATTATATTTAAAGGAATATGTAGTGATAATATTATAAAAGTAATTAATGACTACTTTGATTTTGATACAGACTACAACAAAATAAAGAAAGAACTAAGTAATGTAGATGAATATTTAAAAGAAAGTATCGAATTTGGAAGTGGAATTAGAATATTAAATCAAGATTTATGGGAAACAATAATATCTTTTATAATATCTGCAAACAATAATATTCCAAGAATAAAAGGAATAATAGAGAGAATATCAAAAAAATACGGAAATGAGATAGAATGGAATAACGAGGAATATTATACATTTCCAACACTTGAACAACTAAGTAAAGCAAATGTAGAAGATTTAAGAGCATTAGGGCTAGGATTTAGAGATAAAAGAGTATATGATACTACTAGAATAATATTAAATAATGAAATTTCATTAGAAGAACTTATTAATGAAAAAAACACAGATATATTAAGAGAAAAATTATTAACACTTCCAGGAGTGGGACCAAAAGTTGCAGACTGTATAATGTTATTTGGATTAAAGCGATTTGAAGTGTTTCCAATTGATGTATGGGTAAGAAGAGTAATGAACGATTTATACATAAAAAATGAGGATGAAACTAAAGTAAACAAAAGAGAAATAGAAAAATTAGCTATGGAAAAATATAAGAATCTTGCAGGGCTTGCACAACAATATCTATTTTATTGGAAACGTGAAACTGCGTAGATGATTTTTTTACCGATTAATATAAAGATTTTAATGAAATTAGTAGCAAAAGTAATCTTGGAAATCTACATTTTTAAGCCGCGTAAGCGATCAAACGAGGGCGAAAGCCCAAGTGCGATATCAAGGCTTATAAAATGTAGATTGTAAAGATATTTTTGCTACTAATTAGAATCAAACAATCAAATATATTACTTCTTGAGAGCGGAATGCAGACAAAATAAATTTTAAGAAAGGAAAACAAAATGAGTCTACGATTAATTTATGGACGAGCAGGAACAGGAAAAAGTGAGATATGTTTTAATGAAATAAGTGAAAAAATAGCAGGAGAAAACAAAATATATATAATAACACCAGAACAATTTTCTTTCACTTCAGAACAAAAATTACTAAACAGCATTAAACAAGATGCTGTTATAAATGCTGAAGTCATAACCTTTAATCGTATGGCATATAGAGTTAGCCGGAGAAGTACGGAGGAATTACAAAAACAAATCTTTCAAAAGTAGGAAAAGCAATATTAATATATAACATACTATCAAAAAAGAAAGATGAACTAAAATTTTTAAATAAATCAGATGAAAATATAGATATAATATTATCACGGAATTAAAGAATTTAAAAAACATGGAATAACAAAAGAACAATTAAAAAATACAATAGATAATACCAAAAATCAGTATTTAAAATTAAAACTAAATGATATGTATATAATGTATAACAAATATGAAGAAGAAATAGCTTCTAAATTTATAGACGAAGAAGACACTTTAAGTATACTTGCAGAAAGTTTAGATAAAACAGAAATGTTTAAGGATTCTATTATTTATATAGATGAATTTGTAGGATATACAAAACAAGAATATGATATTATTAGAAAACTTTTAAAACAAGCAAAACAGGTTAATATCACTGTTTGTATGGATACAAACGAAAATACTATAAACAAAGAACAAGACTTATTTATAGCAAGTAGAGAAACTTTAAAAAAACTAATTAACATTGCAAAAGAAGAAAAAATAAATATAGAAAAGGCAGTAGAGCTAAACGAAACAAAAAAATATAAAACTTTAGAATTAAAACATCTAGAAAAAAATTTATATAATATTAAATACGAAAAATATAGTAATAATATAGAAAATATAGAACTATTTTTAGCGAAAAATCAATTTACAGAAATAGAAAATATAGCAAAAGAAATTGTAAAACTTGTTAGAGATAATGGGCTTAGATATAAAGAAATATCAGTTATCACAAAAACGATGGACACATATTCTAAAATTATTAAAGCTATATTTAATAAATATGATATACCAGTTTATATAGACGAAAAAAAGGATTTAAGCCAAAACATATTAATAAAATACGTGTTATCAATTATAGAAATATTTTCTAAAAATTGGTCATATGAAGCGGTATTTAATTACTTAAAAACAGGACTTTTTGAAATAGATATTAATGATATTTTTAACTTAGAAAATTATTGTTTAAAATATGGAATTAGAGGAAGTAAATGGTATAAAGAACCTTGGAAAATTGCAAAAAATGATGAAGAACTTAAATTTCTTAATAGCTTAAGAGAAAAAATAGTAAAACCATTACTTATATTTAAAGACAATTTAAATAGAGTAAAAAATGCAAAAGAAATAACGGAAAAATTATACGAATTTCTAATAGAAAATAAAATAGATGAAGAATTAATAAATAAAGCAAATATATTAGAAAAAAATGGGGAAATAGCATTAGCAAATCTTTATAGAACCAGTTGGAATACTCTAATAAATGTATTAGATGAGATTGTTTTAGTATTAAAAGAAGATAAAATTTCATTTGAAGAATATATAAAGGTATTAAAAATAGGTTTACAAAATAGTGGATTAGGTAGCATACCTACTACTTTAGACCAAGTTATAGT
Organism: uncultured Clostridia bacterium; assembly: GCA_948630815.1. Classification (GTDB taxonomy): domain Bacteria; phylum Bacillota; class Clostridia; order TANB77; family CAG-508; genus RGIG8482. The sequence continues at coordinate 18,197 of CAPIEU010000014.1, forward strand.
AGGAGATGTAGAAAGGTCTAGAACACACGAAGTAAAAGTAGCTTTCGTAATAGGCTTAAATGATGGTATTTTTCCTAAGTTAAATAAAGATGAAGGATTTTTAAATGATAATGATAGAGAATATTTAAAAGAAAATGGAATAGAACTTGCAAAAGGGTCTAAAGATTTATTATTTGAAGAAAACTTTAATATATATAAAGCATTATTAGTACCAGAAGAAAAGCTATATTTATCATATGCGTCTTGTGATAACTTAGGAAAATCTCTAAGACCATCAATGCTTATATCAAAAATAAAGAAAATATTTGTAAAATTAGCTGAAAAAAGTGACATTGTAAATTCTAATATAATTATAACTAATAAAAAAGCTACTTTTGAAGAACTATTAGAAAACATTAGAAAATATGAAGATAAAGAAAAAATTGATAGTATATGGTTTGATATTTACAACTTTTATAAAAAGGATTCAGAATATAAAGAAAAATTGCAGAATGCAATATTAGGATTAAATTATACAAACAAACCAGAAAATTTAACTAAGGAAAACATTGGTAACCTTTATAAAAATGTTTTAAATACAAGTATTTCAAGACTTGAGCAATATAAAAGATGTGCCTTTTCATATTATTTAAAATATGGACTTGGACTAACAGATAAAAGTCTATTTAAAATAGAGAGCCTAAATACAGGAACATTTATGCATGATGTAATAGATGAATTTTTTGAACAAGTATTATCAAGAGAGTTAAATCTTAAAAATATAACAGATGAAGAAATTAGTGAAATTGTTACAAGTATAATAAATGAGAAATTAACCTTAAATAGAAACTATATATTTACAAGTACTGCTAAATATAGAATTTTAACTACAAGACTTAAAAATGTAATTCTAAAATCTATGAAATACATTATTAAAACTATAACAGAAAGTGATTTTGAAATATTTGGTAATGAAGTAGAATTTAAGAATGGAAAGAAATATAAACCAATTATTATCGAATTAGAAGATGGTAAAAAGGTTGAAATTACAGGAAAAATTGATAGAATAGACCTTGCAAAAAATAAAGATGGAAAATATATGCGTATAATAGATTATAAATCTAGTGTTAAAAATATAGATTTAAATGAATTTATGGCAGGTCTTCAAATTCAACTCTTAACATATCTTGATGCAGTTACAAAAATAGAAGATATAATACCAGCAGGAGTCTTATATTTTAATTTAATTGACCCAATAATTAAAGCAGATAAAAATATGAGTGATGAGGAAATAGAACTTGAGCTTAAAAAGCAATTTAAAATGCAAGGATTAATTTTAGCAGATATAAATGTGGTTAGAATGATGGATAAGAATTTAGATAAAGGGGCATCTAATATAATTCCTGCATATATTGATAAAGATAATAATTTAAGTAATACAAGGTCTAGCTGTATAGATAAGGAGCAATTTAAGTATTTACAAAGATATACTAATAAATTGATTAAAGAAATTGCAAATGAGATTTTAAGTGGGAATATAGATATAAGACCAACTTATAATAGAAAAAAGAAAAAGATACCTTGTGAATATTGTGAATATAAGTCAATTTGTAATTTTGATAATACAAAAAATGAGTATAATTATGTGCCAGATTTTGATAAAGAGGTTATATTAGATATGATTAAAGGAGAAGACATATGCAAGATTTAACTAATGATGTAGTAATACATATTAAAAAGAATAACATAGAATATTTGCAGTTTAGAAGATTATTAGAATATCCAGAACTTGTACATTGCTATACTTTAAGTGTTAATAATTTTGATGTAGCACGGAAATGACACTATGGAAAATAGAAAAGAGGTAGTGTTAGATAATTATAAAAAACTTGCTACAACATTAGAAATAAACTATAATCATATTATAAGACCATATCAAACACATACAAATATAGTAAAAAGAGTAGATGAAATACCAAGTAAAATACAAATATTTCCTAAAGAATATTGGGAAGTAGATGGATTAATAACAGATAAAAAAGACATTACATTTTCACTTGGATATGCTGACTGTATCCCACTTTTCTTATACGACCCAGTTAAAAAAGTTATAGGAAATATACACTCTGGCTGGAAAGGAACATTACAAAAAATCGGCAAAATAGCAGTTTTAAAAATGATAGAAGAATATAATTCTAATCCTAATGATATTATTTGTGCAATAGGTCCAACAATAAGAAAATGCCATTTTGAAGTAAAAAGTGATGTGCAAGAGTTATTTTATAAAGAATTTTCTTATTTAAGTAATATAAATGATATAATAACTAAAGAAAGTGAAAAATATTATATAGACACTGTTTTAATAAATAAGAAGATATTACAAGAAGTGGGGCTAAAAAAAGAGAACATAATAGACAGTAAAATTTGTACAGTATGCAATTCTAACATGATGCATTCATATAGAGTGGATAAAGAATTAGCTGGAAGAAATACAGCAATTATTACAACAAAATGATAATATTCAGCCTAATATTATCATAAGTATCATGGTAACATAGCCTAAACTGTAACAATAAAATAAAAAAATTGTTCCTATACACTTGCTTTTTTGTAAAAAGTGTTATATAGTATGAATTAATAGGAAATGAGATAGTAGATATGTGTTGCCACTTTACTACATAGCGTCTTGCTATGAGAAAGTGAGGTGGTGTTTATGAGTTTTATAATATTTTTAATATATATATTAATGGTATCATTAACCATAAACGTAGCCTTATTAGCAGTTATATACATACAATATGTAAATAAAACTATAAATAAGGAATAAAAATAACGACACGTTCTACTTTTGACCAAGGGAATGTGTCGTTATTACTAAATAAAGTGGTAACCACACTATCTGCGGTTCTCATTTTCTATCTATATTATATATTTATTTTTAATTTTTGTCAAATAAAAAATAATAAATTATTTTAAAGGAGATATTATGAATTATCCAGAAAATTTAAAAATAGGTGATACAATAGGAATATGTGCTCCATCAGATGGAATTAATGAGCCTGAAAAAATAGAAAAATTAGAAACAGCGATTAAAAATTTAAAACAAATGGGTTATAAAGTAATAGAAACAGCAAGTGTAAGAAAAAGCAAAAGAGGAAGAAGTACATCTAGTAAAAAAAGAAAAGAAGAATTCATGGAGCTATGGAAAAATAACGAGGTTAAACTAATTTTATATGCTGGTGGCGGAGATTTTTTAATGGAAATGCTAGATGAACTAGATTTTGAAGAAATAAAAAAATTTAAGTCAAAATGGACACAAGGCTTTTCAGATATAACAACCATAAGCTTTTTGCTTAATACCATTTGCGATATACCAAGTATGTACTGTGATGCAGTAAAAGACTATGCAATGAAACCCTTATATAGAAATTTAGAAGATAGTTTTAAAATTATGTCAGGAGAAAGTATTATACAAAATTCTTTTGAAAAGTATGCAGATGGAAAAGAAGATAATGAAGATTATACATATAATTTAACAAAAGAAACAAAATGGAACAATTTAAAAGGTGAAGAAGAAATTATAATTAAAGGTAGAGCCTTAGGAGGGTGTCTTGACTGTATTGATACATTAATTGGAACAAAATTTGATGTAGTAAAAGATTATATAGAAAAATATAAAAATGATAGAATTTTATGGTTTTTAGAATGTTTTGAAATGAATACACCACAGTTTCAAAGGATACTTTGGAAAATGAAAAACGCAGGATATTTTAAAAATTGTAGTGGAATAATTTTTGGAAGACCTTTTATTATGAGAGAAGATTATGGAATAACTGCGAATCAAGCAATATTAGATGTAATAGGAGATTTGGATATTCATATTATTACACAAGCGGATATAGGACACATTCCACCACAACTTGCAATGGTTAATGGAGCATTTTTAAAAATCACATCAAAAAATGGAAAAGGTACAGTAGAAACATACTTAAAATAGAAAAGAGGAATTAATATGCCATTATTATTTATACATATAGCTGTTGCAAAAGAAGTATTAAAAAAAGTAGATTTAAATGAAAGAGAATTTTTATTTGGGAACATATTACCTGATTTTTCTAACATTTCAAAAGATCATGATATAAGAAGAAAACAAACACATTTTGAAAAAGAAAAAGAACTTAATGGGATAAAATTTCCAATACCAAATTTAGAAGAAGTAAGAAAATACTTAAATTTAAAAAATAAAGATAGTATAGAATTAGGAATATATTCACATCTTTATACAGATGCAATGTGGATTAAAGACTTTATAAAAAAACACAAAGAGAAAATTAATGGTAAAAATTATATAAAAACAAAAGATGGACTAGTAGAAGATAATAGAGAAATAATATATGAAGATTATAATGTAATGACAAAAGAAATTATAGACAAATATAAAATAGATATAGATTTTATTAAGCAATGTAAATATATAGGCAATTTGAAAGAACTATACAATGTAGAGACAGATAAAATATATAATGAAATGAAAGAATATATGACTATTGAAACTGATGAGGAATTGAAGATATTTACAATGGAAGAAATATATGAATTTATAAGAAGTGCAAAAGATAAGATAATAAAAGAATTAAAGGAAATAATAGGAGAAGAAAATGTTTGAAACATGGGAAGAATTAGAAGCATCAATAATTGGATGTAAAAAATGTAAGCTATGTAATAATAGAAACAATATTGTTTTTGGGACTGGAAATAAAAATGCTAGAATAATGTTTATTGGGGAAGGACCAGGAGCAGACGAAGATAAAGAAGGAATCCCATTTGTAGGAAAAGCTGGAAAACTTATGAATATGGCATTTGATGGAATAGGAATAAATAGAGAAGAGGTATATATTGCAAATATAGTTAAATGTAGACCACCTTCAAATAGAAACCCAGAAGATGACGAAGCAGCCATTTGTTTAGATTATTTAAGAAATCAAGTAAGGTTAGTTAAACCTAAAATAATAGTACTTTTAGGAAGTGTAGCACTTAAAAATATTTTAGGAAAAGAATATGGAATAACAGCAACACGAGGAAAATGGATAGAGAAAAAAGGAATTTTATATATGCCAACTTGGCATCCAGCAGCATTACTTAGAGACGATTCTAAAAAAATAGAATTCTGGCAAGATTTAAAACAAGTTGTCAAGAGGGACAGAGAATTTTAATAACATTATGGAAAAATTAAAAAACAAGGTAAAGTAAATAACAAAAAAAACATAAATATGTAGAAGTCGTATGATCTACGACTAAAAGAGGAGCAAAAACATGAAGACAATATTAATAAACACAGTAAAACATTTTATAGTAATAACTCATCATAAATGGGTAGTATTAAAGCTATGTGCAAAAGCAGGAATACTATGGAGGGGATTAGTGCACGATTTATCAAAATATTCACCAACTGAATTTATAAATAGTGTAAAATATTTTAACCAAGGAAAAAGAAGCCCAATACAACTTGAAAAACAAGAAAGAGGATATTCAAAAGCATGGCTTCACCATAAAGGAAGAAATAGGCATCATCCAGAATATTGGTATGATAATAATTCACCAAAACAGTTACCAATTATGCCATTTGAATATGCTTGTGAAATGATATGTGACCAACTAGCAGCAGGAATAGTGTATCAAGGGAAAAATTGGACAAAAGAGTATCAATTAAACTATTGGAGAAAGGTAAGAGAAACATTTCTATTAAATGATAAATTAAAGAAATTTGAAGACCTAATACTTAAACAAGTAGCAAAAGAGGGAATAAATAAAGTTATAACAAAGGAAAATTTAAGAAAATGTTATAATGAAAGCATTAAATAATTGCATTTTATAAATAAGTATTATATATTTGTGGATAGGAGTTGAGAAAAATGCAAGATAAATATAATTTAACTAAAGAGGAAAATATATTTTTAGTTTATTTTTCTTCAATTTCTAATTGTTCTCCTACAACGTTTTCTTTTTCTTCTAAAATAGAAGTACAATGAGGGCATCTTGAAGCATGAATATTAATACTTGAAAAACAATAAGGACATATTTTTTCAGTAGGTATAGGAGCAGGAGTATCTTGCTTTTTTTTATTTTTTCTTAATTTTTTAAAAAACTTTGGTTGCTTTTCAAGTTTTTTATTTATATCATTTGCCATTCCCTTAGCTTTTTCCTCTAAAACTTTATTAAATTTATTAATATATCTAACCATAAGAAAAACACTAAAAGCAATAATCAAAAAATTGATAACATTAGTTATAAATGAGCCATATTTAATAGAAGTATTGCCTATTGTAAACATCATATCATTAAAATCAATTTTTCCTGTAAAGACAGAAATAAAAGGCATAATAATATCATTAACTAGTGAATTAACAATCTTTTGAAATCCACCACCAATAATAACACCAATTGCTAAATCCATAACATTTCCTTTTGTTGCAAATTCCTTAAATTCCTTTAACATATCCTATCCTCCTAAATAAAATCTATATATAATATATGGTAAAAGTAGAAAATTGTCAAATGCCGAAAAAAGTACTATTTAACATATAATAATAAAATCCGCTCCATCTTGCTGAAGGTAGGACGTTTTTGTTTTTCTCAAGTAAATCTTCGAAAAACAAAAAGTGCTACCTTCACGTGTCGCTACTTCTAGTATAATTTAAGGATTTTATTAAATAAAAAATAAAATATCTCTTCTAAAAAACAAAAATATATTATATAATAGTAGAATAAAATACAAAAGGGGAAGATAGCTTTTATGAACTCAATTATACAAATGCTATCAAATTCACAAAAATTTAATAGCTATATTATGGATTTAAAAAATAAAAAAAGCCCAGAAGTTCTAACTGGGCTTACTGACGTTTGTAAAATTCTATTTGCATATGGAACAAAAGAATATATAGGTAAAAAAATCTGTATAATTACTTATAATGAAATACAAGCAAGAAAGTTATATAAAGATATGAGCTATTTTACTGAAAAAGTGGTATTTATTCCAAAAAGAGAAATAGTTACATATGATTATGTTGCAGAAAGTAATGACTTACAAATAAAAAGAGCAGAAACTTTAAGTAAAATATATAACGGTGAAGCAGAAATAGTAATAACTACAATAGAAGCATTACAGCAAAAAATTATTCCAAAAGAAACCTTATTTAAAGAAATACTAAAATTTGAAGTAGGAAAAAGCTACAATATAGATAGTTTGAAAAAAAGTTTAGTAGCACTTGGGTTTGTAAGATGTGAATTAATTGAAGCAAAAGGTCAATTTAGTATAAGAGGCGGAATTATAGATATTGGTATAACACAAAAAGAGGGAGTAAGAATTGAGCTTTGGGGAGATGAAGTTGATTCTATAAGGTATTTCAATATATCAAGTCAACGTTCAACCAAAATGATAAAAGAAATAGAAATTTATCCAGCACATGAATTCATATTAGAAAAAGATATAGAAGATGTATGTAAAAGTATAGAAAAAAGATTTGAGGATTTAGAAAATAAAGATAATATTGCAGCTGATATAGAATTAATAAAATCAGGTAATTATATAAGTAAAATAGATAAATACTATGATAGCTTTTATACTAAAACTACAAATTTATTAGACTATTTAAAAGATTACCTAATATTTTTAGATGAGGCAAGAAAAATAAAAGCAAGAGCTAGTAATGTATTAATAGATAATCAAAATGTACAAAAAGTATTAATAGAAAAAGGAAAAATTATCCCAGATGGATTAAAAAATTTATATGAATGCGAGGAAATTTTATCAAAAATACTAAAAGGAACAACAATATATTTAGAAAAGCAAGATATAGGAAAGCTAGAAGAAAGTGAAGATTTAAAGCAAAAGGGGATAAATTTTGAAACAAGAGAAGTAAACTTTTATAAAAGCAGTATGGAATTATTTTTAGAAGAAGCAAAAGTTGCCTGCCAAAAACAAAAAAAAGTAGTAGTACTAGCAGGAAATGAAGAAATAGCTAAAAAACTTTCTTTACTATTATTAGAAAATGAAATACCACATAAATATATAGAAAAACTAGATGTAGAAATTCCAAAGTCTACAGTTATTGTATCAACAAAAGGATTATCAACAGGATTTGAAATATTTGATTTAAACCTTTTAATTATTAGTAGTGAAGAACTATTTAATAAAGATGCAAAAAAGAGAAAAAGAGCAAATAGCGAATTTTCAAAAGCAGAAAAGGTAGTATTTGCAGATTTAAAAATAGGGGATTATGTAGTACATAAAACTCATGGAATTGGGCAATTTATAGGAGTAAACACAATTAAAGCAGACAATATTACAAAAGACTATATTAAAATAAAATATAGAGATGATGATATTTTATATATTCCAACAAATCAGCTAGATAGCATTAGAAAATATATAGGTGGTGGAGAAGCAGCTCCAAAGCTAAATAGATTAGGAAGTAAAGAATGGACAAATACAAAGAAAAAAGTAAAATCAAATTTACAAGAAATAGCTAAAAATCTTATTGAACTATATGCAAAAAGGCAGAAAGTAAAAGGTTTTGCATTTGAAAAAGATACACCTTGGCAAACACAATTTGAAGAAAGTTTTCCATATGTTGAAACACAAGATCAGTTAAGATGTATAGAAGAAGTAAAAAAAGATATGGAAAAAGATAAACCAATGGATAGACTTCTTTGTGGTGATGTTGGATATGGAAAAACAGAAGTTGCCATTCGTGCAGCATTTAAAGCAGTTATGAACCATAAACAAGTGGCATACTTAGTTCCAACAACAGTGCTTGCAAATCAACAATATGAAAGTTTTAAAGAAAGAATGGAAAATTTTGCGATAAATGTAGAACTTTTAAACAGATTTAGAACAAAAAAAGAACAAGATGAAGTTATAAAAAAATTAAAACTTGGAGAAGTAGATGTTGTTATAGGAACACATAGAATCCTAAGTAAAGATGTAGAGTTTAAAGATTTAGGACTATTAATTATAGATGAAGAACATCGTTTTGGTGTAAAAGATAAAGAAAAAATAAAAGAGTTAAAAACCAATGTAGATGTATTAACAATGACAGCAACACCAATACCAAGAACACTGCATATGTCTATTGTTGGGGTAAGAGATATGTCTGTAATATATGAGCCACCAGGAAATAGAAGACCAGTTCAAACTTATGTGCTTGAATATGATGAAGAAGTTATAAAAGAAGCAATAACTAAAGAATTAGAAAGAAATGGACAGGTATTTTATTTATATAACAATGTAGAAGGAATAATAAAAAAAGCAGAAGATGTTAAAGATTTAGTACCAGAAGCAAAAGTTGGATTTGCACATGGAAAAATGACAGGAAAAGAACTTGAAGAAATTATGATGGACTTTATAGAAAAAAGAATAGATGTCTTGGTATGTACAACAATACTAGAATCAGGTATAGATATACCAAATGCAAACACAATAATTGTTGAAAATGCAGATAGATTAGGCTTAGCACAACTATATCAAATTAGAGGTAGAGTAGGAAGAAGTAGTACACAAAGTTATGCATATATAACATATAAACCAGACAAACTATTAAGTGAAGTAGCAGATAAGAGATTAAAAGCAATAAAAGAATTTACTGAATTTGGTGCTGGATTTAAAATTGCAATGCGAGACTTAGAAATAAGAGGAGCAGGAAGTTTGCTTCGGTGAAATTCAACACGGACATATGGACCAAGTAGGTTATGACACATATTGTAAATTATTAGACGAAGTAGTAAAGGAAATGCAAGGAATTGAAACAAAAGAAGAACTAGATGTACAAATAGATATAAACATTTCAAGTTACATTCCAGATGAATATATAGAAAATAGTAGTCAAAAAATTGAGGTGTATCAAAATATAGCACTTAGCCGAACAGAAGAAGACATACAAAATGTAATAGATGAAATTATAGATAGATTTGGGGCTATGCCAGAAGAAGTAAATAATTTATTAGAAATAGCACGTATAAAAGAACTTGCAAAAAAGGCATTTGTAACAAAAATTTCTGGAAGAAGAGAAAGTGTTATATTTAACTTTGATGCAAGTAACTTTAATATGAATATAGTAGATAAATTAGTGAAAAAATATAGAAATGAAATAAGGTTTTCACGGAGGAATTGAGCCATATATAACATATAGACTACCAGAAAATTCAGATGCAGTTATTGTAAAGAAAATAAAAGTGTTCTTAAAAGAATGTGTAGAATGATGGAGACTGTTTAATCCATGTATTAAATATCTTACGAAGCTTTGTATGCATTAAGTTTGAACAGTAACGAGTAAGGAGGAATTATGCAAATTATAACAAGTAAAGACAATGAAATTATAAAAAATATACGAAAATTGAAAGACAAAAAATATAGAGAAATAGAAAATAAATATATTGTAGAGGGAATTAAACTAATAGAAGAAGCGGTAGAAGAAAAAGCAAAAATTGATACAATAGTAGTATGTGAAGACTGTGTAGAAAATAATACTATAGAACAAAAATTAATGTATGAAATTGCGAAATATAATTGTATATATGTATCAGAAAAAGTTTTTAATGCAGTAACAGAAGTAACAAATCCTCAAGGAATTTTAGCAGTGGTAGAAAAAGAAAGTAAAGAAGATGCAATAGATTATAACCAAGATGTTATTGTAGTTTTAGATGGAATACAAGACCCAGGAAATTTAGGCACAATATTAAGAACAGCTGATAGTGTGCGGATTAAGCCAAATAATAATTTCAAAAGAAACAGCAGATGCGTATAACCCAAAAGTAGTAAGATCAACAATGGGAGCGATATTTAGAGTTAAAATAATTGTAGTAGAAGATTTAGTAAAAACACTAAGAGAAATAAAAAAACATAAATTTAGAGTAGTTGCAGCATCACTTAAAACTAAAGATAGCATATATGATGTAGAATATGATAAAAAAGTAATTGTAATTGGAAATGAAGCAAATGGAGTATCAAATGAAATTTTAGATATTGCAGACATTCAAGCAAAAATTCCAATGCTTGGTAAAACTGAAAGCCTAAATGCTTCTGTTGCAACAAGTGTAATTTTGTATGAATATGTAAGACAGAAGATAAGTAGTAAATAAAAGCAAAACCCACAATTTGTGGGTTTTATTTTTATTTACTACTTAATATATCTTTAATAATAGGATAAATGTCATTATAATTATTTTCCCATTTTTCAGCCATATGTTTTGCTTCTTTACTAGAATTTGCTTGAAGCTTGATTTCAAAAATAGGCACATTATTCTTAACCAATTTACAATTAACAATAAATTCATGTTCATTTTTTGGAGTAAACTCGGAAATAGCATGGTCTTTATATTGAGCCTCATCAACTTCTTCATTTAAAAAATTATCAATTTGAAGTTTTATAATACCTGGCAAAATATCCTCTGTAAGAGATAAGGTTTCTTTTCCTAAATCCGTTATTTTATACATAGTTTCATCATCTTCTGTATAACCAATTATATAATTATTTTCAAGTAAATCTAATAAAAATTGTTGAAAATAAAAATAATTCATTTCTTTAACAGATAATGTAAGCTTTAAAAGGTTGTCATTATCTATTGGTTTATCAAGTTTATTTAAAATATATAAAAGTAATACTTTATTTTCTGCTAAAATTTCACTATCTTCATTTAATTTCATATTTTATAAAGAGTCCTTTCTTGTATAGTGTTGTATTACCGATCCCATGGTTACAGAGTTTATACTTTAATTTATTTCAAACTAGTTCCACGTGGATGTAGTGCTTTTTATTTTTCGAACCTGAGAGAAAAATAAAAATGCCCTACATCCAGCAAGATGGAACGGATTTTATAATACATAGACCGATATTTTATCCCAAACAGCATCTGTATACAATTTCTTTTGGGAAGAAAATGGAAGAATTGTACTAAAAGAAATACCGAAGTTCTTTTTTTAAATCCTCAACATATGATACTACTTTAGTTGGAGCAATTTTATCAGCTTTATTTGCAAGCACCATAAAAGGTAAATTAGATCTCATAACATAATCATACATCAATCTATCATTTTCAGTAGGTTTATGACGAATATCTATTAGAAATATGATTAAAGTAATAGTATTTCTTTTAACTAAATACTCTTCTGTAAATTTACCAACTTTTTCCTGCTCAATTTTAGACATTTTACTATAGCCATATCCAGGTAAATCAACAAAATAAAATTTATCATCTATATTATAAAAATTAATTTGACGTGTTTTACCAGGTTCACTACTAGTTCTAGCAAGAGATTTTCTATTAATCATAGTATTTATAAATGAAGATTTTCCAACATTAGACTTTCCAACTAAAACTATTTCAGGCAATTTATTAGTTGGGTATTGTCTTGTACTAACAGCGGAAACTTCAAATTTAGGATTATTAACTTTCATTTTCAACCTCTTTTAATATATTTTTTATTTTTCTAGTTTTTCTTTTCCACCCATATAAGGTTGTAAAGCTTTTGGAATACTTATACTTCCATCTTCATTATAATTATTTTCAAGTAAAGCTATAAGCATACGAGGAGGAGCAACTACTGTATTATTTAAAGTATGAGCATAATAATTACCATTTTCTCCTTTTATACGAATACCTAAACGTCTACTTTGTGCATCTGTTAGGTTTGAACAACTTCCAACTTCAAAATATTTTTGTTGTCTTGGACTCCAAGCCTCTACATCAACACTTTTTGCTTTCAAATCAGCAAGGTCACCACTACAACATTCTAAAGTACGAACAGGAATATCTAAACTTCTAAATAATTCTACAGTATAAGACCACATTTTATTATACCATTCATAACTTTCTTCAGGTTCACAAACAACTACCATTTCTTGTTTTTCAAATTGATGTATACGGTAAATTCCACGTTCTTCTATACCATGAGCACCTTTTTCTTTTCTAAAGCAAGGAGAATATGATGTCATAGTATATGGTAATGAAGACTTTTGTAAAATTTGATCTTTAAATTTACCAATCATAGAATGTTCACTTGTTCCAATTAAGTACAAATCTTCACCTTCAATTTTATACATCATAGCATCCATTTCTTCAAAACTCATAACACCTGTTACAACTTGAGAACGAATCATAAAAGGAGGAACACAATAAGTAAAGCCTTTATTAATCATAAAGTCTCTTGCATATGAAATAACGGCACTATGAAGTCTTGCAATATCACCCATTAAATAATAAAAACCATTACCTGCAACTCTTCTTGCAGAATCTAAATCTATACCAGAAAACTTATCCATAATATCGGCATGATAAGGAATTTCATAATCTGGAACTATTGGTTCGCCAAATTTTTCTACTTCTACATTTTTAGAATCATCTTCACCAATTGGAACAGAAGAGTGAATCATATTTGGTATTTTCATCATTCTTTCTTTAATTTCTAAAGCAAGACTAGCTTCTAGTTTCTCATTTTCTGCAAGTTCTAAATTTATATCATTAACTTGCTTTTTTATAGCTTCTGCTTCATCTTTTTTACCATTTTTCATAAGAATACCAATTTCACTACTTAAACTATTACGACTAGAACGAAGTTCATCACCTTTTAATTTAGTAGTTCTATTTTTTGTATCTAATTCTATAACTTCATCAACTAAATGAAGTTTATGAGCTTGAAATTTCTTTTTTATATTTTCTTTAACAAGGGCTGGATTTTCTCTTACAAATTTAATGTCTAACATAACGTTACCTCCTACGAAATAAAAAACATTTTAATATAAATATTTTAACACAACTTTGACAGAAATACAAGGATTTAAAAAATTTGATACATAGTATTGCAATTTACATAACGTAATGATATAATAATAGAAGTTTGTAGGAAAAATCTTACAAAGGCAACTGTAGGATTCTGCTGTTTATTTATAGCAGAAAATAAAAATTAAAACTAAAAGGAGAGACAGTATGAAAGAAAAGAAAGAAGTTCGGAATCAGGTTTCAAAGAAAGGCTTCGTAGAAAAGTACGAAGAAATTACACAGGCATTAAAGAAAGTAATAATTATAATTGCGTATGTGATTATCAGTTTTCCGCTTTTTACGGCTGGTTCGTATTACGTAACTGGGCAACTGATCGGCGAGGGGTTATATACATACTCGGAAGAAGCATATAACAATATGAAGGTGATTTTGAGTTACGACATTGTAGAAAATGTTGGCATTGATACATATCACATGATTAATGCTACAGGTCTCACTGTTAAAAAAATTATGTGGTTTGGCAAAGATAATGTCAGTGAAGAAGAGTTATCAACGATTGAATATGCTATAACAAAAGGTATAATACCCACAGAAGACTTAGAAACAAAAGTAATAGATGAATATAACATCATCTATGAAGACGGTAAGATAATGCTTTGCTGTGAAAAAAGAATAGGGGAATTTTTTACAGCAAGGATTACACAAGAAATGGATTCAAATTTTAACGCAATTAGTAGTACACGCAACTATGAATTTGAAGAAGAGTATGCGAATAAATTTCAGTTTTTTTATGGGGCGTGTATGATTGGAGGAGCCATTGTTGCATGGATACTATTTACAGCATTTTTAAGCTGTATAGTATTGATAGTAGCAACCATTATAAAAAAATACATAGAAAAAAAAGATGAAATTGAAGACTCTATAGAAGTATGTGAAGAATTGAATAAAGTGACTGAAGCCTGAAAGACTGAGATTCTACGAAACTACCTAAAACTAGAAAACCTTGGCATATTTTGCTAAGGTTTTTTAGAATAATTGTTAAAGTAATGAAGTTATAGAATAAGTATAAAAAAAACAACACAACCAAATAGATTGTGCTGTTATTTTCATATGTACGAGAAATTTAATTATTACGATAACAGAAATATTGACCACTATCTGATGACCACCATATGCCATCACCTTGTTCAAATCGCGATTGGAACACAATATTACTAGGCATACCAGTTTCAACACGACCACGCAAAAAATCTTCCATGTTTTGCCATACTTCTTCAGAAGGTATAGCACGGTCAAATGCACCACTTGCAACAGTTGAATATTGACCAGGCTGATGAATTACATCATATAAATTATCTGGATAAACATTATTTGAATACATAATGCGATTTTCCAACACTTGAGCAGTGTAATATTGTTCTTCAGCGGAACAATTTCCACTTTCAACATATACGAGGCAACATACAGGGTCATAGTATTCCTCAAAAAAATCATCTGCAATGGTTTTTGCATTAAGATAAAGCTGAGAAAGCTCCTCTTTAGCCACAATATATTGCTCATTGGTTTCACAAATATATTCATAATTACTTGCGAGATTAGAAAGTTCCTCTTGTCTTTGACGATATAAATAAGAAAATTTAGGAATTTCTTCTATTAAATTATATAGAGCTTTATATACTGAAATATGTTCTTTAACTTCAGATAATGTGGTTTCATATGCATTAAAAGATTCCTCAAGTGAATTAAAGTTACGATTTGCAATACTACAGACCAGTGAAGCTTCAACTTCATTATAAAGACTTTCAATTTCATCTTTCAAATTTTGAAGTTCTTCAAAGTCTGCTAAAAGTTCATTATGGGTTTTTTCAAAATTTTTAAAATCCTCCTCTGTTGGTAATGAAATTGTTCTTGATGTTATGGTAAAACTCTCACCTTCCTTAGCAAATACTTTACTACTAAGAAATAAAAGAGTAAAACCAGTTACAAATACAAAGCATATAAGCAATAAAAATGATGAATTTACAGATACATTTTTATTGCTCTTCCGTTTTGTTGTAGCCATTTTTTTCTGTAATTTCTCCTTTCAAAGTTTTATGTGAATAATTATATCATAAATTGTAAAATTATGTCAATGGTAAAATTTCATAATTATTGAAAAAATGCTAATGTTTAGTCTATGTATTATAAAATCCGTTCCATCTTGCTGGATGTAAGGCATTTTTATTTTTCTCGAGAGGTTTCGAAAAATAAAAAGCACTACATCCACGTGGAACTACATAGAAATAAATTAAAGGCTCAACTATAACGAAAAAATATATATGGTAATATTAGATTTTAAAAATTACCATAGTAAATAAATTAATTATATGCTATAATATAGAAAGTAACATAAGATTAAAAGGGGAAATAATATGAAATTATTGAAGAATAAAAAAGTTATAATATTAAGCATAGTAATAGCTATACTTTTAATAGCTATAGGAATGGCAATTTATGGAATATATAGTAATAATAAAGAACAAACTATAGCTGAGCCAGTAAATGAAGAACAAAAAGAAGTAGAGGAAAATAAAAATATAATAGATATTAATAATATAGAAGAAATTACTCGGTAATACAATAGATGAGAATACAATTCAAAATGAAGAAGAGATAAATAATAAAACAGAAGAAAATAAAACAGAAAAAACTAATAATAAGACAAGCAATAATAAAAGTAATACACCTACATATTACATAAAAGTAAATTATGGGGCACAAGTAGTTACAATATATAAAAAAGATGATAAAGGCGATTATACAATACCAGTAAAAGCAATGGTATGTTCAACAGGAGAAGCTACTCCAACGTCTGGTGTATATAAAATTCCAGCAAGGTGGGAATGGCTACGTTTACAAGGATATGTATGGGGGCATTATAGTACACAAATAAAAGGAAATATATTATTTCATTCAGTACCATATCTAAGAAAAGGAGAATTAGATAGCCTAGAATATTGGGAATATGATAAATTAGGAACTGCAGCATCAGCAGGTTGTGTTCGTTTAACAGTTCAAGATGCAAAATGGATATATGATAATTGTAAAAATGGAACAAAGGTTGAATTTTATAGTAGCTCTAACCCAGGTCCACTTGGAAAACCATTAGCAAAAAAAATATCTTCATATGAGGACTATTTAAGAAATTGGGATCCAACAGATCCAAATTCAAATAATCCTTGGAAAAACTATAAAGGACCACAAAAAATAGATACAAATACTACTAAAAAACCAGAAACAAATAATAATCCTACAAACAATAATGATAAAAAAGATGATACAAATAAGAATGAAATTACATCTGGAGGAAGCACAATTAAAAAGCCTACTAATACAACTACAACGGATAAAACAACAAATAAAAATGAAGTAAGCAATCCTACTAATACTGCTGGTGGAACAACAAGTAAAAATGAAATAAGTAAACCTACTAATAACACAGGAGCTATAACAAGTAAAAATGAGATAATAAATACAATAACACAAAAAACAGAACTATCAACCAATAAAAATACTGTAGCAAAATAGAATATTGAAATAAAATATTCATGCACCTCATATAATCAAATGAGGTGTTTTTTATGGGGCAAAAGGGGTTAGATTTTAAGCATAAAGAAGTAGTGAATATAAGTGATGGACGTAGACTTCGGTTTTGTACAAGATGTAACAGCAGATTTAGAAACAGGAGTTATTACTTCTATAATAGTTCCACGGAAATAATAAACTATTAAATATGTTTTCAGGAAGTAACGATATAGTAATTCCATGGAAAAATATAAAATGTATTGGAGATGATATTATTTTAGTGGAAATATAGTACATTTATACTCATTACTAAAATTTATAAGAAAATTACTTGCAATTTTATGTAAAACATAGTAATATAGTTATATAAAATTTTGCCTACAAGGAGGAAAAGCAGTATGAAAAGAAGAAAAATAAATATTTTTGTTCTAACAGTCATTGGGATATTAACTGCAATTATTGAGATTATTCGGAAAACTTTTGTAGTTAAAGGTCAAACAATTGACAATATAGAATACAAAAGTGAAAATTTAATTATTCATGTTAATAAACAAGGAGGAAAGAAAAATTTAGTAATAATAGGCTCTGGTTATTCTTTAAGTATTGATGAGAATAATAAGGTAATTAAACATGACCTTTTTTTAAGTTTATATAATGCAAAAGGATATAGTAAAAACACAACAGTTATGTCAATATTTTATCCTTTTGAATCTAAAGGCTTACAACAGGCAGGAAAGGAACTTAGTGATTTTATAAATTCTAAGCTTAAAGAGTATGAGGAAATTACTTTAATTGGTCATTCTAAATGCGGGGTTTGCTTTGCAAATGCTGCTAAATGGATAGAACGGAAAATCAATATAGTTACTGTATCAGCATCATTTTATGGAACTCCAGTGGCAGATAAAGAAAAAATTGAAGCAACATTAAAAGGATTACAAAAAAAGGTTGCTTTAATAATTTTTGGTAATCACAATGTGGATAAAGACATTATGATAAATTCAAAATTTATGCGTGTTGCTAATTATTCAGCATTAGAAAATCATAATCATATAAATGTAATGTCAACTTGTCCTAAAAAAAGTTTTAATCCAATTGACTTACTGTTAATGTATGTTGATAAAAAAGGTGTTAATGGAGATGGAATTGCACCGTTTGTAAGTCAAAAATTAAAATTTAAGTCAACAACGACAGTAATAATTGAAAAAACACATGCACATTCATTAAGTAAGGCAATAGGCATAATTAAACAGTATATTCCAAATTTATAGCAGAAGATTTTCTTCTGCTATCTTTTATTGTATAGAATAATAACAAATATAAAAAAAGATAAAAAGCCTATGCTTTTTATCTTTTTTTTGATATAATACAAGCATTACAGAAAAAGGAGAGAATTTTAAGGTGGATAAGAATACAAAAATAGGATTTAATGTAGTAGCAATTGTATGTATATTAATATTTAGTGCGGTTTTAGCGCCAATAACCTTACAAAATGATACGTTTTATACAATAAAAATAGGAGAACACATATTAGAAAATGGAATAGATATGGCAAAAGATCCATTTTCATTTCATGACATTCCATATACATATCCGCACTGGCTATATGATGTAGCAATTTATTTTATATATAGCATTGGTGGAATGACTGGAATATATATATCAACAATTATTTTATCTTGCATATTGGGAATAACAATATACCTTACAAATAAAAAAATTGTAAAAAATGATTTAGTATCATTTTTATTAACATTAGGTGTAATGTATGTATTAGGAGCATTTATAGCAGCACGTGCACAATTACTTACTTATATATTATTTACATTACAGATCCTTTTTATAGAAAAATTTATAGAAACCAAAAAGAAGAGATATGCTTTAGGATTAATAGTAATTCCAATAATTATTGCAAATGTTCATTTAGCAGTATGGCCTTTCTATTTTGTACCATTCTTACCATATATAGCAGAATACTTAATAGCTGTAATACTAGATTCACATTTAATATATAAAATAAGAACAAAAATAATAAAAGACAAAATAGAAAAACTATCAAAAACAGAAGAAAACGAAGAAAAGATTACAAAATTAAAAGAACAATATAAAAACTTAGAAGAGAAATTTGAAAAATATAAGAAAAATCAAGAGTATAGAAAAGAACAACCATATAAATTGAAAATTGAAAGAAAAGATAATGTAAAATGGTTAATAATAATTATGATAATATGCTTATTTACAGGGCTATTAACACCTCTTGGAGACACACCATATACATATCTTGTAAAAACAATGCAGGGAAATACAACAAAAAGTATTAATGAACATTTACCAATGGTATTAATACAAAATACACACACACTTACAATACTTGCAATTGTACTTGCTATACTGATATTTACAGATACTAAAATAAGATTAAAAGACTTCTTCATGTTAGGAGGACTAATTATACTCGCATTAATGTCTAGAAGACAGTTGTCAATGCTTGTAATTTTAGGCGTATATTCAGTAAACAGACTAATTACAGATGTGTTTAATAAATATGACCCAAAAGGAACAGATAACTTTATGAAAGCAATTAGTAGTATATTTGGAAAAATAATAACAATATTGCTTGTAGTATTATTAAGTATTTGTATATTAAAAGCACAAATTAAAGATGAATTTATAGATGAAGTAGCTTATCCAGTAAAAGCAACAGAATATGTTAAAGAAAACTTGAATTTAGAAGAAATAAGATTATATAATGAATATAATTATGGTAGTTATTTATTATACCAAGGAATACCAGTATTTATAGATTCAAGAGCAGATTTATACACACCAGAATTTAATGGTGATAAAGATAAAAACATATTTACAGACTTTTTAAATGTATCATCATTATCAGTAAATTACGAAGATATATTTGATAAATATGAAATTACACATTTATTAATACCAAATAATGCTAAAATGAATATATTTATAAAGCAAGATGAAAATTACGAAGAACTTTATAAGGATGATAACTTCGTAATATATGAAAGGCTTTCGGTGCAAATTGGAATGGAGAAATGAGGGAAATAAAATATATTCTTAATAGAAGTGAATGGGAAAGAAAATAAAAGGGGACATATGAAAATGCAAAAATTAAAAAGTAATAAACTCTTAATTAATGCAATAATAATGGCAATTATATTATTGGTGGTAGACCAAATTACAAAAGTTATTATTATAAAAAATAATATAAATATAACACTAATACCTAATATTTTAACTATATATACAGTAAAAAATACAGGAGGAGCATTTGGAGTAGGAGAAGGAAATACTGTAATGTTTATTATAACAAACCTAGTAGTATTAGGTCTTATAATAAGATTTATATATTTACAAAAAGATTTTATGGATAAAGCAACACTATACACATTATTTGTAATACTTGCAGGAGGATTTGGAAATTTAATAGATAGAATATTTAAAGGATATGTTATAGATTTTATAAACATATTTCCTAGTATAAATTTTCCAAAATTTAATTTAGCAGATGTATATATTACCATTGGTTGGATAGTATTAGCATTTATATTTGCACTCTATAGCTATAAAGAAATAAAAAATAGTAAAAAAGTAAAGGGGTAAAATATGCGTGATATTATAACAATATTAGGTGTAGAGATAGATAATATAACTAGAGACGAAGCAGGAGATATAACGGAAAAGTTAATAAAAGAAAGTAATAAAACTTGTAAAATGGTATTTGCACCAAATGTAGAATTTATTATGATGGCACAGAAAGATAAGGAATTTTTTAATTTATTACAACAATCAAGCCTATCAACACCAGATAGTATTGGTGTAATAATAGGTGCAAAATTACAAAAAAAGTCATTTAAAGAAAGAATACCAGGACAAAGCTATTTTAGAAAAATAATAGAACTTTCAAACGAAAAGGGATATTCAATATATTTGTTAGGAGGAAAACCAGGTATACCAGAAGTTGCAAAAGAAAATTTAGAAAGATTGTTCCCAAAGGTAAATATTGTAGGAGTACATCATGGATATTTTGATGAAAATGAAGAAAAAGAGGTAATAAAGGAAATTAATACTTTACAACCAAATGTATTGTTTGTAGCACTAGGAGCACCAAAACAAGAAAAGTGGATAAATAAGCATAAAAGTGAATTAAAAGTTGATGTAGCAACAGGACAAGGTGGAACATATGATTATGAAGCAGGAAAAATAAGGCGAGCTCCAGTATGGATACAACAAATTGGTATGGAATGGTTTTGGAGATTATGTAGGGAGCCAAGTAGAATAAAGAGGCAGTTAGTGTTACCAGTATATTTATTTAAAATACTATTTGCAAAAGACAAAACAAAAGGAAAATATAATATGTAGGGGTAGGTCTTGTGCCTAACCAAGAAGATAAAAATAAATCCAATGCAAACAATGTAGGGGTAGGTCCTATGCCTGCCCAAGAAAAATAAAAATAAATCCAATGTAAACAATGTAGGGGTAGGCCCTGTGCTTGCCCAAGAAGATAAAAATAATCTAATGCAAACGATGTAGGGGCAGGTCTTGTGCCTGCCCAAGAAAAACAAAATTAATATAAACCTAACAAGGAGAAGAAATTGAAAGAATTTATTATTGAAGAAGAATATGCAAAATTAAGATTAGATAAAGCAATTGCATTAAAATATACAGATTTATCAAGAACTACTATACAAAGATTAATTGAAGAAGAAAAAGTATTTGTAAATGAAAAAAAAGTAAAAGCATCATACAAAGTAGAAATTAAAGATAAAATTCAAATAGAAGAAATAGAAGTAAAAGAAATTTCTTTAAAGGCACAAGATATACCTTTAGATATAGTATATGAAGATAGTGACATTATCGTAGTAAATAAACAAAAAGGACTAGTAGTACATCCAGCAAATGGGAATCCAGATGGTACTTTAGTAAATGCAATAATGAATATATGTAAAGATTCTTTATCTGGTATAGGAGGGGAAATAAGGCCAGGAATTGTACATAGATTAGATAAAGACACATCAGGATTAATAATTATTGCAAAAAATGATAAAGCACACATACATTTAAGCAAACAAATTAAAAATCATGAAGTAAAAAAAACATATATAGCATTAGTAAGAGGAATTGTAAAAGAAAATGAAGCAACAATTAATATGCCAATAGGAAGATCGATAAAAGATAGAAAAAAAATGGCAGTAACGAAAAATGGAAGAAATGCAATAACACATTTTAAAGTAATAAAAAGATATGAAAATTATACATTACTAGAGATACAAATAGAAACAGGAAGGACACATCAAATTAGAGTACATATGTCTTATATTGGTTATCCAATAGTAGGAGATGTAGTTTATTCGAATGGAAAAAATCCATTTGGAGTAATAGGGCAAATGCTTCATGCAGCCAAGCTAACATTTAAACACCCTATAACAAATGAAGAATTAAACCTAGAAGCACCATTACCAGAGTATTTTAAGGAAGTATTAGATAAATTATAACAGTTACTTCTTAAAATTCGCTTCATCTTGCTGTAGGTAGGGTATTTTTATTTTTTTTGCAGGGTCTCGAAAAATAAAAAGCACTATCTACATATGAAGCTACTTTGTACTATAAATGGATGTAAATTATAACAAAATAAAATCTGCCCATGCAAATAAGTATTAAATGCATAGGCAAATGAAATCTATATAAACTTTGTATTCCTAGGTATACAAAGAAGAATAATAACAAAGTTTACATAAAGTATTATATGAGAAAAGCATTTTTTTGTTACATAATATGTGAGAGTTGATTTCCTCATTGACCCAAAAGAAGAAAAAAACTAAATGTAAACCATGTATGGTCAGGTATTGTGCCAGCCAAGCGGTCAAAAATAAATAAAATGTAAATACTATATGAGTCTGCAAGTATACAACTGAAAAATCTAAAAGAAAGGTAAAATAAATGGAAGAAATAAGATTGCAAAAATATATGGCAGAATATGGAATAGCATCAAGGAGAAAATGTGAAGAATACATTAGTGAGGGACTTGTAAAAGTAAATGGAAAGATAGTTACTGAACTAGGAATAAAAGTAAATTCAAAAAAAGATATAGTTGAATATAATGGAAAAAAACTAGAAAATAGCAAGAAAAGTAAAAAAGTATATATATTATTAAACAAACCAATAGGATATGTAACAACAGCAAAGGAGCAATTTAATAGGCAAACTGTATTAGATTTAATAAAAGGAATAAATGAAAGAATTGTACCAGTAGGAAGGTTAGATATGTATACCTCAGGAGCATTAATACTAACAAATGATGGAGATTTTGTATATAAAGTAACACATCCTAAATATGAAATAGAAAAAACATATGTAGCAACATTATCTGGAATTATACAAAATGAGGCAATACAAAAACTTACTAATGGTATAGAAATAGAGGACTATATTACAAAACCAGCTAAAGTAAAAATATTAAAGATAGATTATGAAAAACGAATATCGCAAATAGAGATAACAATACATGAGGGTAAGAATAGAGAAGTAAGGAAAATGTGCGAAGCTGTAGGCTATAAAGTAATGGCACTACATAGAAGTAAAATAGGAAATATAGATGTAAAAGATTTAAAAATAGGTGAGTGGAGATATTTGAATATAAAAGAGATAGAAAAATTTTCTTTACATTTATAAAAATAACATATATAATAGAATAGTAGAAAAAATCCTAAAAAGAAAAAGTAAAATTAGTTTTTATTTAGAAGACTAACTATTAATTGTCAATAAAATTATTAAAAATTTTTTAATAATTTTAT
>CAPIEU010000015.1:0-32804 GCA_948630815.1 uncultured Clostridia bacterium
TAAAGGTTTATGGGTAACCTTTTAAAAACCTAAATATATTATACAAGGAGGATATGTAAAAATGAATGAAGGAAGGAAAGTAGCAGGAATTTATATTCGTGTAAGCACAGAAGATCAAGTTAGAGAAGGATTTAGTTTAGGAGAACAGGAGGAGAAATTAAAAGCACTTTGTAAATATAAAGATTATAAAATATATAAAGTTTACAAAGATGCAGGAATATCAGCAAAAGATATGGCAAATAGACCAGCGTTTCAGCAAATGTTAGAAGATATGAAAGCAGGTAAAATTAATTATATTGTAGCCTATAAATTAGATAGAGTTACAAGGTCTGTAAGAGATTTAGAAGTTCTAATATCAGAGTTAGAAAAGCATAATTGCTATCTCATTTGCGATAGAGATGATGTAAATACCTCTTCAGCTAATCGGAAGATTTTTTGTAAGAATGTTAACAGTTCTTTCACAACTAGAAATTGAGATAGTATCAGAAAGAACAAAATTTGGAATGACAGGAGCAATAAAATCTGGACATGTACCTCGGAACTTGCCCATTAGGTTACAAAAGAGAAAATAAGAAAATGGTAATAGATGAAACTACAAAAGATTTAGTTATAAGAATATTTAATATGTATTTAGAAGGTAAAAGTTATCAAACAATAGCAAATATTTTAAATGCAGAGAAAATACCTACGCTAACAAACAAGCAATGGAAAGATGCAACAGTATCTAAAATAATTAATAACAAAATTTATGTAGGAGATTTTGAACAATATAGAAATAAGCAAGAAAAAGAGACAGTTGTTTATATGAATGTTGTAGAGCCGATTATATCAAGAGCAATGTACGAAGATGTACAAGCACAAAAAGAGAAAAATCAAAGAGCATTTTGTAGAGATAGAGTTTATATATTTATGCAAAAACTACTATGTCCTAAATGTGGAAAGATAATGCAATGTAAAGGCTCTGGTGGGCAAAAGAAAAAGTATATGTACTATCATTGTTCGGATTGTAAAACTTATTTAAGAGAGGATTTAGTTGAAGATACAGTTATCTTTTTAATAATGAACTTAATTGAATATGATATGACAGTAAAAAAATATTTCTTTCCTGTTTTAGCAGATAAGAAAGAACGAAATACAGCTAAATTAGATAAAGAGATAGCTAATTTACAAAGCAAAAAGAATAGAATTAAGGAAGCATATCTAAAAGGAATTGTAGAGGTAGAAGATTTTTCAGAAGATTACAGAGTAATTGAAGAAAAATTAAATATGCTAGAAGAAAAAAGAATACAAGCTATTGATATAAATAAACAATCATTTAGTCCACAAGCGATAATGGCAGATAGAGATGTAGAAAAGGAAAAGTTAATTCGTTCTAATAAGTTTCAAGATATGCTTATGGCAGAATGGAAAAGCAAAACAAAAGAAGAAAAGCAAGAATTTATTTCTAAATTTGTAGAGAATATTGTAATTGAAAAAGATAAGAAAGGCTATTATAACCTAATCAATATAAAATTTAGAAGTAGTTATATAGAACAAATTTCTAAATTGATGGATTTAGGAATGTTTGATATAGCATTACCATTTGAGCAAGGTAAAAAAGAAAGAATAGTAAATACCACTGTGTTAATGGACAAAAAAGAATTAAAAGAATATATGGACAGATTAAATGAATACTACGAAGTTTCTTATTATGAATTAAATCAGTTGGACAAGCCTAAAAAAGGTTACCATAAAAAATATCTTACAATAGAAGAAGTAAATAGAAATGGAGAACAACTTTTTAAATTAGTGGAACTAATAAGTGATGATAAACAATTTCCACAGAAAGAAGAAAATAGAATTTTAGGGGAAATTAGAATTAAAGAAAGAGAAAAAGTTAGTTAAAAAATTTTATAAATGGAGGAATTAAAAATGAAAAATAAAGAATTAAAAACAAATAATATTGAAAATAAATATGGAATTGAATACACAAAGGTTGGAGATTATTATCTTCCAAATTTGGTTTTAGAAAAAGAAAAAATTATATTAAACAAATATGGAAGAATGAGACTAAAATTTTTAAAAGAAAATAGAAAAGCAGAATATACAATCATGTTTGTAAATGGAACTTTGAATAAACATTTAAAAGAGATTCAAGAAACATCAGAAAAGAGAATTGATATTATAATCGAACAACTAAAACAGCAAAATAATCTAACAGAAGAAATGAAAAATACAGATCAACTTTACTGGGTTAGTATGATGAATAATTTTAAAAGTACAGCTGAAGAAATTATATTAAATGAATTAATATATGTATAAGAAATTATTGGTAGGAGCAAACAGACAAATGTATTGCCAAATTTAATGTCTATAAGTGTAGCGAGCATAGGTTTTGTATTGCCACAAAACCGACAGCTTACGCTGAAAGAGGATTTGTATCCCCTATAACCCCTACCTTATGAAACGAAAAAAGTAGGAAAATAGATTTAAAATTAGATGAGAAATTAAAAATTTTTAGGAAAGTTTTTATAAAAAATAAAACGAAAATTTATAAAAAAGGACGTGAAAAATTATGAGAAATAGAACAATAGGAATTAATGTTAGAGTGAGTGAAAATGAAAAGAAAAAATTACAAAGAAATGCTAAAAAGAGCAACTTAAATCTATCATCTTATTTAAGAAAATCAGGATTACAAAAAGAAATTTATTCAATACCAGATGAAGAACTTCGTAAAATTTACAATGGAATTATTGAATTAAAAAATGAATTTTCTTATATGAGTGATGAAGAAATAAAAGAAAAAATAACAAAAATGCAAAGTGATTTTCTTGATATTTATAATTATAAAAACGGAGATGATGTGAGTGGCAACAACGAAAATATGGGCAATTAAAGATAGTATATCACGAGTAATAAGCTATGCAAAGAATCCAGAGAAAACAACATTTGCAGACTTAAAACAAGTATTAAAATATGCAGAAAATGATGAGAAAACTATTGATAAAAACGAAAAAACTATGTATGTAACAGGTGTAAATTGCAAAGTAGAAACAGCTTATGAAGAAATGACAATGGTACAGAATAGATTTGATAAAAACACAGGAAATATTGCTTATCATGCATACCAAAGTTTTAAAACAGGAGAAGTATCACCAGAACTTGCACACAAAATTGGAGTAGAACTAGCAGAAAAGATGTGGAGTGAATATCAAGTTGTAGTTGCCACACATTTTAATACAGGCACATATCATAATCATTTTGTAGTAAATTCAGTTAATATGTTTACTGGAAAGAAATTTAATTGCAATAAAGGAGCATATTATCATTTTAGAGAGTTATCAGATAAACTATGTAGAGAATATGGACTAACAGTTATTGAGAAACCAACAGGAAAAACACCAAGAAGTATATATTTTGCAGAAAAACGAGGAGAGCCAACAAAGTATAATGTAATAAGACAAGCTATTGATGAAACAATGAAAATGTGCATAAATTATGGACAATTTAAAAAGATAATGCTTAAAAAAGGTTATATAATCAATGATGATTATAATAGAAAATATCCAACGATTCGTTCAATAAATGATAAACAAGCAGTAAGAATGTATCATTTAGGAGAACAGTATTTGCCTAAAAATATTGCAAACAAAGTTGAACACAATCCGTATTATTATCAAAATAGATATGTGGAATTTATACACCCTAAAAAGAAAAAACAAAAATATAAAATATACAAGTATAAAGGAAAATTCAAAGATATTAGTAAAATGAGTGGAATAGATGTACTATTTTTATTATTATTTCATTTGTTGGGACTATTACCAAAACGAGAAAACTATAAGCCACTATCTCCCGAAATGAAGCAAGAAGTAAGAAAATTAGAGAGATATTCTAATGAGATTAGACTTATTGTAAGTGAAAAACTAAAAACAATAGGAGATGCAAAAGATTATATTTCACGAACTGAAAAAGATATCGAAGATGTTACTAATTTAAGGCAAAAATACAGAAATAAGTTAAGAAATTGCACAGATGATAAATTAATAGAAGAATACAAAGAAAAGCGAAATGAATGCACTACAAAACTAAATAAGCATAGAAAAAATCTAAAAATAGCAAATTATATTTTAGAAGATACACCAAAAGTTAAAGAAGTAATTAAAATTGAAATGCAAATGAAAAATGGACAAGAAGATATTACGAAAGCAAAGAAAAAAGATAGGTGTTTAGTAAGATAAAACTATAAAAGGTTGTTATGTGTGAAAATAACAGCCTTTTTATAATTTTGAAAATGAATATATTGGAAACAATTGTATTTATATTAATTTTATGGTATAAATAAGTAAAATATGAAATTTGCAACACAGCGTTGCAAATTTAAAAAATATCAATTTTGCAGCATAATGTTGCAAAATTAAAAATGGAGGAAGTTTAGTGGAAAATAATCTAATGAATGAAGATTATAGAGAGTTTATAGGAGAAATCAAGAATAAAATTAGAAATAGCCAATATGAAGCAATGAGAGCAGTTAATAAAACTCTAATTAATTTGTATTGGGGTATTGGACAAGAAATATATAATCAGCAACAAGAAAAAGGTTGGGGAAAATCGATTGTTGAGCTATTAGCAAAAGAGTTAAAGAAAGAATTTCCAGATGTTCAAGGTTTTTCTGCAAGAAATCTATGGAGAATGCGAAATTTATATGTTGAATATAAAGATAATGAAATTCTGCCACCATTAGTGGCAGAAATAAGTTGGAGCAAGAATGTAACAATAATGGAGAAATGCAAAGATCCACTTGAAAGAGAATTTTATATAAAGATGACAAAAAAGTATGGTTGGACTAAAGATGTTTTAATAAACAATATAGAGAATAGGACTTATGAAAAATATCTATTAAATCAAACTAACTTTGATGAAACACTGCCTGATAAGTACATTAATCAAGCAAAATTAGCTGTCAAAGATGAATATATTTTTGACTTTATGGAATTATCTGAACAACATTCAGAAAGAGAGTTAGAAGAAAGTTTAGTAAATAATATGAAAGCATTTCTAGAAGAAATGGGTGGAAATTTTGCTTTTATGGGAAGTCAATATCATTTAAATGTAGGTGGAGATGATTTTTATATAGATTTACTACTATATCATAGAAGTTTAAAAAGTTTAATTGCAATAGAATTAAAAATAGGAGAATTTAAACCTGAATTTGTTGGACAACTTCAATTTTACTTAACTGCACTAGATAAACAAGTAAAAATGGAACATGAAAATCCATCAATAGGAATTATAATATGCAAAAGTAAAAATAGAACAGTAGTAGAATATGCACTAAGTGATAGTGATAAGCCAATAGGAGTTTCTACATATCAAATAAGAGATACTTTACCAGAACAAATGAAGAATTTATTACCTTCACCAGAAGAGATAAAGAAGAGATTGGAAGGATTGGAATAACGATATTAATAGGAGAGAAATATGCTAATAAGTAGTTTAAGAATTAAAAATTACAGAGGATTAGATATTAATGTAGATACAATTGAAAAAGTTTCAATTATTATAGGGCAAAATGACAGTGGCAAAACTAATATATGTTCTGCAATAATGAAAGTACTGGATTATAGTAAAAGGAAAATCCCTTTTATATTAACGGATTCTACTAATTCAAATAAAGAAGACATAGAAATAGAGATAAAATTGACAGCAGATGATTTAACAAATGAACAATTAGCATTAGTTGGCAATTACATACACATTGATGATAATAAAAAATATATTATTGTAAAATTGACATCAAAATATAATGAAGATACATTGGAATATGAAGATACGTTATTTTATGGAAATCCTAAAATGGATTTTGAGGAAATTAGAGCAAATATACAAACACAGTTGGATAAGGTTTTAGCAATAGTGTATATTAATCCAGTATATGATATAGAAATATCTAAAAAAGAATTTTTTAAGTTTAAAGAAAGCGATAATAAAGAAAAAGGACTGTTTTTTAGTGATAACATAACGACTGAAATATCGAATTTAAATAGTAGTATACAAAATGAACAGATAATTAATGACATACAAAGAGAAATAAATGAAAAGGGTGAATTTTCAGAGTTATTTGAAGATTTGAAATTTAAAGTAATGCCAAACATAAAAGAGGAGAACATTTATAAATCACTTAATGTTAATGCTTACGATACTGAAGATAATGAATTTGATAATATTGGAGATGGAAAGAATAAGATATTCTCAATGATTTTAAAATCTAAAATTTATAATGATAATAAGAAAAAATATTCATAATTGAAGAACCTGAAAATCACTTATATGTATTATTACAAAAAGTGTATATTAGTGCCTTGTTAAAAATGAATCCTAGCCAGTTAATCATAACAACACACTCTCCATATACAATTGACTTTGAAAAAACTAATCAAATTATAAAAGTATCGTATGATCCAATTAATAAAGAAAGAAAAATATTTAACTTTAATAAAATAAACAATGAGGACTTCAAGAAGTTTGGATATTTGATAAATGTTGAAGTTGCAGAAATGTTATATTATAATAACGTTCTTCTTATAGAAGGAGATTCTGAAAAATATTTCTATAGTTTATTAATGGCAAAAGATAATAATTTTTGTAAAATGGTTAATGAGAAAAGATTTGGAATATATGCAGTTAATGGTATAGCATTTAAAACTATAAAAGAACTTTTAGAAAAGTTAGGAATTACTGTCTATATAAAAACAGATAACGATATATTTAAAGTACCTAAGGTAGAAGAGTATAGATATGCAGGATTAGAGAGATGTATGCAATTTTTAAGTGATGATATAAAAGAAGAATTAAAAAAATTATTAAATGTTGAAAAGTTAGAATTTAGATTTACAGATATAGATTCTAAACCACAAGTAATAGAGAGCAAAATTTCAGATATTTGCAACTTATTGAGAAAGAACAATATTATTTTTTCTCAACATAATGAAGGTTTTGAAAGAGATTTTATAGAATATATAAAATTAGATGAAAAAAATGAAGTAACAGAAGAGGCTATAAAATTCTTAAAACAAGCAAAATTGAAAAACTTACATTATTTTATTGATGAATATAATATAGATATAACTGTAAATGATAATAATAAAAATTCAGTATTGGTAGGATTTTTATATGATTAACTTGAGCAAAGAAGTAAAAAGAATATTAGATGATGAACAAAATAGTATTATATCTTCAAAGAAAAGGTATATTTATGTCTCTGCTTGCCCACGGTTCTGGAAAAACATATACAGTTGTAAAAAGAATTGAAAATGAATTACAGGAAATAGAGGATTATAAAGGAATTGTTGCATGTTCCTTTACAAAAGAAGCATCAGAAGAATTAAAAAATAGAATAAATAAGAAAATAAACTTAGAAAATTGTTTTGTTGGAACAATAGATTCTTTTGTTAAAAATATAATATGCGTGTTTGTTAATAGAGCCTTAAAAGAATGTGATAAATTCAATAAACAAGTTATGATAAAAAACAATATTAATTTTCCAGAAGATAATGTAAAGATAAATGGAAAGTATCTATGTAAAAACAATCGGACGTTATTTAACAGTAAACGAATTAGTAAGATTTTATGATATATATCAGAATTATCAGAAGGTGGGTAATCAATATTATAATGAATGGCTAGAAAAGTTAAAAAATAATGAATATGAAATTTCATTTCCATCATATTTTTTTGCAAGTTATATTGTTAAAATGGAAATATTCAAAAATTGGTTTAATAATAAATATAATACTATTTATATTGATGAAGCACAAGATTTGAATTATTTCCAACACTATTTTTTTGATATATTAAAAAAGTATACGAATGTAAATATAGTTATGGTAGGAGATGCAAATCAATCAATATACCAATTTAGAGGAGCTAGACCAGACTTATTTAGGAAACTAATTGAAAAAGGGTACTTTGAGTATAAAATAGATGTTAGTGTAAGATGTCATCCAAGTATAATATACTATGCAAATAAAATATTTGATAAATCTATAACAAAAAAATTTAATACCGATTCAAAAGTACAAATGATAGATTATATTGATAAAGAATTTTTAAATAGTTTACCTAATAATACTTTCATATTAACAGAAAGTAATAAAAAAGCACAAGAAATATATGAATTATATAAGCAAGATTTTGATATTATTTATACTAAGAAACTTGATTTAGACAATAAAAGCTATAATGATTATTATCTAAATAGTGATATTATAGATGAATTATTAAAGTATTATTTAAATTATGATAATGTTTTAGATAAATATAAATACCCATTTGAAAAAATAGAACCATTATTGCATAATTGCAACACAAAAATTAAACAAAGGGAATTTCAAATTGATGAAAGCACTAACTTAGTAGAGTTTTTGTCAAATAGTTGTAACATTTTAGGAATACAAATAAATTTAGAAACACTAAAAGAAATACAACGTAAAATAGAAGATGAAAAATATAAATATAATTACTATATTGTAGAAAAGCAAAATAGAATTATGACTATACATTCTTCTAAAGGATTAGAAAATGATAATGTTATTATAATACTTGACAATAAATACAATAAAGTAAATGATGAATTTAAAAATAAATTATTTGTTGCTATAACAAGAGCAAAGGATAATGTATATATATTATGTGAAAATAACAATGAAATATCTGAATTTATAAGCAATCTATTACAATAAGAATAGAATTTTAAATGTTAAGGTTTGAAGGATTAAATCGTAAAAGAAAGTAAATATATGAAAGAGGGATAGAACTTATGGATGAAAAATTTATAGATATAGCGATTGAAATTAGTAGAAAAGCTAAATATCCTTATGGTGCTATTGTAGTAAAAGATGGTAAAATAATTGGTAGAAGTGATGAGAAAACATTAATGGAAATAAGCATGTATTCTCATGCAGAACTAGAGGCAATAGAAAGTGCATCTAAAAACAAAAATTTATATGGAGATTTGAAAGGTGCAACATTATATGTATCATGTGAGCCTTGTATGATGTGTATGGGAGCTATATTATATGAAGAATTTTCAAAAATTGTTTATGCTGCAACATTACAAGATAGCAATGATAATTATTGCCCAGAAATGATTACAGATATAGATATATTAGCAAAATATGCTAAAAATAAACTTGAAATAGTGAAAGAATTACATAGGGATAAAGCAGTAGAAATATTAAAGCAAAGAGGAGAGTATTAGTATGGATATAGAAATCAAAAAGGCTGATATTACATATTTAAAGGATATTCAAAACTTAAATAATCAACTATTTGAATTAGAATATAATAGCTTTGATCCTGCTTTAAAAGTAGGTTGGACTTTTGAAGAAAAAGGAACAAATTATTTTAAAGATATGCTAGAGAATGAAATTGTTTATCTTGCATTAGATAAAAATAATGTAGTGGGATATTTAGCAGGAAGTATTAATATACAAGGCAGTTATGTGACAAAATCATTAGCAGAAGTGGACAATATGTTTGTATTAGAAGATTATAGAAAATATGGCATAGGTACAAGATTAATTGGCAAATTTAAAGAATACTGCTTACAAAATAAAATTGAAGAATTAAAAGTTATAGCATCTGCAAAGAATATTAATGCTATAAGTTTTTATAAGAAAAATGGATTTAATGAGTTTGAAACAACATTAAAACAAGAAATAAAATATAATAATTTTGAAAAAAT
The DNA here is from genome assembly GCA_948630815.1 of uncultured Clostridia bacterium. Lineage (GTDB taxonomy): Bacteria > Bacillota > Clostridia > TANB77 > CAG-508 > RGIG8482. Next base: position 9,725 of record CAPIEU010000015.1, read on the forward strand.
AACACATAAGACTTTAGATTATAGTTTCGCTAGTGATTGGCTTGAAAAATTAAAAAAGTATTGGTGGAGTAAAGATATAGAGAAAGCAACATCCTTATTTACAAAAACAACATTTTATCAAGAAACACCATTTATGAAACCATATACAACATTCGATGAAATAAAACAAGAATGGCAACATATTAAAAATCAAGATATAAAAAATATTGAATTTAAAATACTAGCTATAGACAAAAATGTTTTAATAGTAGAATGGTTATTTGAAAGGGATATAACAACATATAATGGCATTTATGAAATAAAATTTGATGATAATTTAGAATGTATTTATTTTAAGAGTTGGGAAATGGAGAGATAGAATGGAAAAGCTAAACATATTAGGAACAGGTCATGCAATGACATTAGATTGTTATAATACTTGTTTTACATTAGAAAATAATGAAGGAGAACATATATTAGTAGATACAGGTGGAGGTTTACAAATAATAAAACAACTAAGGGATGCAAACATAGATTTTAGAAAAATACATAACATTATTTTATCACACAAGCATACAGATCATATACTAGGAATGTTTTGGATTATTAGATATGCACAAAAATTTTTTGACAATAACGATTATGATGGAAATCTAAATGTTTATATGCATAAAGAATTAGAAAGTACAATTAGAAAAATAATGTTTGAAGTACTACCACCCAAATTTACAAAACTTATTGATAACAGAATTATTTTTAATATAGTAGAAGATAAACAAGAAGTAAAGATACTAAATTATAATATTAAGTTTTTAGATGTTCAAGCAAAAAAAGATAGACAATTTGGATTTAAAACAACATTAGAAAATGGAAAAAAACTTGTATTTTTAGGTGATGAAACATTTGATGAAAAATTAAGAAATGAAGTAGAAAATGCAGATTGGCTATTACATGAAGCAATGTGTATGGATTCAGAGGCAGATATATTTAAGCCATACGAAAAAATGCATTCTACTGTAAAAACAGCATCAGAAATAGGTGCGAGTTTAAATGTTAAAAATTTAGTATTATATCATGCAAGTGATAATGATTTAGAAAATAGAAAAAGGTTATACACAGAAGAGGCAAAGCAATATTTTAATGGAAATATATATGTGCCAGATGATTTAGATGTTATTGAATTATAGAAAAGAGGAGAAAATAATGGTAGTTATAGCAGGTTGTGTTATAGTAAGAAATGATAAGATATTAATGGTAAAAGAGGCTAAAAAGAAATGTTATGGACAATGGAATTTTCCAGCAGGACATGTAGATGAACATGAGATAATTACAGAAGCAGCAATAAGAGAAGCTTATGAAGAAACTGGTTGTAAGGTAAGACTTACAGGAGTATTACCTATAAGTTGTGTTGATTTTGAAAATGGAGAAACACATATAATGGTAAGATTTACAGCAGACATAGTAGAAGAAAACATTAAATTTGATACAGAAGAAATACTAGATGTACAATGGTTAGATATAAAAGATGTAAAAAACATGACAAACAAAGAACTAAGAGGATATGATACAAGTATTCAATTTATAAGAGATTTTGAAGATGGAAAAATATATTCATTAGATATTTTTAACAATACAAAATATATTAGATAAGTATTTAAAAAAGTTTTACTAAATGTATTGCCAAACTTAAAATTTTATGTTAAATTAAAAACATAGTTAATAGCAAAAACACCGACTTGTGGGTACATTTCTTGCAAACTATTGCTATAACTACATTTGAAACGGAAATAAGTAACTTTTTTGCGATAGATTTTTCGAATACGTCCTACGCAAAGGAGCCAAAAGCTAATCATAACGATTAGCTTTTTTTGTATGTAAAAAAGAATAGATACTTCTAAAATAAATATCAAAAATATACATAGTATGATTAAATAAATTTACAAAAACAATAGAATATGATATATTAGCAGTAATGAATATGAGGAGTAAATCAAATGGGAAAAAATTTATATTTTGAGTTAATGAAAGGATTATAAAGATGAAAAATTATTTAGATACAGTAAATGAAGAAATAAGGGAATATTTTAAAATATTATCACCAGAATTTCCAACATGGTTATTAGAATATATTGATACTCCAGAAATGCAAAGAATAAATGGTACCAGTATGAGTTGTGGAACAGACTATACCAAAGTATTTAATGTTAAATATTGGTATTCTAATTTAGACCATAGTGTAGGAGTAGCTCTAATAATATGGCATTTTACACACGATAAAAAACAAACTTTAGCTGGATTATTTCATGATATAGCAACTCCAACTTTTAAACATTGTATAGATTTTATGAATGGAGACTCAGAACATCAAGAATCAACAGAAGAAAGAACAGAAGAAATAATAAGAAATTCTAAAAAAATAATGGAATTATTACATAGAGATGGGATAAAAATAGAGGAAGTAGTGGATTATCATATTTATCCAATTGCAGACAATGATACACCTATGTTAAGTGCAGACAGATTTGAATATACTTTTTCTAGTGGACTAGTTTTTCATAGAGTATGGGAATTAGAAGCAATAAAGGAAATATACGACAATGTAAGTATACTAAAAAATGAAGATGATATACAAGAATTAGGATTTAATGATTGGAAAACTTGTGAGAAATACATACACATTATTTCAAAATTATGGCCAGAATGGATAAGCGATAAAGACAGAACAGTTATGCAATTTTTAGCCGATATAGTTAAATCTATGAATGTTAAGGGATATTTAACAATTAATGATTTATATAATTTATCAGAAAAAGAAGTAATTGAAAAAATATTAAATTGTGAAGATAATTATATAAAAGATAATTTTATTAAATTTCAAAATGCAACAGATGTTTATGGGAGTGATATACCAATAGATGATAAATATTGTATAAGTGTTAAAGGAAAGAGAAGATATATTATTCCTTTGACTAAATATAATGATAAAGTATGTAGAATAAATGAAATTTCAAAAGCAGTACAAAACGATATAGATGAGTATTTTAATATTAAGCATTTTAAATATACAGGTTTTGAATTTAATTTTAAACCATATGAAAAGGTATAGTACTTTTATAAAATTTATGGTATAAATACAATATACAGCTAAATTTCAATTATGGAGAATAAATTAATGAAGGAAAAAATAAGACTAAACAAAATATTTGTAGATGAATTAAAAAGAACATTCCCAATTTATATATTAGGAATGATGTTTCATGCAATCGTTATTTATATATTATATAAGATACCAAATATTATAGGAAATATATTAGATTTATTAATTAAAGGAAATGTTAGTAAAGATGTAATTATAAATGAAGTATATGTTCTAATATTTTATTCAATTATAATGATTATTCCAAGAATTATCTATAGGACATTGCTTTTTAGAAGAGCAAGAATATCAGATACATATTTAAGAAGTAAAGTAATAGAACATTTGCAATGGGTAAAACCAGAATATTTTGATAGAGAAGATAAAGGTGTATTTTTAGCATATTTATCAAAAGAAATATTATCAATAAGAAAATTTTTAGGTAATGCTTTCTTTGATACTTCAAGACTAATTATAGCACCAATTATAGGGCTAATTGTTATAGGAAAAAGTTTAAATATAACGTTAATGTTAGCAATATTGCCAGTCTTTCCAATTGCAATGTATTTTTTATATAAGTTATATAAAAAACAAGGAGAAGCACTTGAACAAGAAAGAAAAGTATATCTTGATTTATCAAAGAGTATAGAACAAAACACATCTGGTTTTAGTTTAATAAAATTATATAATGAACAAGAGAACCAAAAAGAAAAATTTGCAAAAGTTAATGAAAGTACTTATTTTTCGGATGTTTATGTAGGAACAGTAATATGTAAAATGGATATGATTTCAAATAACCTTTATGCAACGTGTTATGTAATAGGATTTGCAGTAGGGTTAATTTTAATAAGTAAAGGAGTATTAACAATAGGAGAACTAACAGCATATATTTCATGTATTACTATTGCTATATCAGAGATTATAAATTCAATAGAACCATTACTTACAGGAATCTCTAATTTTAAAATAGCTAGTAAAAGATTTAATTATTTTTTCGACTTAGAAACCTATAAAAAGAATGGAAAGAGACTAGATAAAATTGAGAAAATAGAAATTAAAAATCTTTGTTATAGTTATGAAAATAATGGAAAATTAGCATTAGAAAATATAAATATGACAATAAATAGTAAAGAAAAAATTGGTATTGTTGGTAAAGTAGGAAGCGGAAAAACAACACTTATGAATATTTTAGCAGGATTTTATGAAGTACCAGAAAATAAAGTATTTATAAATGGAATTGATATAAATGAATATTCTAGAGAAAGCATATTTGAAAATATAGGATACGCTATGCAAAAAAATATTATTACAGATGATACAATAAAGAATAATATTGATATTGAAAATGAAGCAACAGATGACCAAATAGAAGATACAAGTAAAAGAGCTAATATTATACAAGATATTCAAGCAATGCAAGAAGGATTTGAAACCAGAATTGGTGAAAATGGAATTAAAATATCTGGGGGGCAAAAACAAAGAATTCAAATTGCAAGAAATTTATTAAATGTTAGAAATATAAATATATTTGATGACACATTATCTGCATTAGATGTTGAGACAGAAAAGAAAGTAATAGAGGAAATTGAAACTAAAATAGGAAATAATGTACTTATAATTGTTTCAAATAAAATAAGTATGATGGAAAAAATGGATAAAGTATATCTATTGGTAGATGGAAAAATACAAGATATGCGGAACACACAAAGAATTGCTTAAAAAGAATGAACTATATAGTAAGTTAAATGCCTATGAAAAGGCAGGTGATTTGGTATGAAAAAGATCATAAAAAAGTATACTAAATCAATAGTATTTATAGGTGCCTTGCTATTAATTTGTGATTTTTTATCAGCATTACCACCATATATAGTAAAGCAAATTGTAGATGTTGACTTTTCTAAAGAAGCTATTATGAATACAGTAATATTTTTTATATTTCTATATACAAGCATACATTTAGGAAGAGTCATATTTAAGTATATAAGAGATGTTATAATAAATAAGGCAATATGTAAAATATTAAAAGATATAAGAGAAATGCTATTTAACAAAATACTTAATTTTAAAATGTGTACTTTTAATAAATACAATTCAAGTGAATTATATACAAGATTAACAACAGATGTAGATAATCTATTCGATTTATTTTTTGGCTTTTTATATGACATCTTAAGTAATATTTTATATATTGTATTTATGATAATAATGATGTTTGTAGCGAATATTAATTTAGCTATTATAGGTACATTTACAATATTTATCATAGCATTAATTGTATACAAATTCACTAAAATATTAGGAAATTTAGATAACGAAGTATTAAAAAAGAGGGACAAAGAACATAAAGAATTTTCAGAGTTATATAATAAAAATAAGTTGACTTATCTTTTTAAATTACAGAACAAGAATATAAACAAGATAAATAATTTATTTAATGATGAACTTAAAATAAGGAAAAAATACATATTTATACACCATTTTCCATATTGGATAATAGCACTAGTTCAAGCAATAGGAATTTATGCTATTATGTATTATGCTTTAAATATAAACATAGCTATTTCTTTAGGTAGCATTTATTTAGTATTATATTATACAAAAGAATGTAAAAGTCCACTGGAGGAAATTTGTAATCAGTTAGAAGAGATACAAACATGTATAAATTCATATAAAAGGATAAAAGTGTTACTAAATGAAACAGATGAAGAAGATATCGAAAAAGGAAAATATATAGAAAATCTTAATGGAGATATCGAATTTCAAAATGTATCAATGAGATATGAAAAAGAAATGGTACTTAAAAATATGTCATTTATAATAAAAAGAGGAACAAAGGTTACAATTGCAGGAAGAACAGGAGTAGGTAAAACAACGCTTACTAATGTGTTAATGAAATTATATGACATTGAAAGTGGAAAAATTACTATTGGAGATAATGATATAGATAATATATCTACTAAATGTTTAAGAGATAATATTTCTTATATATCACAAAATCCATATATATTTACAGATACAATGAGAAATAATATAACATTGGGAAATAAAGATATAACAGATGAAATGATAAATGATTTAATAACAGAAATTGGAGTAGAAAATTTATTTAATAAATTGAATAATGGATTAGATACAAAAATTAAACTTACCCAGTTATCATATGGAGAGTTACAAATAGTAGCCTTTATAAGAGCTATATTACATAAGACTAATTACTATATATTTGATGAGCCAACTTCTAATATGGATTTACAAACAGAAAAAATGATACAGAATATAATAGATAAAATTTCAAAAAATAGTACAGTAATTATAATAGCACATAGAAAATCTACTCTTGAAAATTCAGATAAAATTATTTATTTAAAAGATGGTAAAATAGATATTATAGTAAATAGAGAAAATGCGAAATTGACATAACTTAAAAAAAGCATTATAATAGAATTAACTTTTTATCTGGAGGAAGTTTATGCTAAAGGGTATAATGGAATTTGCATACCTTTTAGGAGTAGATTCATTTTGGATATTCCTGATTTTAGGACTGCTTTTGTTATTAGGAATAGTAAAATGCTTATATCCGTGGCAACCAAAAGGGAAATCTAAAAAAACCAAAGACAAATTGGGTAATGAAGTTATAATATATTACCAATTAGAAGAATAAAGAAAAGAGCTACCTTAAGTGGTAGCTTTTTTGTATATAGTAAATAAAGGATAAGAAAAAATTGCAAAAACTTTGATTTTTAATAAAAGTGTGGTATAATTATGCTAGTTTTAAATTTAAAGGGGGAAATTAAACATGGAAGCAAAAATAGTAGGAGATATGTTACCAGCAGTTATTTGTAAACTTGCTAAAGGAGAAACTGTTATAACAGAAAATGGCGGAATGAGCTGGATGGACGAAGGAATAGAAATGAAAACAACTACTAATGGTGGAATTATGAAAGGAATAGGTAGAGCTTTTGCTGGAGAATCAATTTTTATGAATATGTATACAGCGGAGAAAGATAATGCAGAAATAGCATTTGCATCATCTTTTCCAGGACAAATTTTAGAATTTGACTTAAAAGAAGGAGAAAGCATTATTGCACAGAAACGAGCTTTCTTATGTTCAGAAAAAACAGTAGATATAAAAATGCAATTCCGTAAAAAATTAGGAGCAGGTTTCTTTGGTGGAGAAGGATTTATTATGCAAAAGATAACAGGACCTGGTAAAGTATATTTAGAAATTGATGGAAGTGTAATAAAAAGAGAACTTGCAGAAGGAGAAAAACTAAAAGTAGATAATGGATATGTTGCAGCGATGACAGAAGATGTAAAATTAGATATTGAAACAGTAAAAGGTGTTAAAAACATTTTATTTGGAGGAGAAGGATTATTTGTTACTACAGTAAAAGGACCAGGAACAGTATACTTACAAACAATGCCAGTTTCAAAACTTGCAGGATTATTATACTTAGGACAACAAAAATAGGCAACATAAAGTATTGAAAACTATGATATGTTATGGTATAATATCTTTGTTGCAAATAACCCAAAGGTACTTAGAAATGTAAGTGTCTAAACAGTAAGGAAAGGGACAAAAATATGGCAAGAAAGATAGGCATTATGTGTGACGAACAATATCAGCACTTAAGAGAGTTGCTTGGGAAAGGCCGTACAATCAATTCGATGGATTTTTTCGATTTAGAAGAAGAAACTATCGTAATTGATGGAAAAAAGGTAGAAGTAAAGTTTTTAGAGTTTCAGGGTGGTGGAGATTTTTTCAAAATTGTTAGGATAAAACAGAAAGAAGGAAAAAATATAACCGTTGAACTCAAGCATACTTCTAAGGCAGAAAATTATTGTTTTGCCAATATGCCCACAGAGGGATAAAAATGTCTCTTTTAGGGAGGGAACTGTGTTAATGTTTCCTCCCTAAATCATTTTATAAAAAGAGAGTATAATTTAATAAAAAAACTCTCTTTTTTTTGTTGTAAAATTTCTAAAAAAATGATAAGATTTAAATATGATTTTTCTAAAGAAAAAAGGAGAAAAGTATGTATGTTTTTAAAGGAGAAAAAGGAATAACAATAGTATCACTTGTTATAACTTTAATACTTTTATTAATTATATCAGCGGTTGGAGTTAATATGAGTATTAACGGAATTAACTCTGCAAAAGATTCTAAATTAAATGGGGAATTACAAATGGTACAGCACGCAGTTTTAGAACAATATACTAAGTATAAAACAACAAGAAATAGCGTATATTTAGTAGGAACTAAAATAACAAAAGAACAAGCATCAAACTTTGCAAACGATATGGGAATTACACTTGTAAACATACCAGACTCATATTCAAACAAGGATTATTACAAATTAGATAAAACAGCATTAGAAGAAATTGGAATAAAAGATGCCACTGATGAATATGTAGTTAATTATATTTCGGGGGAAGTAATGAATATTACAGTTAAAACTACTACTAATAATAGCCCATTATATACAAAAGCAAATAGTTTTAGTATATGACATAAAGGAGGGTAAGGGTTATATAAAAATAACCTATAAACATATGGATATAGAAAAAACATATACAGATTTATCTAGCATATTTAAAAATTCTACTATATTAAAGAATGAACCAATGTCAAAGCATACTTCATTTAAAATAGGTGGAAAAGCAGATATATTAATAAAAGCAAAATCTATAGAAGATATTAAAACTATCTTACAATATTGTAAAATAGAAAATATTCCATTATACGTAATGGGAAATGGCAGTAATGTGCTGGTTAAAGACAATGGAATAAGAGGAATTGTTCTTATAGTAGATATTGATGATATAAATATTGAAGAAAAAGAAGAAAAGGTAAAAATAACTGTAGGAGCAGGAGTAAAGCTTGGAAAATTAGCTGGAGAATTATTAAAAAGAAGTATCCGGTGGATTTGAATTTGTAAGTCGGAATACCAGGTACTATCGGCGGAGCTGTTAGAATGAATGCAGGGGCACATGGAAAAGAAATGAAAGATATTGTAGTTAAAACAGCATATATAGACCTTGATGGAAATATAAATACAATTGACTTGGGGGAGCATGAATTTTCATATAGAAAAAGCATATTTGCAGCTAGAAAATGGATAATTTTAAGTGTAGAATTAGAATTACAATATAGTGATAAAGAAGAAATAAAATTGAAAATGGAAGAATATGCGAGTTATAGGCGAGAAAAACAGCCAATTACATATCCAAATGCGGGAAGTACATTTAAAAGAGGAAAAGATTTTATTACTGCTAAATTAATTGATGAAGTAGGACTAAAAGGATATGAAATAGGAGGAGCAAAAGTTTCTACTTTACATTCTGGATTTATTATAAATACAGGAAATGCAACAGCAGAAGATGTACTAAAGTTAGTAGATTATATAACAAAAGTGGTATATAAGAAATTTGGAAAGAAAATAGAATTAGAAATTGAAGTTATTGGAGAATGAAAATATTATTTGAGAATTTAGGTAAATTTTTATTGTTTATAAAAAATATAAACAGTGGAGAGTAAAGTACTTAAGGGGGAGCTGTTAGCGTAGTTGACTAGAGGTTCTTATAGTATAAATTTAATATATAATAATAGGAGGAATAATAATGAAGGGATTTTTTTCGTGGTTTAAAGGAAGTACAAAAATGAAAAGATGGATGATACTAGTACTTGTTGGAATTATATTAGTAGGATATGGAGTTGCGTCAATACTAATTGCAAAAGAAATATCATTTTTTGAAATAGCAAAAATAATATTATTATTTGTATTAGGATTCACATTAACAATCCTAGGTATTGTATTTGCACAAAAAAGGACGTTAGAACTATTAATAGAAGCAAGTGATTTACGTTTAGAAAAAGGAAGTAAAAATGTAAATGTTAATTCACTTATATTTAATAAAAAAGTATATAATAAAGGACCTAATATTGTAGTAATAGGTGGAGGAAACGGACTAAATACAGTACTTAGAGGACTAAAAAATTATACTAGTAATATTACAGCAATTGTAACAGTTTCTGATTATGGAAAATTACCAACAAATTCAAGAAAACAATTAGAATTACTACCACTTGACAATATTAAAGATTCATTAATCGCACTATCATATAATGAAAAAGTTATGGAAGGATTACTAAATTTAAAATTTAATCAAGGTATGTTAAGAGAGTTATCTTTTGGTGATATATATCTTTATACTATGAAAGAATTATATGGAGATTTTACAGAATCAATAGAAAAAAGTAAAGAAGTATTAAATATTACAGGAAGAGTATTACCTGTAACTTTTGATGAAGTAAAAATTTGTGCAGAACTTGATAATGGAATAATTGTGGAAGAAAAAGATAAAATTTCAGAAATTGTATATGATAAAGTAACTAAAATTAATAGAATGTATATAACACCCTCAAACTGTATACCAGCACCAGGAGTATTAGATGCTATTAAAAATGCAGATGCAATTATTATGGGACCAGGAAGTTTATATACAAATGTTATACCAAATTTATTAGTGAAAAATGTATCAAGAACAATAAGAGAAAGTAAAGCGATTAAAATATATGTAAATAACATTATGACAGAATCGGGACAAACTGATAATTATTCTATTTCAGATCATATTCAAGCAATAATAGATCATGCTGGAGAAGGAATAATAGATTATTGTATATATGATACAGGGGAAGTAGTTCCAGAATTTATAAGAAGATATAACCTAGAGGGACAAGATTTAGTAGAACAAGATGTAGAAAAATGTAAAGATAAAGGAGTTAAATTATTACAAAGAAATCTTTCAACTATTGAAGATAATAGTATAAGACATGAGCCAAAAGCAGTAGCAGAAGCAATTATTCAAATTATATGTGATGATTTAAAATTTAGAGACAAACAAAGTGATCCAGAATATGTAATGTTAAATTCTAGATTAAAACAAGAAAAGAAAAGAAAGAAAAATATAAAACCAATTTTCAAAATAAATAATAAAAAACACGAAACAAAACATGAAAGAAAAGTAAGCAAATTTAGTGAAAAATACAAAGATAGAGTTAGATCAATAAAGACAAGTGATGAACAAATAGAAAAAAACAGAATAAATGCAAGAGACGAAGAACAATGGTAAAAATAATTTATGACTAATGCAAATGCAATAATATATTTATTTTTAAAAGTGTAGTACGCTTAAGTCTAAAGAAGCGTTGGCGAGTGTTACTATATGAAGCGGACTACAAAAGATATAATTAATAAACAATTATAAGTAGTGGAGGAAGTACAAATGAAATATAGTAAAAAAGATATTAGTATAGAAAATGGGCTAACTAAAGAATGGATTATAACAAATGGAATAGGTGGATATGCTTCTTCTACAATAATAGGTTGTAACACAAGAAAGTACCATGGACTACTTATAGCACCACTTACTCCTCCTGCAAGAAGATATCTTATACTTTCTAAGATAGATGAAAGTATAGAGATGGAGGGAAAAAAGTATAACCTATATACTAATATGAGTACAAACTATATTTCTAAAGGATACAAACATCAAGAAAGTTTTGAAAAAGATTACATACCAACATTTTCATATAAGATAGAAGATACATTAATAAATAAGTCAATATGTATGAAATATATGGAAAACACAGTATGTATATTATATAAAATTAAAAATGGAAAAAAATATTCAAAATTAACATTAGCACCAATTATTAACTATAGAGATTTTCATCAAATGAATACAGCTCATACATATAATTTAAAACAAGAAATAAGACAAAGAAAAGTAAAAGTTATTGTAGATAGTAATAGCCAGACGCCAATATATATATATTCAAATTTAGGAAACTATATAGAACATAAAAATGATAGCTTTAATAATATGTTTTATATTGAAGAGGAAAAAAGAGGATTTTTCTCAGAAGAAAACCATGCAGTTTGCGGAAGATATGAAATAGAATTAGAACCAAATGAAGAAAAAGAAGTTAGTATTATTTGTTCTTTAGAAGAAAATATAGAAGAAATAAATGTAAAAAAAGTAATTACCGATGAGGTTAAAAGAATAGATAATATTATAAAAAATTCAGGATTAACTTCAAAAACAAAAAATAAAGAATTAATTAAAGATTATATAATTGCAGAAGATACCTTTGTAGTGTATAGACATTCATTTGGCTTGCATACATTAATTGCAGGGTATCATTGGTTTTTAGATTGGGGAAGAGATGCACTTATATCTTTTGAAGGATTATTATTAATACCAAGACGTTTTGATATTGCAAAAGAAGTATTACTTACATTTGTAAAAAACATAAAATTTGGATTAGTTCCAAATGGATATTCAGGGTTTGATAATAGACCCTTATATAACAGTGTAGATGCTTCACTTTTATTATTTGAACAAACAAAGAAATATATAGATTATACTAAAGATTATGAATTTGTAAAAGATAATCTATATAATATATTAAAAAGTATTATAGAAGCGTATATAGACGGAATTAACTTAGATGATAATAACATATATTTAGATAAAGATAATTTAATAGTATCACGGAACAACTGACACTCAAAATACTTGGATGGATGCAAAATATGAAGGAATAGCAGTAACACCAAGAAATGGAAAAGCTGTTGAAATTAATAGTATGTGGTATAATGCTTTAAAAATTATGGAAGAACTTACAAAAAAAATTGAAGGAAAAGAAATAGCAAATAAATATGCGAGACTTGCTACTAAAACTAAGAAATCATTTAATGAAAAATTTTATAATGAAAAAAAGAAATCCTTATATGATGTTATAGGAGATGACAAAATTAGACCAAATCAATTATTTAGTATGTGTTTAACATATCCTGTAATTGATTTAAACTCTATTATTGCAGATGAAGTATTTACTACAGTAACTAAAAAATTGCTTAATAAATATGGTCTAAAAACATTAGCAAAAGGTGAAGAAAATTATGTGGAAATATATGAAGGAAGTCCATTTAAAAGAGATATGAGTTACCATCAAGGAATTACTTGGCCATGGTTACTTGGAATATACTATGACGCTTATAAAAATAGAATTAAGGCCTCAAATGATAAAGTGAAAAAACAAGAATTACAAGTTGGATTAAAGCAATTTGTAGATAGTGTTAAAAAGACATTTGAAAAAGACTTTTATCAAAGAGGAATGGTTGGAAGTATAAGTGAATTATATGATTCTAAGGCTCCATACTTACCAAAAGGCACAATGGCTCAAGGCTGGAGTGTTGCAGAAGTATTTAGAATTATACTAGAGAAATAGTAAAAGAGGAATAAGTATGACAATTGAAGAATTAGAGAAAAAATTAAAACAAGGAAATTTAGATAGTTTATACTTGCTATATGGGGAAGAAACATTTTTATTAGAGAATTGCTTAAAAAAGATAAAAAACTTATTTGGAGAAATAATAAAGGGAATAAACTATGTAGAAATACATGATACTAATTTAGCAAGCCTAATACAAGAAATAGAAACATCAGCATTTGGATATGAAAAGAAATTAGTAATTGTTAAAAATGTAGGACTTTTTAAAAGAGAAGTTAAGAAAAAAGGTGCAGATTTTGTAAATATAAGAGACAAATTCATAGAGTATTTAGAAAGTAATAATGATATAATAAAAGATACTGTTATATTAGTATTTATTGAAGAAAGTGTAGATAAGACAAAATTATTATCAGTTATAGAAGAGTTAAATGCGTGTATTTGTAATTTTGAATATCAAAAACTACCTAATATTATGGCAAGATTAAAAGCAATTTCTAAAGCATATGAAGTAGAAATTAGCGATATAAATTTAAAATACTTTATTGAATGTGTTGGAACTAATATGCAAGATTTAATTAATGAGCTTAGAAAACAAATAGAATATACAGGACAAGGAAATGAAATAACAAAAGAAAGCATCGATTTACTCGCTACAAAGCAAATGGAAAGTGTAATATTTGATTTAACTGATAATTTAGGAAAGAAAAATATAAAACAAGCACGAGTAGTACTAAATAATCTTTTATATTCAAAAGAACCAATTCAAAAGATACTAATTACTCTATATAATCATTTTAAAAAACTTTATATAACAAAACTTGCAATAGAGCAAAACAGAAATTTAGCAGAATGTATGAAATTAAAACCAAATCAAATATTTTTAGTAAATAAATATAAAGCACAAAGCGAGTATTTTAAAAAAGTAGAACTAAGGGAAATACTTGAAAAGTTAATTGAATTAGATACAAATTATAAAGTAGGAAAAATTGATTTGAATGTAGGATTAGATGCAATACTTTGTGTGTATTGTTCGAAATAAGATTTGTGAATATTGACAAATTACAACAAAAAGGTTATAGTAGTTGTTGCCTTTCTGCAAAGGTAGAAAGTAGGTTACGATGAAAAACTTGTTGAAATTGCTAAAGCTATATTTGATTTACTTAATTGTAAAACATTTGAGCGATTAGCAAAAGAAAAAGGCTAGGAAAGTTTTAAGAGGCTTCCTAGTCTTTTTTGTTACTTTTGAAAAACTTGTTTTTGCAATTGCTAATATAATATTAGCACATTTATATTTATATGTCAAATCTTGAGCAATATGTATAAAAATTTTTTTTCTTCAAACAATAAAATAAAAAGATTGGGGAGATTTTTATATGTATAACTTTAGAACAGACTTAGCCTTAGAAAGAAGAGATTTATATAAAAAAGCAAATGGACTTGAAGATGAAATTGATGGAATAGAAGTAGAAGAAGAAAAACAAGAGGAAAAAATACAAATTTCAAGAGTAAAGATTTTAAATGAAAAGGGTGCCCAAGCTATTGGAAAGCCAATAGGTGATTACATTACAATAGATATACAAAAATTAAAGCTTGCAACAGATGAAGATATTCGGAAAATCTGCTGAAAGTTTATCTAAAGAACTACGAAAATTACTAGAAAAGCATACAACCTTAAAGGACGAAATATTAGTAGTAGGGCTTGGAAATTTATATGTTACACCAGATTCATTAGGACCAAAAGTAATTAATGAGATAGATGTAACAAGACATATTATAAACTATATGCCACAAGTATTACCTGAAAATACAAGGAAAGTTTCTGCAATTTCGCCAGGGGTTTTAGGAACAACAGGAATAGAGACATTAGAAATAATTAAGGGGATTGTTGAAAATACTAAGCCTAAATTATTAATAGTAATAGATGCCTTAGCATCAAGAAGCATAGAAAGAATTAGCAGTACAATACAACTTTCAGATACAGGAATAACACCAGGAGCGGGTGTAGGAAATACAAGAAAAGATTTAAGTATAGATACATTAGGAATACCAGTAATAGCACTTGGAATTCCTACAGTAGTAGAAGCAGCAACAATTGCAGCAGATAGTTTGGATTTATTTATAAAAAAAGTACAAGAACAAGCACAGTCAAATGAATTCTTAAATAAATTACAAGAAGAAGATAAATATGAGATGATAAAAGAAGTATTAGTTCCAGAAGATTACAACTTTATAGTAACACCAAAAGAAATAGATGATTTAATAGAAAATATGAAAGATATAGTAGCAAGAGGAATTAACTTTGCAGTACAAGAATAGATTTATATATTGACAAAATGATACAGCTATTATATAGTAATAAATGCCTTTCTCCAAAAGGTAGAAAGATGGTTATTGTTTTGCAAAACTTCATTAGAGTATTAGTTTTAATTGTTGTTTATTTAATTTTAGATAAACAACAATTAAAACTAAAAGGAAAAGACTAGGATTTGCCCTCCTAGTCTTTTTATATTGCTTTTGCAAACTTCATTTTTGACGTCATAGTAATTATAACATAAAGTATATGTCAAATTCAAATTTTTATGCTTTTACACAAATAACAAATTACACAAATACAAAAGTATTAAATGAGCAGGGTAGAAGCCGTATAATAAATACTTAGTATCTAATCCTTTTTTACCATTATATAAATTTATAAATACTAAAGATAAAATAGTACATAAGCATAGTATTAAATAAGGAAGATAGAAATTGTATCTAATAAATAATGGTACATATTTTAATAAACAAAGACCTATAAAAGATAAATTCATAAGAACTTTTTTCTCTTTAAATATATGAAAAATAAATATTGCAAATACTCCAAAATACCCATAATCCATATGTAAGGTATCAGCAGTTAAACCAAGACAAGCCACTAATAAAAGACCTACATACTTGTTTTTACACTGCTCATAACCAATTATTGCAACTAGTCCTATAAATAAAGTAAAAAATATGTTTAAGGTAAAGCCAGTAGTAAACAAGGTTTCAAAAAACATAAAAGGTACTTGTGATGATATAGCAAATAGAAATAGTCTGATTAAATAATTCTTCTTAGACTTTGTATGAATATATCCTTCACTAATACCAAAAGCAAAAATAGGGAAAGCAAGTCTGCCAATATAATTAAATGGAGAAAATTTGCCATACAAAGCATATCCCAAATGATCTATGAACATAGTAACTATTGCTATAATTTTTAATATAAAATTTGACATTTGCAACTCCTTTTTTTGAGGTTGGAGATTGGATATTAAGCATTTGCTTCGAAGAATTTGTTTAAAGCTGGTTTCAAACTTCCAACATCTAACTTCTAATATTTGTTTCCTTTTCATCATTATATCTATCAACAAAATACAAAGGACGTCCTTTAGTTTCATAAAATGCTCGTCCAAGATATTCACCAATTACGCCTAAGAATATTAGCTGTAATCCACCTAAAAATAGAATTACCACCATAGTTGAAGCGTAGCCTGGAACATCAATTCCATTAAAAATAGCTTTAAATATAATAACTAACATATATAAAAATCCTGCAAGTGAAACTAGTATACCAAATATTGCAGCCCATCTAAGTGGGGCTGTAGTAAATGAAGTTAATCCATCTATTGAAAGATTAATAAGTTTTCCATAATTCCATTTTGTTTGACCTGCAGCACGTGGATCTCTATCATATAAAATTTCCTTTTTATTATAACCAATGAAACTAAAAAGTCCTTTTGTATAACGTTCAGATTCACGCATAGATTTTAGAGCTTCTACACAACGTCTATCAAGTAATCTAAAATCACCAGTATCTTTTTGAATTTCTATATTCGTAACACTTTGAAGAGTTTTATAATACATTTTAGAAGTAAACTTTTTCATAAAAGTTTCACCTTTTCTAGATTTCCTTTTTGCATAAACATCATCATAACCTTCTTCCCAGTATTTAAGCATTTCTGGGATAAGTTCAGGTGGATCTTGAAGGTCAGCATCTATAATAATAACACAATCACCTTTAGAATAATCAAGACCTGCTATCATAGCTGTTTCCTTTCCAAAATTTCTTGAAAGGTTTAAATAACAAACTCTATTATCATTTTTCCTTAACTCTTGCATAATTTTTAGAGTATCATCTTTACTTCCATCATTAACAAGTAAAATTTCAAAATCATAATTTGATTGTTCATCCATAAGAGTTTTTAATCTATCATATAATAAATGTAGAACTTCTTGTTCATTATAAGATGGAATAAGAATAGTAACTAACTTTTTTTTGTTTTCCATAAAAAAACCTCCATATGAATTATTATATATCATAATTCATATAGAGTAAACTATTTTTTGGGGAAAAATTGTTATTGTAATGTAATTTGATGTTACTATTCATAGTTATTTCTTAAAATCTGCTTCATCTTGCTGGAGGTATGGATTTTTATTTTTCTCTCTAGGTTAGAAAATAAAAAGTTCTTGCCTCCACGTGAAGTACTTTGTACTATAAATGGCTGTGAATTAAACAATTTGATTAAACTTAAGTTTGTTTTGTTTTAACATTATTAGTTATTCTATAAACCCTACATATATCACAATCATTACATATATGCACTCTATTTTCAAAAATCAACTTAAGAGTATTAATAAATTCATCTTCATAATTGTCAACTAAATGAATATTTAACTTTTGAGGAAGTAAATTAAGTAAAGTATTCAAACAATAATCGTTTGAAGAAAATGAAATGTCTGAAAGATATTTTGCATCAAATATATGGTCTTCAGTGGAAATAATATTTTTATTATTGTCTATTAATATGGATTCTTTATTTACGTATATAAGATGCAAAACATTAGTAGAACTTTCCTTTGAATTTACATATAAATGTAATAGATTTATAAATTCAAAATATTCTTTTTCTATTAGAAAGTTACTTACACATATATCAATATTATAATCCAAAATTTCCTTATAATCTTTTAACCTAAAATTTACAAATCCATTTAAAACAATAGAATGATGTTCATTTAAGTAAGAATATATTGCATTATATATTGCATCATATTTTTCATTATAAATACTTTCGTCAAAATTAAATAAATCTATACAATTGTCTAATATGTGTTTTGAATCTATATCATTAAAATAGAAGTAGTTATAAGAAAGAATTTTCTTAATTAGTTTTTTTTCATAAAAAAATAGTATGCATTTAGTAAGTGTGTCACATAATATTTCATAAAAATTATCTATATTATTACCTAAATAGTGAATAATAACATTATCATAAATTTTAAAACTATTGTTAGATAAATAGGTAGAATCTAAATCTATATTAGAAAAATCTTTTAGTAGATAATCTATAATATATTTATTATTGCTCTTAATGCATATAGATTTCATATAAAAAAATCTCCTTTCATACTTTAAAAATAGTATCTACCAAAACTTTTTAGATATACATTATTTTATGCAATATCCATTATTTTGGAAACTTGTTTAAAATTAAAATCTATACGCTTTAATTATTAACTAAAAAATCCCCTAAAAAAGGGGATTTTTATATGTATATCATATAATTAATGTCAGGAAAAATTTTATCAATCTTAATAATATCTTTTAAAAATTCTTCATCAATATTATCTTCTTTTAACATATAATATAATTTTGTAAAACGACCAATATGGTCTTTAATTCTTTTTTTTGCATAGTCCACCATAGTTCCATTTGTTATAATAAATAGCCAATCACTACTTTCGGCAAGTAATAATTCTCTTGCACATTGGTTTAATGCAAGTTTTTTTAGTTTATTTTTTTCATTAGGAAGTAAATTTGCAAGTTCTACCATTCTATCTCCTGCTATATGAAGATGACGGTGTGCATAGTCATTTGTATGGTTTAGCCATACTTCACTATAGCCATTTGCACCCCAACTTGAACGACAAGGCGTAGATACTTGAATTTCTGGGTATTTATCTATATATTCACCAGGTGTAATTAATTCAAAATCACATTTATCATAATAAATTTTTTTAAATAAAACATATAACCAGTTAGGACCTTCATACCACCAATGGCCATAAAGTTCAGCATCATATGGGCATAATATAATAGGAGGAATGTGCATATGTGGTGAAAGGTGTGTAATTTGAGCTTGTCTTGAATCGAAGAAATGTCCAGCTTGTTTTTCTACAGAATCCATTGCCCAAGTAGGGTTATAATAATCCTTATTTTCAGTATCACCAGTAATTCTATAATATTTAATTCCAGTATGAACTCTTACACCATTATTGGCTATGTATGGTTTTATATAATCATAATCGGCATCATAACCAATATCACGATAAAACTCACGATAATTGTAATCGCCAGGATACCCATTTATAGAACTCCATACTTGCCTTGAAGATGAGATATCACGTCCAAAAGCAACAATGTTGTTAGGTGTAACAATTGGTGCATATGTACCATAAACAGGGGTAGGGTCAGCATATAAAATACCATGTGATTCTGTTATAATGTACTCAATACCAAATTCTTTTAGATATTTATCGACTTCAGGAATATAGCCACATTCAGGAAGCCAAATACCACGAGGATTTTTGGCAAAATATTTTTTATAAGTTTGTACACCTACTGCAATTTGAGCACGAACAGTTTTTTCATTTACATATAAAATAGGGAAATATCCATGAGTTGCACCACAAGTTA
Organism: uncultured Clostridia bacterium; assembly: GCA_948630815.1. Taxonomy (GTDB): domain Bacteria; phylum Bacillota; class Clostridia; order TANB77; family CAG-508; genus RGIG8482. The sequence continues at coordinate 29,864 of CAPIEU010000015.1, forward strand.
TAATTTCTAAAACCCCAATATCTTGAAAATATTTAAAGCCTTCTATTAAGTTACAATTATATACATCTTTAAAAATATGTAAGTCTTTAGAATACTTATCTAAGTAGTATTTAGATAAGTTATTAAGCTTTTCATTATTTGCAGTTCTAATTATTTCTTTTTTAGAAAGTTCAATATGTTTTTTTAAGTATTTAATATATCTTCTTTGTAATAATTTATTATCTAACATAGAAAGAAGTGGGGGGGTAAGTGACATAGTAATTCTAAAGTCAACTTTCTCTTCTTCTAATTTTTTAAAATTAGTTAATAATGGTATATATGTTTCAGATATAGCTTCATAAAGCCATTCTTCTTCTAAATAATCTTCACTTTCAGGGTGATGCACAAAAGGTAAATGTGCATGTAAGACAAAACTTACATATCCTTTTTTCGAATTCATGTTTTTCTCCTTTGTATGTTTTTTATTATGCAACCAAAAAACATTGTTATATAAAACTAGAAGAAGGATTGCATAAATTATTAGATGTTATTTCTCCAAAAAGTTCATCTTTATAAATAGTTTTATATAAATCGTAAATATTATATATTTCTTGCATATTTTTATATTTTGAGATAGAACTAAAATCTCTTTTTGTAGTATTTCCGTTTTTTAAGTTTTTGTATGTAACACATGGATTAAATTTTTCAAATAAGATATGATTATTTGGAGAGTTCATTTTATTTGAAGAAGAAACATAAATGTATTCCTCTTTTAGTGTAGATATATGTGTTAAAGGGCGTCTACCAAGTTCAATGTTATATTTACAATTAGCATCATTAATATGTAGATACCAACTATTTGCAAAATCATTTATTTCCATTTCAAAAGAATAATTCAAAGTTTCATTATGAATTATTAAAACAGGTTTTGTTTCTTTAAAAAAGTTATTTCCATAGTGTTCTTCAAATAATTTTCTATCTATATCTGCAATATCCCAATATACAAATAACATATTAGGGGTTTGTGCAAGTATTTTTACAATAGTTTGATTATATCTTATTGGTAAGTCGTAATATTCAACTATAGAATTAGTAGTTTTTCTTTTAGTAGTTTTAGAGACAGTGTCTTTTTTTGTAGTTGTACCTTTAGAAGTTTTTGCTAGGGCTTTTTTTGTGGATTTAGTAGTTTTTGATACAGAATTTTTAGTAACAGTTGTTTTAGTAGCTTTTTTTATAGGTGTGTTTTTAGTAACATCTTTTTTTGTAGCTACTAATTTTTTTGTTGTAGGTTTCTTTACAGTATCATTAACTTTTTTAGTAGTAGTTTTTTTAGTAGTATTTTTTTTTATGCTTTTTACTGGTGTTTCTTCTAGTTCTTTTGCTTTTCTTGGCATTATTTTTCCTCCTTGGTACAATGTAAAATTTCTATATAAATACTATATCAAATATTAAATAAATTCAAGTAAAAATGAGAATAAATGTAAAAAAACTATATTCCATAATTTTTCATTGCTTTTTCTAATACTTCTTTATTTTTACTAGACATCTCAACAAGAGGTAATCGTGGTGTGCCATAATTATATCCCATAATATTTAAAGCAGCTTTTACAGGGATAGGGTTTACCTCTAAAAATAGTGCTTTTATTAATTCAATACTTTCTAATTGTACTTTTGTTGCATTTTCTAAATTTCCATTAAAATAATCTTTAATCATATTTGTAAATTTTTTTGGCGCAATATTTGAAATAACAGAAATAACACCTTTTCCGCCAAGTGATAAAACAGGAAGAACTTGGTCATCATTGCCACTATAGATATGTAGATTATCTCCACAAAGTGCAGCGATTTCTGCTATTTGAGATAAGTTTCCACTAGCTTCTTTTATAGCAACAATATTTTCTATTTTTGATAATTCTAAACAGGTTTTAGGCGTAACATTTACACCTGTTCTACTAGGTACACTATAAACAATAATAGGTAGGTTTGTAGAACTTGCAATAGCTTCATAATGCTTAATAAGTCCGTTTTTCAGTAGTTTTATTGTAATAAGGAGTAACTACTAATACTCCATCTGCACCAATAGATTCAGCATATTGGGTAAGTTCTATTGCAGCACGAGTACAATTACTTCCTGTTCCTAATATAACAGGAACTCTTTTTGCCACTCTTTCTATAGCAAATTTCATAGTCTCTTTTCTTTCGGTTTCAGTCATAGTTGCAGATTCTCCAGTAGTTCCACAAACTACTAAAGCATCAATACCTTCTTCAATTTGAAAATCGATTAATTTTCCAAATTCATCAAAATTAACCCCTGTATTTGTAAAAGGAGTAGCGATTGCAGTTGCACAACCTTTAAATAATAATTTTTTCATTTAATCAGCTCCTAAGAACTTGTATATCACAAAATTTATAGTTATATATTTTGCTAAGATTATTATATGTGAAAAATTAAAAAAATGGAATAGGGATAAGGAAAAATATTGTAAGAATGTATTGACTTATGACAACTAAAATAATATAATGGTTACATAATTTAAAAAGAAAATGTAAGAAGTGGCATATGAGGAAGACATAAAAAAGAAGTAATTGAACGAATGAAGAAATAATAGTTAGTATAGCAAATAATATAGGAATATCTGTGGCTACATTATATAAATGGAGAATAGAACAAAAAATAGAGGAGGAAGAAAAAAGAGAAATGCGACAACCAAAATGGAAAGAAACAAAGAAATATTATGAAAAACAGAAAGAAGATTTTAATTTTAGGCAAGGATATGTAAAATTTAAACAAAAAAAGTATAAAGAGGCAAAGGAGTATTTTTTAAAATCAATTAGTAATATAGGTACAGAATACAATAAAAGTATTTTGTTTATAGGAAAAATTTATGTAATAGAGAAAAGATACAAAGAAGCAAGAGAAGAGTTTGAAAAATGTATAGAAATAGACAAAGATAGAACTCCA
>CAPIEU010000015.1:32904-38929 GCA_948630815.1 uncultured Clostridia bacterium
AAATATATAGAAATAGACAAAGATAGAAATCCACACGCAAGACTAGAACTAGGAAAATTAGACGTAATAGAGAAAAGATATCGAGAAGCAAGAGAAGAGTTTGAAAAATGTATAGAAATAGACAAAGATAGAACTCCACACGCAAGACTAGAACTAGGAAGATTAGATGTAATAGAGAAAAGATACAAAGAAGCAAGAGAAGAGTTTGAAAAATATATAGAAATAGACAAAGATAGAACTCCACACGCAAGACTAGAACTAGGAAAATTAGACGTAATAGAGAAAAGATATCGAGAAGCAAGAGAAGAGTTTGAAAAATGTATAGAAATAGATAAAAATGACAAATTGGCACAGTATATGATAGAAGAATTAAATAAAATTGAAACAATTGACAAAATTTTAACTGATAGAGAAAAGCAAGTAATAGATAATATATTTTTGGAGCAAATTGAAAATAGAAATGATGATAATAGGTTGTCTAAAATAAGAGCGAAGATATGGGCAGGAACAATTGAAAATGAAGATATTAAAAATTTAGAAACGCAAAAAGCAGAAATAAATAAGGAGCAATATTATTTAATTCAAATTGCTATATATGAAAAGTTACGACAAAAAAGAAATGCTTTACAAGTGGTGCAACAAATAGAAGATGAAGGAATTACAATAAATGGAATAAGTGAAATTAAAGATAGATTAAAAAGTAAAAAAACAGCTTTTTTTGATTTAGATAAATGGGATCAAATAATTGGATGGGATATTTCTGGAACTGGAGAATATGAAGAAGAGGTTCGTAATGTAAATAATGGTAGACAAAGTAATAGTATAAAAACAAAAGCGAATGATACAGTAGAAACTGAAACATCTATATCAAGTGAAAAAGTGTTAAAACCTAAAACTAGAGCTAAAGAACGAAGATATATTACAAGTGAAGATATAGCAAAAAATAATATAAACCTTTCAACAAGAAATAATGAAAGAAAACAAGTATCAAAAAAACAAAAATTGGATAATAAAAAGATAACAATATTACAAACAATGAGTACTTCATTAAAACAAATAATAGATGAAATAAATTGTAAATACTATGTAGAAATGCAACCATCCAAAAAAAAGGCTGTACTTCCAAAGGAATATTATGATTTATTACAAGATATAGGAAAAACAAATGCAGAAGAAAAAACTAGAAGAACAAAGCTTATGCAAGAAATATTAAATGAAGTATATGGAGACGCACAAAAAAGGGAAAGATATGTAAAGAAATATGATAAACTACAATCAATAATAGAGAGTTCTAATGATAACAAAAGAGCTAAAATGGAACTAATACTTGTATTAATTAATGAAGGATATAAAGAAGTTGCAAAATTAGAATTTGGAGATGACTATGAGCATATAGAGCAAATAATAGAGCAATATAGACAAAGAAAAATGACTGCAAATGACGTAAAGATTAGTATTGATGAGTATTGTATATAAAAAGTATCAATTTTTTGATACTTTTTTTAAATAATTTATTGCATAAGATAAATACTTATTATAGAATATACATATAATACAAAAGGAAAAGGAGATAATAAAATGTCTAGTATTAAAGTAGATTTTAGTAATACAAATATAAAGTTAGAAGATATTATGGAATATGAAAACCAAGTAAAAAATATACATAAATCTTTACATGAAAAAGTAAATGATGAAAAAGAATTTTTAGGATGGCTTGAACTTCCTACAAATTATGATAAGGAAGAATTTGAAAGAATAAAAAAGGCAGCAGAAAAAATAAAAAAAGATTCTAGTATACTTTTATGTATTGGTATAGGTGGTTCTTATTTGGGGGCAAGAGCAGTAATTGATGCCTTAACACATACTTTTTATAATTATCAAAAAAGAAATACTCCACAAATTTTATATGCAGGAAATAATTTAAGTCCAAATTATATAAATGACTTAATTGATATAATAGGAGAAAAAGATATATCGATCAATGTTATATCAAAATCTGGAACTACTACGGAACCAGCAATAGCATTTAGAATTTTTAGAGAATTTATAGAAAATAAATATGGAGTAGAAGAAGCAAGAAAGAGAATTTATTGTACAACAGATAAGGAAAAAGGAGCATTAAAAAAACTTGCAGAAGAAGAGGGGTATGAATGTTTTGTAATACCAGATAATGTTGGTGGTAGATACTCTGTACTTACAGCAGTTGGATTATTGCCTATAGCAGCAGCTGGAATAGATATAGATAAATTGATGCTTGGAGCTAAAATTGCACAAGATAAATATATAGATAACAATTTAAAATATAATGAATGTTATAAATATGCAGTAGTAAGAAATATGTTATATAAAAACAAGAAAGATATAGAAATATTAGTAAACTACGAACCTAAAATGCACTATTTTACAGAATGGTGGAAACAATTATATGGGGAAAGTGAAGGAAAGGATTTAAAAGGAATTTTCCCAGCGGGGGTGGATTTTACAACAGATTTACATTCAATGGGACAATATATTCAAGAGCGGAAGACGTAATTTATTTGAAACAGTAGTTAATATAGAAAATCCAAATAGTGATCTTACAATAAAAGCAGATGAAGATAATTTAGATGGAATGAATTTTGTTGCAGGAAAAAGCCTAGATTTTGTAAATAAAAAAGCAATGGAGGGAACTATTGAGGCACATATATCAGGTGATGTTCCTAATATTTTAATAACAATACAAAAACTTAATGAAGAATCAATAGGAGAGTTAATATACTTTTTTGAACTTGCGTGTGCAGTATCTGGAAATATTTTGGGGGTTAATCCATTTAATCAACCAGGAGTGGAAGAATACAAGAAAAATATGTTTAGACTACTTGGAAAACCAGGATATGAGAAAAAATAGAAAGAAGGAAATATCATGAAAATATATGATAAAGAAATGTATCAAAAAGAACAGTGGATAAAAAGTGTTCTATTGGTAGTAGGAATTTTTGTATTAGGATTTATTATAGGATATTTTGTTCATAGTTTTGAAAAACAAGAACAGGTTAATACGTTAGAGCAAAATATATACAAATTACAAAAACAGGTAGATACTATGTAAAAGGTATTGACAAAATATTTTAAATTTTGTAAAATAAAGTTATGTAATATAAGTAAAAAACGATAGCAAGACAAAGTAGAATAAAGGTTTCTAAAAGAGAGTTAATGGTCCTAGGCTGAAAACCATTACAAGAAAACGTATTTCGAAAAACTACCTTGCTTAGGTTTCTGGAAAAACTAGACGGCGATTCCGTTATAATCATAAATTAAGTAAAAAATAGGGTGGAACCGTGTAATATGCACCCCTACAAGTAAATTAAACTTGTAGGGGTGTTTTTTATGGGAATAATATATAAAATAAAAAAATTAAATTCTTTTGAATATGCAAAGTGGGTAAAACGGCACATGTGTAAATACAAAAATAGTAATTAAAATAGTTAAAAGTGAAGAGTGAGTAGTACAAAAATTTGCTTCACAAATTTTGAGGGAGGAATTATAATGATAAAAATTACATTAAAAGATGGTTCTATTAAAGAAGTAGAAAAAGGAATTTCTGTAATAGAACTTGCAAGAAATATTAGTGAAGGACTAGCGAGAGTTGCTACTGTAGCAGAAGTAAATGGAGAAATAAAAGATTTAAGATATTGTTTAGAAGAAGATGCAAGTGTTAATATATTAACATTTGATAGTGACTTAAATGGAAAAAAAGCTTATTGGCATACAACATCACATATAATGGCACAAGCTGTAAAAAGATTATTTCCAGAGGTAAAACTTGCAATTGGACCATCAATTGACGAAGGCTTTTATTATGATTTTGATGTAGAAAAGCCATTTACTGATGAAGATAAAGAGAAAATAGAAGAAGAAATGAAAAAAATAATAAAAGAAAATTTACCTATAGAAAGGTTTTCGCTACCAAGAGAAGAAGCAATAGCTTTAATGAAAAAAATGGATGAGCCATATAAAGTAGAATTGATAGAAGATTTACCAGAAGGAGAAGAAATATCTTTTTATTCTCAAGGAGAATTTACAGATCTTTGTGCAGGTCCACATTTAGAAAGTACTGGAAAAGTAAAAGCTATAAAAATACTTTCATCATCTAGTGCATATTGGAGAGGTAGCGAAAAAAATAAAATGTTACAAAGAATTTATGCTATTTCATTTCCAAAAACAAGTAGTTTAGAAGAACATTTAAAGTTATTAGAAGAAGCAAGGGAAAGAGATCATAGAAAAATAGGAAAAGAACTAGATTTATTTATGACACATCAGTTAGTTGGTTCAGGACTTCCAATGTATCTACCAAAAGGAGCAACAATAAGAAGAATATTAGAAAGATATATTCAAGATAAGGAAGTTAAAATGGGGTATAATCATGTATATACACCATCACTTGCAAATGTAGAATTATACAAAACAAGTGGTCATTGGGATCATTATAAAGAAGATATGTTCCCAGTTATGAAAATGGAAAATGAAGAAATGGTATTAAGACCAATGAACTGTCCACATCATATGTTAATTTATAAAAACAAGATGCATTCATATAGAGATTTACCAATTAGAATTGGTGAACTAGCACACGACTTTAGATATGAAGCAAGTGGAAATGTTTGTGGCTTAGAAAGAGTTCGTGAAATGTGTCAAAATGATGCTCACCTTTTTGTAAGACCAGACCAAATAAAAGAAGAATTTAAAAAAGTTGTAGAATTGATACTTTCAGTATATAAAGATTTTGGATTTACAGATTATACATTTAGATTATCTTTAAGAGATAAATTTGATAAAGAAAAATATTTTGATGATGATGAGATGTGGAATTCTGCAGAGAGCCAACTTCGTGAAATTCTAACTGAACTTAATTTAAATTTCTATGAAGCAGAGGGCGAAGCAGCATTTTATGGGCCAAAATTAGATGTACAAATAAAGACAGCCCTAGGGCATGATGTTACAATATCTACGTGTCAATTAGACTTCTTATTGCCAAGAAGATTTGAACTTAAATATATAGGTGAAGATGGAAAAGAACATACACCAGTTGTTATTCATAGAGCAATACTTGGTACATTTGATAGATTTTTATCATTCTTAATAGAAGAAACAAAAGGAGCATTCCCAATTTGGCTTGCACCAGTACAAGTAAAGGTATTACCAATTACTGATGCACATTTAGACTATGCAAATAAAGTAAAAGAAGAATTAGAAAAAATAGGTGCAAGAGTAGAAGTAGATTCAAGAAATGAAAAAATTGGATACAAAATACGTGAAGCACAACTTGAAAAAGTTCCATATATGTTAGTAGTTGGAGAAAAAGAAATAGAAGAAAATACAGTAGGAGTTCGTTCAAGAGCGGGTGGAGATATTGGAGCTGTTAAATTACAAGAATTTGTAGATAAAGTTAGCAAAGAAGTAAAAAATTATACAAAATAAAATGCATAACTTTTAATTGTAGGTGTTTTATTAAAAACACCTGCAATTAAAGAAAATGTTACAGTTTAGGATATATCTTTTTATTACCATTCCACCTTGCTGGAAGTAGGGTGTTTTTATTTTTCTCATAGGTTTCGAAAAATAAAAAGCTCTTGCATCCATGTGTAACTAGTTAGAAATAAATTAAAGACGAACTGTAACTAAAAATTATAAAAATGCTTGTAGAACTATTGACAAAGATGAGATAAATTATTATAATAGCTATTATAGAAAATGCAGGTGTAGTTCAATGGTAGAATTCCAGCCTTCCAAGCTGGCTATGCGGGTTCGATTCCCGCTACCTGCTCCATATGTGCAACCTAAAAGTTGCAGTGAATAATGAAGAATGAATAGTTAATAATGAATAGTTTGTAAATAGGTGTAAAAGATACATTTGTATTATTCATTATTTACTATTTATTTTTTACTATCACTTTAAAATAAAACTGCGGGTATAATTTAGTGGTAGAATGTCATGCTTCCGACCTGATAGCGAGGGTTCGATTCCCTCTACCCGCTCCAAATTATA
>CAPIEU010000016.1 GCA_948630815.1 uncultured Clostridia bacterium
TACATTTTTAGACATCTTATGGTTATGTTTTTCATTTTGTTTACTTTTTTGTAAAGTTTTTGACATAATTCGATTCTTTATTTAAATTTTTAATTTGTCTTTGTTAAAACCTTACGGATATGCGATGTACGCATTTGTATATTTATTTTAAAGGGCAGACATGAAGTCTGCCTCTATACATTTGCATTGTGAATATATATCTTTTGGGTGGACACGAGGTTTGTTCCTACATCAAACCAACGAACATTGCATAAAAAAAATAGGTTTAAAAAACCTATTCTTAAATTATTTATTTAATTTTTACATATATACATAACATTCCAGACTCTTTCTTCCAAATTGTATTGCCCCAGAGTGAGTGTCCATATAAACATCTAATTTATTATTTTTAATCGATCCTCCTCTATCTTGCACTACAAACCAACCACCATTTGGTTTATCTTTAAAATATGGTATATAAATTATTGTTCCAATAGGGTAGCTTGAAGCTGCTGCAAGTGTATACCATGAAGTTGCTTTTACACCTGATGATGTCATTCCTGATGACTTACCACAACATTTGCTACATGGGCAATATGCTGATGTATTAAATGTTTTTACTTGTGGTGTTTTAGATTGTACTTGCTTTGCAAGCGAATTGGTTGAAGTAGTTGCTGGATTATTTGTCGTTCTTTCAATACTTGATCTTGAAGTTACAGTATTTTTATTTATTCCGAACTACCTTATTTATAGGTTCTTTTATTATTTTTTCTTCTAATACTGTTCTTTCTATTTCTACATCATTTCTATACTTTGCTTTATACGTAATTTCTTTTAGACCATTTTCTCCTTGTGTAATTACTTTATTAGTTGAACCCTCAATAGAAGCTTCTGCATCTTTTGTGATTGTTTCAAATGGAATCTCTACTTTTTCTGTAATAATTTTTTCTACTACAGTACTATAATCTCCTAATAATTGTTCTATATGAACTTCACTATTTTCTTCAGCAAGTTTTACTACTGTATCTCCATTTTCTAAAGGCTTTGTTATTGTTATTACTTTATTTGCGCAAATATCAGCATCCAAATTTGGAACTACAATCTCTTCTGGTAAAACTACTATATGATTTTCATCTAATATATCTTTTACCTTTGTTTTTGTTGTTAATACATTAATCTCATAATTATTTGAAAGTATAATTTTCACATTGCTTAATTGTACATTCGCTGCTATTACACTTACACCTAATAGACACATAAGTATAATTGTTATAACTGCTATTTTTCTTATGGAAAGTGATGCTTTCTCATTATTAATCATTTGAATAAATACCCTCCTTCAAGTGATATGGCAATTATATACTATAAAAAATTAAATGTCAAATTTTTTATAAAAGCCGCTATATAATAACATTATATGCGGCTTGTACTTTATCTATTCCAATTTTTTCTATGAAATATTTTACTATCCAGAGTTTATTTTATTTCTAACTAGTTCACATATACAAAAGTATTCTTATTTCTTACATTATTACTTCTATTTCATTTATTTTCCCATTGTCTATTAATTTAACTTGCTTTTGTTCTATCTCTATACCATTTACAATAAATTTTTCTACACCTGTGTTTTTTGCATCTGGATTTTTTACTTTTATATTATAAACACTACTTTTATATTCATATCTTATACTATATTCTTTCCAGTCAGCCTGTATACTTGGATTTATTGATAAGGTGTCATTTTGTATTTTTAATCCTAATATATACTCAATACCTGCCTTGTACATCCAACTAGATGAACCTGTATACCATGTCCAACCTCCTCTACCTATTAGGTTTCCTACTCCATATACATCTGCTGCAATAACATATGGTTCTACTTTATACCTATTAACTGCTTCTTTGGTTCTTGTATGCTCTATTGGATTAATTATTTTGAAGTACTCTGTAGCTTTATCTCCAAATCCTAATATCGCCCAAGCAATAATTGCCCAAATTGCACCATGTGTATATTGTCCTCCGGTTCTCCCTTACTCCTGGCAAATATGCTTTTATATATCCTGGTTCTAGCTTACTTTTATCAAATGCTGGATCTAATAGTTTTATTACTCCATTTTGTTTATCTACTAAATGATTTTCTAAACTTTCCATTGATATATATTTTTTATCATTATCTCCTGCACCTGATATTATGCTCCAGCTTTGTGAAATACTATCTATTTTACATTCTTCATTTTCAATACTTCCTAAAATATCTCCATCATCTGTATATGCCCTTCTAAACCATCTGCCATCCCAACCAGCAATATTTAATGCTTTTTTTAGTTCGGCTTGTATTTTTTTGTACTCTTCTGCCTTTACTAAATCTTCCTTTATTTCACATATTGGTATAAATCTATTTAATACTTCATATATGAAAAAACCAAGCCATATACTTTCGCCCATTCCTTTATTTCCTACGGTACTAAATCCATCGTTCCAGTCTCCTGAACCAATTTTAGGTAACCCATGACTACCTAAGTTTATACCTTTATCTATAGCTCTAATGCAGTGCATATATATAGATTCTTCATAATCAGTCTTTAGATGAATGTCGTAAATCTCATCTTGACCATCTTTTAAATTTTCTCCTTGTACATATGAAGCTTTTTTATCAAGTATTGAGGCATCACCTGTGAATTTTACATATTCTGCTGTAACATATGCAAGCCATAATAAATCATCCGAAAACCTTGTACGTATTCCTCTTTTAGTTTCACTATGCCACCAATGCTCTACATCTCCTTCTATAAATTGATGCTCTGCATGTTTTAGTATTTGTTCTTTCATAAACTCTGGCTCTATAAATTTTATTCCCATTGTGTCTTGTAATTGGTCTCTAAATCCATATGCTCCTCCTGATTGGTAAAATCCGCTTCTTGCCCATAATCTACTTACTATTGTTTGATATGCAAGCCACCCATTTAGCATTATATTCATAGATTCTAATGGAGTTTTTACACTAATTTTTCTAATTAATTCATTCCAATATCTTTTTGTATTTTCTAGTTCTTCTTTTGCTTCTTGTGGTAGTGTATATTTATAGGCTGTTACTTGTGATTTATCTACATCTGCTCCTAATATAAATACTATTTCCTTATCTTCAAATGCTTTTAATTCTATGTTAATTTCTATTGCTATACATGGAGTATTTCCAAGTGAATTTTCATTTTCTAAACTGTCTTTTAATATTCCATAAGGTTCTTTTAATGTTCCTTTTCCTATAAAAGTTTTTCTATTTCCTGTATATGATTTTATATTCTCACTACTTGATATATAAATATTTTGTTCTTTAATATCTTGTGTAAGCAAATTTTTAGCATATACTATATTTGAATTTTTATCATATTTTAAATCTATATATCCATTTGTTTTTGTTTCATCTTCTCCAAGTACTGGGTTTATATAATATACTAAATTTAATTCTCTTTTTTCCCCAGTTACATTTTTTAGCTTTAATATATTTACTTTAATATTATCTTCCTTTGGTACAAATGTTGTGTGTTCTTGTAATAATCCCATTTGTAAAGTAGTTAATTTAGAGTATCCAAATCCATATGTCATATAATATTCTTCTTCATCTTGATTTAAAATAGGCGATAATGACCATACTTTATTATATTCTTTATCTTTTATATATATTATTTCTGCTGGTGTATCTATTAACACATCATTAGACCATTTTGTAATTCTTGATAATCTACTATTTTTATACCATGTATAACCTGAATTATTATTTGTTACTACTGTACCAAAGTTCGGATTTGCAAGTACATGTGCCCACGCAACAGGAGGTTTCATATCTTTTGACATTTTTATTATATATTCTTTTCCATCTTCACTAAAACCACCATATTCATTCAAATATTTAAAGTTTGTCATATCTATTAGATTTGTTCTTTTTTCAAAGTTCGGTATCTGTCTATAATCTTGTTTTGGTTTATCTAAACTTGGAACTGTTTCTAAATATTCTTCTTCTAAATCTTTTATAATTGTTTTTATATTTCCGCATATGAGCATCTAATATAAGATTTGCTCTAAATTCTAGTAAATCTTTATCCTCTATTTCATTTTCATTTAATATGAATATTCCACCTTTTAAGTTCATTTGATACATTAAATGTCTATTTAGAATTTCAGTTTCAATTGCTTCTTTAACATATCTTTCATATACATTTTCTTCTCCATTTAATATTACTAAATCTATTTTTATATTTTTTATTTTAAAGTATTCATATGCTTTTAGAACTTCTTTTATAACATAAGCATCGTTTGCATCTTTTATCTTTACAAGTAAGATAGGTAAATCTCCTGATATACCATATTTCCATAAATCTTCTACAAAATATTGTGACTTATTTTTTTGTAAATATAACTTTTTAAGTGGATTTTGTGCTATTAAATATGATAATATTTTTTGATAGTTCTCTATATCTTTTCCTTTTATTCCTAAGTATCTTGCTTCTTCCTCTACTCTAACTCTTGATAAGTCAAATGCACGCTTTATATTTTCTGTGTTTATATATTTTTTTATATTTTGTTCTACTTGTTCTTTTTCTTCTGCTATCGTGATTATTAGGTTTAAAGCAATTTTTTCATTTGGTTTTATTTTCATTGTTCTTTTTAATGCTACTATTGGCGATACAGTAAGTCCTAAATTTTTAGAAAATGGTATAGAGTTTTCTATCATTTTTGGAATGCCTAATCCTGCTCCTCCGCTTAATTTTTCTCCATCTATTTCATATTCTAATTCTCCTATTGTTTCACTTTCAGTATATAAGTTTACTCCTAAGAAAACCTGTTTTGTATCTCCTCTTTTATTTCTATTTACCAAAATTGAATTTGTATCTTCTATATATTCATATTTTAAAAATAAATTATTAAATGCCATATGAGAATAGTCTTGTTCTTTTACAGATAAAACTGGTTCTAAATAGCTTGATATTTCTAGTGTTTCTTCTATATTTCCTATGTTTTCTAATTCTATCCTTCTTATTTCTACTGGTTCTTCTGGTGTGGTTATTATTTTAGTAGTTGCTTTAATATTTTCATCATATCTTGTGAATTTATCCATATCTTGTAAAAAGCTTACTTCGTATTTATCTGGCTTTACTAAGTCATTTTTATAAATTGTATTCCAAATTCTTTTTGTTCTTATATTTTTAATATAAAATCCTATTCCTTGTGGATATTCATTAGTTTCTTTATATCTATTTACAAAAATATCATTATATTTACTAAATCCTTCTCCTTTTTCATTTATTGCTATAGTATAATTGTCATTTGCAATAACATTAAAGTTGTTTAAATATGGATTTAATTTAGTATATATTCGTTCAGTATAGTTTTCATGGTTTATATTTTTTATTTTTTGTATTTTCTCTTTCTTTTCTTTTGTTATTATTACATTTTCTGGCATTTTTTCTTGTAATAGTATGTCTACTGCTTTTATTTCTGGATTTCCTATAAATCTTTGTTGTAAAATGTTATTATTTATTAAGTTATTTATAGATAACAGTATTAATGCTTGGTGATGTGCCATATATGTTTTTACGGTTTCAAATTTATGCTTATTTCTTACTCTCCCAGGTGTATAATCTATTGCTTCATAAAATCCATATTTTCCATACATACCACATTTTTCTAATTCTTTTAAATTTTTTACTACATCTTTTGGAATATCTGGGATTGCAAGTATTGAACCATATGAAGATACTACCATTTCATCAGCAAGTCCTCTTTTTAGCCCAAGCCATGGAATTCCAAATGCTTTATATTGATAATTTGAGTTTAAGTCTTTTACATTAAAGGCTGATTCTGAAATCCCCCAAGTAATTCCTAATTTTTTTGCATATTCTTTTTGACTCATTATCATAAATTTACACGATTCATCTAATAAAGAGCCTTCGTATTTTGGTATGTTTATATTAGGCATTAGATACTCAAATGCTGTTCCTGACCAAGATATGAGTCCTTTATATCCATTCATTTGGGTTAATGTTCTACTTAGGTTTTGCCAATGCTTTGCTGGAATATCATGCTTTGCTATTGAAACTAAACTTGCTTGTCTTGCCTCAGATGCAAGTAAATCATAATATGAATCTGTTAATTTATTTTCTTCTATATTGAATCCTATTGAAAACAACCTTTTTTCATAATCATATAGGGGTTTAAAATCTGTTTTTTGTATTAGATTGTTGGTTATAATTATTAGGTTTTGTATGTCGGCGGTTGAATTAGTTTTGGTGTTGTTTTGTTGGGCGGACACTGAGCCTACCCCTACGATGTTTACATGAGATCTATTTAATAAATGTGTTAGAAATTCTTTTAATGTGTATAAATAACCTACAAAATTTCCGCTATCTACTGTTGAAATATACCTTGGCATTAGTGGTTCTAAATTTTGTATGTTATACCAATTGTATAGATGCCCATTCCATTTTGATAGTTTTTCTATTGTTTCTAACATATTTTTTAGCATTGTAATAGTTTTTTCTAAATCTATATATCCTAAATCATATGCCGATACAATGCTTAAAAGTCCTAATCCTATATTTGTAGATGATGTTCTATTTACAGCTTTATTTGTTCTATCTTCTTGATAATTATCTGGTGGAAGATAATTGTTTTCTTTGTTTATATAGGTTTCAAAATAATCCCAAGTTTTTTTACCTATTTCTAATACATATTTTATTTCATCATTTGACAATTCTTTTACTTTTGCTTTTTTTATTTCTTCTTTGCTTATATAACACGCTAAACCTGGTGCTATAATCCATATTATACATATTGCATATAAAATTAAAGTTATTGCATAAGATTTTACTAAAAATAATGCAAATAATCCTAATACTCCTAAAACTATATTTATAATCATTGATTTATAGTATGAAATGTAATCTGTTTTTGCGTTTTTTTCTGCGTCCTCCGCTGTTGTCCATTGCAATAGATGTTTTTTTGAAACTGTCATTCTATAAATTGTTCTTATAATTGCATCTAATGAAATATATGCTTTATGTGGTAAAAATGCAATGGCAAGTATTCCTCTAAATATACTTGCTTTTATAAGAGATATTGTTTTTGAAAAGTATTTTGATGCTACTTTTTTGTCCTCTTTTCGTACTATATATGATACTAGGTCAAGTATTGTTGGCATTAACACTGTTATTAACATTAAAGTAAATACCTGCCATACTTTTATTCCCAAACTTATTTTAAATATGGATATTGCTATTATTGTTAATATTACAAATATTTCTACTAAACTTCTTCTTAAATTATCTAATATTTTAAATTTTGATAATAGATTTAATGGATTTTTCTTTATAATTCCTTTTTTATTTTTTATCTTTGGCTTTATCCATCTTATAATTTGCCAATCTCCTCTAATCCATCTTGCTTGCCTTTTTATATACGCATTATATTTATATGGATATCCATCTAATAATAAAATATCATTTGCAAGAGCACATCTTAAATAATTTCCTTCTAATAAATCATGGCTTAATACTGAATTTTGTGGTATTTCTTCTTTTAATACATTTGAAAATATTTCTAAATCATATATTCCTTTTCCTGTAAAAATTCCTTCGTTAAAGTTGTCTTGATATATGTCTGATATTGCATTAGCATAAGGGTCTATTCCTCCTGCTCCTGCAAATATTTTTGTAAATATGCTTTTTCTTGCAGATACTAAATCAATTCCAACTCTAGGTTGTATTAAAGCATATCCATTAATTACTGCGTCGTGAGTTTTATTTAATTTAGGTTTATTTAATATGTGTGACATTGCACCTATTAATTCTAATCCTGAATTTAGTACTAAGTTTGTATCTGCATCTAAGGTTATTATATATTTTATTTTAGGAAGTTTGTTTGAAGTTTTCCAGTCTTCCATTGTATTTTCTCTAAATGGATTTTCTATTTTTCCAAGTAAATAATCATTTAAATTGGATATCATTCCTCTTTTTCTTTCCCAACCTAGATAACTTCCTTCTTTATCATTCCATATTCTTTTTCTATATATAAACTGAAATTTCTCCATTCCCATATTTGGATATTTTTTATTTAATTTTTTAATTTCATCTATTCCTGTTTTTATTATTTCTTCATCTATTTCTTCTACTTGTTTCGTAGATTCAGTTGCATCTCCTAGTAGTGTGAAGTACAAGTTTTCTGTTTTATTGGCAAGGTAAAAAACTTCTAGTTTTGAAATTAAGTCTTTTACTTTGTTTGGCGATTTTACTATGCTTGGAATTATAACCATTGTAGTACATTCTTCTGGTACTCCGATTAGAAAAATCCATTTTAGGTATTAGGCTAGGTTTTACAATTTTATTTAATATATATTGAATAATATCTGTTGATATTTGTGATGATGGGATAAATGTTAATAGAAATGTAATTATTGCTAATATTATGTTTGTTTGTTTAAAGATACAATATGAAATTATGCTTGATATTGATATTGAAAGTATTGTAATTGATAATATATATAATGGTACATTGTTTTTTGCTTTTTTTGGTTTTTTGTTTGTTTGTATGGTTTTGTATAATTCATTTATTCCTTCGTCAATTAAATAATAGCCTATGTGTGATTGTTTGTTTGTGTTTGCATCTAATTGATTGCCATTTTCTTGGGCAGACACAGGGCCTGCCCCTACATGGGTGTCTGCATTGTGCAAATTATCCATTTGTTGGGTTGCGTTGGAAATTGCTAATTCTAGGGCTTTTTGGGTAATATATAGTTCTGATATTTTTGTTCTTTTTGATATTTCTTTTATTTTGCTTCTATAATATGTTTTTGTTTTATAGTCCATTTTTTCATAGACTTCACTTGGGTCTTTTTTTAATAATTCTTCTACTCCATTTATGTTTTCAAAGATTTCTTGTAAGTTTATTCTTCCGTATTTCTTTTATGCTTTTTATACAGTTTCCTATTGCTACTTTTTTAACTGCTATATCAAAGTGTTCTTTTCTTATTATTTCTTCAACTGTTGTTCCCATTTTCATTACTTGTTCTTCTAAAATTTTTAAGTAGCTTGCTGACTTTTTTCCGTATTTTTTTAATCTATATGACATATATTCTATAAATGGATACTTCATTTCTCTAGATTCTAATATTTTTATTTTATAGTTTGGCTTTCCGTCCATATTTTTGATTCTCATATGTTTTATATTCTACTAATCTTTCTATTATATCTTCTACTCTATATTTTTGCATTTGTGAAGAATATATTTTTTCACATATACTTCTAATATTTTCTATAATTGCAATTTGTAAGAATATCCCTATACTCCATATTTCTTCCATATTTAGAGTCTTTTTGTTTTGATATGCTTTTAAGTAGTCTTCTAAAGTGTGTGCATCTATTCTTGCTTCTGTATATGAAACAATTTCTGTTGCTAGCACATATATTCTCGCATAACCTTGATATGCTCCCCCTGCAATTCCTAATAAGTTTTTATATTTTTTAGGTGTTAATTCTTTTACTATTGTTTTTACTGTTTCTTCAATTATATAGAAATTATCTAAAAGCCATTCTCCAGCTGGATGTATATTTATTCCCTTTTTTAGATGTTCATCTAATATCTCATATGTTTCTTCTATAAATTTAAAATTTTCCTGTAACCTTGGTATTGGATAGGTTTCAGGATTTGATTCTTCTTGTAATATATGGTCTAGTGCTATTTTTTCTAAATAACTTTCTAATTGATGCTTATCTAATAATGCTCCTTTTATATTTAACGCTTTTGCTAATTTCAAAAAATTCACGCTCCTACTGATATGTAATCTTTTAAAATTAGCTTTTCCATTTTTTTAATTTTTTATGCAATTTTTGAATTTTATACAATTTTAAAATCCAACTTTATAATTGTATAATATATTTATTTAAGCTGATTCTTCGAAGAGTAGGCAATTAATAATCTCCCCTATACTTCTTTATTTTCAGTCTACTATATCTTAATTTAACAGCATTTACAGATAAGACCATCTCTACTCATAAAAATAATTTATAATTCCTGTATAAATTCCCCAAGCAAGTTTGTTTTGGTAGTCATCTTGTAGTAATAGTTTTTCTTCTTCTTCATTTGATAAAAATCCACATTCTACTATACTTGTTGGAATTTCTACATTTTTCATTATATATACATTATCTAGTTTTAAAGGAACTCTTTTATTTTCTCTTTTAACTGCTTCTGTTATTGAATTTTGTAAGTTCGTTGCTAATTTTTGACTTTTTTCATTTCCATTTTTATAAAAAGTTTGCCAACCATAATACTGTGACTCAGGAATTTTGTTTAAGTGCACACTTACAAATATATCTGCACTAGATGAATTTCCAATTTTTACTCTGTTTTTTATATCTGATACTTTTTTTTGTTTTAATGTTTTTGCATCTTGTTCATATATTGCTTGTTCATCTGACCTAGTTAGAATAACAGTACATCCTGCTTGTTCTAGTAAATTTTGGACTTTTAATACTATTTTTAAATTTGTGTCTGCTTCTGTAGTACCATTTTTAGATGATGCTCCTCCATCTTCTCCGTCCGATGCCCTGCATCTAGTACTACTACTTTATTTGTAACTGGTAAGCTTACTGTTTGTATTGTTTTATTTAAATTTTCTGTACTAAAAAAATATGTAAAAACAGAAACAAATATTACTAATATAATGAATAGTATTCTTTTTTTTGGCAATAGTATCATACTAAAAACCCCCATAAAATATTTGTTATTATTTTATGAGGGTTTTTGTTTTTTATTACTTATTTATGCCTTCTATCTATTGCATATGAACTTCCTACTGTTGTTTTTGCTATATGTTTTACTTGTGCTCCTACCTCACCTATTTCTAGTGCATTTTTAAATCTTCCTATTTCAGCATCTACTACTCCTATTGAAATAGAGGTTAGTGGAAATTGTTCTATAATTCCACGTCTGTTTGCTACTTCTACATATCCTCTTAAGGCATCTTCTTTTGTAAAATATTCTAATACTTTTTCATCAAATTCTCTTATTACATTTTTGCATATTTGTTCATAATCTACTCCTGATACAAGTGCTATAAAGTCATCTCCACCAATATGTCCTATAAAGCTTGATTCTGGATCACTTGCATGAATGTTTCTTACAATCGTTCTTGCTGTGAATTTTATTATTTCATCGCCTTTTGCAAAGCCATATAAGTCGTTATATGATTTAAAGTTATCAAGATCAAAGTAAAGTATTGCAAATGGTTCTTTTTTTAATAGCCTTTTTTTAATTTCTGTTTGTATTTGTACATTTCCAGGTAGACCTGTTAGTGGGCTTACTCTTCTATTTGTGTACATTAATCTAACTATATTTTTTATTGTATAATATAAATAATCTATATCTATTGGTTTTACTATATAATATTCAACACATAGCTTTAGTATTGAAATTCTATGTTCTTTATTACTATTTTCTCCTATTACTACAATTGGAGTAATGCTATTGTCATCATCTTCTCTTATTCTTTTACATAGCTCTATTATGTCTTTATCTATACTATCTTCATTTATTATTATTAATGATGGTATGTTTTTTAATGCTATTTCTATATCTTGAGTTTTTACTCTTTTAAAGTTATATTCTTTTTCGTTTTTAAAGATTTCTTTTAGCATTTTTAGTTTTTTTGTATCATCATCTATTATATAGATTTCCTGTACCATATGCTACTCCTTTTTTAAATTCTTGCACTTGGGCAGGCACAAGACCTGCTCCCTACATTTCTACGTTTCTAATTTTTACCTTTTCTTATACTTTCTTTTTTCTCTTTTAAGAACTCATTTATTTTTTCTATTGCTTCAGATTTCATTGATGGAAAGGCTTTTTTTAGCCTGTTTGTTTGTTTTAGTAATTTTCTTTTTATTGTTGCTTGTTTATATTTTAAATCTTCTATTGCAAGTTGCAATGTTTCTTTGTTTATTTGTTTTTCCTCTAATTCATCTATTTTTTCTTTTATTGAATTAGTTATTTCTTTTAATTTTTCAAGTTTTATAGTTATATTTTTTACTTTTATTATGCTTATAATTAAATCTACTAACATTATAATCGATAATGTTAAAGTTAAAAATATTAAGTCATTTATTTTTATTATATCTATTTTTCCTACTATGAATGGATGTATATATCTTATAAATACTACTCCTAGAAATCCCCAAAATAGTGAGTTTAGCAAACATACTCTACCTTTAATATTAAATTTATTTTTCGTATAATCCCAATATTTTGTATGAAATATTTTTTCTAACATCCAGCCTACTAAGTATTCCCATGTTGATAATACAAAAAACGCTATTATAAATAGTAGTACTATGTTTTCTTTAAACCTATGTAAAAATAAGAACATTATTATAGCACCAAAACCATATATTGGACAAAATGGTCCATATAAAAATCCGCTGTTTACTGGCTTTTTTTGCACTATAGTTTTTAGAACTGATTCCATTACCCATCCAAAGAATGAATATACTATAAAATATAATATTATTTTAACAATATCTATGTAATTTATCATTATTTTCCTTTCACTTATTTCTTAAAATCCGCTACATCACCGTGTCGCTACTTTGTACTATAAATAACTACAAACTGTAACAGTATGCCCCCTATTACACTTTTTTGATGTTGGAGGTTGGAATTTTAGAAAATACTTCGAAGAACTTTCCTAATATCTAACCTCTAACATCTAATTTCTAACTTCTAATTAATTATTTTAACTTTTTTAGTTGTTCTTCCTCCATCTTGGTTTTCTACTGTTATTTCCATATTGTTTTCACCTTTTTGTATTGGTTGTTTATATTCTATTACAGTTTTGTTTCCATAGTTTATTTGATATTGTTGTCCATTTAATGTATAATCTATTACTTTTAAACCGGTTTCATCTTCTGCTCTAATAATTATTACATCTCCTTGTTTTTTGAAACTTACTGTTGGTATTTTTACTCCCTTTACTTCTAGTTCTTTTGATGCAGTTATATTTTTTTCGTTTATTGCTTCTACTTTTAATGTATTTTGTCCTAAAGGAATGTCTACTGTTTGTTCTATTATTTTATTATTGTCAGCATCAACATTAATTTTCTTAGGTTCATCATTATTCCATGAATAATTCATATATTGTATACCTGTTTCATCTTGTACCGTTATTTTTATTTTGTTATCTGTTGTTAATTTTAGCTCTATAACTGGTTTTGAATCTTCCTCTACAACATATTCTTTTTGAAATTTTGTTTCTTTTCCATTTACATCTACTACTGTTAAATTTAATATGTTTGTTCCAGTTGGTAATTCTATTGTTTTTGATAAACTTGTACTATTTTCTGCATCAATTGTAATTTCTTCTTCTTCATTCCAATTGTATACTATTTTTGAAATTGCTAATTTAGAATTTATTTCTATTAATATATTATCTTCTTGTTTTGTAATATCTACATTTGGTGTATCTTCTACATTTTGAGGTTCATCTATTGTAGGATTATTTGTAACTATATAATATACTCCTACTCCTATTAATATAACAGCAAATATAATGATTGCTATTACAAAAAATTTAATAATTTTTCCAATTTCGACTGGCTTTTTTTCTTTCTTTTTTTCTGTTTGTAAAATTTGATTCATTTTTACACCTACTCCTCTTTCGAATTCAAAAAAATTATATCATAAGCGATTTTAGTTGTAAACATTATATGGAAAAAATGAATGAAACTTTGTTAATGTTTAAATTTCAACCAATAAGTAGCAACACATGAACGAGAGCCCTTTTTGAACTCTGTGAAAAAACAAAAATGTCTTACATTCAGCGAAATTTAGCGGTAATAAAAAAGATATAGACTTAAGTATTACTTTGTTACTAATTAATGATTGCAAAACTATTATTTATTAAACAGACTTTTGACAATTAATTGTCAAAAGTCTCTGTTTTCTTTATGCTACCTTAAATTCTATTACTACCTTAAACAAATCTCCATCTAAATATATATTGAATTTTCCTTTTTGAAGTGTTGTTAATGAGTTTGCAATTGATATTCCAAGCCCTGATCCTTCAGTTGACCTTGCAGAGTCTCCTCTTACAAATCTTTGCATTAATTCATCTACACTTATATTTAATTTGTCTTTTGAAATATTTTTTAATTCAATTTTTATATTATCATTTTCTTTTTTTACATCTATGTATACTCGTGAATTCTCTAATGCATATTTTGAAATATTTACATATATATTTTCCATTACTCTAAACATATATCTTGAATCTGCTTCAATATAAATTTCTGTGTCTGGTAAGCTTTCAATTATTTCTAATCCCTTTTCTTCAAACTTATCTTCAAATTCCCCTCGAACTTGTTTTATTAGTTCTTTAACATTTAATTTTTCTATGTTTAGTTTAATATTTCCAGATGATACTTTTGATGCCTCTATTAAGTCTTCTGTTAGTTTTTTTAGTCTTTGTGATTTGTTATCTAATACTTCTAGATACTCCTTCACCCTCTCATTTTCTATATTCTCATGTTTCATTAAGTCTACATAGTTTATTATTGATGTAAGAGGTGTTTTTATATCATGTGATACGTTTGTTATTAATTCAGTTTTTAGTCTTTCACTTTTCATTGCTTCTTCTATAGCATTAGTAAGCCCTCCTGATATATCATTTAACCAGATCGCAATTTCTTTTAGTTCTCCTCTATACTCTTCTTCATTTAGTTGTGCTGAATCCTTATTTCCATCATACATATTTTTAATTTTTTCTCTAATTTTCTTTGTTTTGTTTTGTCTATCTATTAATATTTTTAATGTTACTCCCCATAATGCTATTAACCAAAATAAATATATTGTGCCATCAGTTATAAATTTTATTGTTAAAACAAGTTGTATTATATAAAATGCACCAAATATTACAACTAATTTTCCTGTTGTATTCATATCTGTTAATATATCACTAGCACTTCTTTTTAACCATTTTGCAAATTTATATATAAGTGTATTCTTCCAAAATACTTTTGCTTTAATTCTTCTAACAATTGTTACACCTATTATCGCAAGAGTTATATATATTACTATTCCTAATACAAAACATAAACTTATTATTGTATCAATCATTCTACTACTTATACTTGTATAGTCTATTCCCACATTTATACCACCAACTAGAAATACACTCTCTATCACTAATAATATTATAGATACTGCTCCTACTATTTCAAGTGGAATATTATCTAATGAATTTAAATAAATTTCTTCTTTTCCTTTTTTATGCCCTATACTAGTTATTATATATATAAACATGGCAAGTACTAAAAATGAACTTATTGCAATATTGACTGCGGCATATTCATATGTATTTGATACTAATTTATAAACTAGATTATATTTATAAAACTCTGTGCTGTTTTCATTATTTATACATGAATATACTGTATATCCTTCTTCTTTAATTCTTTCAAAGTATCCACTATATGCTATATTTTCATATTTCATTTTTTCTATATTTGTATCAATTTCGTTATTATCAAAATTCCAAAAATATTTTTTTGATTTTATATATTCTTTTAATCCTTCAACTGTATCTGTATTAACTGTTTTAGCTATATTTGTATGTGCAACTCCTTCTTCATCTATTATTAAATATTCATATATTCTTCTACTATCACTTTCATATTCTATACCATTGTCTTTTTCTTCATAATCATCAACTTGTGTAATTATCACACTTGCCTTTTCATTTTCGTAGTCCTTCATTATTACTAAACTATTTATTTTTGAATATATTTTTCTAAAGTAATTCTCAGCAAATCTTTTTGTTTGAAAATATGTAATTCCACTTTCTATGTCTTCTTTGTATTCATCATAATATGTTATTGAAAATGTATTTATAAGTATATTTAAAAACATAAATGGAATTAATATATAACATATACATTTTAATACTACTGATTCTTGCAGTTTTCGCATTATTCATCACGTCCTATCTTTCTTTATTTTTTCAATCCGCTCCCATGCAAATTTAAGTAATCCCTCTTTATTCACTAATGTTTTCGATTTTGTATCCTATTCCCCATATTACTTTTAAGTATTTTGGTTCTTTTGGATTTATTTCTATTTTTTCACGTATGTGTCTTATATGTACTGCTATGATGTTTTCTGCTCCATATGCCTCATCTTCCCATACATTTTCGTATATTTGGTTTATTGAAAATACTTTTCCTTTGTTTTTGGTTAAAAATTTTAATATGTTATATTCTGTTGGGGTTAGTTTTATTTTCCTTCCTTCTACATATACTTCTTTTGTAGTATCATCTATTGTTAAATCACCTGTCTTGTATGAATTTTCTTGCTCGTCTTTTTTTAAAGATCCCAAATGTGTATATCTTCTAATTTGAGAATTAACTCTTGCTATTAGCTCTAGTGGATTAAATGGCTTTGTAATATAATCGTCTGCCCCTGTATTTAATCCGTTTATTTTGTCATAATCTTCTGATTTTGCAGATAGCATAATTATTGGTATTCCTTTGTCTTCTCTTATTTTACTTGCTACTCCGAATTCCATTTAATTTAGGCATCATTATATCTAATATAATTAAATGTATTTCGTTTTTTTTAACGACTTCTAATGCTTGTTCTCCATTATAGGCTTTTAAAATGTTATATCCTTCTTTTGTTAAATAAATTTCTATCGCTTCTACTATTTCTTTATCATCGTCACATACTAAAATATTATACATATAAATTCCCCTTTATTTTTTTATGATTATATCATTTTTATATGTTTTTTTAAACCCTATATTATATATAACATAGAATTATTAAGAAAAAAGTATATTGTTTATTAAGGTTTTATTAAGGTTATAGTTTATACTATAAAAATAAACTGTTAAAGTCTAGTATTTATACTTTAACAGTTTTTATATAATAAAATTATTGTATAGATGGTTGAATTTCATAGATTGTAATTTTAGCATCTTCAGCACTACCGATAAATCTAATTTCTGTACATCCTATTGGTATTTCATATTCAGTATTATCAGCAGACCATCTATCCCAACCTCCCATCCATATATTAGTAAGTTCATTTATATTGTTATCATAAAATCGCATATAATTTGCACCACTATATCCTCGTCCATTAGCTGTAATAATAAACTTTTTCCCTTGCATTTCTGAAGAAATATATATTTTAAGATATTTTCCTGTTTTTCCTGGTGAATCCAAATATACTGATGTATCAATATTTCCATCATATGCTTGTGCTCCTAATGCATCACTTGGTATGACATTATCTATTTGTGTTTGCGTATAACATTCTGGATTTTTCTTTACTACACTTTTTGCTATAATTATACTGTTTCCAGGTTCAAATTCTCCATTGTAAATCTTCCATGTTATTCCATTGTCTTCACTGTAATAATGTTCTAAATTGTCGTTGTCTTCATAAATAATCTTTATCTTTGCTCCTTGTACTCCATTTTGTGTTAGGATAGGATATGCTTTGCTCGTTTCTATTATTGGCTCTATTGGTCTTAAATTTTTTATTTGTATTGTTTTTGTCCTTTTTGAACCATTTGATGCTTCTACTATAAATTTGTATTTTCCATTTTGTGTTACTTTATATTTAACTTCATTTACGTTTTCTTCATAATTTTCATCTGGTTTTGTTATTTTTGTTATTGTTCCTTCATTAACTGTTGCTGTTAATGTTATTGTAAGTTCATTAATTCCTATTGTTTCATCACTTAAAGTATACGTAACTACTGGCTTAACTTCTGCTTTTTCAACAATAATTTCATATTCTTCTGTAATTGTATATTCATAATTTTTATATTCTCCTACAAGTTGCCCTTCTTCATTTTTTTCTATGGTTATATCTTTTAATTTATTAGGTAGATTTTTCTCTAATATATCAATTGTTAGTTCTTCACCTTTTTGCATTTTTTCTATTTTAATATCTAATATTGCATTTTCTATTTCTTCTTTTATTGCTGCTTTCTCATATTCCTCTCCTGCCATTTTAGCTGTATTAAATAATCCATTTTCTCCTATTAATACATTTATTGTTACTCCTGCTAGAATTAGGAGAATTATGATTGTTATTATTAAGGCAATTAAGGTGATTCCTCTTTGGGTTGCATACAATGCCCCCCCTACACGTTTGCAATTGATTTTGTTTCTATTTTCTTTGGCGGACACGGGGTTCGCCCCTACATTATATTTTTCCTTTTTCACTATTAATTCTTCATTATTCACTATCTTTTGTTCCTCCTCTTTCTTTTATTAAATTATTATCACTTTTTTATTTTTTATACTTATTGATTATAGTTTATATATTATATTAACCAATATTATTTGTCAACAAATGTTAAATATTTTTTTTAATCTTTTTATTAGGCTATTTATCATTTACGAAATAACTTTTAAAATTTTACGATATATCTATCATGAAGTAATAGCTTTATCAAACACCTCATATATTTAACAAGGTGATTTTGGTTTATGAGAAGGCTTAAGATTTTTATTTTTAATGGAATTATTTTGACTGCTACTTCATTACTTATGAGAACTATTGGAATGTTTTTTGGTGTTTATATTTCTAATAAAGTAGGTAAAGAAGCTCTTGGTGTTTTTAGTTTAATTACTTCTGTTTATATGTTTTTAATAACTATTGCTACTTCACGGAATTAATCTTGCTACTACTAGACTTGTTACTGTAGAAATAACTAAGGATGCAAATGTAGATACAAAAGGATTAATGAAAAAATGCTTTTTATATAGTTTTTCTTTTGGTTTAATTTCTTGTATTCTTCTTTTTTTTAGTGCGAATTTTATTACATATAAATTATTACATAACAAAGTTTCTAGCTTTATATTTTATATAATAGCCATAAGTCTTCCTTTTATTTCTATGAGCTCTTGTTTAAATGGATATTTTACTGCTCTTAGAAAGAATGGAAAGAATGCTATAGCAAGAGTTTTTGAACAATTAGTTAAAATGATAGCTACAATTTATCTTATTTCACTTGTTATGCCAAATAATATAGAATATATGTGTTTAGCTTTGGTTTTAGGAGAAGCTATCTCCGAAATTACGTCTTTTTTCTTTTCTTTTATTTTATATGTTATACAAAAAAGACATTATAAGAGTGAGAATAAAAATTTAGTAAAAACAAAATATATGAAATCTATTTTTAATATTACTCTTCCTGTTTCTATAACTTCTTATATCCGTTCAGGTCTTTCATCACTTAAACAACTACTAATTCCTCTTAGATTAGAGAAGTTTGGAATGAGCTGTAATGACGCTGTTTCTACTTATGGTTTGATTAATGGGATGACTATGCCTATTTTAATGTTTCCAGAGGTTATTATTAACTCTTTTAGTGGCTTGCTTGTTCCTGAATTTACTTATTATTATACTAAAAAAGATTATGACAAAATTACCTTTATCATTTCTAAAATTTTTAGAATTACACTTGTTTTTTCAATTGCAATAATTGGAATGTTTTTATTTTATTCTTCAAAAATAAGTTTTCTTATTTATAATAATTATGAATGTGCTATGTATTTAAAGCTTTTATCTCCTCTTCTTTTATTTATGTACTTAGATAGTATTGTTGATAATATTTTAAAGGGATTAAATGAACAAATGGGTGTAATGAAATGCAATATATTAGATTTGTTTGTTAGTATTTTTTGTATATATTTTCTTCTTCCTATATTTGGAATACGTGGCTACATTTTTGTAATTTTTCTTAGCGAACTTTTAAATTCTAGTATCAGTATTGTTCAATTATATAGAATTACTCATTTTAAGATTGATTTTATGAATTGGATTTTTAAACCCTTTTGTTTTGTAGTTCTTTCATATATATTAACTGAATTTATAGTATGTACTTCGTGTAATTTACCTATTGAATTTATCCTAAAGATGTTTGTTTTCTTTGGATTTTATTTTTTGTTTTTATGGTTTAATAGATTTTAAGTTTTATACATATTGACAATTTTAGTTTTATGGTTTATATTGTAAATGCCTTTCTCCAAAAGGTAGAAAGGAGGTTACATATGAAAAGCTTCTTAGAATTGCTTAAACTTATAGTAATTTACTTAATTGTAAAGTACTTAAGTAAATAGCATAAAAAAGACTAGGACTTGCACTCCTAGTCTTTTTATTACATTTTGAAAAACTTCTTATTCTTCTTGACGTCATAGTTATTATAACATCTATTATATTGTATGTCAAATTTTCTATTTTATTTCTCTTGCTTTTACTACTTGTCTTTGTGTTCCATAGGTTCTACAAGTTATTAATGTAATCTCTTTTTTTCCTCCTGTTTTTTGCGATGTACAACTTGTATCTGATGGATCTACTATATATGTATCATATACTTCATATTTTATAGTTTTTCCTGTTAAATCTGTTAATTCTATTATTGCTCCCATTTCTATATCTGGTAATTTTCCAAACATTTTCTTGTTTTTATAATTATGTCCTACTATTACATAGTTTCCCTCTTCATTTGGACCATGTCCCCAATATTTTACAAGTGATATTTTAAGTATTTCATCTATATGTTCTTCTGCTGTTTTTAATACTGGATAATTAATATCTAATGAAGGTATTTTTAATACTGCATCTGTTTCATATTCTGTACCGTTTGCTGTTTTATATGTTTCCCTAGGCATAGATGTATTTTGTTCTGCGTTTTGAATATAGTTTTCTAGGTCTTTTGCAAGTTTTGTTACATCTATTTCTTCATTATTTGCTACATTTTCATCTAATGTAACTATTAAAACATCATTTTCTACCCTAGCTGTAGTATTGTCTTCTATTTCAAAATTTCCACCAAGGTCAAGGTTTGCTAGTATTTCTTGTGATACTTCTTCACTTTTGTTTTTATCAAATTCTGCATATATGTAGTACGAAAATAATAAACATATCAAAAAGACTGATAAGAAAAAGTTCATTTTATATAGCTTCTTTTTTCTTTTCAGTTCAGGAGTTACAAATATTTTTTCAGTTACTAATATTTGGTTCATATAGTCCTCCTCATTTTATACTACAATATCATTATAGCATATGTTATTTTTTTTTGAAATAGTTTAGGAAAATAAATATATTAAAAATTTGTTACAAATTAAACAATGCTTTTATAGCATTGTTTTTGGTTGTTCTTTATTAATATTTTCTCTATCAAATATGTCATCATTTTCATAGTTGGTATAATCTGTAAAATTTCCTGTGTTCATTTGGTATGTTAAATTCATTAGTTCTATATCATCTTCAAATCCAAATTCACGATATGACCTTGCCATAATAATTCCTCCAACTAGATAAACTTCATTAATATTATACATTATTAGCTTACAAATTGCAATATTTTATAGTTTTATCTGGTAATGCTTATTATTGTTTCAAAGTCTTCATCAAGTGTAAAATAATTTTTTGTCATACTAAATACCTCTATTT
This sequence comes from uncultured Clostridia bacterium, assembly GCA_948630815.1. Taxonomy (GTDB): domain Bacteria; phylum Bacillota; class Clostridia; order TANB77; family CAG-508; genus RGIG8482. The sequence continues at coordinate 21,497 of CAPIEU010000016.1, forward strand.
TCTTCTAACATTAATTTTTTTACTAGATTAATTATTTCATTTTCTGATGTTTTGTCATAGTTATTATATAAAATATAATCGAACATATTTCTTAAATTTTCATCTGTAGTAATTCTTCTATAGTGTTCATCAATTTCTAAAAGTCTATCTTTTTCTACTGTAAGACTTAAATGTCTGTCTCGTGTTTTATCTTTTGCTATTTCAAGGTCTGTTGGTAATATATATATTGTACATAAATATGGACATACTTTTTTAAAATCAAATATTGTATCATAATGTAATTCAAATACAGTATTTTTATTAGAGTTTAATGCCTCATATGTATAGGCATAGATATTTCCTAGCATCTCAAATTCATATGCAATTTTACCATCATCTCTTAATTTTTGTAATTCACTATGTGTTATAAATATTTTATCCTCATTATTTTTTTCTCCCTCTCTACTCTTGCGAGTTGTTATTATTTTTATTTTTTCAAAACCTAGTTCTTCTACAATTCTATCTTTATAATAGGATTTTCCTACTCCAGTTACTCCTGCAAGTGCAAGTAGCATGAAATACACCTTCTTTTTACATTATTTTTATATTATATCGTTAATATACAAAAAATGCAACCTTATTAGGTTGCATTATGTTGCTTTTATTATTGTTCGGTTCCAATTTATAAAAAGCTTCGAAGAATTTACTTAAAACCTCCTTTAACAAGGGAGGTGGCAGTCCGCACAGGACTGACGGTGGGTTTTTATTATTGCTTTTTAGAACCCCCAGTCGCCCATTCGGGCGCCAGCCCCCTTATTAAAGGGGCTTTTTTGCACATCTTCGTAAGATATTTAAGATATAGACTAAACATTAACTATTTTACTGCAGGCTTGCATAGTATGCATTATATAACTTGCTATAATATCCGTCCTTTTCTTAATAGCTCTAAATGGCTTCCCATTTCCTGTATTTCACCTGCATCTAATACTATTATTTTGTCTACATTTACTATTGTTGCAAGACGATGTGCTATAAATATTGAGGTTTTCTTTTTAGATATTATATCTATTGATTTTTGTATTAGGCTTTCTGTATGTGTATCTATGTTTGCTGTTGCTTCATCTAATATGAAAATTGATGGATTATGTGCAAATATTCTCGCAAATGCAAGCAACTGTTTTTGCCCACTTGAAAATGATGCTCCTCTTTCTTTTGCTACTTCATCTATTCCATTTGGTAGTGAATTTACAAATTCTTCTGCTGATGATAATTTTATCGCTTCTTCAATGTCTTCATCTGGAATGTTTGAATTTAGTTTTATATTGCTTTTTATATCTCTTGCAAATATGAATGGATCTTGTAAAATAATTCCTATATTCTTTCTTAGGCTTCTTTTGTTAATGTTTTTGATGTTTACTCCGTCTAATAATATTTCACCTTGTTGTATTTCATAAAATCTGTTTATTAGGTTTGTTATTGTTGTTTTTCCACATCCTGTTTTCCCAACTAGTGCTATACTTTGCCCTGGTTCTATTGTAAAACTTACGTTTTTTAATACCCAGTTTTTATTATCATATGAAAACCATACATTTTTAAATTCGATTTTTCCTTTTACATCTTTTAGCTCCATTCCTGTTTCCAAATCTTCTAAATATTCTTTATGGTCTAATATATCATATATTTTGTTTATTGATACAAATGCTTCTTGTACTACTTCTATATTGTCTATTATTCTGGTTATTGGTTCAAATAGTTGTTTTATATATGTTATAAATACATATATTAATCCTACTTCCATATGTATTCCTATCCAGTGGTTAACACATGCCCATACTATTATTGCTATTGCTAAATTTTCTAATATTGTCATTAGTGCTGGAAGTAACCCTTCTATTATCCCTCCTGGTAATCTTGAATTTTTATAATCATTTGTTAATTTTTCACATTCATTTTGTTTTTCTTTTTGTATATTAAATATTTTTATTAATTTTGCACCATAAATTGATTCTGCTAAGAATGTATTTAAATTTGTTTTTATTTTTTTTGATTTATCATATATTTTGTTTAATAGTTTTGTTAATGTTACTGAAAATAGTATTATAAGTGGTATTACGATGAATGCTAACAAACTTAGTTTATAGCTAAAATAAATCATTATTCCTGAAAGTATTATTATTAATATTACATCTTTAAAAAAGGTGGTTAATACATCTTTAAATAATGTAGATACATCTTCTACATCATTTGTTATTCTTACAAATAATTTGCCTGCTGGGGTTTTGTCGTGAAATGGGATTCCTGCATTTTGAGTATATTTATATAGTCTATTTCTCATTGTGTATATTACATTTTCTCCCATCATATTGGTGGTTGTACTTGCAATGAAGTCTATTATATTTCCTATTATTACTAATGCTATGTATATAGCACCAATTATTCCTATTGTTAGTATTCCTTTTTGATATACTCCTAGGCTTAAATATTCATCAATTACTACTTTTATTAGGTATGGCTTTGACATTTCTATTAATCCTATTATTAAGGATAATATGTTTACTATTATGATAGTTTTTTTATGTGGTTTTGCCATTTCTAAAACTCTATGTAATGTTTTGTTTTTCATTGGTTTCTCCTTTTCAAAATTCTTTAGAATTTCGTTTTCTTTAGGGCAGACACAAGGTCTGCCCCTACATGTCACTTTTTTAAGTCCGCTTTGCTCTTTACTTTTTAATTAATATTTTGTTCATGTTCAGTATTAATACATAAAAAACTTCAAATAATTTGCTTAAGACCTCCTTTAACAAGGGAGGTGGCAGCCGAAGGCTGACGGAGGGTTCTTATTATTGCTTTTTAGAACCCCCAGTCGCCCATTTGGGCGACAGACCCCTTATTAAAGTGGCTTTCTTGCATGCCTTTGTAAGATATTATAAAATATAGTTTAAACTATAACAATATTTCTCACTGTAATACCATTTCGTCTTTTGCTGATTGTTGTTTATAAAATTCGTAGTATTTTCCTTTTTCTTCTATTAGAGTTTTATGTGTTCCCATTTCTATTATGTTTCCAGCATCTAATACTACAATTTTGTTCGCATCTTTTATGTCTGATATTCTATTTGAAATTATTATACAGGTTTTGTCTTTTACAAGTTCTTTTACATTGTTTAATACCATTTGTTCTGTTCTATTATCTAGTGCCGAGAAAGTATCATCAAATATAACGATATTACTTTTGTTTAAGAAAGCTCTTGATATTACTACTCTTTGTTTTTGTCCTCCTGAAAGATCTCCTCCTCTTTCTCCTATTACTGTGTCTATTCCGTTTTGCATTTTTTCTATATCGTCATATATCATTGCATTTTTGGTACTTTCTTTTATTTCTTCTTCTTCAAAACCATCTTTAAATAGTTTTACATTTTCTCTAAGAGTTGTTGAAAATAAGAAGTTGTCTTGTGTTATATAACATATGTTATCTCTTAAAGTTTTTAATGGAATATCATTTATATCTTGTCCATCTATAAATATTTTTCCGTTTTTTACTGGATATAGTCTTAATAGTAGGTTCATAAGTGTTGTTTTTCCACTTCCTATTGTTCCTATTATTCCTAGGGTTTCTCCTTTGTTTACTGTTATATTTATATTATTTAGTACTGTTTCTATGTGTTCTGGATAATTAAAGGTTAAATCTTTTATTTCAATATTTCCTATTATATTTTCTTCATTCTGTAAGTTACTTTTTAGAGAAATTTTTTCACGTTCTAAATTGAATACTTTATCTAATCTTTTATATGAAAGTTCAGCTCTTTTATATCTTGAAATAACTGATGGCAGCCATGATACTGGTCCTACAAATAGCCCAATATAACCATTGAATGCAACAAAATCTCCTACTGAAATAGTTCCTTCTAATACTAATTTTGAACCATATAAAAGTGATATTCCATAACACAAGCCAAATCCAATATTTAAACAAGTTGATAATAATGTAGAATGTACATCTACTGCATTGTTTGCTTCTTTTAATTTTCTATTTTTTCTTATGAATTCTTTTAATTGATTTGTTTCACCAGTATATGCTTTTGTTGTTCTTATTGCATCTGTACTTTCTTGTACATATTCCGAAAGTTCTGTAAAATATTTTTGTGATTTTCTATAACTTTGTTCTAAGTACATTTTTATTTTTATTATAATTAGCAGAGTTATTATAATAGGACAAAGTGTTATAATTGTAAGTATTACATTTACACCTGACATCATTGTATATGTAGCAATAATCATAGTGAATACAAATCTAGTTCCAAAAGAAATAAGTCTATATATAAATGCTCTTATTTCAGTAATGTCTTTTACGAAATATGACATTAGCTCTCCATTTTTAATATTTTGGATATTAGTCATTTTTATTTTCATAAATTGTTCAAATAGTTTATCTTTTATATCTCTTTCAATACTTCTTGGAATATATCCTACAAGCCATCTCCAAGGCATTCTTACCAAAAGTAAAATTATACATATTCCTAATAGATAAAATGTATATGTAATTATTTGCTCTTTATTTGCTTCTATATTATATAAAAGGTCTACTATTTTTCCTATTATTTTTGGTGGATATGTTAGAAAATACATATTTAACATTATAAAAAATACTGTTAAAAATGTAGTTAATTTATATTTCTTTAGTATTTTGATAAGTACCTTTTTCACTATTTATCTTTTCCTTTCTTTTGTATGGTTCTTAAATTATATTTTGCCAACACTATAATACACTATTTTGTTTAATTTTTAAATGATATATTTTATGTGATTGTAAAGTATATTGCCATATTTTATAGTATTATATGGTTTTTTGGCTATTATGTAGATTTCATTATTTTTTTGTTACGTTTTAGTTACATTTGATGTTTTTTAAGCTGGTTTTTAGTATAATAAATGAAGAAAATAAAATATATTACTTCTTTGACTCTAATTAATGTTATAAACTTATTTTGTTACAATTCACAGTTACTTCTTAAAATCCGCTTCATCTTGCTGGATGTAAGGCGTTTTTATTTTTCTCGCAAGGTCTCGAAAAATAAAAAGCTCTTGCGTCCACATGAAGCTACTTTGTTCTATAAATAGCTGTGAATTATACTATTTTATCTATAATTATAAAAAAGGGATTTATTGATATGGAAAAATTATTTGAAAATACTACAACATATACTACAGATGTTTATAAAGAATTTGTTAATTTTCATAACCAAAAATATAACTTAAAGTATCATTTATATACTTTGTTTATATTAATACTTGTTGTATTTTGTATGGTTTCACAATTTAAATATGGAAATACTTTGCTTGGAATTTTATTTGTTTTTGTTATGATAGTTTTTTTAGTTTGGAGAATTTTCCATCCTACTTTTTTTGTAAAAAAAGAGGCTAAAAGCGATAAAGTACAAAAACAAATGAAGAATATTTATTCTTTTTATGATAAGTATATGACTATAAAAAATTCTAAGAATAATATTAAACTTAATTATTATAAACTATATAAGGTTTTTGAAACTGAAAATTATTTTTATCTTTATATAAATAAGAATTATTCTTTTGTACTTTCAAAAGATACTTTTTCTGTTGGTAATCCTAATGATTTCTATAAGTTTATGAAGAAGAAATTATGGTATAAGATATAAAACTTCAGGTCGCATACCTGCGACCTGAAGTTTTTTTATTCTTTATTCTTCTGCTTCTTCAAATTGTGAATTATACAAGTCACTATAAAATCCTCCCTTTTCTAGTAATTCTTCATGTGTTCCAAGTTCAACTATATCTCCATTATTCATTACTAAAATTAGGTCTGCATTTTTTATTGTTGAAAGTCTATGTGCTATTATAAAGCTTGTTCTTCCATTCATTAAATTATCCATCGCAGATTGTATTTGAAGCTCTGTACGTGTATCTATTGAACTTGTTGCTTCATCTAATATTAAAATTTTTGGATCTGCCAGTATTACACGTGCTATTGTTAATAATTGTTTTTGCCCTGCTGATATATTTGATGATTCTTCATTTATTACCATATCATATGATTTTGGTAATGTTTTTATAAAATGATGTACGTGTGCAGATTTTGCCGCTTCTATAACTTCTGCATCACTTGCTTCAGGGTTAGAATATTTAATATTATCTTTTATTGTTCCGCCAAATAACCAAGTATCTTGTAATACCATTCCAAACATTTTACGTAGTTCTCCACGCTTAAAATCTTTTATGTTGTGCCCATCTATTAAAATTTTACCACTATTTACATCATAAAATCTCATTAGTAATTTTACTATTGTAGTTTTTCCTGCACCTGTTGGACCTACTATTGCTACTTTTTGACCATCTTTTATTGTAGCATTAAAATCGTTTATTATTATTCTATCTTCATCATATCCAAATTTAACATGATCAAATGTTACATTTCCTTTTAAGTTTTCTGTTTGTATTGGATTTTCTATATCTTCTTTTTCTTCCTCTTCTTCTAAAAATTTAAATACTCTTTCTGCTGCTGCTACCATTGATTGTAACATACTTGATATTTGTGCAATTTGCATTATTGGATGGGTGAACTGTTTATTATACTGTATAAAACTTTGTATGTTTCCTACTGTTATTCTTCCATTTATTGCAAAATATCCTCCAAGTATCGCTACTGCAACATAACCAATGTTTCCTATAAAGTTCATTATTGGGTGCATAAGTCCTGATAAGAATTGTGATTTCCATCCTGATTTATATAGTTCTTTATTTGCTCTTTCAAATTCTTTTATGGCTTGTTCCTCTCCATTAAATGCTTTTACTATTGTATGACCACCATAAATTTCTTCTACTTGACCATTTACATATCCTAAATAGTCTTGTTGTTTTGCAAAGTATTTTTGAGATTTTCCTACTATTTTTCCTACTATAAGTACTGTTATTGGAAGTATAACTAAAGATACTAGTGTCATCTCCCAGCTTATTGAAAACATCATTATTAATATTCCTATTAATGTACATATTGATGTTATTATTTGTGTAATACTTTGGTTTAAATTTTGACTTAATGTATCTATATCGTTTGTTATTACTGATAATGTCTCTCCATTTGTTCTTTTATCGAAATATCTCATTGGTAGTTTATTTATTTTTATTACTATATCATTTCTTAGTTTATATGTTAGTTTTTGGGAAATTCCTGTCATCAAAAACCCTTGTATTAGTGAGAATAATGCACTTATTATGTATAACGTTAATAGTGTTAGTAGGATTTTTAAAATATTACCAAAGTTTATACCTGATCCTCCAGATAGTTTACTTATTATTCCATTAAATATTTCTGTTGTTGCATTTCCTAATATTTTAGGACCTACTACTTGAAATATTGTACTTCCTATTGCGAATATTATTACTATTATTAATACTATTTTATATTTTGACAAATAGTCTTTTATTAATTTTTTTGTCGTTCCTTTAAAGTCGTTCGCTTTTTCTACTACCATTGGCCCATGCCCTGGTCCTCCCATATGTCCTCTTTTATTTTGTGCCATATGTTGCTCCTTTCTTTTTTGAGGTTGGATGTTTGAAGTTGGAAGTTGGATTTAAGGAATTTCTTCGAAGAATATTTTTAATTTCCAACTTCTAACCTCCAACTTCTAACTTCTATTATTCTAATTCTTCTTTTGATAATTGTGATAAGGCAATTTGTGAATATGTCTCACAAGACTCCATTAATTCTTTATGTGTTCCTATTCCTACTATTTTTCCTTCATCTAGTACCACTATTTGGTCTGCATTTAGTATTGTACTTATTCTTTGTGCTACTATTATTACTGTTTTGTTTTTTGTTATTTCTGCAAGCTCTGTTCTTAATTTTAAATCTGTTTTTAAGTCTAATGCTGAGAAAGAATCGTCAAATACAAATATTTCTGGGTCTTTCGCAATTGCTCTTGCTATTGATAAACGTTGCTTTTGTCCTCCTGATACATTTGCCCCCCCTTGAGCTATTTCACTTTTAAATTTTTCTTGCTTTTCTTCTATAAATTCTGTTGCTTGTGCGATACTTGCCGCTTTTTGCATTATTTCATCATTCATTTCAGGATTAGAATATTTTATGTTTGATTCTATTGTTCCTGAAAATAGTAATCCTTTTTGTGGTACAAATCCTATTTTTTCTCTTAGTTCTTTTTGTTTAACATTTTTAATATTTACACCATCTATTAATAGCTCTCCACCTGTTACATCATAAAAACGTGGTATTAGGTTTACTATTGTAGATTTTCCGTGATCCTGTACTTCCTATTATTGCTGTAGTTTTTCCTGGCTGTGCTGTGAATGTTATGTCTGTTAGCATTTCTTCTGCTGCATCTGGATATCTAAATGATACATTTTTAAATTCCACTAATCCTTTTTTTGTATTATCAAATTCCTTTGGATTTTCTATGTCTTTTATTTTTGGTTTTGTTTCTAATACTTCATTAATACGCCTTGCTGATACTCCAGCTCGTGGTAGCATAATTGATATCATTGAAATCATTAAGAAACTCATTATTATTTGCATTGTATATTGGATAAATGCCATCATATCTCCTACTTGCATTATTCCTGCATCTATGTTATGTCCTCCAACCCATATTATTAATAACATAACTGAATTCATAACAAACATTAGTCCTGGCATCATTATACTCATTGCTCTATTTACAAATATGTTTGTTTTCATTAAGTTTGTGTTTGCTATTTCAAATCTTTCTTCTTCTCTTTTTTCTGTATGAAATGCTCTAATTACAGATAATCCTGTTAATATTTCACGTGATACTAGGTTTAGTTTATCTATTAATTCTTGTAGTTTTTTAAATTTTGGCATTGCGACTATAAATAGTATAAGTATAATTCCTATAACACATAGTACTGCAAGACCTATTATCCAAGCCATACTTGTATTTGAATTTGCAAGTACTCGTATAAATCCTCCTATTCCCATTATTGGAGCATATACAACTACTCTAAATAACATACTTATTAACATCTGTATTTGCTGTATATCGTTTGTATTACGTGTTATTAGTGATGCTGTAGAAAAGTTTGTAAATTCTTCTTTACTGAAACTTAATACTTTTTTAAATACTTTTTGTCTTAATGTTTTTCCTAAATTTGCTGCTACTCTTGATGATAAAAACATTATGGATATGGCTGATAACATACTTATTGCTGCTATCCCAAGCATTTGTAAACCTGTTTTTAATATGTAGGCTGTATCACCGTGTAACTATTCCTGTATCTACTATTTTTGATGTGTAACTTGGTAATTCTAAATCTGCCCAGCCTTGAATACATAATAATATTACTATTAATACAACTGATGCCCAAGTTTTTTTTAAATTTTTTAATATCTTAAACATTTATCTATTCCTTTCTTAAAAATAATTCCACTATAGTTTTGCTAAATGTAGACACTTTGTTTATATGTCCATACTTTAGCCAATTTTTATTAATTAACAACAAAACACTGTATCTTATTATCATATGTGATACAGTGTTATTTGTCAATATTTCTATTGTGAAGTTTTTGTGAAATTTTGTTCTTGTTTTTTTGAAAATTTATATAGTATTCGTATACATAGAAAAAGAATTGAAGTCGCACCAAACAAAGACTTCAACTCTAACAACCATGAGAAAACGGTATAACCTTTTTCTCTTTTTTATACTTATATTATATCACATATTTAAAAAAAGCAAATACTTTTTGCCAATATTATATACTTTTTATTCTTTCTATAGCTTCAATTGTGTTTTCTCTTGAACCAAATGCTGTTAATCTAAAATATCCTTCTCCACTTGGTCCAAATCCCACTCCTGGTGTTCCTACTACATTTGCTTTTTCTAGTAAGTAATCGAAAAATTCCCAAGAAGTATATCCATTTGGTACTTTTAACCATATGTATGGAGCGTTTTTACCACCAAATACTTCATATCCCACTTCTTTTAGTCCTTCTAAAATTATTTTTGCATTTTCTAAATAGTAGTTTATATTTTCCTTTATCTGTTTTTGCCCAGCCTCTGTATATATTGCTTCTGCTGCTTTTTGTGTTATATATGGAACTCCATTAAATTTTGTACACTGACGCCTATTCCATAATCTGTTTAAGTCTACTTCTTCACCTTGATTTGTATATACTTTTAATTCTTTTGGAACTACTGTATATGCACATCTTACTCCTGTAAATCCTGCTGTTTTTGAAAAACTTCTAAATTCTATTGCAACTTCTTTTGCTCCTTTAATTTCATATATACTATGTGGTATATCTTGCTCACTAATAAAGGCTTCATATGCCGAATCAAATAGTATTATTGATTTATTCTCTTTTGCATATTCTACCCATTTTGCAAGCTCAGCTTTTGTTAGTACTGTTCCTGTTGGATTGTTTGGAAAACATAAATATATCATATCTACTTTTTTAGTTGGTAATTCTGGTACAAAGCTATTTTCACAGGTAGCAGGTATATATACTACTCCTTCGTATTGGTCTTTTTCTTTATTATATGTTCCTGTTCTTCCTGCCATTATATTTGTATCTAAATATACTGGATATACTGGATCTGTTATTGCTATTATATTGTCTGTTCCAAATATTTCTCCAATATTCCCTGTATCGCATTTTGCTCCATCAGATACAAATATTTCATCTATATTAATATTTATTCCTCTTTTTTTATAATCGAATTCTACTATTTTTTCTCTTAAGAAGTCATATCCTTGTTCTGGCCCATATCCTCTAAATGTTTTTTGTTCACTCATTTCGTCTGTGGCTTTGTGCATTGC
>CAPIEU010000017.1 GCA_948630815.1 uncultured Clostridia bacterium
ATTCTGTTAGTTTAACTTGTCCTATATTACATTCTTTTCTTTTATAGTCTATTGTATTTGATACTGACTGCTTAATGCTATCTATGTCTTGTATTACTTGTGTTAGTTTATTTTCATATTCTGTTTGTTCTTCAATAACATCTTCTATTATTCCATTTATTTTGTCTATTTTTCGTTCTACTCTTCTAAACTTTGTTTTTGTATTTTGTGTATTCTTATATGCTGTCTGTGTTTTGGTTAAAGCTGTAGTTTCTAACTTTCCACAATAACCACCATTAAAAGTGAATGTATGATTAAATACATAACTTTGGTATTCATTATCCTTACTATCTAAAATCTTTATTTTATCTCCACTATCCAAGTATGGATAACCATAATATTCTGTTTTAAATGGTAAATATTTTAAGCCTTTTAATCTATCCCATAATGGGTTTATAACTTTCTCACGTTCTACTTGATCTATTAAAAAGTAATTGTCTTCTATTACTAATTCTGTTAATCCATTTTGTTCTACACTACTATCATCTTGTAAGGTTGTATTCTCTCCCTCTGTTCCAGATATTCTTAGTATAAGTGAATTAAGTTCTCCCCATTGTTTGTTTTTGGAAAAGTCTGTAAAATAATTGTTTCCATCTATTGTTTCAACTGTTGTAGTTTTATCTAATGAAACTATATAAGGCTTATTATCTCGACCTATTTTTGCAAATCCTCCTGCTAATTGTGCTAAATTACTTAATACTTCTCTACAAGTTTCATTGTTTGTAAATGGATTGCCTAATATTATGTAATCGCAATTTATAAATTCTAAGTTTCCTGCCACTAGCCCTGCTTGACTACACAAATTTTGAAACAATACTTTTGCCTTACAAGGATATATTACTTGACTTTTATAGGGTACATCAAACTTAATCATATAGTCATAACCTACAAAGCTAGTCTTTTCTTTTACTTCTTCATTGTCTGGCTTCGATATTATAAATGCTCCAAAAGGTATATTTTCTTCTACATTATTAATCATCATTCCTGTAGAAACTGATATTGTTTTATTTTCTAAGTCAATTTCGTTATTTGGGTTTAATACATTGACTGTTATTTTTTTTGCTACTGTTGTTCCTACAAATTTATCATTTATATAACAATTATCTTCTACTGTAAAATCTACTAAGTTATCAGTTTCTGTTATATATTTATTATCTTCTACAATGTAAATCTTTCCTGTTTTTTCATATTCATTTACATTTCTTTTACACTCTTCTTTAAATTGATTACTTACTTGATACCTTTTATCACCTACAATTCTATTAAAGATTGATCTACTTCATCATATAATTTGCCAACACCCTCAAAATCAAATAGCATATTAGCTTTCCTATCCCCTCTATAACATTGAATAGTTTTATATGTTCCAGTAAATGGGTTAAAAAATTTCACTGATATTGCTCTTCTTGGAATATGCGAATAGAACTCTGTTAATTCTTGCTGAAATAAAGGTGTAGTTTTTAATATAACCTTAAATTTCTCTGCTATATATGATAAGTGCATTGTTCCTTTGGCATTTCTTCCTGCCTCTAAACTTAAATCGTACCACTCTACCTCATAACCTTTTAGAAAATTAGGAGTATATCCCTCAATTTCTATTAAATTACTTGATATATAACTTTTATTTATAAATTGTGAAATATATCTCTTTGACCTTCTTTTACCTCCTAAAAATCAAATGCTGGCTCTCCTGTTTGCATTGTAAATTCTTTTGCCTTTACTTGCACCTTTTTAAATATTACTCCTTCGTCTGTTGTTGCTTCTATTTCTACTGGTATTGTTGCATTGCTTAATCCTCTATATATCGCATTTTCTATTCTGCTGTCTAAATCATTATCTATTTTTACATTACTTTGTGTTGCTATTGCTCCGCTTATTTGACCATAATCTATAAATTGATTTGTATCTATTTTGAAGTCGTTAGGATTTACCATTATTCCTTGTGATAAATCTTTCATACTGTTATAAACAGTTTTAATGTTATCATCTATACCTTTTGCTATACCTTCTGGAATAAATTTTGCTTGTTTTGCCATTACTTTTGATGGAGAACATATACCTAATGCAAAATTAAATGCTGTAACAGCTCCATTTGCCAATCCAGTTAATGCTTTAGTTATTTTGTTTTTATTATCCTTTACTCCTCTTTCAATTCCTGTTACTAAATTTTCACCTGAACTATATCCGCTAACTTGTTCAAATGCGTTTATAGCACTTGTTGCTAAACTATTAAAACTTGAATTAATATCATTTTGCTTTGAGTTTGTCGCTCCTACTATGTCTTGTACTTTATTTCTTGTGTTTTCTGGCAATTGTGAAAGCACTCTATTATATGTTTTGTTACTTTCATTTGCCATTATACGCCATTTTTCGATGTATTCTGGTGAAGTTGCATCTATCTTTCCTAATATAGTTTCTAAAGCAAATTTAGTATCTTCATTTACATTAGATATTTTTTCATTATATATTTGTTCCGAATTTTGTGCTAATACTTTCCATGCTTCTATTTGGTCTTCTGTTAAATTTTCTACTGTAGTTGTTTGCTCTGCTAATTTTCTTGCCAATGTTTCTATTCCGCTATTTAGCCTAGCTTCTTCTTCTTCGTTTATTTCTTTTCCTGTTTCTTTATATATTCTCTTTGACTCCTCTGCAAAACTCTGTTGCATTTCTATTTGTTCTGCCAGTGTTGCATTTCTCTTTTTCCCTTCTATTTCATATGTTGCACTTAGTTCAGTAATTGCTTCTTCTATTTTTTTGCTATCGCCTTCTATAATTGCTACTTGTAAATTTTCAGTCTTAATTATTATTTCTGCATTTTCTTGCCATTTATTCACCAATCCATCATAAGTCCCTTGTAATTCATTAACTTTATCTTCTAAATCAGCTAAATATTGAGGCTTTATATTTCCAACATCACCTATTAATATCCATTCCTCTTCTGCTTTTTTTAAATCTTCCTGTGCTTTTTTTAAATCCTCTAACGCTTTCTTTTTTTCTTGATATATCTTTTGCTGTTCTTCTTTTGCTTGTGCATATTTTTTTTGATTTGCTTCAAGTCTTATTTCTGCTTCTTTAGTCTTTATAACCTCATTAATACTTTTCTTTAAATCTTTATATTTGTCAATTGTTCCGTTAATTAACTGATATTCAGTACCACAAGCATTATTTAACTCATTTAAAATAAAACTTACTCTACCATCATATCCTTCTTTAACTTTTCCATTTGCATCAACTAAACTTTCTAATTCGGTAACTAAATTCTTTACATAACCGATTTGTGCTAATCCTGAATTTAATTCCTCTTGTATTGCTTCTTTTTCTTTATTTAAAGTGTCTAAATATTTCTTTCTTTCTTCATTTCTTTTCATTATGCTTTCAATTTCTATGTCGCTTTCTGTTTTATATCCAGACAATGCTGATGTAGCTCCAATTGTTGCACCTATTACTGCACCTAATGCTGTACCTATTCCGTGGAATTACTGAACCTAGTAAAGCTCCGCTTGCTGTTGCTCCACCTATGCTTAATGTCAATTTACCTAATGCTTCTCCTGTTCCAATAGTTCCTTTCGACAAGTCTTCCATAGATTTATATGCTAAAACACTTGAACCTACTAAACCTGCTATTCCTCCTGCCACTTTTACTGTATTAGGAATTAAATCAAACATCGCTTTTCCTGTTTTACCTAATGCTTCGACTGTTTTTAATCCGTGTTGTTTGTATAATTTAAACTGTTCTACTCCCAGTTGTAAATAAGTCTTTAAATTTATTGCACCTTTTCCTACTAATGCTAGTCCATTTTGAAAACTTGTCATAGGAGCTTTCGTATTTAAAAATACACTTCTTAACGTTCTTAAATGTCCTATTAGTTTTAGTAACTTAGTACCTATGTAGAAGCCTAATATTACTTTTGCAACTGCTTTGATTTTATCTAAATATCCATTTAATATCTTCATGTCTTTGTTGGTATCTCCAGTAAAACCTAACCACTTCATAATTTGATTTTTTATATCAGTAGCTTTTGATTTTACTTTATCCATCATGTTATCATATTCTTTCATTGCATCAAGTAGCTTTTGGTCGATACCTCCAACACTTGCTCCACTACCACTGCTTGACTTGTCTGGCAATGTAATATTATTTATCTCGTCAAATCCCATTAATTGTTTCTTTAATTCTTTTGCTTTTCCTGTAGCTGTTCCTAAATCGTCTGCTAAATCATCCGCTCCTATGCCAACACTTATGTTTTGACTTTCTACTTTAAATCCAAATAATTTTGCAATCATTTTAAGTAATTCATTAATAACCATCATAACAGCGTTAACGTATGGCAATATATTGCCTAGTAGCCCTTGCCATAAGTTACCCATATTTCTCTTAAAAACTGTTATTTGTGCATTAAATATTCTTAATTGGTTTGCTGGGCTGTCCATTGTATTAGCAAAATCACCATGAGCTAACGATGCTTGTCTTAGTACTACAATATATCTAGCTATCATCTTTTCTGCTTGCGATAATTGCTTTGTACTTCTTTCTATTCCTAATTCATCTAGTAAAGGTTCTAATGACTGTTGTGTTATATCTAATCCTAAATCTCTTAATGGTTTTGTTTGACCAGATAAGCCTGCCCTTAATTTTTGCATAGCATTTTCTGGGTCTATATTGTATAAAGAAGATAAGTCATAACCTAATTTTGTAAAGTTCTCTGATATTTTATAAGATGGCTCATCTCCTATTCCCATAGACTTCGACATAGCATTAAACAAAGCCTGATATTCCATACTTTCTTTAATATTTATGCCTAATTTTTCTGATAATTTCTCTTGAAAACTTATTGCTTTTGCATAGTATTTACTAGCTTCTTTATTTAGATTTCCATATTGGTCAACAGTTTTTCCCATTGATACATTAAATAAGTTTTGTGTTTCTACAAAATCTATACTTTCAGTTGTTGCTTCTTTAAAAAAACTCACAGCTTTTCCAATTCCTAATGCTACTGTTCCTATACCTAATGCTGTTTTTAAACTTGAACCAAAGTTAGACCTACTACTTGTACTTGTTATTTTCTTTATTTTACTATCTGTTTTATCTAATTCTTGATTAAGGCTGTTTGTTTTTACATTAGTCATTTTCTCTAGTTCTGTAGTTGCTTGTTTTGTTGTTTCTTTTACCTGATTTATAGTTTCTTTATTTTTCTTTAAATCATTTTGCATTTCTTTTAGAGCATTATTTTTCTCCCAATCTGCTATAAATTTTACTGGGTCTACTAATACTCCACTTGTATTTACTTTAGTTATATTTTTGTCTAATTCGTTTATTTCTTTGTTTGCTTCTTTTATAGGAGTAGTTTCAAAAGAGCTTCTTATTATACTAGCTAAACTTCCAAAATTGTAATTTAGTTTCATAAGCAGTTCATTAGTAAGTCTGCTTTCACCTATCATTTGTTGAAAAGGTTTTAACTCTATAACATCTTGTACTGAGCCTCTTAATTTTTGTACTTCACTTATTAACTTGTCTATTCCACTAACTGCACTACTTGCGTCTACTGCTATTTTATTTTCTAATGTATTTTCTGCCCTTACTTCTCACTCCTCTGTTTTAACAACATTTGTGCTTTTGCTTTTTGTTCTTTTATTTTATGTATTAGTTCTTGCCTTTTTTCTTCGATTGTTTTAGGTTTTGTATTAAATTCTATTGGCTTATCAAAGTATTTTATATTCTTACTAAATGCACTTGTTATTGCATTGTAGTTATATAAACCTTGCAACCAAGCTTTATAATTTATCATATCTCGTTCTTGTTCCATTTTCTGCATATATGAATTTCGGTACACCCACAGCAAGTCTGGGTCATCGTTCCAAAATTCTTGCAAAGGCATACCGAACTTGTATTGCTAATGGTATAAGATATTTATTAAACAATTCTGTTAATGTTAGTTTTTTTTCTTCTCTATCTTCATTATTATTTTGATTATATTCTATTTGGTTATTTCTTAAATAGCTTGGGGATTTATAAAACCCATAAATTGTTCCGTTAAGAATGAAGTTATTTCTGCTAAATTTCCCTTATTTTTTATAAATTTTTCTTCTATTCTTTCAGCTTCATCTTCTGTTATCCATTCTTGATATGAATATAAACCTGTATAAAATAGCTTATCTGCTAAAGTTAATATCTTTGAAGTATCTGCTAAATTCAAACCTTTTTCTTCTGCTTTTTTTGCACTTTTTCTTGTTGGATAACCTAACTTATATTCTTTCCCTTCTACTTCAATTGTTTTAAATTCTTCTTTCTTCATATTCTTTTCCTCCATTAAATTAATTAATTTTATAGATTAGTTACCAGATGTTGGCAACAATGCACTTACTTCTGCACTTGTTTTGTCTACTATGTTTTGTGGCGTTATTGAAAGTGTTGCTTCTATCGCACTATTTTGCGATACTGCATTTTTCCTTGTTCTTGCACTACCTTCGATTAAAGTTCCTGTTCCATCTGGAAATGCTATTAGAAATTCGTGGATTTCTCCATTACAATATGGCATAACTCTTTCAAAATAGTTCTTTTCTGTGTAATTGTATAAAAAGTTTTGTAATGTGCTATCTTGTCTACCTGCTACATATTGTTTTATTTTACTATCTAATGTTGTTACCTCAATTTGCTCTGGATCTGACCCACTTTCTGGCACATCTTTTATTTTTACTAATTGTGAAAATGTTGTTGCACCTTTCTTTTTACCATAAAGCATTATTCCAATATCACTTTGTCCTACGATTTCTACTTCTGCGTTTTCTCCTGCCCTTCGACATCTACCTCCTATAAATTATATTATTTTTTATTTTGCCCTCAAACTGTATAGCTTCTCTAGAAACATTTATATCTGCATTTGGTCTTACTTGTGGCTCATTACCTTTAAATCTGTAATGCTCCTCAAATACTTCATATGTTAAGTTTTCAAGTTCTTCTATAATAGTCTGTCTGGCTATTTTTTTACTTCCAACGGTCTTATCCGTTGCATACATTTCTATTTCAAATTTTATTTTATATTTTTGTTCTCCATAGCATAGTGTTTCATCATCTAAAACTATACTTGGCTTTTGAATTATCACTAATGGAAATATTTTACTTTCAGTTGGTGCTGATTTTAATACTTTAGGTGTATATTTAGATTTCTGTTCTATATATTGTTTTGCAAATTCATATAATTGATTATATAGTTCTGTTCTCCTTTACTACACCTACCTAACTGCCTATATATCTTGTAAAAGTTCCTGCATCAAAAGTTCCTACAAATTCATATATAGGTTTATTCAAATTTTCTTCCAATCTACCTTGTAATGATTTTTCTAATGCTTCTCGTATTTCTTTTTGTAAATCTTCCATTACTACACCTCTCTTTGTAATTCTTCTAGTGCTACTTCTGTAAACATTTCTTCTGCTCTTTTTAAAGCATTATAGAAATATCTACCTGCTGGCAAACCTTTAGTCCATGCTCTTAACTGTCCATCTGGGTCAGTCCATTTGTAAGGATTTGGGTCGCTATCATTTGTTGGATACCACCAACCAGCCTCTCCGTGATTATTTACATCATATTTCCAGCCCATCTTTTGTAATTCCTCTGACACGTGTGGGAATTTTTCTCCCATTACACCTGTACCAAATTCTTGAAATTGTGCTTTTCCTGTATCATTTTTTATACTTGCTATTGCTATATTACCCTCTAACTTTGTAGGCTCTTTATATGTACTAGACTGTAAATCGCAGTCCATCATAATATCCGCTAACCTATCAGCAATTCTCATTGCTATTTTAGGATAATCTTTTTTTCTATTCTCATATCTTTTTATCATTTCATCTAAACTTGATAATGATAAATGTGTTTCAAATTTTGCCATATTATCACCTACTTATTAGGTAGTTTCTCAAAATATATTGCTATTTTTCTATTTTGACTTCTTACACTATCTATTCTGTAATTTGCATTATCTCCATAAACTTCTTCGCCTTCTGGTGTTACATCTTCTATATATGCTAGGTCATTTTCTTTAAATTTTCCTAAATACTTGTCATAGTCTAGTAATACCTTTTGCATTTTACTTACTTTGTTTCCATATTCTTCTATGTCTGTACTACCACTTAAAGGTTGTATATTTTCTAGTCCTATAAATACTGGTTCATCATAAGTAGATATAGTATTTCCACAGTCATCTAAACTATCTTCTATGAAACTTGCAATATATAGTGATTTTTTCTTCCATTTACTTCTACTCATTTAATCACCCCTGCTACTGGTGGTGGTAATTCGTTAAGTAAATCTTGCGAAATTCCTGCTCTTGCATAACTTTCACTTAATCCATTTTCTGAATAAGAAGTTAAGTTTTCATCTCCTGCTAAGTTGTATAATTCAATAGCACACTTTGTTTGCCAGTCTTTTGCTCTATCATCTGGCAATTCTGTTATTTCTCTATTAAAAGGATAGACTAGTCTAAGATACCTTTGTTTAGCTCGTTTTAGTTTTATTTTAAAAACTTCATCTTTGCTATCATCTTTAACTTTTTCAAGTATTTCAATTCTCATTTCTTTTAGTTGTTCTTCCTCTGTTATCATAGACTAGCCCTCCTCTCTTATTTCTTATCTGTTTTCTTATTTTCAAATAGATAAGGTTTGTTTTCTTGTATGTTGAATTTAACAAGTATTTCATTTATTGTATATACATTGTAGGTCTTTGGTAGGTCTTTTGCTTGACCTACCTTTTCTATACCATTTTCCTTAGATACATTTACTGGAAATATCTTGTCATTTTCAACTACATATACTTTATTATCAATTATAGTAAACATAGTTCGTTTCCTCCTATCCATTAGTTATAAGTTTTGCCATTGGTATAGTTTTATGTGGCATTTTTCTCTTCCAACTTGCACTATCAAATAGTTCAGTGTCATTGTAGATAAGTTTCTTTGTTGTTGGTTCAAAGCTAAATCCGTTTGGGTGTAAAGCTTCTGTTACTCTTGTAATAAGAGTTTCTTGACCACCATTTTTAGTTGGTTCTCTCATAGCCTCTACTGGATAACTTTGGTTACCTTTACCCATTAAGATACTTCCTGTTCCTAATAGATAAGTTGTATATTCTTTTGTACCTGTTGCAGATGCACTATCTGCTACTGGCATACCATCATCTACTACTACTAATTTTCCATTATAATCAGCAATAGATAATGTACTTGTTATTCCTCTTTGGTCAGTATATTTTCTAAACTCTAATAATTGTAAGTTTTCTAATGTTTTTGCTACATCTGAATGCATTACTGCCATAGCAAAACTATTTTTGTGGTCTCCTAATGCTTTTGTTATTGCATCATTAAGAGTTGTTGCTCCTATTTTGTTGGCATCTGTTACACTTGAACCAGTTGTTGCAACATTATAAGTATGTTGTGACAATTCTGTATCTCCTGTAATTCCAAATACACCATTTAATAATGCTATAATTTGTCTTTGTCTATATTTGTTCCAATATTTTGCAACTCTACCTATGATATGTCCCATAGGGTCTGCTCCTTGAACATCATTGATAAAATCTCTTGCAGTCCAAGCCTTCATTCTTTTATAAGCTGAACCACTTTGTGTGTCACCTTCAATTTCACTTGTTGTAATATCTGTTTTACCATCATTTACTTGTGGGTCTGTACTATCAATATCCTTTAAGAATGGTATTGTATATTGCAACCCTGCTCCTTGTAAATTTGCTGTTAATTCAGCACTGTCTACTACTGCACCACTTTCTAATAGTGCTGTTAATACTGGGTCTGGTTCTGCCCCCCATCTATTAACAAAAATTTCTTCATCGAACGGAATACCTAAATATGTATCTGCCCTTAAAATCACTCCTTTTCTTAATTAAATAATTGTTTATACCCTTCTGGGTTTTCTATTTTATATTTTACTTGTTCATTATAGCTTAATTTAGAGAACTTGTCCTTTGTCATAGTCTTGTCTGCTTCCCCACCTGTTGGCTTAGGTGTATCCTTTATTAATTCTTCTCTAATTTTAGCTTCTGTTGCCTCTTTTTGCTTAGTTATAGTATCAACTAAATTTGTTGCTAACACTTTTGTAGCTTCAATATTTTCACTTGAAATACCTTTTACTAAACTTTCTAATTCTTTATCTTCAGTTATTACCTTTGACAAAATTTTTTCTGCTTGAATTTGACTTCTTTCTATCGCTAACTCTCTTTTTGTATTTGCAATATCTTCAAGTTCTTTTTGTTTTTTTTGATCATCTGTTAATTGCGAATTTTTGTACCCCTCTATTTCAGTATTTTGATTTTTAACTGCATCTTTTAATTCTTTATTTTCCTTTTTCACAGTTGCTACATCATCAGTATACTTTTTTAAAGGAACATAACTACCTCCAATTAACTTTTTGATAACTTCTGCTTTTGCATTACTATCCAATTCATCGTTTCCTAATACATTGCTTAATTCTTCGTCCATCATTTTATCCTTTCTCACTTAAACCGTTTTTTACTGTGCCGTCCACATATTGTAAGTGGCTAACATTTAACCCTCGTTAGCTGAGATATTTTTATCTATACTTTGATTTTCCTTTTTCTTTGCTTTATCATCTGTTTTTGGATTTATCTCTTTGTCATCTTCTACATTTTGATTTTCTCCTACAACATTTGATACAGCTTTTTTCCAAAGGTCATCTCCATAATATTCTTTTGCCTTTTCAAATACTTCATTAGGGTCATTGAATAATCCAATAACTGTAAATGCTATATCTGGTGGGCATTGTGCTGACATTAAATTTAATAATGCTTGTGTTTTTACTAAGATATTGTCTGATTTATTTCTTGTAAATTTAATATCTATATCACTTAATTTTAAACCTTTTAAGTTTCCTGTTTTACCTTTTAGCTTTTCATTACAAATGTTTAAAATTAACTTTAAAAACTGCCTTTCTGGTTTTTTAAATGAAAGTTCATCTTGTTTTGCTCTTTCATCTGCCATAGTCCAACCTTCCCCAAGTAGTCTAGCTTGTCCTGTATCACCTCCGTGATGGCTTATCGTTAAGTCTTGGAATACCTACTATTGTTAATACATCATTATATATTCCATCTTTATATGTCTTAACTTGTGAATTATCCATTTTTTGACCTAACAACTTAATATCTGCTGGCTTACTTGAATCTGATGTTGATA
The DNA here is from genome assembly GCA_948630815.1 of uncultured Clostridia bacterium. Classification (GTDB taxonomy): domain Bacteria; phylum Bacillota; class Clostridia; order TANB77; family CAG-508; genus RGIG8482. The sequence continues at coordinate 11,233 of CAPIEU010000017.1, forward strand.
TTTCTACTGCTCCAAGTTTTATTATTTCTTTGTGTCTGTCTATATCTATTTGTTGATTTACGTACACTAATAAACTTTGTACAAATTGTTCTATATCATCTAACTCATTACTTGTTATTCTGTTTATTGCATTTAATTGTGATATTATCAATTCTATTAATCCAATTCTGTTTTTATTTAATGGATATTCTATAATTCTAAATCCTTTAATTTGTAATGGGTATGGATTGGGTAGTTCCTTTTTTAATACTCCTAATACCTTTTTATACAATGGTTTTAATTGTAATTTTCCATATTGTGTAGTTAATACCATTATTTTGTCTTCACAATAAATTGTATATTCTTGATATTCTGCTATTTGCTGTGTATCTTGTGTTGTTACCATTTGTGTGAAATTTTGTATATAAAATGAAAATAATTGCTCCTCTGTAATGCCTGTACTATATACTACACCTGTTCTTTTTGGATCTGGTATAGATATTTCAAAAGGTGCTTCGTCTTCATCTTCTGGGCTATCTTGGTCTACCCATCTATAACCTGTACCAATTTTATACTCCCACTCGGCTAGTTCTTTGTCTTTGCTTGATTTATCTTCACTTTCCATAAATTTATTAAGTAAAGATATTTTAGGATTTGTATGCTCTGTTTCTTTCTCCCCTTTTTGCACATATTGTACTGGATCTCCAAAAACATACGATTTTTTAAACTCTACTATTTCATAGGCGTGGTTTACTAAAATTTTATTATTTATTTCAGGTCTTACTTTCTTTGTTTTTTCTAATATAGGTTGAATACCTTTATAGAAGTCATCAAGATATTCTATCTCTGCAACGTTTTGATTATGTATTGCCAATATCTCTGGCATTTTAGCTATTATATTTTCTGGTGTAAGTTCATCTTTTTGTAGATTACAGTAAATTACTTTTCTTCCACTAAAACGATTTCGTTCGTTTTGTGTAGAATTTTCTTCTTGATTTTTTTCTATTGCATTATCTGTAATTTCTTGAACTACATCTTTTTTATTCTCGTTTTCTTCCCTTCTATCTCCTCCATTTATATTGGAGAGGTCTTTCGACCCCTTGTAAATAATGGAGGAATTAGAATATAGATACTTTCCCTCCATAAAATCTGCGTATCTCTTTCCCATTGTTCTTTCACATAAAAAACAATTCTCCTGTATATTATTATAATATAGTTTTTTAATTTCTTAGCATTTTCCCGTTTTATGTAATCTTGTAGATATCTTTCATTAAGCCAAGGCATATCTGGTTGATATTCATAAGAGAATTTATCACATTCATACACATTAATAAAAGTATCTCCCCAACTATCTTTGGCTTTTCTTATTTTTTTCATATAATCTTGTTTTTTATTCCCAAATATATATTTATAGCATTCTTCCCAATGCTCACATTTCCAACAAAGTTTTCTCCTTGTATCACCTCTAAATATCTTTATAACCTATTTTTACTTTGTTCTTTTTCAATTTTATTCCTCTAATAATTCTTTGTATGCCTTTATTTTATCTTCATACCACTCAATTAAGATTAAATCGTCTAGTTTACATTTCTTTATGCTTTCCTCTAGCCTAGTTATTGTTTTTTCTATTTTTTCTTTAGATATATAATAAGGCTTTAATATAGGCTCTAAATCTTCTATTTTTATTTCATTTATATTTCCTATAATTCTGCTTTTTTCTTTTTGCTGTAATTCTTCTAATGCTTGTAATACTACTGATATTGCATTATTTTGTTGTTGTATCCTTTTTCTTTCCTTTTTATTGAAAAATTGCTTATTTCTTGGGTCTAATAATGTATTGTTTTCTTCTATTGTCCTTTTTAATTCTTTAATGGCTTTCTCTAATTCCATAACTTCTCCTATATTCCTAACAAAGTTCTATTCAATGGTTTTGGTTTATTTGGCTTTCCTCTTTCAAGTATTATCTCTGTTACAAATAATGTTGCACTATCTGGGGCATCATCATTTCTGTTTGGATAGTCAAAACTATATGTAGTTAAGTTTTTCATAAACCTACCATAATCACTATTTGGCTTATAATCGCCTTTATTTTTGAAATACATTAACTTTCTCAATGTACCTTGATTTTCATTTATTCTCTTTTCTTTCTTAGGTGTATTATATTTTTCTGTGATAGAACAATAATAAATACCTCTATCTTCAAGCATTTTATCTAATAATGTTTTTAATGATGTATCAGTATTGTTTTCTATAACGAGCCAAGTAATCTTATGCTCTTCTATTTTTGCAATTATTTCATCATAGACCTCTGTTATTCCCTTTTTCTTAAAAATACAATCTATCATATAGTAGTTTCTTCCATCTGTTTTACATATAGGCATTGATATATTGTCTTTTCCTTTTCTTGTAGTATCTAAGGCAGCCAAAGAATAATTACTATATGCTGGTGTTCCATCCTCATTTACAGGAAGTCTGTCAAAGTGATTTAATAATTCATCTGCAAAATCAAGTCCTTCTGCTGGTATTGGGTCTTGTTGATATACACAAGCCCATTGAAAGTCATCTGTTACATCTCTTAATTGTCTTGCTTCTTCTGTTGTCATTACTGCTTCACAAGTAGTTTCATCGTTCTCATCTAGTAAAGGCACTCTTATTACTACTGTTGAACCGTCTTTACTTTCCCATACATACTTGAATTGTTTACTTGGTACTAACTCTGATATTGCCTCTCTATCTTGTATAATCCTGTTTAGTATGTCTTCTGGCGACCACATTGTACCTGCAAATACAAACTTTGTGCTATTTCCATCACGTCTATTTATCCAGTTTCCAGTCCATTTATTGTACAAATCTTGATGTATTTTGCTATCTGTTGCTTCTTCTGCACCTTTGGTCATATCATCAAATATCATTGCTTTATTTGCTCTTTTACCTGTAACTTGTCCGTCTCTTGAAACTGCTATATGTGAGGCTGGTACACTACTATCTTTTAATTTCCAGTTATAAACTTCACTACTAGCAAATGGTTTATTGCCATATTGTTGATATTCTGGGAATACATCTCTATATCTCTTATCTAATATGATTTCTCTAATACTTCTACTAAAACCTGCAACTAAGTCATCAGAGTAAGACATTCTTATTATTGAATAATCTCTATTTACTCCATACAACCAAGCTGACCAATATGTAAGAGTAACTGATTTACCTGTGCTAGGTGGATAAGAAGCCACTATATACTTTAATTTCTTTAAAAAGGTAATTTTATTCAAGTAAAACAAAAATGGCTTTAAAACGCATTTACGTCCGTTCTAACACCCTTTTTGTATTGTTCATTTCCATATATTCAAAAAAGTGTTCTAACGACCTTCTACCTGCAAATGCCATACTTTTTATATATAATTTATAGTATTCTATTCTATCTTTTTCTTCTTCACATTTTTCCATTCTGTTAAGTGTTGCTGGTAGTAAAAATGTAATTGTATATCTACAAGCATTTAACTCTATTTCTTGCCTATTCTTTGCATTTTTACCACTATCAAAATACTCTAATAATAACTGATACAATGTTTCACACATTGTCAAATATGAGTATTCATCTGGCACTTTACCTTTTAATGCTGTTATTATTTCTTTTATTGTTTTTTCATAATCTTGCCTTTACATTCCCCCAATTTAAACTATTTCATATAGAACAAGTATTGATGCTAAAAAAATTGTATAATATATAATTCCTATAACTATTCCCAATATTAAATTTGTCATAAATGCACCTACTAATATAGCCACTGCTAATATGCCTATACTTATTATAGAAAATGCTAACAATAATGCTTTTAAAAACTTCATTTCTAGCCTCCTACACTCTTATTTCTAAATTCACTTTTGTCTGTGTTTCGTAAGTATCTTTGCTGACTAAATCTATATCTTCGTTTATTTCTACACAAAAATCTTTGATTTTGTAATCTCTTACAAAAGATGTTATTTTTTCTTTTAATTCTTGTAATCTTTGTTCCATAAATTAGTCCTCCTCTTTAAAACCATATCTTTCTGCATCATATTCCTTAAATTCTTCCCAATCTCTACTTTTTTGGAATGTATATCTATCAAAATCAGTATAATAATTGTCTATAAACATACTATACATACTATCTTTCATACATTTTTTACAAAAATGTTTATAAAGTAATTCATCATCATATCTTTCTTTGTGATAACATACTTCTAAATATTCATTATTTTCTTGTATTTCCTTATTGCATTTATCGCAAAACATCTTTGTTATTTTATAATAACTTTTATCTATATCTGGCACTCTCTTAATTTTTACTACTTGCATTTACCCTAATTCCTCCAATCTTCTCCTATCTCTATCATTTGTTGGAAAGCCTACTATTTCTACTAAACTATACTTTGGTAAGTCTAGTGCTATTTCTATTTTTCTTGCACTATATGAACCAACTTGTTTAGATCCATTTATCATATTGGATATGTTTTGTCTTGGTAAGTTTAACTTGTCTGCTAACTGCTGTTGTGTCATATTCTTTTTTTGTAATATTAGTTTTATATATGTTCCTATTTGCATTATTTCCTCCAAAAACTCTTTCTAAATTTGCTATTATATATGCTTCCATACTATTTCTCCTTGCTAAAAAATTCGTCCATTTCATCTATTGCTCTTTCTAATGTTGAAGCAAATATTATATAACAACCTATTGGAGTGTTGGGATATACTTGTAATCTGTAAACTGTATCCTGTTTTACACATTCTTCTTTATCTACAATATTCTCCTCATTACAATCGTAATTAAAAAAGTCCTCTATGCTTTGATAATTGCTTTTATGTTCGTTATATTCAATATAGACATTTAATGGCTTATGCTTTTTTATAAATTCCTCTATTTGCATACTATTTCTCCTAACTATTCTAAATATACACTCTATGCAATGATATAATGGTTTCGTCTTTCGACCTCGTGGACAATTATACTTTTATCGTATAACTTGTTCCTTTACCACCATTCTTTTTAATATCACTGCATACAATATATAACACTATGTAGTGATATAAAGGATTTTATAGGAAGCTATCCTATAACTTTTTATGGGGAGGCTGAGATAATTCCTTAATAGAAAACTTCCCCTAGTCTATTAAGTAACCTTTACTACTCACATATTTTCTTATATCACTACATACTATTGGCTTATATTCAACGAGCATAAGCCAAACTTGACATAGCATTGATTGTTTGCAGTACATTTTATAGTAATCAACTAACTATAAAAAACTTCCATAGCTTCTATGTAAAGCTATGTAGATGGTGTAGAGAGTAGGATTTGAACCTACGGAAGCCTTTGCTAATTTGACCTCGCCTGCTTAGCAAACAAGTGCATTAAACCACTCTGCCATCTCTACATATACAGCAGGGAATTTATAGTCTTCCCCAAAATCTCCACATTTTTGGCTGTTATTTCAGTTTGTATACTCTACGCCGACCTACTATAACTCTTGCCAGAATGTTTTAACTGGCTCTGGTCAAGGTTGATAGACTTGCACTACCTTCTACAGTTTTGGAGACTGTGGTTTTACTACATAAACTAAACCGAGATATGTTTGAGGGATATTACAATATCCCTCTGTATTGCAAATTAATTAACTTTGCAATATATTCTACTGGTTGCAGGTAAAGTAATCGAAACTTTATCTCCAGACAAGGACTCTGGTATGCTAGCCATTACACCAACCTGCTATATATTTGAGGATAAAACAACAAACTAACCTCAATTCCAACCTGCCTCTTGCTTCGTATTAGTTTCAAAAGAACATACAACAACTAATATATAGTCAGTAGTTTTTACAGACATCTGGAATGTTCTTTCTGTGTCTGTCATCTAGTTGTTAGTAATCTTGTAAGGTGTTACTACACCTTTGCTTTCTACAAGACTTGCACTTGTAATGGTCTCTCTCTTGATGCGACTGTTTTGACTTATTAAACTAAGAAAGTATATATTGGCTAAATATAGGATTTTGTATTTATTTAAAGAACTATAAGTAAAAAATAAAACTTAAAAAGGAACCTTGTTTAAGGAGTTAAGGCGTTTTGTTGTACGCTCGCTATTTCTAGGTCATCGCATACTAACAACCTTTGTTCTACCAATTTTCACAATTCTTTAACTATATAAAGATAGTTAGTGATTGTTGAGAACTAATCTTCCTCTGCTTCGTCTTCTACAATTTCATCTAAAATATTATCTATTTTATCTGCTACTCTTTTTTCAAGATAACTAGGCTCTGAATTTCTTTGTTTTTTTACAACATCTAATGTAACGATTATTGTTTTAACAAATAACCATATTGCCCAAATTACCCAGTAACTTGTTCCCATATTTAATGCTTGTCCTATCATAAATAACATTATTGCTATAAAAATCATTTATTTTTCCTCCTTATAACTTATTCCTTTTATTTCTCCTAATGGTTTCATTTGATTTTTTTCTCTTGTTATGAAATACCATATTTTCTCATACCATTTAAGTTTTCTTTGAATATACAAAGTTCCTGTTAATTCTAAATCTTTATAATTTTCAGTTGGCATTATCTCTCATCTCCTTTTATAATAATTGGTATATCTACTACAAATTCGTCTATTTGTCTTATTTTTTTCCTCATAATATTTTGACATTGTTAATTCTTTGGTATTAATACCTTTATTGCAAAGTTCAAGTTCATCTTTTACTAAATTAAACTTGCATTTTGCTAATAATCTATGTAATTCTATATAATCTTCTTCGTTATCCATAAATTACTCCTTACTTTGACATAATATTGTTGTTAATAAATATGTTCAGTGGTCCTTGATACTTTATCCAAAATATAAACATACTGTATGTCAAAGAACTGTATATACTAAATCTAAAATATTCTGCTCTATTGAAATGTCTTACTGCTTTACTAATACAAAATGATGTCCATAATACCCATGTTGAAAAAATAATCAATTTTATTATAAATTCCATATCTACTCCTTTATAAACTCCATTTCATCATCTTTTACATTTTCTAAGGTCAAATTAGCATTATCTAAGGCTATTCTCAATTCGTATGCTATAACCTTATATTCGCCTCTAACACTTTTTGCTTCTGTTATAGCTGATAAATCTATTAGTTCTCCTTCATATCCTCTACATTTTACTTTCATAGACTACTCCTACTCTATTATTTTTATATTATCTTTTATTTCTTCTGCTTGTAGTATAAATGTATTTACAACCTTAATAGGCAATACAGACGTTAATTCCTCTTGAAATATAGTAAATATTGTATAAGTTATTCTTTTCCCTTTTAAGCCATATAAAGGATTAAAAGCATACCATGCAATGCCATTTATAGATACTTCTTTTAATATATTGTTCTTCTTCATCTTTTTAACAAGGTCTTTTATTTGTCTTTCTCCTGCATTAAATATCTTTGCCATCTCTTTTATTCCTAATGGCTTTATTATTCCACTTCTATAACCTAACAATTGGTTTTCCTTAATAATGTAATATCTTAATTCGTCTATTCTTCCTCTTTCAGCCCAAGTAAAGTCTTTTGGCAATCTTGTATCATCAAATATATTTGTTTTATTTTTGTTGTACCAAAGTATATAACCTTTGTCATAATCAAAAATTCTATCTGCCCATTTTGTACTTTCTTTTATTTCTCCTGTTTCTGTGTTTATATGCTGTATTTTTATTAAGTCTTTACTATACCTTTTTTATTCCTCCAATCACTTGCGATTTTTTCGCAAAAAAAGTTCAAATATTGCGATTTTTTCGCAAGTAGACAGTTAATCTCTATTGTTACTCTGTCAATACTTTCCTTTGTTTCTTATACTTCATTTTTTCAATAAATCAGTATATATAATAAAGAAAAGTTTTAGGGTCAATCGTTTCGACCTAAAGTCTCACGATGCTTTTACTTATAAAAATGAGCTACCAGACAAATAGAATTAATCTCTATTTGCCTGATAACTCTTGCAAGAGTATTCTCTAATAATATTAAATGCAACTTTATAAGTTTTATTCGTATTTTTATATATTTTATGTAAAAATAATATCCTTTTTGTAATATGGAAATCTTTGAGTAGGTAACATATACCCCCTATGTCTTTTTATATATAGGGGTAGGGGTATAATATAGTAATCTTACTTTAGTAGAATGTAAACACAAATCGCTACAAGTATTGATATTACTACATTATAGCATATTGTAATATTAAAGTATTGAAAGCATTGATATTACTGCGTTTTTGACAAAATAAAATACATACAAAAAGGTTACATATACTCACATATTATTACATATTACTTATTACAATAAATAATAATCTTAATATAACAACTAACATAATATATAACATTACTATAATATTCGACAATATATGACAAAGTTTGCAATTATTCTATGTTATAGTACTAATATATTAAATAAAAGGAGATATAAAAATATGGCAGATAATGACTTAGATGTAGTTTTAAATGCTTTAATAGATAAAGAAAAACAAAAACTAATATTAAGGTTAAGAAATGCCTTAAATCAAAGAATAAAGCAATTAGAAAATAAACCTAAAAAAAAATACTTAAAAGATATTGATATAGATTTAGAAAATAGTATAAATAGTGTATTTGAACAAGCTATAGAATACGGCGAAGCAACAAAACAAAGAGTGCAATATGTTAAAATGCAATTCTACAACATATATACTAGAAATACTTATATTGATAATTTTAGTAAAAATGATAGAGAACGAATACATCTAGAAAAAACATATAACTCAATATTAAATCGAGTTTATAAAAAATGGAATAATCACGTTGAATATCTTATAAGTCAAGAAAGAATTAAACAATATAATTTAATGTTAGAAAAACAAAAAGAACAATTAGAACAACAAGAAATACAACAAAAAAAAGAGAAAAAATGGCAGTATTTAAAAATAATTGGTCTTGTACTATGGAATATATTAAAATGGACTTTTCTAATTGGCATTACTTTAATTATTTGCTTGTTTAGCATACTTTCTAGCACAAAATTCTATGGTGGTGCTATTCAAAAGAGGAAAATATATAAACCATCAAGAAATTTTTGGAATAAGGGTTAATATACCCTTATTTTTTTATATTATTTTAGTAAAAAATATTGACTTCATGCAAACGATATGATATGCTAGTATTAGTTAGAAATGAGGTGGTGAAAATGGAGAATGAAGAAACAAGAAATATTAAAAAAGAATATGAAAGGCAAAAAGAAATCAATAAGCGATATGTTGTAAAAGTTCCAAAATTTATGGCAACCGCATTAGATGAGAAATTAAAAAAAGAAAATAAAACATATTCAAGTTTGGCACTAGAAGCAATAGAAAAATATTTAAAAAAAACTTAAAAAATGTTGTGAAAACTATTGACAACGTGCAAACGATGTAGTATAATATAATCATACTAAGAAATACATATTTCTAGTAAAAAAAGATAAGTAAGTGCTGGAACACTCACTTATCAAGCAGAGTTAATAAAACACCCACAAAGATATTTTATAAAATACTCTATTATTATAATAGAATAAATTTTATAAAAAGTCAAGTAAAAGTTTGTTAACTCGGAAAGGAGAATAAAACAAATGAAAAGATTACTTGATTTTTTCTTTAGAAAAAGAAAACAAAATGTAATAAACAAACGATTACACAAACAGTTTATGCAAGTACAACAATGGATAGCAGAAATGTAAAAATTGAGGGAAAGTTATTCCCTCTTCCAAAAAATAAAATTTGAATGGAGGTTCTTTTTATGGAAAAAGAAAAGATGATAAAAGAAATTGAAAAATTATATTTTAAAGAAGAAGGACTACTTAGAGTTATAAACAGTATGAAGAAAAATGATGAGGAATTAAAGAATAAAAATGTTGAATTATTAAAGCAAAACAAGACACTAGAAAAAGAACTAAAAGAAGCAAAACAACAAATAAAAGCATTACAGCAATTACAACAAACAAACAATATCAGTGTAGAAACATCAAACAATATAAATGTTCAAGAATTTATTAAGAATAGTTTACAATTTTTATCAAAAACAATGGAATTAAGTCAAATAAATCTTGCAGGAGGACTAAATAAATGATAGAGAATATAAAAATTGTTAGATATTATAAAAGTAATGAAAAGCCATTCAAGTTTTATGTGCAAACTGAGAATGATTATACGTTTGAATCTTGCGATACATTAGAAGAAGCAAAAAAGGCTATAGAAAAATATAAGAATGGAAGTTTTAAAGATAGAAATTTTTACATTTTAGAAATGCTTTAAATATAATAAAAAAGGAGATTTTAATTATGAAAAAATTATTTTATGGATATTCAAATGGAAAATATAGTATACATACAAACTTTATAAGTAATAAAACAATAAAAAGAGAATCAAATGGAGCTGATAGAGTTTCAATATATAAATGCAATGAAATTGATTTAGAACAAATGCTTAATGGTGTTTTAAGTGGCAAATATATAACAACATTAGCAATAAATTAAAATAATAATAAGGTGGTTTTAATTATGGAAAATATAAAAGAATTTAAAATAATAGATAATTACGAAGAATTTAAAAATTTATTCAAGGCTACACACGATTATATACAAAAGGAAAGTCCAGAACAACAAGAAAAAGATTGTAAATACTTTTACAAACAATATCTTTTACTAATAACAAAAGACGGCTATATCTTAGAATTAGACAATAACCCAAGTATTAGCAAAACATTATGGTATGATGACGAAACACCAACACCAGCAAAAACGGAACAATACTTTTTAAATTATAACATTAGTATTAATTTACCTTATAGAAATATAAACGAATATTTAGAAGAAAAAAACAGACTAGAAACAATAGGCGGAGCAACTGGGCTATATGATTATAACGGCTTATATTTTACAAGTAATTATACAAACAAATTAAGAATTGGCTTTGACTACTTAAACGACAAAAAGGACTTTGTAAGATATATGACAAAAGAAGAACAAAACGAACTAATAGAAATTATAAAAGACTTACAAAACAAATACATTGAAAGATTAAAAAAATATTATAAAAGATATAATAATAAAATTTATTGTAGAGGTTACTGGGTTGATAGATAAGCCTAGAGCCAACAAAATAGAAAGGTTTAAAAGGTAATAAAAATGTATAAATATTTTATATTAAATGAAAATGATAGTTGTCAAGCACAATGTAAAACTTTAGAAATTGCACAAAGAACATTGTTAAATATAACAAAAGCAGACATAAAACTATATAATAAAACAATTGAATATAGAATAATCAAAAAAGAGGTGTAAACAATGAAATATATAATAATAAAAAAATATAAAACAAGCGAAGAAGATATGAAAAAATATGACTTAATATGCAAAGAAAGAGTTTTAGTATATGACTATGTTAATAAGTTTTTTGCAAGTTTTGGAATACCAACAGAATATACGAGTTTTAAAGAAATATTAAAGAATAATAAGCATAGATTTACAAAAAGAACTTTACCATTATTTTAAATGAGAAATATAAAAAATATAAAGGAGATATAAATAATGAAAGAAGTAAAAAAAGCAAATATAAACGAAATTATAAGGCTTGCATTTGCAAAATATATGTTAAGTAGTAAAAAATCAATGAATACATTTATTTTTACACAATACAAAAATAATCATTTAACAGATGAAGAGTTAGAAGAAATATGTAATACACTAGATAAAAAAATTGCAGAATATGAATATAAGAAAAGACAAAAAGCAGACGAAGAATTGCGAAAAGAGATGTCTAAAATAATTATAAAAGGAGTTGTCTAAAAAAATGTGGTTAATATTAAGAAAATACAAAACAAATAAAATTTATAAAGATAAATTTAATTTAGAATATAATGAGAGAGTTGTTGCATATAACTATAAGCAAAATAAAATAATGGATTTTGCTTTAACTAATAATTTTAATACTTTACTATATAATAATAAACACAAATTCGTTAAAAAGGTGGTGTAATATATGAAAGTAGCAATATATACAAGAGTATCAACACAAATGCAAGCAGAAAAGGGCGTATCTTTAGACGCTCAAAAATGTGAATTAATAGAATATTGTAATAAAAATAATTGTCAATATGAAATATTTGAAGATGCAGGAATAAGTGGAAAAAGCATAAATAAAAGAAAAGAATTACAACGACTTTTGAATAATTTACAAAATTATGATGTAGTTTTATGTTATAAATTAAGCAGAATTTCAAGAAGTGTCAAAGATATGTCAAATATGCTTGATAAGTTTCAAAAAACAAATACAAGATTTATAAGTTTAAAAGAAAATATTGATACAGAACAAGTAACACGGCAAATTACTTATCTATATAATTTCAATATGTGCAGAAATAGAACGTGATAATATAAGTGAATATATAAAAATGGCTAAAAAACAAAATTTTATAAATAATAAACACACAGCTATATCAATTTTGGGTTATGACATAAAAGATAAAAAAATGATTGTTAATGAAGAAGAAGCAAAAATTGTAAAATTTATATTTGAAACTTATGCTAAAAATAGAAGCTATCACAAAACCGCAGTTCTATGTAATAAGAAAGGATTTTGTGGTAAACGTGGTCAAGAATTTCACGCTTCAAGCATAATAGTCATTTTAAAAAATGAAACATATTGCGGTTATAATAAACATTACAACGATAAAAAGAAAGCAACTCATAAAGCAATTATAAGCAAAGCATTGTATAATAAAGTCAATAATATTCAACAAATAGCATAAAATAGAGGCTTTGAACCTCTATTTTTACTTGTAAGTTATTGTAATATTTTGTAATTTAGTATATACTAGCCTTATCCTTTTTCAAGGAAATCTTTGAGAAAGGAGGCAATACATAAATGCACAACTTTATTAAAGTAATAGTTCTTATTATACTTTACTTAATTGTAAATGATAACGAGGACTAAATGGCATAAGACTAGGGACGGCATTCCCTAGTCTTATTTTATACATAATGCACAACTTATTATTTGCAATTGCTATAATTATATTAGCATTTTTTATAAAATATGTCAAGTACTTTTCTTTGCTTTTATATGCCATTTTAAGCCGTTTTATAATTTAGCCATATAAGTTGTTATCTTTAATATTAACGTGCTTTAAAAGTGTATTTATTTAATAGATTTTCAACCTTATTTTAATCATTTTTTATTCTTCTAAATTCTACAAATAATTATATATTTTTTGACTAAAAATGCTGGTCTAAAATCTTTTTCCTCATGTCAATCAAAAATCTTTTTCCGCTTCTGTGTAAAAATAATAAAGTGAAATCTTTTTCTAATACTTTATATAATTTCTAATATTTCTATTTCATTATTTTTTAATAAAGTATTTATTGCATCTAAAGAAGAGTAACTATTAATAGTACGTTTGCATTTTTCTTTTTTAATAATCTCTCCAAATGAGCCTTTTATTATTGAATTAAAAATAACAGTATCTCCATATTTAATTTTGTTTTTTTCTTCCATACTTACCACCTTTGATATTTTATCATATTTATTATAGTTTTTCTACTGCTTTGCACAATTCCCACAAATTATTTGGCTACCTTGCTTTTCCTCCTCAAATGCTGTGTATATTTCTTCTCCAGCTTCAAAACTTTTTCCACATTTAGCACATACTTCTTCAACTGGCATATTATGTTGTGTTCTTTGCTTTTTGTATGTAGTATAATCACATTTTAGCTTCTTAATGTTTGTAAATACTCTTTCCTCTACTACCATATCATCAAACATTACTACTCTAGTTGCATTTTTTCCACTTTCTTCTAATTCTTTTTCTACTTTCTTTTTACTCATAATCTTCCTCCTAATAAATATCATCTTTTACAAAATCTGATATGTCTAATATTTCTTTTGCATTATTTTCTTTGTATAAAATCAATTCTAAATATCCTGAATAATAACCGTTTTGTGAATTATAGCAAGGAACAAAAAACTTTTCTCCTATTTTTGAAATCATATTAAACCCTACTTCTTTTACTCCTTCTGCTAATTTTATCAAACTTTCTTCAAAATCTATTTCTTTTATATCAATACTTTTTCCTGTTACAGGTGATACATTATAATCTTTTAATATTTCAAATTCTGCATATACACTTTCGCAACAATCTTGTTCGTGATAATACTCTAATTTATAACCATTATCAAATACAATACTTTCCTCTTTAACTTCTTTTATCTTCATAATCTTTTTCCTCCTAATTCTTTGCCTTAAAATTATATATAGGTTTTATTATTTTAACTATTTCTACTGTATCTTGTATGTTGTCTATTATCTCTTGCATAGGTTTATATACAAATGGTGCTTCGTCTATTGTTTCTTCTGTTACACTTGTTGTATAAATATTTTTCATACTTTCCTTAAAATCTTCTAACTTAAATATTTCTTTTGCCTTATGTCTTGACATTATTCTTCCTGCTCCATGAGGTGCTGACTGGTTCCAATCTTTATTACCTTTTCCTACTGCTATTATTGAACCATCTCTCATATTTATTGGAATTAAAACTTTTTCTCCTTTTTTAGCTGATATTGCACCTTTACGAACTATATTATCTTCAAATGATATATAGTTGTGTATCGTTTCAAAATTATAAAATTCATAATGCCCAAAATACTCTAATAATATTTGTTTTGCTATTTGCAATCTGTTTGTATTAGCATATTCTTGGCAAATTCTCATATCGTGTAAATACATTTCTCTATATTTACCTTCTAAATAGCATAATTCATTTGGTAAATTTGGCTTATTATCTTTATATTCTTTTTCTAGTTCTTTTAATACTTTTTGTATCTCTGCTTTTCTTCCTTGTTCTTTATATGTTTTGATTATTTCTTCTTTCTTTTGATACATTTCTTCTTTTCCAGAACATAATTCTATCGCTAAGTTTTGATAATAGTCTGCTACTTGCTTTCCTAAATTTCTACTACCTGTATGAATTACCAAATACTTATTACCTTCATCGTCTACATCTACTTCTATAAAATGATTTCCTCCACCTAAAGTACCGATTGCTCTATTAAATTTCTTTGTTTCTTTTAATTCTCTTAAACAATACAAACTATTTGTTGGCTCAAAATCTAATAGTTTATGCTCTCTTATATTTCTTCCTGCTGGTATACAATTATTTATTACTTCATCTAACCTTTGTAAGTCTAAATCTATCTTTCCTAATTCAACACATAACATACCACAACCTATATCTACACCAACTATATTTGGTATTATTTTATTGCCTAAATCTGCTGTAAAACCAATTACACAGCCATTTCCTGCGTGTACATCTGGCATTATCCTAACTTTGCAATCCTTAAAAGGCTCTTGTTCTAGTAATAAATCTATTTGTTGTATTGCTTCTTGCTCTATATTATCTGTAAATATTTTTAAATCTTTCATTCTATTTACTCCATTCTACTCTATTTTTATCATTCACTATTGCCTCAAATTCAATACCATTTTCTTTTAATTCGCCTATACAGTCATCTATTGAAATATGACCAGTCCTAAATGCGTCTACATTATCCCATATTCTAGCCATAACTTCTGGTAGTCTTTTCTTACCTAGACCACATACATAACGCAACGTGTATGCTACTGCTACACTATATATATCTAGGTATTGGTCTATTAGTTTCTTATTTTCTTTTTCAGCTTGTACAATAATATCATTTTGTACATCATCTATCCATTTTCTTAATTTTTTAGGGTTGTCAAATACTTTTGTAATTTGCTTTTCTTGTCTTTTGGTTAGGTTCATTTCTTTTTCTCCAATCTTTTTAATATTCCCAATAATCTATATCTGCACCATTTGTTATTTCGTCTACTTGTAAATCATATACTTGTCTATTTATTTCTTCTTCTATCTCATAATTGTCTAAATTATCATCTAATTCCACTTCAAAACTTATTGGAGTAAAATATACTGTTATTCTCTTTTTTATTGCTTATTCTCCTTAAATATCTGTTAGCATTTCCATTGCATAACCTAAATTAATATTTACATCTTCTATTTGATTTTTTACTTGTTGTCTATTTTCTTCTAAGTATTTATTTCTGTCTAATACATTTTTTATTGCTTCACTTAACTTTTTATCTTTTTCGGTTGAACTGCTTATTGTTATTAGTGCATAGCTGTAATCTTCTAATATCTTTATACTTTCTTCTAATGTCAACATTATTCTTTTACCTCCTTTAAATGATAATGCCTATTATCTCTATTCTTTATAAACTCATATACATATTGATTAGGGTTTGATATTAAACCTTGTATTAAGTGTTTCAACATCTCTTGCTTATCTTTTACTATTCTTCTATTAGGTCTCTTGTCTAAATACTCTCTAAAAACATCTAATACATCTTTTTCTTCTATTTCATCTTGTTTCATAAGTTCTTCTATATTATGTAAAAATATCTCATCTTGCTTATCAAATTTACTTTGCTCTGGACTTAAACTTTTTATTTTTTCTGTTATTTCATACCTTATTGCACCTAATTTTCTTGCTAATTCTAATACATCTGAAAAATCTTCTTTTGCTGTAACATTTATTACTTTATTAGTACTAGAATAAAGTATTTTCTTTTCTTCTTTATTTACTATTCTATGCTTTACTCCTGCTAATTCCTTATTCATTTTATTAGCATACCATTTCCTATTAGCTTCATTTCTAGCTTGTCTTAGGCAATCTTCTTTATTGCAATATTCTCTTTTTCTTCCTTTTTTAGGCTGTTCAAATTCACAGCCACAATATTTGCAAACTGTCATTTGTATTATTCCCTTTCTAATATTTTTTCTTTAAATTCCTTATATGTCATTTTCTTTATTCCTTGTATATTTTCTAACATTTCATTAACTGTAATGACTTTACCTCGTCTATCTTGTAGTTGTTTTATTAATGTTCTATCTCCAAAAGCACCTATTTCAGTTACATTCACTATTTCATCTTTTTCATTGTAACATAGTTCATAAACTACATTATTACTTCCCCAAGTATCTCTTTTAGGGGGGGCTCTTCGTGAAATACTATTGTAGCACTTATTATTATATTTATATTAACTGGTTTATTGTTATCTATATCCATTTGCATTCCTCCACTTTTTCCACTATATTAGCTGAAATCAAATCTTCTAACATTTTTTCTACAAATTGCTCCCAACTACTTCCACAAAAATCTTCTATATCTAAAAGTATTGTTCTATCTTCATATATTGCTATATAGTCGTTATATTCTAAGTCCTTAATATATGCTTTATGACAGCCATCATCTTGTCCTAATCTATAACCAAATTGTTCTAATTGATTAAAGTTAATGTTTTCTTTTAATTTATAGTTACACATATTTTATTCTCCCTCCACTTTATATTCATTTGTTATTCCTCCACTTTTAATTTTATATTTCTTACTTTTAAATCTTGTTTTAGTTCTAAGTAATCTGAAAAATCCATTCTTTCAATTTCCTTTGAGCAAGAATATGGTATAAATATAGTACAATCTTTTCTTCCATGTATTTGTCTTTTTAAGTGATGCACATTACAAGTTCTTATTTTTATTTCATCTCTTACCCTTAACATTTCTATCACTCCTCTACTTTATATTCATTTTCTTTTAACTCTATTGTTTATCAATTTATAACTTTTTTATCTTTCAATATTTCTAATATTTTAATAAAATCTGGTTGTAAATCTTCACTAAAATATGTTCTTAAAGTTTCTATTTCATTAATAGCATTGTTTATTATCTTATCTTTCTTTTCTAGTTCTTTTTGCAATGTTTTAATCGTTTCTCTTAAAGTATTTTGATTTTCTCTACCACAGTTCATATTTACTTCATATTCATTTATTAAATCTTCTAATAGTTCTATTTTTTGATATAATAAACTTATTGTTATTTCATCATCTTCTGTTTGCTCTAACTTCTTATCTATCTCTCGGATTTTATCTTCCACATTTCTATTCTCCTTCCACATTATAATCTTTTTTATCTAACTCTATTGTTTACATACCTACACTTTGTCGCCATTCTTCGTATTCTTCTCTATGTATAGTGTAATGTATATATTGTATTAAAAAGTCCTCTCCTATATCTGTTAGTCCATCTTCGTCATCAAATGCTACATCATAGTCTTTTAGTTCTTTTCCTAATGCTATTTCAACTTTTCCATATTCTTCTAAATGTTGTAATATGTATTCTGCTATATCTAAAAATGTCAAACTCTCTATACTACAATGTATATCTTCTATAAAATTATCTAATATATCGTTGCTTTCTTGACTTAATATTTTAGGTAATGTTTCAAAATTTAATTCTATATTTTTATTAATCTGCTCCGAAACTTCCATCTTCTCTCTCCTTTAACTCTATTGTTTTAAGGCTCTTGCCTTGTTTTAATTGCTGTATCATAGCACTTATTTTATTCATATCTGTTTCGCTTCTATGTTCAATGACTACTGGTGCTTGACTTTCCACCATTCCCATTGTTGCCCTTCCTCTAAATATTGTTGATACACAGTCTAATTCTCTTAATTGTGCCGAAGTTAGCATATTTTCTTTTATATAGTCATCTATCCTTAGCATAACTTCTTGTATGTTTTCATTATTTGACCTTAAATAATTATTATATGTAGCTGTTGAAATGTCAGCAAAAGCACAAAAGTTTTCTTTACTTGGTGGGTATTTTACTTTTTTATTTATTGCTACTATTGCTTGTCTATAATATTCAAATACTATATTTAATTCTTCTGCTGTGTATTTTAAAGGTTGTCCTATTAAATTGTGTGGTCTTAATATCTCGTTTATTTCTATTGTGCTTAACCCTTGTACTTCTTTCCTATCTTGTAATTGCTCTGCTATTTCATTTAATCTAGTTTCTAGCTTTTGTGGTAATTCATTTTTATACTCTTCTAATATACTTTTCTCTCCCGCTTTTACTAATATTTCTTTCTTTTGCTGTTCTACTATTTTCTTATCCTTTGTTTCTAAACTTTCTTTATATTGTTTTTTCCTTAAAATTCCTCCTTTAATTTAATAGCTTTCTTCATTTTCTGCGTCCAGTAATTCTAAAATGTTTTTTCTTACTTCTCTTTTGGCATTTAATTTATGTATTGAGGTTTGATATGATTTTTTATAAAACTCATCTTCACAATTTCTTCTCATTTTTTCATATCTCTGTACTGAGCATTTATCTTTTTTATTGTTTTGTTTTAATATTTCTATTAACTCAATTATTATTAGTCCTTGATTGTAGAACATTTCAATTATCTTGTCTTTTCCAGTATGTTTAAATTCTCTCTTAAATTGCTCTAATGTTTTTATATCTTTCATCTTCCCACCTCTTTCTTATTTCTAGCCATAGGCTAGTTGATTATATCTTAAAATATTCTCTTTGCTCATCTGTTAAGTATGCTTTATTTCCACAAATAGGACAATATAAATAAACATTATTCCATATTATACTTACTTTTAAATCTTTTCTTGATACCATAAGCGTTGAATGGCATTTTAAACATTCTGCTTTTACTTCTAATTTCTTTTCTTGTATTATTCTCACTTTATTCCTCCTAAAATGGCAATTCATCTTGCTCTATATCAAAAGCAAAACTATCTTGTGGCTCTTGCTTTGGTTGTTTTGTCTTTTGCACTTCGTCTGTGCCTTCTTCTAATAAATTAAATTGACTTATAAATAGTTTGTCAAAGTATTTATATTTAGGTTTTCCGTTTTCGTTTAGTTCATCTGTTTTTATTTTGTAAGGTGATAGCCAACCTTTTGTTACTTCAATTACACTTTTATTTTTAAGTTCTACACCTTTTCTAAACATAACTTTCTTACTCATATATGTATCCTCTGTTTCACCATTTTCTTTTGTTGTTGTACTTTTTATATATGTTTTATATCTTCCTTGTTCATCTTTATAAATTGTTAATTTACTTGGTTCTTGTCCTATATTTATACTCATTCTATTTCCTCCTCTATAATATATCCTATCTTAATACATTTTTATTATATCTTCTAAATATCTAAATTTTCTTTTTACTTCAGCAGATATATTTATTAAATCTCTCTTTGAATTTTCACACCATTCTATGCAAACCCCATCATAGAACCTACTTTGTACCATTCGTTTTTTCCATAATTATTATATTTATATATCATTCCACCTAAATAACTTTCACTTATTACTAAAATACTTCCATTTCTATAGCCTTTTTCTTTTGCATATTTTACACATTCATTAAGTGTTATTCCTTTTATACAATTATTTTCATAATCTATTTCTATCTGATTAAATAATTCTATTAATACATCATCAAATATAATTTTTATATTTTCATCTAGTACTATATTCCCTTCTAATTCTTCCACACTATCACTCCTTTTCTCTTGTATAAGGTTCTTCAGTTAAATCTCTATCTTTAACATATTCAAATTGATCTTCTATGTTTATGCTTTCATATGCTTCTTTTGTTGTGTAATAACTTGCTGTTTTCCATTCATTATCTTCAAATTTCTTTATATAAATAATATATCTGTCAGGATAATAATATATGTATGGTATCATTCTTGTATATGTAGTTTTTCCATTGCTTGTTATTACTGGTATGATGCTAACTTCATTGTGTGCTTCTTTAAATTCTTTTTGATATACTTCTCCACTCGAGATTTTACTAGCACAACCTGTTAATGTTAATATTCCTATTATTAGTATTATAATTAAAGTTAATATTTTTACTTTACTCACTAATTATCACTCCTTTTTTACAAATTTCTTTATATATTTCTATTCTTTCATCTAAACGTATCAGTTTCTCTTTTAGATTTGTATATTATTTCTGCTATTACTTCCATATCGCCACATATAACCATTTATTTT
>CAPIEU010000018.1 GCA_948630815.1 uncultured Clostridia bacterium
GAATTTTTCTTTTTCTGTACTTGACAGTCTGCCCACATTTCTTTTGAGATAATAGGCTCGACTACATCTTCATAATAAGTTGGGTGTTTTGTTCTTTTTCCGTGAACAAAATCACCTTTATATATTTCATTTTCAAGAATAGTTTGTATTGTTGAATCTCTCCAGTTATCTTTTCCTAATACTTTTTCTTCGTTAAATAGATTACTTATTTTCTGATAAGAATAGCCATTGTAATATAAATCAAATATTCTAACTACAATATCTTTAGTAGAATAATCTATTACTAATCTTTTATCTTCATGCTTATAGCCTAATGGTGCAACGTGTGGAATATGTCCTGACTTTATTGCACCAGCTAGTCCTATTTTAGTTCTTTCGCTAGTTCTCTCAATTTCATTTTGACTAACACTCATTAAAAGCCTTGAAATCATCTTACCATTTGCACTTGTTGTATTTATTTCATCATTTACACAATCTAAATAAGCATTATTCTCATCTAAAAATGTCATTAAATTTTCCCAATCATAAATACTTCTAGTTATTCTATCTAGCTTTAGAGCAACAATAGTATTTATCTTTTTAGCTTTAATATCATTTTTTAATCTTTCAAAATCTGGTCTATGATTACCCGTTTTGGCACTTATTCCAGCATCTTCATAATAATCTACTATTTCATAATCTTTGAATTTACAAAAAGTTTCTAGTCTTTCTTTTTGCTCTGGCAAACTAAATCCGTTCTCTTGCTTGTTCATCTGTTGAAACTCTCATATACAATCCACATTTTTTCTTTTCTTCGTTCAATTTTAAAACCTCCAATCTAGCAAAAAAGAGACATCAAAGTACACGAGTACCCTTGACATCTCTTAAATCCATTTATCATAAACTAAAATATAATAATGCAATATAATATAATCTTTTCAAAGTACTCATAATTGTATAGCTTTTGACGGACAGCTATACATAATTTATTGCCTATATTATATCACGATTTAAAGAAATGTCAAATATTTACAATTATATGTTTTTCAAATATTCTTCTAATTCTGATAATTTAATCTTTTTAGTCAAGTTAGTAATATAAATGTCATTTGAATAATTGAAAACTAAAAAAGTAATATTTTTAATAATCACTCTATGTGGTTCAATATATGTAAGATTAGTTTTCTCTAATTTTCTAATGCTACCATTGACAAAGGTGGGATTAATCTTAGAGAACTCACATATAAATTTAAGTCTTTGTTTTAGACATTCCTCAAATTCTAATTCTTGCTTAATTATCTTCATTTTTCGCACCATCCTTTCACTTGGATGATTTTAATATTGTTTTTAAACAACAAAAAAATCAACCAGATTTTATTTTCTGATTGATTTCTGTATCTATCTGTTCAATTTAGTTCGAACAGATACGTCGTTGGTGCCCAAGGTGGGACTCGAACCCACATGGTTTCCCGCACGATTTTGAGTCGTGTGCGTCTACCAATTCCGCCACTTGGGCAAATACTACTTACATATATTAACACAAAATAAGGAACTGGTCAATAGCCGATGCTCCTTATTTTGTAATTGTTCTATAAATTTACTTTTCTATTAGCTCATATTCATATAAGCTTATTTCTTTTGTTTTTATTTCAAACTCATCTATCAATTTACTTATTCTAAAATTTTCTTTGCCTACTTCCCTCATTCTATATTTTTCTAGGCTTAACAGACACTTAGCATTAATGTCCATTCCTGCCTGCAAGGTTTTATTATAATTATCATAATAAATTATGTTTGAAAAATACAATACTCTAGTAGCTCCTTTTAACTTAACTTTATATAATACAATCTTTTTATTATCTTCCGCTTCTTCTAATACATTTTCAAGATTTAAGTTAAAAACTCTAAATCCATCTAATTTTTCCTTTTTATTTAACACAATATATGCAGAAATAGATACTAATTTATTGGTCTTATCTATAGCACTTCTTATATTATCTATAATACTTTTAAGTTTATTTTTGTATTCTTCTACTTCCATATCTTGTGTGATTTCTAAAATTTTCAACTTATCCTTTTTAGTCTCACGATGCTTTTTATAGCTCAAAGTTTTTACTTTAGTATTATCACTGGTGGTTTCTCCAAAAATATCAATTTTATCTTCATTAAATAAAATTCTATTATTCTCTAATTCTTCTTTTAGTTCCTTTAAACTATTTTCTATTATTTCATCATTATCAATATTATTTAATACCTTTAAAAGTTCTGTTCCAGCAATATATATTGAATCTGTATCCTCTTTAGATAAATAGCTTCTTTGTATTTTATCTATTGCCTCTCCTATTTCTTCCCTATCTTCATTATAATTATATACTTTTTCTATTACTTTTTTATTTTCATTTTGTGCTATATTACCTTGGTTTAACATTAGTCTTTCATCTTTATTTGCAAATTTCCAAAAATCAAAGATACTTTTTTCGTGTTTATCAATTTCTTCTATATATAAATCAGCATTTTTAATCTTTATATCTATACTTTCAGTTCTATTTTCTAAAGCCTTATAGTCTAGTCTTAAATCTTTTACCTTTTCTAATAACATATCTACTTCTTTATATATCTTTACTATATCCTCTATTGTGTAAAATTCTCTTATAACAAAATTAGAAGTTGATATTTCTTCTTTTCTTCTTTCCTCTTCTTTAGTTTCAACATTTTTTGGCTCTTCAATATCTTGTTTTTTCTTCTTTAGTTTAAAGAAATATTTTATCTTCCCTAAAAAAGTTTTTTTGCATTCTAGATATGTTGCTATTTGTTTTTCCTTCGCTAAATATTCTCTATCCTTTTTTTCTAATACAATACTTAGTTCTTCTATTTTAATTTCTAAATCATTCTTTTCTTTTTTTAATGAAGATATTTCATCAACGGCTTCTTTATAATCTTCTGTAAATATTGTGAACATATTTTCATATGTAATTTCTTTGTTATTTAATGAAAATCCTAATGTTCCCTTTTTATCAATCTTTACTGTAAATTTATAATGATATTGTAATTTAGTAGATAATATAAACATTGCTTTTAAAAATTTATAAAATTTAAGTGCCTCTTCTTTACTTTCCAATTTATTTTTATATACACTTATTAAATCTTCATAAACTACTGTCTCTCCAGTAATTTGTAAAGACCTATTTCCATCAGCATCATATACTTCATAAATATTAGGCCATTCTTTTGTAAAAAAACACATATATTTTTCTAAATCTTGTATTTCCGAATTTTTAAGAAACTGTCCAGAATAGTTTTCATATACAATTGGAACAAATATCATTTGTTCTTTTTTTGTTTTGTGATATTCTATTTGCTTTTTTAATAAATAAAAGAAACTATCATATTCTAAATCCTCTGTTGGAACAAGCATAAAATAAATATCATTTACATCTGAATAATATATTTGCCACAAATAGTTTTCTTCAAATTTAACTTTAAATGGTATATTTTTATTTAATCTTTCTTGTATTTTTGCAAGTTTTTCTATCTCTTCTATTTTTGTCTCTTTTAACATCTTTAAAAAGGTAATAAATTTTTCATTATCGTTTTCGTTTTCTGGTTTTAAATAGTTTTTTAAAGTAGAAGCCTCACTATATTTTTCATTTATTGAATTTAATCTATTCTTTGGAGTTAATAATATCTTTATTTTTGATATTGGAATATATTTATAAACTCTATATATGTTTTCATCATATACTTTTAAGGGCCTATAATCTATATTGCTAGAGTTTATTAAAAACTCTGGAATATTTTCTAAATCAAGCCCTATATATTTTAATTTTTTTGTTATCTCATCATCATTAGTAACTTTTGGCATTTTATCCTCCAAAACTTTTTTCTTTTGATAGTATATCATAAAAAGTTTTTTCATACAATCTCAAAAGCAATTTTTCTTGTCTCTTTATTTGCATCTATAACTTTAATTCTTACCTTATCACCAAGTTTATATGTTTTACCAGTTCTTTCTCCTACTAATATTTTTCTTTCATCATCATAGTTAAAGTATTCATTTTCTCCTAAATTTTCAAACCTAACTAATCCTTCAACTGTATTTTCTAACTCTACAAATATTCCAAAATTAGTTACACTACTAACAATTCCATCATATTCTTCCCCTAATTTATCCATCATAAATTCTGCTTTTTTAAGATCTACACTATCTCTTTCAACTTTTTTGGCTATTTTTTCTCTTTCTGAAGATTTGTCTGCTACAATTTCTGCTATTTTTTCATATTCTACTTTATCATTTCCATCTAAATTATATCCATTTTCTAGATACATTGAAATAATTCTGTGTATAAATAAATCTGGATATCTTCTAATTGGTGATGTGAAATGGCAATAAAATTTACTAGATATTCCAAAATGTCCTTTGTTTTCACTTTCGTATTTTGCTATTTTTAGTGTCCTTAATATTAAAGTGGAAACCACCATTTCTTCTGGTTTTCCCTTTATTTCTTCTAAAACCTTTGCAAACTCCTTTGGATGAATATTATCTTTACTACCTCTTATTTTATAACCAAAATTATATAAAAATTTATTTAGTTCAGTTATTTTCTCCATCTCTGGAATTTCATGTACTCTATAAACAAATGGTGCTTCTAGCCAATAGAATTTTTCTGCAATGGTTTCATTTGCAGTAAGCATAAATTGTTCAATAATTGTATTAGCAAAACTTAATTCATATTTTCCAACAAAAATTGCTTTTCCTTGTTCATCTAGAACTATCTTACTTTCAGGTATATCTAAATCTAAACTTCCTGCAATTTCTCTTCTTTTTTCCAATATTTTTGCAAGTTCTTCCATTAATTTAAAGTTACCAATATATTTTTCATACTTTTTATAGACTGCTTTATCAGAATTTTCTAATATTTTATTTACATTCGTGTAACTCATTCTTTCTTTAACATTTATAACTGCTTTAAATATATTTGAATCTATAACTTTTCCATTTTGATCTATTTCCATTTCAATAGATAATGTAAATCTGTCTTCTCCTGCGTTTAAACTACAAATTCCATTTGATAAACGTTTAGGTAACATTGGAATAACTCTATCTAACATATATATACTTGTCCCTCTTAATAAGGCTTCTTTATCTAATTTAGAATTTTCTTTTACATAGTAACTAACATCTGCAATATATACACCTAGCTTATAGTTTCCGTTTTCCAATTTTTCTACTAATACTGCATCATCTAAGTCCTTTGCATCTTCTCCATCAATTGTAAAAATATCTTTATCTCTTAAATCTACTCTATTAGGAATATCTTTCTTTTCTATTTCTTCTCTAATTTCATTTGCTTCCTCTAATACAAACTCTGGAAATTCATATGGTAAATTATATTCTTTTATTAAGCATAGCATATCTACTCCTGCTTGATTTATATTTCCTAATATTTCTACAATTTCGCCTTCTGCATTTTTTCCTCTTTCCGGATATTTAGTTATTTTTACAACAACTTTTTCATTATCCCTTGCACAATTAAATTTCTTTTTTGAAATGAATATATCTGTATCTATTTTTTTATCATCAGGTATAACAAATCCAAAATTTCTACTGTTCTTAAATGTTCCAACAACTCTAGTAATTCCACGCTTTAGTATCTTAACAATCTTTCCTTCTTTTGTTCTATTATTCTCTTCTTCGATTATCTTTACTAAAACTGTATCACCATTTAATGCATTTTTAGTGTTTTCTATAGATATGTGTATCTCTTCATCACTATCTTTAATTTTTACAAAACCAAAGCCTTTTGGATTTGCCAAAAATTCTCCTTGTATATACACTTCATCCATCAAAATATATTTGTTTTTTCTATTCTTTCTAATTTTATAATCCTCTTCTAATTCATCCAAAATACTTTTTAATTCATCCTGTTCTTCTTTAGGTACCATTAAAACTTGTACCATTTCTTTTAATTTCATTGGAACATATTCTTTATCTTTTATAAATTCTAATATTTTCTCTTTTCTATCCATGTATTTTCTCCTCCAAAAGCAAATATTTTGCTCTCTTTACTTTTCACTATTATCATTTGGGCAAGCCAAGCCCCCCCTACATTGTCTGTATCTAAGACCTCTCCTTCTTGCTAAATGTAGGAACATTTTTGTTTTTCTCTCGATGTTCGAAAAACAAAAAGTCTACATTTACGTGTCGCTATTTTACAATTAAAAAAGTTGGTTTTTCTATAAAAATATAATAGAGGCAACTTAAAAAATTTGTTGCCCCCATTTATTATTTACTAAAAATTAAATTACATACATAATTGAAAGTATTATTGTTAGTACTGCAAAAGTTACTCCTAAAATTATTGTCCATCTTTTTAGTTTTCCTTCTCTAGTTCTTCCCTTATTTTTTTCATAAAAATTATTTGATGATGAACCAGTCATTGCTCCACTCATTCCGGCATCATCTTTAGATTGCATCATAGCTACAATGATTAATGCAAGGCAAACTATAACATAAATTCCAATTACAATATATTTTAAAACTTCCATTTATCTTTTCCTCTCTCTTTTTAATTTCCAATATTGATATTTTAGCACAAACTATAATAAATTGCAAATGATTTTGAAAATTTTTTGATTATGTGATATAATAATATTATGTTTTTGTAACTATTAACCAAAGGGAAGTTAGTCCCTAACTACAAATGGAGGATAAAGATGCAAAACTTTATTCTATCTTTACCTTTTCTCATATTTCTTATTATTGTTATTATGCTTTTTATTCTTTCTCTTTTATCTGCTTGCTTTTTTATTAGCACTCTTCTTGGAGATGGACTAACAAAGCCACTCTTTCTATTTTTTGTTGGAGCTTTAACTATAATATTTATGAGACTGGGAATATTACTTATTACCTGGCGGCTATAGTTTAGTCGCCCCTTTTATATTATTGCTATTAATCCAAAAATAATAATCTTTATAAAATTCCTTGCCAATATATCTAAATTCACAAGCTTAATTCCCATATTATTTAGTAAGTCATATTTAGATATAATTCTATTTATCTCTTCTTTTTCACATATATTATTTTCTTCTAAATATTCTTTTGCAACATATCTTGCTTTTGTAATTGCTTCCGTTTCTAACATACTTCTAATAAAATAGTGTACCATTCCCATAACTATAAGTACATATAAAAATATTGATGGATTAGTAATAATGTTAAATAGAGTTAATATTGATACTACTAAAAAATACAACATATAAATATTAGTATAAATAAAATTAAACCATAACATACTTTTACTTTGAATAGAGTGTATACATTCATGTGCTACAGTTTGTATTCTTGTATAAGAATCTCTTATATTCGCTATTGTAATTGTATTTGTTACAACCACATATAGACTTGTTTTTGTATCTTTTTCTTCTTTTATAGTTACATTGTCATTACCTAATTTGTTTAATATGTTTTTACAAATATCTATATTTTCAGGAAAGTCCTTTGTAAGGCTATCTAACTCTTTATCTTCACCTGTTTTTTTTAATCTCTTTATATTTAGTTCTAAAATAAACCATAACATTATTAAAAACACTAAACAAATTAGAATTAGAACTATATACTCCATTTCTGTTCTCCTTTTTTGTATGTTGTTACAATTTTTTCTATACTGCTCCTATAACATTATTGTTACTCTAACATTTAGGGAGCAAGAACAAGACCTGCCCCTACATTGTTTGCATTGGATTTGTTTTCTTTTTTTGGAAAGGCATACTGTCTGCCCCTAGATCATATTATTTTATTAAATCTTGTACTGCATCCCCTATTATCTTGTTAACATCTGTTAATAAGACATTAAATTTTAATTCTGCATCAAAATATTTTTTCATAGTTTCATTTTGGATTAATTCAGCATATATTTTTTGCATTTCTAACGCTTTTTCCTCATCTTGTTTACCACTTTGAATTGCTGTAAGTTGAATTTCATATCTTGATGTTTCAAACTTATCTAACTTTTCTTTTAGCTCTGGTTTTTCATTAACTTCTTTTTTTAGATTTTTGTAATTTATATACTCGTCTGATTGTTTAATTTCATACGCTAATCTATTAGCTGTATCATAAATATTCATCTAACTTCTAACCTCCAACTTCTAACTTCTATTTAAGCATACGCTTGCCTTTTTCTGAAAGATAACAAGTTTGTAATTTCTGTTTCTGTATTTTTTGCCCTTTTTGCTTTTTTTGCATTTTCTTGTGCAATTTGATTTTTTTGGCGTTCTGCCATAGTTTGACATATAGCTTTTTGATATATAAAGTGTGTATCTTGTGCAATTTTTGTCCAGTTATATTCATTTTTCACCTTAAGTTTTGCTTTTTTTACTACATTGTCTACAAGTGCTGGATTATATAATAATTCAAGTATTGAATCTGCAATTGAATTAGCATTTCCTGCATAACTTTTCATTCCATCTACACCATGTTCTACTATTTCGTTTAATCCTCCAACATCCGAAACAACAACAGGTATACCTGAAAGCATTGCTTCTAATGCAACTATTCCAAAAGGTTCATATGTGCTTGGAAATACAGATACATCTGCACATTTATACATTTTACAAACTTGTTTTTGATCCATATATCCTGTAAAATATACCTTATTTCCTAGTCCCATAGAATTAACTTGTGCTTTTAATTCATCAATCATTCCACCTTTTCCTGCAATAATAAGTTTTGTATCATGATATCCTGCTAATATTTTGGGCATAGCTGAAATTAAATGTTGTACTCCTTTTTCATAAACAAGTCTTCCTATAAATAAAATTATTTTTTCATTATCTAAAGCATATTGTCTTCTAAAATCATAATCTTTTTCTACACCATTAAACATATTTATATTTATTCCATTTGGTGCTACATTTATTTTTTCAAATGGTAAACCAAATAAACGTTGTAACTCTCTTTTCATATAATTACTATTTACTATTACTTCTGTAGATTCATATGTAAGCATCCATTCTGTATCATTTATATATCTTTGAGTTTCATCATGAATTCCCGAATTTCTTCCGTGATTCTGTTGCATGTATTGTTGATACTATTGGTATATCATATGAATTTTTTAATGTTTTTGCAGCATAAGCAACTAACCAATCATGTGCATGAATCACATCAAATGCTCCTTCTTTTGCAATTATTTCACAAGATTTTGCTACCATATTAAAATTCATTTGCATAACCCAGTCAATAAAATTGTTTGGATTAATCATATAATTATCTACTCTATAAACTTTAACCCCTTTATCATCCTCAAAGTATGGTGCATTACCTTCTTTATAAGTAACAACTGTAACTTCGTGACCATCTTTTATTAACCTTTTTGATAAATCATTAACAACTCTTGCAATTCCTCCAACAATTCTTGGTGGATATTCCCAAGTAAGCATAAGAATTTTCATAGGTCAAAGCTCCCCTTTCTTCGGCATTTTCTTTTGTTATTCTATCTTTTTGTATTTTATACAACTTTATATCAATTGTAAATATATTTTTACAAAATATTCTTCATTTTGATAAAATGTAATATAACTGTAACATTAGTTCCTGTTTATTAATTTTTATATACATACTTTAACTTATTTCTAACTAGTTCCACGTGGAGGTAGTGCTTTTTATTTTTCGAACTTGAGAGAAAAATAAAAACGCCCTACCTCCAGCAAGATGGAACGGATTTTAAGTATATAGTCTAAACAGCAATTATTAAATTTTTATGAAAATACACACATATATTTTTTTGTATGCTATAATATAAAATAGAGATATTTTTGAGGAGTTGAACATTTTACCTATGCTAGAGATAAAAGAGAATATTTGCGAAGATTATACAAATATTCGCGAATTTGAAGATATTATAAATGATTTGGTTCATAATGATATGGTATTAAAGATGAAAAATTACAAACAGCATTATGAAACAAGCTGTTTTGAACATTGCAAAATGGTTTCATATTATTGTTACTTAATTTGTAAAAAATATAATTTAGATTACATATCTGCTGCCCGTGCAGGAATGCTACACGATTTGTTCTTATATGATTGGAGAATACGAGAAAATGGTAGAAAAGGATTACATGCTTTTACTCATCCAAAAACTGCTTTAGAAAATTCTTTAAGACTATTTAATTTAAATGAAAAAGAATGTGATATAATTTTAAAACATATGTGGCCTATTACTTTTTTTAGTTTCCCTAAATATAAAGAAAGTTTTATTATTACTTTAGTTGATAAATATTGTGCAATAAAAGAGTCTATAAAAGCATATAAATCTAGAAAGAAGTTACAAGTTGCTTACAGATATGCTTATGTGTTTTTAAGTATGTTTATTTTACTAAGATAATTGTTTTCGCTTTTAGGAAATATATAATTATTTTTTAGAACATAGTACATGGAGTCTCCAGAGACAGAGGCTAGTGTCAAAGATGATAAAAAATAATTATATATTTCCTAAAAGTTAGTTTGTTATTATATTAAATTTTATATTTAGAATGGAGTAATTTTTATGATAAAAGTTTTAATTAATGGTTGCAATGGTAGAATGGGTCAAGTTTTAGCTAAAGAAATTGATCGTTTTCCTAATTTATTGTTAGCTTGTGGTTTTGATATTAATGATAATGGTATAAACACTTTTCCTGTTTATACTAATATAAATGATATTAAAGAAAAACCTGATGTAATAGTAGATTTTAGTGTTCCTATTGCTACTGTTAATATATTAAAATATGCAGTTAATTCTAAAGTTCCTATGGTAATTGCTACTACTGGTTTTACAGATGACAGCTTAAAAGAAATTAATGAATCCGCAAAAATTATTCCTATTTTTAAATCTTCTAATATGTCTTATGATATTAATCTAATGAAAAAAGTTGTTGCAGAAGTAGCTAAGTCTTTAAAAGGAACTGACATAGAAATTGTAGAAACACATCATAATAGAAAAATTGATGCCCCAAGTCGGTACTGCTATTACCCTTGCAGATAGCATAAATTCTGCTTTAGGTGGTAATATGGAATATGTATTTAATCGTCATGATATACACGAAAAAAGAAAACTAAATGAAATTGGATTTTCTTCTATTCGTGGTGGCAATATTGTTGGTGAACATTCTGTTCAGTTTTATGGTGCTCACGAAACTTTTGAAATAAAGCACACTTCTTATTCAAGAGATGTATTTGCTGAAGGTGCTTTAAAAGCTTGTGAATTTATTGTAAATAAAGCACCTGGTTTATATGGAATGGATGATTTGGTATAGATTTAATTACAATATATTATCTAAAGTGAACATCTCTCTTTCGTGAATATGATCTAAAATATAAATGCAATTATCTATTGCTTCTATACTTTCTTTATATTCTTCTACTTCTATATAACTTTTAGCAGAAGTCAGTGCAGTTTTAACCTTTTCAAGTTCATCATGTTCTATATAATATGCCATTATATCATCTAATTCTTCCCATTTATCATAAGCTATATTAATATCACTTGCAACTTTATCCTTATTTGGAACTTCTTCTAATGCACTATTTTTTACTGTATTCAATTTTTCTGTGACTGTTTCTACTGTTATATCCGTATTTTTTTGTGTAACATAATTTAAACCAAAAATTAATGCTACTATTATTATACTTATTATCAATTCTTTATACATAAGTAATTAATTCCTTTCTTTCTTTTGGCAAAATATCTGTCCTTTTCCATCAAATGTTACAATTAATGCCTCTTCTGGTTTCATATTAAATTTTTCAACTTGTTTTTTTAACCATATATAATTTTTTCCTATTGCTTGTAAATTATTATTCATTACTTTTCCATCTACTACTAAATCATATGGTATTCCTTCATAATCTGGCATTATATTAAAATCTTCTGGTATAGTAGTTCTCTTATTGGGTTTTTGAATTACTGTTACTTGCCCACTGGTTTCTAAAATTGCATATTCTACATCTCCTATATTAAATACTGAATTATCTCTTAATCTCTCTTCTAATTCATTAATTGTAAATCTCTCTTTGATAAGTGCTTTTTCATCAATTTTTCCCCTATAAATTAAAATTCTAGGTTTTCCACAAATTAATTCTCTTGCTTTTATACTTTTTAAATTTATAATAGAAATTATCAAATGCATAACCAATAATCCTAAAATTGGAATTATTCCTCTTGTTATAGGAATTCCTGTTTCTGTCATTGGAATTGATGCAAGGTCTGCTATCATTATAGAGATTGCAAGTTCAAATGGTTGAAGTTGCCCTATTTCTCTTTTACCCATAAATCTCATAACTATTAAAACTAATATGTATAAAATAATTGCTCTTACAAATGTAATAATCATATTTTTCTCCTTTAAAAATACTGCCATCTATCGCTTCCATGTAGTAATATATTCACGTTAGTTCATAAATTTAAATTCCACTTTATAACTTATTTTTTACAATTTTGATTTTATTATACTTATAAATCTCGAATAATTTTATTTTTTTTGTAAATAATAATGTCATGAACTTAAAAAAGCATAAATATATAAACTTTTTATAGGAGGTTTTATTATGGATAACGAAAAAAGTAATGTTCAAAGTTCAAGTACAATGGGTACTGTAGGTCAAATAGTATGGAGATTTGTAGCTGCTGCTATCGTTCTTGCAATTACAGCATTCTTTACACCTGGTTTTACAATTAACAACATATGGTCACTAGCACTTGCAGCTGTTGTTTTAACAGCCATCGATTATTTAATTGTTAAATTTACGGGTCTACATGCAAGTCCTTTTGGAAAAGGTTTTGTTGGATTCGTATTATCAGCAGTTGTATTATATGTAACTCAATTTTTTGTTGCAGGTTATGCTATATCTTGGATAGCTGCAATAATAGGTGCTCTTGTTTATGGTGTAGTTGATTACTTTATTCCTGGTGATAATAAACTATAGTACAAAAAATAAGGGTCGCATACTATTGCGACCCCTACTTTTAACTATTCATTTTTCATTATTTCTTATTCCAACCCTCTTTATTTACTTGTCTTTGTCTTGCAATTGCTAATGAATCATCTGGTACATCATCAGTTATAGTTGAACCTGCTGCAACGAACGTATTATTACCCAAATTCACTGGTGCAACTAAATTTGTATTTGATCCAATAAATGAATGTTCCCCAATTATTGTTTTACTTTTATTAAATCCATCATAATTACAAGTTATTGTTCCACATCCTATATTTGTTTTTGCTCCTATTTCACAATCTCCCATATATGATAAGTGTGGAACCTTTGCTCCTTCTCCTATATTTGCTTTTTTTACTTCTACAAAACTTCCAATTTTTACTTTGTCTGCTAGTCTACATCCTTCTCTTATATACGCATTTGGTCCTATTTCACAATCTTCTCCTATCACTACACCTGATTTTATTGTTGTATTTGGATGTATTATTGTGTCTATTCCTATTTCTACATCATCATATATATATGTGTTATTTATATCTTCTATTGTAACTCCATTTTTCATATGCTCTGTATTTATTCTAAGTTGTAATGCTTTTGTTAATATTTGTAAATCCATTCTATCATTTACTCCTAGAACTTCTGCATTATCAGTTACTACTATTGACCCAGTTTTTAAACCTTTATCATACATTATTTTTATAACATCTGTTAAATAGTATTCTTTTTGTGCATTATCGTTTTTTAAATTTTTAAGTGCTTCTAATAATTCTTCTATATCAAAACAATACATTCCAAGATTAACTTCTTTTATTTTTAATTGTTCTTCGTCACAATCTTTGTGTTCTACTATTTCTTTTATTCTTCCTGTTGTATCATGTATTATTTTTCCATATGGAATTATTTTATCATGTACCATTGTTAAAATTGTGGCACTTTCTCCCCTTTTATTAGACTCCTCTACTAAATTCTTTAAAGTTTCTGGTCTCATAATAGGATGATCGCCATTTAAAATAAGTACTTTCCCCTTTTTTCCTTCTAATAATTTTGATGCTTTTATAATAGCATGACCTGTTCCTAATTGTTCATCTTGAATAGCATATTTAACACTATCTCCTAGTACTTCTTGTATTTGTTCCCTTTGATAGCCTACTACTGTAATAATATCGTCTATTCCTGCTCTTTTCGCATTTTCAACTGCTCTTCTAATTATTTCTTTTCCATATATTTTATGTACTAATTTTGATTTCTTTGATTTCATTCTAGTTCCTTTTCCTGCTGCCATAACAATTGCTACTATCTCTTGCATAATAATATTGTCTCCTTTCTTATGCTATAATAAAGACTTATATATTTTAACATAAAATAATATATAATGCAAATAAATTGCATTATATATTATGTAAAAAGTTAACTATTTGTTATTGCTAGCCTTTAGTTTTGGACTAGAAAGATTTCAAATTTTTCTATCTATTCTTGAAAAACTTCTTGTTTTTTACTTTTTTTGACTTCATCTTTAATGTGTATTTTGCAATATATATATTTTTTTAATATTTTTTACAAAAATAGGAATAATCATTCATTTTATAAATATACATTAGTAAAGTTAATTTTGTACAAACATTTTTCAAGGGGGTAAATTATAGATGGAAAATTTAGACTTATACGAGGACATCGCAAAACGTACTGATGGTGATATTTACATAGGTGTCGTTGGTCCTGTTAGAACTGGTAAATCTACATTTATAAAAAAATTTATGGATTTATTAGTTATTCCTAATATTGACAATGAATTCAAAAAAGAAAGAGCAAGAGATGAATTACCACAAAGTGCTGCGCGGAAGAACTATTATGACTACAGAGCCAAAATTTGTTCCAAATGAAGCAATTGAAATTACTATTAGTGAAAATCTAAAATTAAAAACAAGACTTGTAGATTGTGTTGGATATCTTGTAAACAATGCAATTGGCTACTTAGAAGATGATGTTCCAAGAATGGTTAAAACACCTTGGTCAACTGATGAAATTCCTTTTGAACAGGCAGCCGAAATTGGAACAAAAAAAGTAATTGAAGAACATTCTACTATTGGAATTTTAGTTACGACCGATGGTTCTATTACAGATATTCCAAGAGAAGATTATATCTCTGCTGAAGAAAGAGTTGTAACTGAATTAAAAACACTAAATAAACCTTTTATTATTGTTTTAAATTCAAGTGAACCATATTCAGAATATACAAAAGAACTTGCAAGAAGGCTAGAAGATAAATATCAAACATCTGTTATTCCAACAGATTGCTCTAATCTAAATACAGACGATTTAAATGATATTTTTGCAAGAATTTTATATGAATTTCCAATTGAACAAATAAACATTAATTTCCCAAAATGGGTTGATGGCTTAGATGATAGCCATTGGTTAAAAGCTGGTTTATATAATGAAATAAAAGATGCTTTTTCTGAAGTAAAAGTATTAAAACAAATTGATAGTGGTATTAGTAAAATTCAAAAAACAGAGATAATCCAAAAAACATCTTTAACAGAAATAACATTAGGAAATGGAAATGTTAATATTGGTATAGATTTAAAAGAAGAATTATTCTATAAAGTTTTAACTGAAATTTCTGGTGTAGATATTTGTAATGAGGGCGATTTATTCTCTATTATTAGCAATCTTGCAAAAACCAAAAAGGAATATGATAAAATTGCATATGCACTAGAAGAAGTAAAACAAAAAGGTTATGGAATTGTTACCCCTTCAATGGAAGAATTAATTTTAGATGAACCTGAAATGGTAAAACAAGGCTCTCGCTTTGGTGTAAAATTAAAAGCAAAAGCTCCAAGTATACATATGATAAGAGCAGATATTGAAACTGAAGTTTCACCTATTGTTGGAAGTGAAAAACAATCTGAAGAACTAGTAAATTATCTACTTTCAGAATTTGAAAGTGATCCACAAAAAATTTGGGAATCAAATATTTTTGGAAAAAGTTTACATGAACTTGTAAATGAAGGATTACAAAATAAACTTTGTAGAATGCCAGAAGATGCACAAGGAAAATTACAAGAAACATTAGAACGTATAGTAAATGAGGGTTCTGGCGGACTAATTTGTATAATATTATAGAGTTGTCAATGGGAACAGAGATTTTTGTCAAAAATTTCCGTTCTCATTGACATTTTTTCAAATTAGCGCATATTTATTACTTTTTTGGAAATTACTATTTAATAGAATAGGAAAGTAATACTTTCCTATTCTATTAAAGCTACAATCGCTAGCCCTTTTAGATTTTCTCCTTTTAGTCGAAAACTAAAATCGGGCAAAAACAAATAAGAAAAATTTTTATGGAGTAAATTAAATGGATAATACTAAAAAGAAAAACTTTTTTCAATTTTTTAATACAATATTTGAATACAAAGAGCCTATCAACTATAACTTCTCCGTTCCAGAAAATGTAGATGAAGAAAAAGATAAACATATATCCTATGAACATGAAATAAAAGATCAGGAATTGCCAAATGAACCTAAAAATATCTTTACTTCTCTTAATGATAATTTAGAATACTTAAAAGTTAGATATAATGCACTTATAAATAGTGATATTTTAATAAGAAATTTCACATTAACAGCTAGAAATAAACAATACAATGCCTTTTTACTTTATATTGATGGTATGGTTGACACTACTTTAATAAATGATTATGTTTTAAATCCTTTAATGCTAAAAAATAGAGCAAATAGTTTTGATAGTGATGAAGAAAAAGTAGTTTCTGAAGCTATTAATAACAAAATAAGTATTAAAAAAGTAAAAAAATTTAACCTTCTTGATTATATTATGGGAAACCTTATGCCTCAAAATAATGTAAAACAAGTACAAGAATTTGATAAATTAATTGATGGAATAAATTCTGGTAATTGTGCTTTATTTATAGATACATTAGATAGTGCATTTGATATAGATGTAAAAGGTTTTAAACAAAGAAGTGTTGATAAGCCTGCAAATGAAATAGTAGTAAGAGGTTCTCAAGAAGCTTTTACAGAAAATATAAGAACAAATACATCTTTAATTAGGCGTTTAATTAACAATGAAAATTTAATTATCGAAAATATTGAAGTTGGTACTTTAAGTAAAACTAAATGTGCTGTTTGCTATATGAAAGATATTGCAAATAATGAACTAGTAAGCGAAACAAGGTTTAGGTTAAATAATGTAAATATCGATTATCTTATTTCCTCTCGGTCAATTAGAACAATTAATTGAAGATAATGGAAAATATAGTTTACCTCAAGTTTTATCTACTGAACGACCTGATAAAACTACAAATTACTTACTTGAAGGCAGGGTTTGTATAATAGTTAACGGAAGCCCCTATGTTTTGGTCGTTCCTGGTACATTAGTAGATTTTATATCTTCTCCAGAAGATTTAAATTTGAAATATCAATTTTCTAATATGATTAAAATAGTACGTATAATTGGTTTTATAATAGCTTTACTATTACCTGGTTTATATATTGCAATAACAAATTTCCATCAAGAACTAATACCAACAGAGTTACTATTTGCAATAGTTGCTTCTCGTGAATCAGTTCCATTTCCTGTATTTTTTGAAATTATATTAATGGAATTTTCATTTGAATTAATACGTGAAGCAGGTCTTCGTGTACCAACACCAATAGGTCCTACAATAGGTATCGTTGGAGCTTTAGTTCTTGGACAAGCTGCAGTAGAAGCAAACATAGTTAGTCCTATTTTAATAATAATAGTTGCTATAACTGGTATTTCTTCTTTTACTATACCAGACTATTCTCTTAGCTTTCATTGCAGACTTTTAAGATTTGTATATATCATTTTAGGATATTTACTAGGATTTTTAGGTATATGTATTGGATTATTTTTACACTTTTTAACAATGTCTAGTTTAAAATCATTTGGATATCCATATTTACAACCTTATATTCCTGTAACTCGTGATTATAAGGGGTTACTTCTATCCCCTGCATGGAAAAGAGAACATAGAGCAGACTTCTTAAATACAAAAAGACCAAAGAAACAGCCAAAAGTCAGTATGGGATGGAAATATAAACAAGGAGGATAATAAAATATGAATTATTGCAAAATAAGTAATATACAAGCAATAGCATTAATTTTAGTTATTATGTTAAATCATCTTATATTAAACCTACCAAAAAATCTATTAAGTTCTTGCCGGACCTTCTACACCTCTTAATGTAATTTACATTAGTATATTAATGTTTATATTTTTATATATAATTTTAAAACTTTTTAAAAATTTTGCAAACAGCGATATTATTGATGTTGCCGAATACTTAGGTGGCAAGATTTTAAAGATTATAATAGGCATACTATTTATTGCATATTTTATTATAATATCAGCAACGCAACTTAGAAATTTTTGTGAGATTTTAAAATTAATATATTTTCCACAAGTTCCAATAAGCCTATTAATAATACTATTTCTAATAATAGCCGTTTTGGCAAATAAATTTGGTGATACTGCTATTACAAGAATTAATTTAATAATAGTTCCATTAGTTATGATAAATTTGCTTGTAGCATTTTTTTGTATTTCTATAAGATTTGTACCAGAAAGAATATTTCCAATACTTGGCTATGGTGTAAATGAAACATTTTTTTCAGGTGCCACAAATTTATTTGCATTTACTGGATTATCATATATATACTTTTTACAACCCTTATTAAAAGATACTCAAAAATTTAAAAAAATTTCTTTTATTGGAATTGGAATTTCAGCAATATATCTTTTTTTAAGTATTACTACACTACTCTTCTCATTTGCTGATGTTTTATCAATAAATGAAATTTCACCTATATATGTATTAGTAAGAGGAGCTGACTGGGGTAGATTCATTCAACGACCAGATTCTGTTTTCTTTCTTGGATGGATTTTATGTATGATGTCTTATATAAGTATTAATATAATGATGGTTTCTACTGTATTAAAAAAACTTGGCAATCTAAATTCAAAATTCCCATTAGCATATATTTCAAGTGGAATAATGTTTATAGTAGCAATTTTGCCAAAAAATATGGCTGAAATAGTATTTATTGAAAATTACATTTTTAAATATTATACAATTGCTCTTTTATTTGTTATATGCTTTTCTATTTTAATATTTGCAAATCTTAAACATAATAAATTAAAATCACCAAACAAGGAGAGTGAATTGCTTAATGAAAGTTAGAAAAAATTTAAAATATTTAGCCCTTTTTCTTATTCTAAGTGTATCCTTATTTTCATTATCTGGTTGTCATTCAAGTTTTAATATAGATAATTTAGCATATACAGTTGCTATTGGTTTAGACATTGGAGAAAATAATAAAATAAAAGTTAGCTTTCAACTCTCTGTTCCTGGTAGCGAATCCTCAAGCTCTGGTTCTTCACAATCAGATAGTTCTATTGTAAATACAATTGAATGTAGCTCAATTGATGCTGGAATAAATATATTAAATACGTATTTAAGTAAAGAGGTTAATCTTTCTCATTGCAAGGTAATAGTATTTTCAGAGGAATTTGCATATTTTGGTGTTGGTGAAGCTCTTTATTCTTTAATGAATAACGTCCAAATACGTCCTGACTGTAATGTTATAATTAGTAGATGTAGTGCTAAATACTTCTTAGATAATTCTACACCAATTTTAGAAAAATTATCTGCAAAATATTATGAAATTGCTCCAAGTTCAAGTGAATATACAGGTTACACTGATAATGTTACTCTTAGTGAATTTTTCTCAGATTATACAGACACTCTTTCTGAATGTCATGGAATATTAGGTCGGTGTAAATAGCCCTGAAACCCATTCAAAAGACGACACTAAATTTCCTACTGATAAAGATGCTGAAATTAAGGCAAATGAAACTCTTATAAATAGCAAAACTAATATAGAAAATGTCGGACTTGCTGTTTTCCATGGTGATAAACTTGTTGGAGAATTAACTGGAATTGAAACAATTTGTCATCAAATTATTTCAAATAAATTAGATACATGTACAATAAATATTCCTAGCCCTTTTGAAGAAGGAAAAACAATAAGTTTACGTATACGTCTTAAAAACAAAACAAATAATGATGTTAAGATAACCCAAAACCGGTCCATATATTACATCTAAAATATCTTTAGAAGCACAAATTTTAACAATGAATGAAGGTTCTAAATATTTAAATTTCGATAATGTAAGAAAACTTGAAAATGCAGTTACAAAATATATGAAAGATAAAATAAATTCATATTTGTATAAAATTTCAAAAGAATTTAACAGTGATATAGATGGTTTTGGCAAATATGCTGTAAGACATTTTACAACTTGGGACACTTGGGAAAACTATAATTGGTTAAATAATTTTAATACTTCTTTTTTTGATATAGATGTAAAAACAAATGTAAAATCTGGATATATACTAATGGCATCTTAAAATCTTAGGAAGGATTGATTAATATGAGAATTCTAATAATTATATTGAGTTTATATATTTTCTTTAAAACTCTGTATTATGGTATATATGAAATTAGACAGAATAACAAAATTTCTGGCATTTCTATAATTGCTATTTCTGTAGTATTACTAATTGCTTTAGTTTTGGTTAGTATATTTTGTGTTTAGAAATAAAATTGTTTTGTTTTATTATAACATTCGTTGTTGGGTAGGCACAAGGCCTACCCCTACATCGTTTGCATTATATTTGTTTGTGTGTTTCAAAGGGCAGGCACAAGACCTGCCCATACATCATTTGCATTGCATTTGTTTGTGTGTTTCAAAGGGCAGGCACAAGACCTGCCCATACATCATTTGCATTGCATTTGTTTGTGTGTTTCAAAGGGTAGGCACAAGACCTACCCCTACATCATTTGCATTGCATTTGTTTGTGTGTTCCAAAGGGCAGGCACAAGATCTGCCCCTACATCGTTTGCATTATATTTGTTTGTGGGTTTCAAATGGTAGGCACAACAAGACCTACCCCTACATCATTTGCATTGTATTTGTTTGTGTATTTCAAATGCAAACACAGAGCCCACCCCTACATCTCTTTATATGCTATTTACTGTATTAACTTGATTTACAATATTATTAGCATTTATTTTATTTTGTTCTTCTTGTTTCTTCTTTTCTTCTTGTAATACTTCTAGTTTATTTATTAATTCTTGTAATTTCTTTAAATCTTTTCCTATCATTTCCCAGTCTTTGTTATTGGTCGAATTTTCAAAATTACCATTAGCTTTTATTATTGCATCTACTAAATCATCTATAGTATCTGTATTTTCTACTTCAATACTTACAGCAGATTGTGAAAGAAGTTTTCTTATTGCTCCTTGTAATGTATCATCTATTGCTACTTTTGTTCCTCCTGCAACCACTACTTTTTTTAAGATTGGTGTACTCTTGCCTTCATTTAATGTTTCTTGATATATTGATTCTATATAAAGAACTGTATTATTTATTGGTACTGCTATCATATTTTTTATTAATTTAGTGCCAGCTATATTTAAAGTTCCAAGTTCCCTTGAAATGGTTTCATCTTGACTTAATAATGTGTCTAATTGCATTGGACCTAGTACTATACTATCACCGTGGAAATTTGTAAAGTTTCAATTTAGAATTTCCATTTTCATCATATCCACCAACTAAATAAGCTCTTAGATTTTGCTTATCTAACCCCGTATACTGTAATACCAACCCAAGTTCATATTTATCTTCATCAATTGCTTTTAACATTGTATAATATGGCTCTTGTTTTATTCCTTTTGAAGAAGTACTTGTAGATACTTTTGCAACTTCCCATATATCATCTGCTCTATATAATACATCTGTACTAACATTATGATACATTTCTAACATTTTAGCTTGTACCGCATATAAAAACTTAGGATATACAAAATGTTTACAAATATCTTGTGGTATTGTTTCATCTAATGCCATAAATAAATCTGGATATATATTCCTATATGCCATTATAATAGGATCAGATTTATCTGTTATATAAAATCTCATTGTTCCGTCATATGCATCTACTAATACTTTTACAGAATTTCTAATATAGTTTATTTCCTCTTTTATTCCATCATGTTCTATTACAGTATGTTGTGAATATGGATATTGATTTGTTACTGTATATGCATCTAATACCCATATCATTCTTCCCTCATCAGTTATTACAAGGTATGGTTCTTCATCATAAATTAAATATGGCATAACTTGTTTTGCTCTTGTAATAATATTTCTATTGATTAATATTTTACTTTCACCTGTTAAATTACTTGAAAATGCTAAGTTTAAATCCCCTTCTTTTAAA
Organism: uncultured Clostridia bacterium; assembly: GCA_948630815.1. Taxonomy (GTDB): domain Bacteria; phylum Bacillota; class Clostridia; order TANB77; family CAG-508; genus RGIG8482. The sequence goes on from CAPIEU010000018.1 coordinate 22,283, forward strand.
GCTATTATCATTCTATCTATAAAATTTAGTTTAAGTCCAGCATTTCCTTTATATGAATATTCTGCATTTTGTGAAGTTGACGTTGGATAATCAAATTCTGCTTTATTTCCTGTATTTGTTACAATTGTATTATTGGTTTCTAAGCCAAAATAAATTCTTGGTTCTACTATTTTCAAGGCTTGATTATTACTTACAAAATCTTTTTGTATGTATTTAACATTTCCTACTTCATCAGTATCTGTACCTGAAGTAATAACTGCACCGAAGCCATGTGTATATTCATATGTTTTATTATTGTATGTTCTGTTTCCGCTACTTACAATTTCTCTTGGTGAAATATATACAACTTCTTCTTTTCCATTTATATTATATTTTCCAATATTTGCATTTCTAAATGAATAATATCCTGTGCTTGTTTGTGTAACACCTATTGTTTTTAAAGTTATATCCTCACTAATAATTGTAGCTTTATCTATTAATTTTGAATGATTTTCTATTTCTTCTAATCCATTATCTTCATTTGATACATTTATCTCATCAATTTTTATCCCATATGCTGTTTTGGTATTTTCAATATTATATGATAAATATTGTTTTTCTTTATCTAATTCATTTGTGTTTATGTAAATAACATTAAATCCAACCATAACAGCAAATAATATAACCATATATATTGGTACTATTAAGATTGATGTTATAATCTTTTTGGTATTCTTTTCTTTTGCACCTTTAATTCCTCTATATGCTGATACTATAATTATTAGAGCAAGTAATCTATATCCCCAAAATTTTACTAAAATATCTGTTATGCCTGCTCCAGAAATTGCTGTAGAATTACTATCTTTTAATATTAAAAATTTATCATTTAGCATTCCTTGTGTAGAAACTAACATATATACAGCAATTCCACATGCAATAGACATTACTATACCTGCTATTTGTTTAAAAAATTTGCTTTTCTTTAATGTTTGTGCACTAATTCCATCAAAATACATATTAAAGATTGTAATATAATATATTGCCATATATATTGCTAGTCCTATTATTATAATAATAAAATATAAAATCAACATTTTAAATAGTGGTAATTCAAAAATATAAAAACCAATATCTGCTCCAAATACTGGATCATTTATTCCAAACCAAGCTTTATTCATAAATAATGCAATTTGCTCCTTAAAAAAATAAGAAGCGATTATACTAACTATCATCGCTAATATAAATGCAATTGATTTATTAGGTAATTTAGGCATTACCTTTTTTTCTTCATCAAAAAAATCTTTTAGTCCTTTTTTTATACCATTATTTGCAATTGATATAGTAATAAATAAAATTATAAAATTTACTGCTATTGTTATGTATTGATATTTAAGGTCTTGTGTAAATACTTGTTTAAAGTTTTCCCCTATTTCAATTGTTTCTAAATAATTTCCTCTATATGAAACAAATGCAAATATTGTAACTATAATAATAAAAGCAAAAACAAGTATCCTTCTTACTTTCATTTTGTTTTTTTTAATATTTGCATCAGTTTTAATTTCTTCTTTTACTTCTTTATTTACTTCCTTGTTTTTTTCTTGCATATTTAATCTCATTCCTTCCTTAAAGTACAAATTCGTATTCTTTTACAATATCGCCTTTATAAAGTCCTCACTATTAAATATTTCCATATCGTCTATTTGTTCACCAACACCAATAAATTTAACTGGTATTTTGTTTTCATCTACAATTCCAATCACTACTCCACCTTTAGCTGTTCCATCTAGTTTTGTAAGTATTAGTCCTGTAATGTTTGTAGTTTCTTTGAATGCTTTTACTTGTGATATTGCATTTTGTCCTGTTGTTGCATCTAGTACTAATAAAACTTCTTTTGAACTTTCATGTAGCTCTTTTTCTATTACCCTATTTATTTTTTCTAACTCGTCCATTAAATATTTCTTATTATGAAGCCTTCCTGCTGTATCACAAATTAGTACATCTGCATTTTTTTCTTTTGCAATTTTAATTGCATCATATACTACACTTGCTGGGTCTATTCCTTCTTCTCTTTTTACAATATCACACCCTGCACGACCAGCCCATATTTCTAGTTGCTCAACTGCTGCTGCTCTAAATGTATCTGCTGCCGCAATTACAATTTGTTTTCCATCTTTTTTTAGTCTATTTGCGATTTTACCTATAGATGTTGTTTTTCCAACCCCATTTACTCCAACTACTAAAATAACTGATGGTTTAGTTTGTAATTTTAAGCTATTATCTACACTATCTAAAATATCCATCATTTCTTCTCTTAAAACTTGTTTTACATCTTCTGCTTCTTTTATATTCTCTTTTTTTATTCTATTACGTAATTTTGAAATAATATTAACTGATGTTTCAAGTCCAATATCAGACATAATAAGTATTTCTTCTAACTCTTCTAACAATTCTTCATCAACTTTTCTAAAAGCACTAAATGCACTATTTATCTTTTCATCAAATGAATCTTTAGTTTTACCTAAACCTGCTTTTAATTTATCAAAAAATCCCATTATAAACCTCTCTTTTGTTTTTAGATATTTGAAATTATAACATAGATATAAAAAAAATACAAGCAAAAAAAGAGCCTTTGCTTCACTAACAAGAAATCGTTCACCCATACATTTAACTTAAAATAGCAAGTTTCATATAATACAAAAAAGCACTCTACTAGAGTGCTTTTTGCTTAGATTTATACATCTTATTTGATTTCTTTCCCAATCAGCTTTTCACACCTTTCTTTTTCCCTTAAAGCCAATTCGTACATTGCCTTTGACCATATTTCTTCGTTTGCTTCATAGCTTCGAATAATTTCGTTTAAATCCAATAACTCATACCTATCTTTTTCTCCTACTCCCTTTATGTTCATATATATAGGAGCATATGTCACTCTTTCAACTGTTACTTTTCCAGTTTTACCATCTTTTCTAATTTCAATATTAAAAATAGCAGTATTTCTAGTGTTTATGTCTCTTTGGTTTGAGAAGAAATTCCCTTGCGAAAATATCACTAGCCCTTCTTTTACTTTTCCACCTTCTACCTGGACTTCAAGCATTTTCATTGGTTGCAAAACATGAGGATGAGAACCCAAAATAATTTGTACATCATTTTGTATTAAAAACTCTGCTAACCTTCTTTGTTCTGTATTTTCTGTAGTTTGATATTCTACTCCCCAATGAATAGAAGCAATAATAAGTTCTGCCCCTTTTTCTTTAGCTTGAGCAATTTGCATCAATATTAAATCTTCATCTATAAGATTTACGCAAAATTCTTTATCCTTTGGAATCTCTATTCCATTTGTTCCATAGGTATAAGATAAAAAAGCTGTTTTTATACCATTCAAGTCCTTTATTAAAATGGTATTTTGTTCCTCAATAGTCCGTGATGTTCCAACATGAAAAATATCAGCCTCGTCAAGAAAATCAAGTGTAGCAGATAAGCCACTAAAACCTTTATCTAATGTGTGATTATTGGCGGTTGTCATTATGTCTACACCTAACTCTTTTAAATCTGTTGCCAAATGCTCTGGTGCATTGAATGTTGGATAGCCACTATAACCTCTTTCTGCACCTGCCATAGGAGATTCACAATTTCCAATAACTATAGTAGCATCTTCAAAATATTTTTCTACATACTTAAATATTGAAGAAAAATCGTAAATCCCAGTTTCTTTATCAAAAGCTGCATTATTTACTGGCATATGACAAAGTGCATCTCCAAAAGAAACAATAGTTGCAAAAGAATCCTCGTCTACAGTTTCTTTTTGTTTTAAATTTGGTGCTAAATTTAATCCTATCTTAGAAGTAGTTGCTTTAGATATTTCTTGTGCATACACTTGTTCCTCTACTGTTTCTATAGTACGAAACCGATTAATTGCACAATCAGTCAGTTGTAAAGTAAGAATTGTGAGTAACATGGTTTTTAAGTATTTTTTCATATCTTTCCTCCTAAATTATTAGTTGTATTTAAATATACATAAGTTATAAACTTGTTTTATAGTTTAACATAAAACTGTAAAAAAATCAACTTTTTATATGGTTTATGTTCCAATTTCTTCATTTTATTGGTATAATTTAATTTTAATATTATTTTTAGTTACCATAATATTGACGTTTTATTGTAAAAGTAGTATAATTATTTTAAAGTTAAAAAACAAAAAAGTTATGTATAAGAAAGGATGTAAAAATTATGAAAAACGCTCAAATTATTAGTTTCAATCGGTTAAGCCAGTCGAATGTATTATTTAATGAAAACTACATTCCACCTGCTGCAGAATCTTCCATGAAGTATTATGCTTCAAAGCATCATTATGATTACAAGGGACTTTGGGAAGCTCCCTTAGTATTAATTCAAAGTAACACAGATAAGAATATATTTAATGTATATTTAATTCCAGAAGTGGCAACTTTGATAAAATCACAATATAGAGCTGCAGAAAGATTCCATGGTGAAACTGTTGCCCTCCGGGTAAAGCAGGGAATTTACCACATCAAGAAGATTGGAATAGTTGAAATCGTTCAAAATACCAATCAACAATGGATTGCTAAATCTTGCGGTGTACCTGAAGAATACAAAGACTTAGCTATTAAGTCTATTGTAAAAACAGGTAAAGAGCTTGGTATAAGCATCCAGACAGAAAATGAAACTACTACACTTAAAAAAGTTATATAATCAGCACATCTACACACACATCTACGGATGCGAAAACGTTCTGTTTTCGCATTTTCCGTTTTTATACATACTTACTTCAAATTATCCCTTAGTTTTAATTAATGTCTTGTATTTTTGTTCTTATAATGTGTGAATCAAAAAAATTTTAACTTATTTTAGTGACCAAAAATTAATAATTTTTTATTATAATAGTCGTCCTTATGATTGTAGATTATATCCATATGATATAAAAAAGATAAATGAAAAGTTTTTCTTGTATTATACAAATTAGATTGTATAAAATATGAAAATTTTTTTGAAAATGTAGACTTTCTCATTGAAAAAATTAAACCATTTATTAATACATTTACTGACATAAACTATAATAGTAAGTTAAATGAATTAGAATATACAATTATAAAAGAAATTTATATATAATATCCAAAATTTAGCATACCTAAGTACAATGCTAGATTTTAGATTATTAATTTATAAATTAATGATTTTCTCTAAAATTTCCATATCTTCTATTTTATTGATTCCAAAGCATTTCTTTCCTAAATCTTTTATTGAAGCACCTAGATGATACATTTCTTTATTGTCTACTATAATAAATCTATCATGAAATTTATTTGTTTTAGCAACTTTAAGAATAGGATATTCTTTATTAAATTTTTTAACATCTAAATTTTCAATATTACTTTTATCAGATGTTAAAATAACTACTTCCACATTATTTTTCTTTTTAGCTAACATTTTCAAAATACTATCATCAATATAATTATCTATAATTAAAATCTTGTTATTTGCCTTTTTTATAATATCTATAATGATGCTATATGCATCATATATTTGACCATCAAAAAATATCCTCTGTTTAATATTTTCTTCTAGCTGAAGCTGATTAAAAACTTCATCAAATTTTTTATCATGTTCTAATAATTTGCATTCCATATTTGTTAATCTTTCAAGAACTTGTCCATTAATCATTAGGAACTTTCTCATTTCTATAAATGTATTTACAATTCTTATACTTACCTTAACTGCTACTTCGCTTTTTAATAATCCTGCAAGCATTGTAATTCCATATTCAGTAAATACATATGGCAAATACTTTCTATGTTGTCCTCTTCCATTTTCGTTTAAGGTGAAATTTTTGCACCTTAAAGATTTATATTCTTCATTAGTCAATTGAAAACAATAATATTCTGGAAATCTTTCTATATTATTTTTTACATTTCTATTAAGGTCTTTAGTTGCATATTCAAAAAGTCTTGCAACATCACTATCTAGCATAACTTGTTTTCCTCTTATAGTATATATTAAATTTTTTATATCTTCGTTAGCTAATTCATTTTGAATTACTAATTTATTTTCTTCCATAGTTTCACATCCTTTTCTTACTCCATATATTTTAAAACATTTGTTCTTTATTTTCAAGACTTTTGTAATTTTTAATTTTAAAATTTATACTATTGAAAAGATATAAAGCAACTTTATTTTGCTCTATAGAATCCATTTCCATAATTTTGCTTGATATAAAAATTGTATAATGGTAATTCGCAAAGTTAATAGTAGTTGTTCTGTATTCTATATTAATTTCTTTTAGCAAGTTGTCAAAATATTTATACATTTCTGTTTTGTTATATGCAATGTTTGTATGGCTATAATTATAACACATACATATTTTTTCTTGTGATATTCCATGTTTCCATATCTATAATTGGTTCACAATAATTTTCAACTCTTAATATATCTTGTGGCTTTCTGCAATATTTGCCATATTCAAATATGCCAATATAAATAGAATTAGTTAATATCTTATAAACTCTATCACTTGTCCATTTTCCTGTTTTTAAATAAGCATTGCTATTTTTCATAACTGTTGCAATTCCTCTACTTGAATTACCTTGCTTACATAGTTCAAATATTTCTTTAACTACTTGTACTTCAATAGGTTCTATTTCTAAATGTCCTGTCTCGCTATTTCTGGTATAGCCATAAGGTGCTTTTGCTGGATGTACTTTTTCTAAAGCCATTTCTTCCATTGCTCTTTTTGTTCTTGCTCCAATTTCTTTTCTTTCTCTTTGACCGAATACTAAATTCATTCCAAATATCATTTCACCATTAGCAGTAGACACATCATAAGGCTCTAAAATAAGCTCTATTTTAGCATCGTGTTCTTCACAATAGTTAAGCAACCAAAATCCATCATAATTGTTTCTAGTTAATCTATCTACTTTAATAGCAATTAACTTATCAATCTTTTTAGATTTAATATCAGCAAGTAATCTTTGCATTTCTGGTCTCATTAAGTCTTTTCCAGAATGCCCTGCATCATTGTATACATCTATAATATCATAATTGTTTTTTTCACAATATTCCTTTATCATTCGTAACTGTGAATCAATAGAAAAACCATTATCTCTTTGATCATCTGTTGATACTCTCACATAAACTCCACATCTCATAAAACATTACCTCCTCTACTTAATAGCTCACTTATAAGCGTTTTGTCCCTCATAGTTTTGTTTTTTTTATTTCTCTTTCACTTTTGCTCCTTAAATTTCTAATTTTATGAGAATTTGTTTTATTTCTTTAAGATTATACTTTTGCTTATGTTCTTTAATATAGAATGGCTTATTAGCTATTTCATTTACTTTATATTCAAATATACTAAGAGTAGTATGTAAATATTCAGTTGGCTCAATGAATTGCAGATTTGTAGCTCTTAAATGCTTAATTTTGCCATTTTTAGCTGTATAGTTATAATCTTTAATAATTTTTAGTATTTCTGTATTTATCTCTAATTCTTGTACTGTTTCAAACTCAAACATAAAAAATGCCCTCCTTTCTGGAAAGAGAACATTTTTGATATGTTTATGAGTTTCAATTTATTTTTTCTAAAAATGAAACAACTTACGAAACTTTTTATAAGTTCGTAAGTTGTTATAATTTGGAGCGGGTAGAGGGAATCGAACCCTCGCTATCAGGTCGGAAGCATG
>CAPIEU010000019.1 GCA_948630815.1 uncultured Clostridia bacterium
ATTCTGTTAGTTTAACTTGTCCTATATTACATTCTTTTCTTTTATAGTCTATTGTGTTTGATACAGACTGCTTTAGTCCGTTTATATCTTGTTCATGTTTAACTAATGTTTCTTCATGTTCACTTGTTTCTTCTACTAGTTGGGTTATCTTTTGATTTTGTTTGTCTACTATAATGTATGTTTGATTTATTCTTTTATCTGTTTCATCTGCGTATTTATATTCTGTTTCAGTTTCAGTTGGTTTGTCTAAATACATATCTTCTGTTAAACCATCTTCAAATACTATTTCATCATTCAACAATATAGTTGGATATATTTTTCCATTTAGTACAAAATTAAACTTATCACAAGCATCTAAAAACAATATTCCTTTTGTTTTTATGTCGAATGTGTAAAATTCAAATGTTTTTAGGTAATCAAACATCTCATCAATATATAAATCTCTATCATTTGTACTTAACAGTTGATTATCTGTTATTCTATATTCGTGTAATCCGTTTGTTTGTATATTCGTATCATCTTTTCTATATATATTGTCACTTTCTTCTACTCTACTAAATACAAGCGAATTAATAAAATACTTTTCTCCAATTGTTACACTATCCTCATCTAAATAGCTTTCATCAATATTTTCATTTGTTTCTATTAACTGAACCATACACAATTTATTATTTATAAATAATAAAAAGCTACAAGATAATGTAGCAATTTCATCTAAAGCATCTCTAAAAGTATATCCAATTCCTCTATGTAAATTTGGATCTATCAATTTATTTGAATTTATAAAAGTAGTTGGAATATTACTTGTATTCCAACCTAGCCTTTGACATATTGCTATTAAGTATGCTCTTAATTTTATTTTTTCTGTTAGTTCTAAGTCATAATCAATCATAGCTTCTATCATTTTATCGTATGCCTTAACTATATATGAGGATGCATCTTCTTGTCTTTCGCTTGGATTTATAACTGTATATGTATTATAGTTTATGTATTCATAGGTCGGTTCATTTACTTTCACACCAACTTCTATATTTATTAAAGTTTTAGGAAGTATGTCATTTTTCGAGTCAAGTTCTAAAGTATACATTACTGTTTTAAATAAATCTATATGAAAAGATGGCTTTATGTTATTAAAATCATCAGTATCTGCTATTACATTATTTAATTTTATTTTAAAATCTAATTGTCTACCATAAGTTCTTATATTATTTTTAAAGCTATTTGTTATATTTTTCATACATAATGCTCCCTCTTTTTATTTGAAATTACAGCACAACTATATCCTTGTATTTTACCTAAATATTCTTGGTCATATTCTTGGTCGTTTGAATAGCAAGACATATTTACTATTTCCTTTTTTAGATCTGGATTATAGAATGTAACTTTGTTTTCTGCTTTATTAAAAAGAGATAGGATTACTCCTATTTCTTCTTCATTTAACATTCTAAATGTCATTGTTATTTTTGGATATATTCCTTTAAGTGTTCCCGAATTATCGCCTGATAAAGCTCTTCCTGTATCTTTACCCCATATTTTATGATAGCCAAATTTTGCTTTTGTTAAATATTGTGCCATTTTTACACCATCTATTATTAAACTATCTTTATCTATTAGCATAATTACCTCCCATTCTTAGCAAAAGCAAGTTCTTGTTGTCTTTTTGCTATTCCTCTTTGTATTGTTCTACTATCCATATTAATTATATAAGAACCACCTCCACTATCTATCTTACTTGCTATTTTTGTTGCTAAAATATCTAACCATTCTAAATTGTTTTCAAGTGGTACTACCGCTTCTTTTCCTGCTTCACCTATAATTGCTGTTGTAGGTTGAGATATAACACCACCTTTAGCTAATCTTGGTATTTGTGGAATTCTTATTGTGTTAATCCAAGAAAATGGTTTATTTCCTAATATTTCAAAACTTCTAATTTTTGTTAAAGCTGAATTAAGACCATTAAATGGTGTCGCAATTACTTTGTTTATACCTCCTATAATTGCATTTATTACTGTCTTTAGCCCATTAAGTATCCCATTTTTTATTCCATCAAAAATTTTCCCACCAGTTGAAAATACATTTTTAACTGCTTGCCAAGCTTTTGTAAATGTTTCTCTAAACCACGTATCTACATGACTAAACACATTGCAAATTCCTTGCCATACACCTTGAAACCATTTTCCTATTTTTTGCCCTGTGGTTTCATAATTTTTAGGATCTAATCCATTTTTTATATCGCTTGGCAAATCTTCCATAAATGTTTGTTGACTATCCCTACTCATTTCTGACATACTTTTGCCTATCAAATCTCTTGCTTCATCTGCTGACAATTTTCCATTTTTAAATGCCTCTACTACTGCTTTTTTGTATTCATCATACTGTCCCGCTTCTGCCATAGTTGCTAATTTATTTTCCCATGATGCAATCTTTTCTTTTTGTTTTGCTTCTTTTAATTTAATTGTACTCTCTTCTAGTTCATTTTGTGCTTTTTCATTGTCTAAATATGCCTTATATACTTCTTTTTGTTCTGCTGTCATATGTGCATAATCTAACGTTCCATTTTGTACTTGCTCAAACAATTCTTTTCCAGATAATCCTGTTTTGTTTTGTGCTTCTTCTAATTTTTTTTGAGCATCTTCTGCTCTATCTACACTATTTATATAATTATTATTTGCTTCCTCTAAATTTTTAGTTGCTTCCTCTAAATTCTTTTGAGCATCTTCTACTGATAATATTGCCCCTTTTTGAGCAAATAGCTGAATACATACTCCTGCAATTATAGCTACTAATGCACCAATTGCAACTATCCAATTCATAGTAACAAGTGCAATGCCTGCTAGTATAATTCCTATATCAACTAAAATTTTTCCAAAATTTTCCCAACACGGATTTTGTATCATTGCAACTACATCTTTAATTAACAAAATAACACCTGTTATAATTAATGCTATCCCTAAAGATTTTAATAATCCCAAATTGCTAACTAATTTTAATATTCCGCCATTTAAACCTGCTATTTCACTTATAAAGTGTGCTATTTTTATTGCTCCTATTATTCCAGCTATTGCTCCTAATGTTCCTAATATCAAATCTTTATTGTCCATAATCCACTTTAGCCATTTTGGTACTTCCCCTTGCATATTGCTTAAATCAGTACTTGGAGCTGATATTCCTGTTCCAGTGTTTCCAGATGTACTTCCATCTTCTTGTATAATATTCATTTCATCAAAGCCTTGTAAAGATTTTTGTATTTCTTTTGCAGATTTTGCTGTACCACTTGCACTTTTTTGCATTTTTTGAAAATTTTTAACACTAGAATTACCAAATAAATTAATTCCAAACCACGCATTAGCAATAGCATTTATATAGCTAAGTGCTGTGTATAATAGTTGAACTAACTTTTGAATAACTGGTGTCAACATATTTGCTATACAATATCGCATATATTCAAGGTCTGTTGAAATTTGAGGATTGTATTGAGATACTGCATTCATGGCTTGTCTAACTGCATTAAAAGCTGTTCTAATACCAAATACTGCCATAGCCATTTTCCCTAATTTACTTATAGAATTTTGTATCTTTTGCCCTACTGTATCTACACCTTGTTGTACTTTATTAAGGTTTATTTTTTCTATCTTTTGCTTAAATTGTTCTATTTTAGTATTGTTCTCAGTTTGTTTTGACTTTACCTTGTCTAATTTAGTTCTTACCTTTTCTATTTTAGGTGATTGTTTATCAATTTCACTTACTGCTTGAGCATATTTTTGTTGTATTTCACCTATTTTTACTTTTATGTTTTCATATTCTGGCATATTTCCTTGAAAAGCAAGAGTTGGATTAGATTTAAAAATCGTATCTTTTTCAGCTTGTAGTTCTTTTATTTTATGCCTGTAAGCATCTGCCTTTTGTTGTAATTGTTCATAACTATCTATTTCTCTTTGTAACGAACTCTGTTCTTCACTTGCTTTCGAATTATCTTCTTGCAATTTCTTTATTTTATTTTCTAACTCAACAATTCCTTTATCTACATCTTTATTATCTATTTTTGTTTTAATTTTTAAATACCCATCCATTTTTTAACCTCCTCTCAATTGTTTTTCAAATAACTCATCTAGTCTTTTTTCTTCTGCTGTTTTTACATTATTTTGTTTTAATGCTACTTGCTCTTTTTGTTTAATCCATTTCTCTTTTTCTTTGATGTCTTTTATTTGTTCTATATCAAAATTTCTAACAAATCTTACTCTATTTAAAATACACTTGTCAGATAGTCCACAAAGTAAATTATAAAATTCCCACCAGTGCATATACGTTCCTTCTTCTAATTTAACATTATAGTCATAAAAAAAAGAAGTACGAATATACTCCCAGTCTTGTTCAAAATCTATGTCAACTTCTTGTTCTTGTTCTTCTTCGTCATTATCTGTTTTTTCTTTTCCACAATTTAAATATTTTAATGCTATTTCCATTAAATCTTGCCAATCTTGACTATTTTCTAATCCTTTATCTCCAAATAAAAGATAAATTATTGCTAATGCTCTTTCTTCAGCTTCTACATTTGATTTTGCTAACTTATCACACTCTAATGCTATTCTAAAATCTGTATTTATTTCATATTTTCTATCTTTTACTTGTGCATATTTAGGATAACTATTCATTAGTCAACACATCACTTTCAGTTACTTTGTATTTTTCCTTTATCCTATCTGTCATATCATTAATTGTCAATTTCATTTTAGAATAATATGGTTTTAGCATATCATCTATATCGTCCCACATTTCCCAATATGGTTTTTTCCCATTTAAGAATTTTTTAGTTCCACCTTGTCCTAAAAATAAATCCATTGCTATTTCCATCTCTTTATAAAATTGTTTAGTAGCTTTTACTTTTGCTTCTTCATTATCGCTTAGCAATTGTTTTCCCTTATGATCTTGTTTTTTATCAATTATAATAAATTGCGTTTTTAGATTTCTTTTTGCTTGTTCAATTAAATTTAGACATTTATTATATCTTAACGGCAATTCTATATCTCCTAAATCAAATTCTATAAACACTTCATTTCCATTTTTATCTTTTACAATGTTATCATCTTTATCTTTAAATCCTAATTGTAATATATCTTTTCTTTCCTTTAAATTAATATATTCCATACTTCCCTCCCACATTAAAAGACACCAGTTATTACTGATGTCTTGATTTATTAAATTTTGTTTTCAAACGCTTTGCTTGCATCTATTTCTATGCTTTTTTCTTTTTGATCTTTATTTATGTTTTCTTCTAGTATTTGTTCTAAAATGTTCATTGATATGCATCCTATTCTAAAAAATAAAATAAAAAAATGCACTATCAAAGCTATTATTAATTTAGAAACTATGCTTTCTATTAAAATATAATTTTTAGCATCAAAACTTAATGCTATCATACTTAATAAAATTATTAACATTCCTACTATTAATGGCTCAATAAAAAACATATTTAATTCTTTTATTTTATTATATCTAGCTATTTTCTTAATAATTTTACTATTACTTGCAGATGCTAAAATACTTAATGTAGTCATTATAAAACCAGTTGTAATAGCTATAAAATTTATTAAACTAGATAATATATCTTTATAGTTTTCTATTTGCGTAATTCGTATATTAAAGAAAGATAAAATCAAAAAAAGTAATGCCATTATTAATGTTGGAATAACTTTTAATATTTTATTTTTATTCTCTTCTTTCATTATAATTCATCTCCAAAAATTATTTTAAACGTATCTTTTCTTTTATTATATATATGTTTCATAATAGGGTATATTCTATTATATTCAATAGGATTTATTATTGAATACTCAAAACTTTTAATATCATGTAATTTGCCCTCTATTAAATCTACAATTTCTATGTTTGTATCTATATTGTCTTTTTTTATAACTTTAATTCTATTCATTGCATCACTATCTTTCACATTTGACAAACTTAATACTCCTGTTCTTTCTAACGTATTTTCTTGTCGTCTACTATTTCCTACAGAAATCATTATTGTTGCATTGATAGCCCCGCAATTGCTTTGTTCCTTGCATAATAGCTTTCCAGCCATCACTCAATTCTCCTAACAGCTCATTATCGAGTTTAGTAGGGCAAAAGCTCACACTTGCTTTTTTTATAATAGCTGAATTAGGAATTTCTTTCATTTTATCTGGCATAGGTATTGGCAAAAACTCTATTAACATTCCATTATCTGCAACTCCTGTAAAATATTTTTCTAATCCTGTTGGAGACAAACTATTCTTATTTCTTTGAATCATTATTATTTTAAAATTTTTATCATAAAGAACTGTTATTTCTTCTCCTACATATTCATCATCTTCTAAAGAAATTAAATTATAGTCACTTGTATTCCTTTTTGCTATTCCTGGTACAACATCTCTCATTCTTAAAAAATTCATAAGCCAAATATTAGGTTCTAATTCGTCTTGTTTTATTTCTTGTAATCTTGATATTTCTCCGTTTACCTCATATTCTCGATTAGAAATATCTATTTTACTTGCCTTTTCAAGTAATGGACTTATATCACACAACACTCTTTCTTCATTTGAACTATTGTTCTTCTGATCATATTCTCTGGCATAAACTCTATAATATTCGAATTTTATATCTTTTCTTCCCATATTTTCATCCCCCTATATGTATAAGGGTACCATATTTTTATGTCGAATGCTGTCATATTTTGCAATTATTATAAAATATTTGTATTTTTAATCTAAATAAGTGTTTTTGCTTAACCTTGATTTTATTTTGCAATTTCTACATTATTTATTTCTTCCATTCCTACTTGTCCTTCTAAAACTGCTCTTCTTCTTATTGTTTTCTTTAAAGATTTATTGGTTCCTATAATTTTATTACTTAAATTTTTTTCTACATTCTTTACTAATGGGATTTCTTCTGTTGTATTTATATTTACATATGTAGTCTTTTGGTTTTCCCTTACTGCAAAACAATCTCTTATATTGTTTTCATCTTTAAAACTTGCTATAATTCTGTTTGCTTTCGATTTAAAATATGACCTTTTTAGCTTTTCATAACTTGGTTTCTCTTCTAATTGTTCTAATAATTCCACTATATAATCTTGCTCTAATTTTCCATTGTTATTTATCATTTTAAATATTGTATTTTTTATTCTTCTATCTAATCTTGCCATTTTATAAAATCCTCCTTATCCCTTTATAATTTTGTATTATCTTTTTTATTTTTAAAAAATTTTCTATAGCTTCATCTATATTTTTTTCTTGCCATTTTATATCCTCTAAGTTTTTTCCCTCAAGCCAGAATTTCACATTGTCTTCATTAACTTCTAGCATTGTCGCATCATATACAGCACTATTAATTTTTTTTGCATTTCTTGCTTTTCTTTCATCTTCACTATCTTCTCTTTTAGTCTTTTCTAATATTGCATTATTTACTAATTCAAATGCTTTTTCTTCTTTTTCATATTCTGGCATGGATTTTATTTGCTTAGTCAATTCATAGCCTTTATTAATGCTTATTGCATTATTTTCTACTGCTTTTTGTATTGGCTCTGGTGCATGCTTTTGTACTTGGATAACTTTATTCATTGTGTCTGTTGATACCCCTGCTGTCTTGGCTAGTTCTTTTGTTGTATTGATTGGTATTACTTTATCTTTTTTTGCATCTAACGTTTTTTCTGTTTTCTGAAAAAACGTTCCGTTCATTTTTTCCGCTGCTACAATTTTATTTTCTTTAGCCTTTTTTTCATAGTATGGCTTAAATACTTTGGCTATTTTAAATAATGTACCATCATCAATATTTCTTCTTGCTTTTTGTGTTGTCCAAGCCCATATCATAGCTTCTTGCTTATTTTCAAACTGCATTTCTTTTGTTTTAAATTCTAAATTATTTCTTTTACATATTTTATATCTATGGTGTCCATCTACTATATATCCATTCCATAGGATAATAGGACTTATACAACCATTTTTTAATATGTCCTCCTCTAATAGTTTTTCTTTTTCTTCATCAAGTTTTGGTAATAGATTTTCTAGTTCTATATCCACCTTTATTTCTTGCATATTGTTTTCTCCTCTCTTTAGATATTTATGTGTTCTAACTGTTTTTCAAAATTATTTAGTATTTCGTCATTATTTCTGTTATTCCAGATTTTTTTACAGATATTTACAATTTTTCTGTTAGTAAAGTCAATTATCTTCCTTGACTTTACTTCAAATTCTGTAATCTTGTTTTCTTTATAATTTTTTTCCATAATAAAAAGAACCTCCTTAAAATTTAAAAATTTCTTGCGAGATTCTCTATCCTATGATATAATATTTCATAGATAGAGTTAATCTCTGTTGTTTGAGATATTTGTATGTGCTTGGTCGTGCTTCAAATATCTCTACTTTTTTTCTTGACTTTGATATTTCATATCTGTTTTTATTAAATTTAGTATATATGTTGTCATATCAGTATCATCTTGTATACATTTCATTTTTAGAGCTTTATGAAATTCGTCATCAAGTCTTAAAGTTAATGTCTTTATAATACTCCCCCCTCTCAACTGATATAAGTTTATCATTTAATCATTCTATTGTCAAGAGGTTTTTAAAATATTTTTTATAAATTAAAAACACTTACTAAATGTAAGTGTTTTGGGTCTATTTTATTAAATACTTCATTATTGTCATTTAATTTATATTCTTTTTGACTTAAAAGTAAATCTGTTTCAAATACTACATTATCTGTTATTGTTATATTGGGATTAATTTTACTAAACATCATATCAAAATCATTTTCTACATTGTCTTCTACTATGTATCTCTTTTATACTATTTCATTATGCAATTGTTGCCATCTTTCTTTGGTCATTAATACTTCTCTTGGCTTGCTTCCTTGATAACCTGAAATAACGCCTCTTTCTTCCATTTGATCTATAATTTTACCTGCTCTTGCATATCCAATCTTATATCTACTTTGTATAAATGATGCTGATGCTTGACCAGTTTCTATTACTGCTTTTACTGCATCATCAAACCATATATCTAATTCTTCATTGTCATCTTGTTCGTCTTGTTTTTGTAGAAAATCAATATGTAATAAATCAAAAGAATATGCTTTATATAGCAATGTCTTTATTATATTTCTATCCCATAAAAGAATATTCAAAACATTTGCCTCTTCTTGAGCTTGTTTTGTAAAAAAATTATTTGTGATAACAATAGCTCTGTCGCATTGGTATATTCCCTTAGCAGCATATACTTCTTGTATTGCTTTATTTCCAACAGTATCAGAATAATTTTTACATTGAAAAACATATTTAATATCATCTTTTTCTGCTATTATATCCCCACCGCTATCTTGAGAAGCTTTGGTAACTTCTGTTTTATATCCTAATTTGCTCAATAACTGTCCTGTATATTTTTCAAATTCTAACCCATTAAGTGTATCTATATATTTTAATTCTGTAGATACAAAAAAATCTTCACGTTTCTTTATTTGCATATCTAATACACTTTTTACATCATATAATTGACTTGTTTCTTTTTCTAACTTTTCTTTTATATTTATAAGATTTGATATCTCCATATTCAAATTGTTGGTCTTATCTTCAATAATACTTTTTTGTTTTTCTATATTTTGTATATCTGTCATAAAATTTTTTTTCCTATTTATTTGTATTTGATTTAAAATTAAATCTTTACCAAAAAAAATAAATATCAATCCTATAACTCCAAAAAAGATGGTAGAAGTAATGTCTTCTTTTATCATAGCAATTGCACCTAAAAAAAGTAGCAATCCAAAACTTATAAAAACAACATTTTTTATAACTGTTAATACCTTTTTTACTTCACTCATAACACTATCCTCTTTCACTTAAACTTTCCACTTTGTATAGTTTAGGACAAGATTTTGTGCTTTTACTTACTTCTGTTCCACAATCTTTGCATACTTTCATTGGCATAGTAAATTTTCCTCCTCTATTTTTACTGTAGCTTTATTTTCAATTCTTTTGAACTCCATATAGAATTATTATATATTAGTGTTAAGCCTGTGTCTCCTTTTGGTTGTTCAAATGTTATTGTTCCTGATATTTTCCCTCCTGGTATTAATTCTCCACTATTTAATTCGGTATCTTGGTCAATAGTAGTAAAAGTCATACTTTCTTGTTGCCCTTGTGAATTTTGCATTTTAAAATCATAAGGATTATAACTTAAATTACTATTTCCTCTATTCTCAATTGTTACATATACTATTACAAACTCTTTTCCAGATGATGGATTATTCCAACTATTCCCTTGTGACTTTTCTACTTTTGTAACTGTAACAGCACTATCACCTAAAATGCCTACTTCACCTTGATTACATTCTACTTTTTCTTCTTTTGAAACATCGTCTATTGCAGTATTAATTTCATTTACCGCTGTTTCAAGTCCTTTGTGCATACTATAAGCTATAAAAACAGCAACAATTGCTAAAATTAATCCAGCAATCGCTAAACCTTTACTAGCTTTTTTGCTTAATGAAACAATTGCAAATATTATTGCTAATATACCTAAAATAAATGAAATATAACTTACTACAGGAATAAACGAAAAACAAATTGCAATAATTCCTAATACTAAACTTGCAGTTCCAAAACCGCTCTTTTTTATATCTTCCATAATAAATCCCCCTTTTTTTAGAATAATAATACAATAAAATACATTTTTTGTATGTAGTATATGTGTAATGCAATTGTATTATATTGATTTATCATGTAAATAAAAACACTAGAACTTAATCTAGTGTTTAAAAATAAAGATGCCATTGCTGACATCTTTTAGTTTATTAAATTAACTTCCATGATTATATAAAATTCCTTTTACATCAATATAAAATATATAAAACACTTTATTTACAATTTTACCTATTATTCTTCCTGGTGTAGGATTATTACCTTTATATAACCTTAATATACTATATTTCCCATCAAATTGTTCAATTTCGTTATTAAAGTTTTTTGGTATTTGTTTTTTTATATCTATTATTTTTTCTTCAAACCCCTTATATTTATCCCATCTTCTTAGTTCTAAATACGTTATACTTGATACTTCTAGCATCCTATCTATTAATGTACTTTTTTCTTCTTTGTTGAAATATTCACAATATGATACATATGCAAAATTAAACACTATATGATTACTTTTGAAACAATTTGTACAATTAGTTTTTATTTTAATATCTTTTTGCTTTATTTTGCTCATTTATCTATCTACTACTTCATTTTCAAAATATTCTTTTATTAGTTTAATGTCTATATTTTTATTTTTCTCCGTTTTATCCCAAGGGCTACCTTTAGCATGAGACATTTCTCTTAATTGCCACGCTGTATAGATTGAGAAATTATCATAAACCATATCTAATATTTCTTTTGTTTCTGCATCACTTTCAATTTCTCTGATTATTTCATCATTTTCAGGAGTTGATGGAATTATAATTGGATTTTTTCCAAATACACAATATGTGTCATATACTTCTCTAACCACAGGTCCATGTGTCCAAGCTTCTAATTCATCTTGAAACAATCTGTTTCCTTTTATTGCAAGATAAACACCTTGTGCATTATATAATAGTTTTTGTAATTTTAGATGCGTTATTCCTTCGTAAACTTCATAGTCATCATTAGATGCTACTTTTTCTTTTTGTTCTGCATAATTTTTATATAAAAACCATTTTGCAATATCTTGCGCTGTATAATTTTTACTTGCCATGACATTCCCCTCCTTTTATATTATATTCTTTATAATATAATGCTCCAATTGTCAATAAAATATCACAAAAAATCAAAAATATTTAATATTTTTGTAGTGTATCTGTAATATCTTTGTAATATTTCACTTATATTCTAACATCATTTAATAGTTATGTCAATTTTTTAGCAAACATTTTTTTGTTTATTGTTCTTATACAATAAAAACACCTACCTAAGTAAGTGTTTTACTATTCATATATATTTCTTCTATGTCCTATTTCTAAAACCAATATTATTATTTCTTCATCTTGTATGTCACATATTATTCTATAATCTCCTATTCTGTATCTCCATTCTCCTGCTTTGTTACCAGTTAGTCCTTTTCCATGTTGTCTTGGATTTTCGGTTCCATCAAGATTTTTCTCTATCCAACCAATAATTAAAGAAGCTACATGTTTATCTATCTTATTTAGCTGTTTATTTGCTTTATCTGTAAATATGACTTTATATTTCATTTTATAATCCCAACCCCTTTTTTACTTCTTCTAAAGTATAGGTTTTAGGATTTTGCTTGTATTCTTCCATTGCCTTTTTATATGCTTTTAAATCATATTCATCTTCTATTTTTTCTAATATAGCATTTCTTACCATATCTGATACAGAAATTCTATTAATTTCTGCATATGTTTTTACAAGTTTGGTATCTTCTTCATTTAATCTTACTGAGATAGTCATATCTTTTCACTCTCCTTTGTATTACATTGTAATACAAAAATAAATATTTGTCAATATATTATTGCTTTTTTATTTATATTTTATTCATTATATAAATAAATGATTATTTACTTATATAATACTATCTTGTCAGTATTTGTCGATTTTCAAATCCATATTTCGACACCTTTTTTAATTTTAATTGTTTATAATATATTATGTAATACAAATATATTTCATAATATGTTACAAATGTACCATATACGTATTTTAATATATTCTATATAATATTATATATGGAGGGATTAATATGAACAATTTTAAAATACCAATCATTCCACCTACATCTCAACGTTCTATTAGATTTCCTAATGACTTAATCGAAGATGTTGAAAACGCTATTAAAGATAAACAAACAACATTTAGTGCATTTATAGTTGCTGCAACTAGACATGCAATAAATGAATTAGAAGATACTAAAGATAGTAATAATTTAATATAAAGATAACAAGAAATATCTGTTACAATTTCATTTTAATTTTTTCATAATAACATAACAAGTATTATCTTGTTATCTTTTATTTCAGTTTATTATATTCTATATGCTTTTTTCTGTAAATGTTGGTACTCCACTTGTAAATGTAACTGTTCCAAAAGTTGGATCTCCTTGAACTTGTATTTTATATTTTAATTTATATGCACTTCCACCCTCAAGAGCATCTGTATCTGGAACTATTAATACATTAAATAATCTTGCATCATATTTAGGAGCATCTCCTGTTTCGTCTACTCTATATTTGTATACTTCAAGAGCTTGTGTTTCAAGTTCTGAACCTTTAGCCATTCTATACATTAAGTCGTCTACATATTCAAATACTCCATCTCCTTTTATTGCTGTTTGTTCTATATCTGAGCCTAGAGAATATCCATCTACTGAATGTCTTTCATTATCTTCTATAATCCAATGTTCATCTGTTGTTTTTGCTCCATAACTATTTTCTTTTGCAGTAATACCTTTACCTATAATATCCCATTTAGGTGTTGAGGCTTTTGGTGTTGTATTTAAAAAATTTATCTTGGCTGTATTGTTCAATCTGTCGTTTTTGGGTGCTATATTTGTTCCACTCATATTATTTTCCTCACTTTCTTCGTTTAATAAATTAATATCATTTGTATTTGGGGTTTCTTCTACTGATTTTGTTCTAGTTGCCATATTTATACCTCCTTAAAATATTTTAAATAGCACTGAATACGATAAATAGCTTCATTTGCATTTGTGGCAAATATATATCCACTTGTCGTTACTCCAATTTCATATATTCCTTTTATATTTGGGAATATTTCATTTCTATTATTTTCTTCTAACCAATTTCTAAAATCTTCAAAAAACTTAGAATTATCTATATTGTTTTGTATATCTTCATTCCATATTAACTTACTATCAAAAGTAAATAAAAATTGTCTTTCTTGATTTCCTATTATATCTTCTGTTACAATAGGATTATATCCTGCGTTTTCATTAATTGAACACGCCTGTATCTTATCTTTTAAATATTCAATACTTATTTCCCCATTTTCGTTTAAATAAGGACATTTTGCTATATAATCTCTTACTTCATCTATCATTGCTTTCATTTATCTATCTCCTTTTGACCTGCATTTAATATATCTTCAAAATGGTCTGCTAACATTCTTTCAACAAAATGGTCGCCTCTTAAATGTCCTCCATGATAATTTAGTTTTCTACCGCTTGGTACTCTTTTTCCTTTATACCCAACATGTTTACCTTTTTTATTTATTATAAATGGAAAACCTGTACTATTGTATTTAGGATTAACATATAAAATTCCCTCATGTTGATAATGTGCATAAGGTGTATTTACATCTATTTCTCCACCTTGAGGAACAATTACTGTATTTGCTATCATAATTCCATCTTGCATTGGCATATATGGAAGCATAAAACTTTTAAAAGCATTATCTATTACTTTTTGTGTTCTTCCACCATCTAAACCATATTTATCTACAATTTCTTGCTTTTGAATGCCACTAAAAGCTACCATATAATCTACTTTCATATTAAGCTCCTGTTATAGCAAAATGCCACATATCTTGGCTACCATAGTCTTTTATTGCAATGTTTTCTATTTTAATTACATCTCGATAATTTTCTACTAGTTTTGTTGGTGTTGTAAAATTTTCTACTATTCCCTTTACTAAATAATCATCTACTTGTAATGTCCATGTATTTTGCTCTTTTATAAAATCTTCTGGCTTTTGATATGTTTCATTTCTACTGTCGTTTATTAATATTCTTGCACTTAAACCATCACTTTTAGTTATCTGTGTTCCATTTATTGATATACCATCATTAGAACTCCAAAATCCTTTTACATAACTTACTTTGTATTTAGTTTTTCTCTCTGTTTTATCAAAATATTGATTAATTACAGTTATATCTTTATTAAATATATCTTCCATAACTAAACACCTCTATAAAGTAAGCCTGTATCTAATAAATACACTCTAATTTCTTCTATTATTTTAGTTTTTAGGTTAGAAATTTCTGTTTCAATATCATTTACACTTGCAGTATCAAAGGTTCTTGAATAATCTCCAACACTTTCACTTTTTAGTGTTTTATCTGATATTGTTGTATTCTTCTTAATTTCTAATTGCTCGACCTTATATAATATATCAGCAACAGAGCAAGTTGCTAATTGTATTTCTTCTTCATAGCCTGTTATATTTCTATTAAAGATATTTTTTTGTACTTCATAACTTGCCCTTATTACTAATTTATCAAAATCGGTTTCGGGCATGTTGCCCTTATATGTGTCTATATAAAATTCATAATCTGCATATTTTGTCATGCCCTTTCAACTCCCTTTATTTTTTGAATTTTGCTAGTACTACTTTAGCACTATTGGTTAATGCTACACCATAATATTTTGCTGTTGTAAATTCATGTGTTTGCTTTTTTGAGTACCAGTCATGGTCTAAAGATGTGTCTTTCTTTAAGAATATTGTGACAGCTGGTAATTCATCTTCTGTGTATTCAGTTTCAGCACTATCAGCTTCCATTTTTATTACTGGGCATACATAATATTGTGATGCACTAGCAATAGCTTTTACTTTGTCTCCTGCTACTAATTTAACTGCTGGGTCTACTTTTTCTTGATATTCTGCTAAAGTTTCAGCAGTTATTGTTACTGTACCATCTGTTGCTTTTTCATATGTTACTAATCTTACTTTTTTAGATTTCTTTACTTGACAACCTGCTACTTTACCAATAGCTCCATTAACCATTACACCAGGTGCATATTTATCTGCTGAAATAAAATTACTATCTTTTAAAATAGTTCCTTCTTGTGCTGGATTAATAAATAGCACTTTTTCTATTCCATCTTCTTCATCTTCAAATTTTGTAGACGCATCTACTAGTCCTTCATAACTTATTTTTGCTGTTCCATCTCCAGATGTCATTTGACCTTCATATACAGCTTCTAATACATCATTATCAACCTTTCCTGCAATTGATTTTGCAAGTTGTGTTTCAGCTTGTCCTATTGGGTCTCCTAAACCTGAATTTACAGCTTCTTGAGTAATTGCTACTGATTTCATTGCTTTTTTAATTGTAAATGTTTTAGATGATGCAGTCATTTTTGTTGTATCTACTTCTTCACCTTCTGCTATATCTTCTGCATCTCCTATATAGTTCCAGCTTGGTACTGTTTTAGTATCTCCTGGTACACCTTGTAAAGTAGTATCTACCTTTGCATAAGGTGTTAATTTTAATTGTGCCTCAATTTTAGCATCTAACATATCTCCCATTACTTCTGGATTAATTACATTTTCCATTTTTGTTACTTCATTTGACATTTTAAATTCCTTCTTTCTTTTAATTATTCTTTTACTAGCTCGTCATACAACGCCTTATTTTCGTTGTATAACTTGTTTCTAGCTTGGTACCCCATTTTTTTAAATACCTCTTTTGTTATTTGATTATTGTTTGCAGGTTGATTAATATTTCCTGTAAACTGTGGTAAAGGTCTGTCATTTTCGAACAAATAATCGTGGCTTTCTTTTAAAGGATTTATTTGTTCTTCTAAACCTTCCACGATTTCAAATTTGTCATTAAATTTAACCTTTTCCATATCTAGCATTTTACTTAAAATGCCTATATCTTTAGCCTTATATTGTGATAAAGCCTTGTCTAAAGCACTTTGCTTTTTGAAAACTTCAATTTCCTTAGAACCTTCTGTTTTTCCTCTTTCATATTCTGCTGTTTTAATAGCTTCGACGTCCACTTTTTCAAGTTCAGCTATTTTGTTGTTTTTTTCTGCAATAGTAGTTTCTTTAACATTAACTTGTTCTGTTAATTCATCTACTTTAGCTTTTAATGCTGTTGTATCTTTTCCAGATTCAATCATAATTTTTTCAACAACTTCTGCTTCAAGTCCTAAATCTTCTAAAAATTTTCTTTTCATAATGTTTCCTTTCTCCTACTACGAACTTTTACGTGTTTTTCGTTCACGATGTAGTTATGCACTTGTTCACGACCTGCATATAGTCGAATTTTTGTATAAAAAATAGAAGTCCTTTTTTGAACTCCTATGTTTTAACTATTTTGTTATAGTTTAATGTCATTGCGGACAATGAATATTTACAAATATTTTGCATAAACTATTGATTATTAGCTTAATTCATTGTATAATTAAGTTAATAATATATTATTAGAAGGTCAATTGAGAACCCCACTTTTATGGTTCGCAGTTGACTTTCATTTATTTTCTCTTATAAACTTGCAATATTTCATTTTCTTTTATAACAAATAACTTATCTATCCATAAAAATCTTTTTGAAATATAAATACTTTCTATTTGTCTTCTTGTTTCTTTTAAGTCAATCTTTGCATTCGTTAAATCAATTATAAAGTTATTTGCTTGCTTTTTCTTTTTTCTCAAATTTCCTTCTATTACATATTTTCCTCCACCTATTATTTCTTTTAAATCAAATTTTTCACTATTTATGATATAGTCTGGTGTTTTAATTCCTGTTGGTTTACTTATTCTAGGTATAATATTAACTTTTCCACCAATTCTTTCTCCTAATAATTTAGCTACCTCTATTTCTCTTTGTGTTGGTTTTAAAATTACATATTTCCCATCAACTTTATACTCATTTCCATCATCGCTAATAAAATACTTTTGTTTTTTTATTTGATATTGCTTTTGTTCTTTGTATTGATTTGTTATATCTATATATTGCTCTTCTTTTACCTTTTTATTTTTATTTAAAGATATTTTATCATTATTATTTAACTTTGTCGATACTTTATACTCTTTTACATATTCTCTAGTATAATCACGTCTTAATTCATTCTCTTTTGTAAATGTATTTAGTCTATCTTGCCACTCTTTTACTTTAACACTTGCTTTCTTGTAACCTTCTTCATCTTCTGCTTTGCTTGCTATTACTTGTTTTCTTTTCCATTTACGAACACCTTTTTCTAAGTACCTTTGTTCTTGCATTTTCTTATATTGTTCTTCGTTTTCTTCATATGTAAAATCTAATTTATCCTCTTGTAATGAACCATACCATATTGTGAAGAAATGTTTACAGTTAATTCCTACTATACCTTGAATATGCCCATAATTGCAATGTTCCATAAAATCTGGTAATTTCTTTTCTTCTTGTGTTGCTTTTTTGTCATAATCCCAACAAAAAAACTGCTTTTCTTGCCACCAAGCATGATTTGTAAAGTTTTCTTCTCCATTTCCAGTTCTTGCTCCAAAATGATGTGATACTCTTACTATGTGATGACCGCTTTCTTTTATTACTTCTTCATTTACTTTACCCACTAAACCTCTTGTTGCTACTAATAAATCTCGTCTTACTGTTCCTACTACATCATAATTCCTTTTTAAGCCGTTTTTATCTTGATATGTAAGTATTGATATTCCTTTATTACCTAAATCATCTAAACTTTCTAATATTGCTTCTTGATAACTATGTGTACCTGCCAATGTTTTTACATATGTTTGTGTTAAAATATTTTTGTATGTTTGTTTAACTTGTTCTTCTATTGTTTTATTTAACTGTAAAAACGATTTTTCTATTTCATCATAGCTATACTTTATTATGTTTTGTATATTAACACTATTTAATATAGATTGTGGATTTAATAATGCGCTTTTTTCCATTGCTATATTTAGCTGTTCTACTGGAATTGCCTCTATTCCTATATCTTGCATTGCTTTTAATAGTTCTTGTCTTGTTTTACCTGTATATTTTTCTAGTAGCTTCATTGTTTCATTGTTTAGACCACCCATTTCTTTTAGCTTTTCAAAATACCAGTAATCACTATTTATAAATTCTTCATTTAGTTTAAAATGTTTTGCTATTTTTTCTATTAGTTCTAATTCTATGTTACTATATATTGAAATAATCGGTTTAATTGCCTCTTGAATTTTATCTTCAATCATTTATTATTCCTCAATTTCTTCTTTTTTTACTGGTTCTTCTGGACTTCTTTGCTTCATCTTTTCAACATATTCTATTGCCTCTTTTTCGCTATAATCTCTTGTTTGAATAAAATATTCAACATCATCAATTAATCCTGCATTTCTTTCTATTAAGCTTTGTGATTGTTTCTTTTCGCTATCTACTAAGATACTATCGTCCCAATCAAAACTTATATCTGGATTTGCTTTGTGTGGTATTCCATATAGCATCATTAGCACATCTATTCCATATACCAAATCTTCTAAGGCTGTTTGTAATGCTCCTTGTATATCTGATACTGTTACATAGTAATCTTGTTTGCTTGAATTTATTTCTGTTGCTGTTTTTGCTATTCCCGTTTCTTTAGATAATACTCCAAAAGATAAACCACATTGACTTTCACATTGTCTTAACCATTCGTTTAATCCATTAAATAATGCTGCATCACGAATTGCTGGACTAAATACATTCCAAGTACGTTCATCGTCATTAAAATCCAACATTCTAAATAATCGTTCTTTTCCTTTAGGTAATATATATTTATCTTTTTCATCTTTCTTAAATGTTGTAGCATCAACGTCAAGTGCTAATTCTGCTCCTTCATATTCCCATAATGTTCTACTAAATTGTTTATCTATTTCTTCCAATATTTCAATAGCATTTGCAAAAATAGGAACTCCTACAAGGCTTGCATTGTCTATTGGATTTGCAATAGGTATTTTAAAATATCCTCCTATTAATCTGTTGACATTTTCTATTTGTGTTTCTTCTTGAATGCCTTTCCATTCTGGTATTGAATTTAAGTTTGTTTTAGTTCCTAGTGTATTTGAATTATTTTTATTAGTTTTATATGCTACATTTTTGATTGTTATAGTAGTATTATTTAAATCGTTATATTCTAATCTTGTATATATCTCATCACCTTTCACCATTTGATCAATAAAAATAGCACCAAGCAATTCGCCTGTGCTATCAAATTTAACTGGTATAAATTTGTCTGCATGAATACAAGATATTTTTATTTTTCCATTACTATAAAATGGTTTAAAAAACATTCCCCCTTTTGCAAGTGCATACTCTGTATTGGTTCGTATATTTTTTATAAATCTTTGATATATCTCTTCTATTTCCTTATCTCTAACTTGTGATTTAAGCTCTATTGTTACTGCTTTTGCTACTTTTTCACATATAGTTTTTGCAACATTTAATGATTTTACTTCTTCATTTAACCAAGGTGCTTTATGGTTATATATATTTGCACATTTCTCTATTAACCTCATTACTTCATTATTTGTTGAAATATCTATATTAAAATCTTTTGCTATATCACTTGTATTAAACATTTTATTTATCGCTCCTTTTATAAAAGTTATTAATCTTTCAAACATATTATTGTCCTTTCTTTCTCCAAATACTTTCAAGACCGATAACGAACTGCATCAATATGATGGTTGTTTTTATCTGGATAACCAGTAATTATATTTCCATCTTTATCTTTGTCTAATTCATATTCGCTAAATTCTGTTGCAGTACTTGGACATCTTACTGGATCTATTACTATTTTAACTAAACTTGCTAACCATTTCATACTATACTCAACACTATCTGGTCCTTTTTGTGCTCCTTTTATAAATGCACCATATGTTTTATAATCTCCTATTGATTTTGGCTCAGCACTATCTGCTGTTATTAAGTCATTATTTCTTACTCCTTTTTCTTGTAGCATTTTCCATGTTTTCTCATTCGATATTTTATTACATCTTAATTCGTCAAATATGTATAGAGTTCTTCTTGCCATATCAAAGTGCATATTATTATAAGCAAATGGATCTGGATACCAACCCCAGTCAATTCCTTTATACAATCTATCGAAATGAGATATTTCTTCATCCGTTATTTCTCTTAATTCAAGATTTTCAAATACATTTCCACCATCTCCTGTTTCTAATCCTAAATATTCATTTTCATATATAATTGGAGCCATTTCTTTTGTATATTCTGCTTCATCAATAAATGCTTGTCCTATCCATTCTTTTGGAGAGGTTCTATAATCGCTATGATGTGATAGTCTATTTGTTTTTGGTATTCTTTTTTCTTTATTTACAAAATGTTGTCTTGATGCTGGAGTATTAAAAGTATAAAATTCAATAAAATCATTTCCTCCTCTTATTACAGATTGATTTATTTTTCTTACTGTATTCATTCCTTGTATTTGGTCAAATTCTTCATACCAAATAATACCTATATACATTCCTTTTGGTGGTTTAATAGATTTTATCTTTCCTGCATCATCTGTACCTCTAAAATATATTTTTTGTCCTGTAGATTTCTTCGTTATTTCCATTGGTGAAACTTTAAAGGTATAATCTTCTATTAATCCTAGATATGTATCATTTAACTTATCTATCCCCCATTGTATTTGAGCATAAACAGAATCTTTTAATGTATTGCTTACTCTTCTTATACATAATGCACACATATTAGGATTGTTTTCTAACAGTTCTGGTATTTTTTCTCCACAAAACGAGGATTTTAGTGAAGCCCTTCCACCATCTAGCCAATATTCTAAATGTCCTCTATTATCTATATCTCTATTTAAATCTATAAATGCACTTGATAAATCACTGGCTGGTATTTTTATTATCCTTTTTTCTTTTTCTTGTGTTTCTTCTTCTGCCCCTATAAACTCTCCTGCTGTATCTCTACAAAACTTTGCACTATCTGTATCACCATTTATTGCTTTTGTTACTTGCTTATATAATATAGCTGATTGAAGTGTTGCATCTTCTTCAGCTATTCCTATCTGCATAAGTTTTTCTTTTGCTTCTTGTGTTGGTACTTGAAGATTTAATAATAGTTGCATTGTTTCTTTCATTTTCTTTTTTTGTCTTTGTACTTCTTGTGATTTTTTACCTGCTTTCGACTGCTCTTCGACTGTTAATTTGTGTGCTTGGGGTATCAAATTCTTATAATTCATATCATCTCACTTCGCTTTTATTTATGTTTTAATTAATGCTCATATTTCATAACTAATCTTAGTTTTTTATATATCTACTCATAAAATTAATTTATGTAAATATAAATATCACTCTTACTTAATTTGTCTATTTTCGTTATATTTGATTTCTTTTATTTTATCTACATATTACGACATATTTCTTATTATTCTCGTAGTATAATTGCTTTTATTACACAAAAGATTAAAAGGAGATGTTGTTATGAATAACAAGCAAATATGTGGTCAAAAGATTGGTACAGTTTTTATTGATGTTTATGAAGAAAACGAAACTGGACTTCCTTTCTTTCACACACAAGCTGAAAATGAACATATGTCATATTTTCTTGATACCATTGAAAATGCTTTAAATAACATTAATCTTGACTAAGTTTTATACTTAGTCTTTTTTATTCTCAATTACTTATTAATCTTTGCATAACACACCTCTCATATTTTGCTGTTCTATATAATATTTTTTTATATCCTTTTACTTCTTTATCTTTTACATATTTTTCACAATATAATGTATTATTTATCTTTCTTACGATACAACACAAATCAGTATGTTTATTCTTACAATTTCTACATAAGTATTGTACATATGTTTCTTCAGCTGTTTTCATTTGTATCAGCTCCTTTATAGTGCATCGTATTAGTAATATAATAAAAGAGCCTATCTGTTGATAAGCTCTTACATTTTTTAACATTTTTGTAAAACTTTTGTAATTTATTTGTTATTTTTGGTTGATTAATTTTTTCTTTAGTCGTATAATAAGTTTGCATCTTCTACATAACCCTTTCTTTTATCATCTTCAGAAAGGAGGACGTTATGATTAACCTATTACGTATCATCGCATTAATTGTAATATATTTAATCCTTAAATTATTCAAATAATGCAAAAGACTAGAGCGGCAACTCTAGTCTTTTTTTCATCTTCTTTTTTATTACGTATCATCTTTCTTAAGAAAGGAGGTGATAAAAAATGAATAATAGCATATTGATATACACTTATTATTATTTTCTTTCAACCTGCACATTATTATGTGCAAATATATTATACTAAAGTATTTTAATAATTGCAACACTTTTTTATATATATTTTTTTTGAACATTGACTTTTTTATAAATTTATGTTATAGAATTAATATTTCTACTAACTCTACATTAATTTTTCATATTAAAATTTAGCAATTAAACTTATGAACCATTACCAACTATACTTATTAAAATTATATCTATTATAATTATAGAACTTTCAAATCAAAATTGCATCC
>CAPIEU010000020.1 GCA_948630815.1 uncultured Clostridia bacterium
GGATGCAATTTTGATTTGAAAGTTCTATAATTATAATAGATATAATTTTAATAAGCACGATATGCTAGATTTTAACGAATAGTTTTATCCAAAGAGTTAGTAGAAATACTAGCTCTTTTATTATGTTATTAACACAATATAGTGTTAAATATTAAACGTACTATCTAAGCAAGCAAATAAGCTTGTGTATACTAGTTTATGATAGTGCAATAGAAAAAGAAAGTATTTTATGTTTAGTGCGTAGATGAAATCTTTTGCAGAGCTATGCTTACGAGTATGGCTCTATTTTTCTAATATAAATTGTATGTAGTGATATATAAAAAGTAGTGCGGGGTAAAAGGTTAGATATATTAGTCTGTCGCCAGTAATAATATATTTTCCAGCGGTTAGGCGAAAGAATATTTAGAGTGATTTGCTAAATAAAATCCTTTATATCATTACATAGAGTTTATATAAGTTGAGGAGCTGATACAAATGAAAACAGCTGAAGAAACATATGTACAATACTTATGTAGAAATTGTAAGAATAAACATACTGATTTGTGTTGTATCGTAAGAAAGATAAATAATACATTATATTGTGAAAAATATGTAAAAGATAAAGAAGTAAAAGGATATAAAAAAATATTATATAGAACAGCAAAATATGAGAGGTGTGTTATGCAAAGATTAATAAGTAATTGAGAATAAAAAAGACTAAGTATAAAACTTAGTCAAGATTAATGTTATTTAAAGCATTTTCAATGGTATCAAGAAAATATGACATATGTTCATTTTCAGCTTGTGTGTGAAAGAAAGGAAGTCCAGTTTCGTTTTCTTCATAAACATCAATAAAAACTGTACCAATCTTTTGACCACATATTTGCTTGTTATTCATAACAACATCTCCTTTTAATCTTTTGTGTAATAAAAGCAATTATACTACGAGAATAATGAGAAATATGTCAAAAATTGTATAGATAATAAAAGAATAAATCATATATACTAAGTGAAAGTGCTTATGTTTACATATGATTTATTCGATAAAATAAAGAAGAAAGATAAAAATATGAAGTTTAAAATAAATAATAGCGAATGGGAAATTAAAGAAATAAGCAATGCAGATATGCAAGATAAATATTGTTTAGATGATGAATTTACACATGGAATTACAATTTATAGTGAAAATACAATTTATCTAAACAAAGATAGTAAAAACATAATTAGAATATTGAAACATGAACTAACTCATGTGTGGCTATATGAATATGGACATAATCAAGATGAAAAAGAGTTTAATAATGAAGAGGTATGCGAAATAGTAGCAAGCAGTAATGATTTTATAAATGAAGTGGTGAAAAGATACAGAAGTAAAGAAATTACATATGAAGAATTTATACAAGGAATAAAAATAAACCAGTAGCAAGTATTAGATGAACATTAACTAAAATGTAAATAGGTTAATAAAGGTTAATTTTAAGGAGGTGAGCCAATGCTTACAGAAACTCAAATAAAGTGTATTAGTTTAATGATTACAGAGAACAAAACACAAAAACAAATAGCTAAGGAAATTAACATTACAGAAAAGACCATTTGCAAATGGAAAAAGGACATGGAATTTAAAGAAGAAATACAAAGGCAGATGAAAGAAAATTTTGGTTCACTTGCAGTAGAAGCACAGCAAGAATTGAAAAAACTTTTAAAAAGTAAAAATGAAAATATAAAGATACAAGCAATAAAAGATGTATTAGATAGAGCAGGATATAAACCAATAGATAAAACAGAAATATCTGGAACAGGAATAGTTCAGCTAGTAGATGATGTAAATGAATAGTGAAAGAATAAGATTACAAGAACAAATAGGAAAAGGATATGCCACGTTTTGGAATTTTAAAGGCGATGAAGTAATCCTAATGGGGTCTAAAGGTAGTAAAAAATCTAAAACAATTGCTTTGAGATGGATGTATTTGTTAAAAAAATATCCTAGAGCTTGTTTATTAGTAACTAGAGATACGGCAACAACATTAAAAGATAGTGTATATGCAGATTTAAAATGGGCTTGCAAAAAGTTGAAACTAAATAATGAATGGGATTTTAAATTAAGTCCACTTGAAGCCACAAATAGGATAACAGGACAAAAGATATTTTTTAGAGGATTAGACGACTGGCAAAAGATAGCATCAATAACAATAGATGATCCCAATTTAGTATTATGCTTTGAATGGTTTGAAGAAGCATTTGAGATAGTAAAAGAAGAAACATACAACAATACAAGAATGTGTTCGAGAGGATTATTGCCAGAAGGGTATTTTAGACAAACTGTAGCAAGTCTTAACCCTTGGAGTAGTCAACATTTTATAGTTAAAAAACTAATACAAAAACTAACACCAAATGAAGAGATATTAATAAAAGAAGGAAAGCAAGAGTTAATAATTGAAGAAGAACAAGAATTTGAGTATTTAGGAAAGCAAGTAAAAGAGAAAACAAGCCAACTATTAATGATAACCAATTATAAAATTAATGAGTTTTTAGATATAAAAGATTATGCAGTATATGAAAAAATGCGAAAAGATGACTACGAAAGATATAAAACAGTAGGTTTAGGAATGCCAGGTATTGCATTAGGATTAATATTTAAGAACTGGCGAATTGAAGATACAGAAAAATATAAAAATACATTTGAATTAATAAGAAGAGGTCTAGATTTTGGATATAGTCAAGACCCTTCTTGTTTTTTACAGTTTAGTGTAGATATTAAACATAAGAAGATATATGTATTTGATGAATTTAGTGCATGTGAATTAGATAATGAGCAATTAGCAAATACAATAAGAACAAGAATGCCACAATATGCATTAGTGAAATGTGATAGTGCTGAGCCTAAGTCAATAGCTGAGCTAAATAAATATAGAATAAATGCAGTGCCTGCAATTAAAGGACCAGACAGTATTTTACATGGTATTAAATGGCTACAAGGATATGAAATAATAGTAGATCCAAAATGCAAAGGATTGATTGAAGAATTAGGATTATATAGGTGGAAAGTAGACAAGTATGGAAATTCATTAGAAATTCCAGAAGATAAAAATAATCATAGAATAGACAGTCTTCGTTATGGAAGCGATGATTTATATTTAGCGAGTTAGGAGGTCTAAAATGACACAAACAGAAACAATAAAAAGTTCATTACCTAATGTAGATAGTGAGATAATAAAGCAATTTTTAAAAGATGATGTAGTAAATCCATTAAAAAAGCAAATGAAAATTGCTCAAAATTATTATGAAGGCAAACATGATATTTGTTATAAAAAGTTAAATAAATATACTATAAAAGCAAAAGAAAAAGATGAATTAACAGGAAAAGAAAAAGAAATTGAAAAAGTAATAGAAATTCCAAATAAGTCGTTAGTTAAGGTCGCTCATAGGTATCACTGGAAACTTGTTAAACAAAAACAAAACTATGTTGCAGGAAAACCAATTACTATTTCGTATGAACCAATATATAATGAAGAATTGAATAAAAAGCAAAGAAAAATGCTTCAAAAGGTTAATAAAAAAATAGTAAATAAGTTTTGGAATATATTAGGACCAACATTTGATAATTTTTTAAGAGAATCAATTATGTATATGTCCAATAAAGTTAATGCTGTTTGGCATCCTTATTATGATGAACAAGGGAATTTTAGGTATTGCAATATAGAACCATTAGAAATAATAGATATATACGATACAAAAACACAAAAAATATTAACTGATGTACTTCATAATTATCACATCATAGAAAACAGTAAAAAGAAAAGATATGTAGAATGGGAAACATCGGAAGAAACTAAATATTTTATAGAAGATCTGAATGAACAGACAAGAACTGAAGAATATTTACTAGATGTTTCAAGAGTTAATCCTGAGCCTCACTGGATTACTAAGCATTTATTTAATGGTAAATTAGTTAAAATAGAAAAACATGGTTGGGGACGAGTTCCTTATATAATAATAAAAAACAATGAAGAAAAACAAACGGATTTAGAGCCAATAAAAGATTTAACAGATGCATATGATTTAATAAATTCTAACTTTATAAATACAATAGAAGACTTAAAAGAATTTATATATAAAATAAATGGATATGGAGCAGAAAGTTTAGTTGAATTAGTAGAAAGAATTAAAATACTAGGAGTTGTACGTAATAATGACGCTACAGGAAAGATAGAAACAGAAACAATACCATTTCCATATGAAGCAAGACAAATTATTCTCAAGTTATTGGAAGAAAAAATATATGAATTTGGAAGAGGGGTAAATACAAATAGAGCAGAGTTAATAGGACAAGCACCAAGTGGAGTAAGTTTAGAGTTTTTATACACAGATTTAGATTTAAAAGCAGATGAATGTATAGCAAATTTAACAGAAGGTTTATATCAGTTATTTTGGTTTATAGCAGAGCATTTAAAAAGGATAGGAGAAATACCTCAAGATTTAGATGTATTTGATTTTAAGTTTACATTTAATAAATCTAGAATCTTTAATATTACTGAACAGATACAAACATTAAACAAAGACTCAACAATCAGTAAAAGGACGAAATTAGAAAATCATCCATATGTTGATGATATAGAACAAGAATTACAACGAATAAAAGAAGAAGAAGAAATAGATGATTACAATAATATAATTCCTCAAAAGGCTATTAACATAAAAAATAAGTCTGGTGATAACAATGAAGAATAATGAGTATTGGCAACAACGTTTTACATTATTAGAAGAATCACAAAATAAAATAAGTAAAGAATATTTAAACATTTTAAAAGAAGAATATGATAGATCATTATCAAAAATAGAAAAAGATATAACTAATTGGTATACAAGGGTTGCAGAAAATAATGAAATAAGTTTAGCAAATGCTAAAAAATTATTAAATAAGAAAGAATTACAAGAATTTAAGTGGACAGTAGAAGAATATGTACAAAAAGGAAAAGAAAATGCAATAAATCAAAAATGGATAACAGAATTAGAAGATGCAAGTGCAAAAGTACATATAGAAAAGTTAGAGGAAATAAAAATACAAATACAAAATGAACTAGAACAATTAAATGTAAAACAAAATAAAAGTATAACAGATTTATTGAAAAATCAATATAAGAATGCTTACTATAAATCATCTTTTGAAATACAAAGAGGCTTAGAACAATATTGGAACATACAACCATTAGATACAGGCAAAATAAATAAAATCATATCTAAGCCATGGACTACAGATAATAAAACTTTTTCTGATAGAATATGGCAAAATAAAGAAAGTTTACTAAATACATTGCAGAAAGATTTAGTACAATCAACAGTAAGAGGAGATAATATACAAAATATAATAAATAAGCTAAAAAAGGATTTTAAAGTTTCAAAAAATAGAGCAGGGGCTTTAGTAATGACTGAATCTGCTTTCTTTAGTTCAGCAGGACAAAAAGAATGTTTTAATAATTTAAATGTAGAAAAATATGAAATAATTGCAACATTAGACACACATACATCGGAAATATGCCAAGAATTAGATGGAAAAGTATTTGAAATGAAAGATTATGAAGTAGGCATAACAGCCCCACCATTTCATGTAAATTGCAGAAGTACAACAACACCATATTTTGATGATGAGTTTACAGAAGGAGAAAAAAGAATAGCTAGAGATGAAAATGGTAAGACGATATATGTTGATAGTAAAATGAAGTACAAGGAGTGGAAAGAAAAATATGTAGATAAAGAAGAAGGAATAATAGACAATCTATTTAATAAGAATAAAAAAATAAAATATGAGGATATTACAAAACAAAAGACTAATATTATTAATCAAGCATTTAAAAATAATAATATAAAAAGTATTGCATTAAACTCAAATATAAAATCAATTAAAATAGGAGGAAACGAATCATATCATAGAAATGGCAATATAGTTTTAAAAGAAAATTATGATAATCACACAATAAGGCATGAAATAGCTCATGCAGTAGATTATAGTAATAAATGGATATCTTCTAATAAAAGATTTATAGAAGCTATACAGAGAGATAAAAAAACAATACTAAACAATAAGGAGTTATATAGGAATATTATAAAAAATAATAGTAATTATATAGAACTAAGTGATATAATGAGTGGTATAACAAATAATGAAATAAAAGGTAGATACAAGCACAATAATAAATATTGGAAAAAACCACACAAACTTGAAAGAGAGATATTTGCACAATTGCTTACAACAGCTGGAAATGATGATTTAAAGCAATTAGAAATATTCCAAAAATATTTACCTAATATTTTCAAAGAATTTGATGATTTGATAAGGAGGATATTATAATGTTTGTTGAAACCATTGACGAAGAATTAGAAAAAAAACTAGATGAATATGAAAAAATATTTCCTGAGGGAATGCCTTTAATGATGTTTAATGGAACAAGGGAAGAGCTTATAGAAACAATCAATAATTGTATTGAAACAAAAAGAGAATATGATACAAGTTTTTGGGATAATAATCCTGATATTGAAACTTAGGAGGATATAATGGCAAGAGATGATTATTTTGTAATAGTATATAAAATACTAACATATTTATACGAGTGTTTAAAAATGGGTAAAAATATAGATACGTATAATATACTAACAGCGGAAACATATGGAATTGAAGAAAGTTATTTTAACTATATTATAATACAGTTATATGAAGAGGGATACATAGATGGAATAAATATTATACCAATTATAGGTGCAAAACAAAAAGGGATAAAAATAACATCTAATGTTATAATAAAGCCAAAAGGTATTGAGTATTTACAAGAAAATTCAATTTTATCTAAAGTAAAGGGAATGTTAAAAGAAATAAAAGATACAATACCTGGACTATAAATAAGTTATAAAAATTAATTATAAACAAAGACGTAGCAATACGTCTTATTTTAATGCCCTAGATATGGCAATAAACTGTCTATTTTTATTACTCATTTATTCGTGAGGATAAATAAAGAATAACTTTCGTTCTGGTAGCACCAGCATAATAAAGCTAGAAAGGACTTAACTATGGATTGGTTAAAAGAATTACTAAAAAATGCAGGAATAGAAAATATAGAAGATTTAGAAACTAAAATCGCTAAAGAACTACCAAAATATTATAAACCTGCTAATGTTTTTAATGAAGTAAATGAGAAATTAAAAAATGCAAATACAGAAATTGAAACATTAAAAACAACTAATGCAAATATTCAAACAGAGTATGAGAATTATAAAAAAGGGTCAATTACTCAAGAAGAATATGAGAAAAAAGTACAAGAAATACAAAATGAAGCAGACGAACAAGTAAAACAAGCTAAATTTGATAGTAGGTTAGATATGAAACTTACATCAAGAGAAATTGGAGCAAAAGATGCTAAAGAAATACGAGCTAATCTAGACCTTAGTAAAATTAGTTTAGACGGCGAAAATTTTATTGGTTTAATGGAGCAAATTACTCCACTAAAAGAAAATAAGGACTATCTTTTCAATAAAGAAGAAACTATAATAATAGGTTCTGGAGAAAGTGGTCGACAAAAAGTAGATGGAGATAAGCCAGATTTTAGCAAAATGTCTTATGATGAAATAGCGAAATATTTAGAGCAAAATCCAGATGCTGAAATTGAATAAAAAGAAAAGGAAGGTAAAGAATTATGAGAAAATTTGATTCAAAAAGCTTTAATGAAAAAGCATTTAAGTACTCTGTTGATAGAGTACCAAACTTAAAGAAAAACGAGCTAAGAAAATCTAAAGCTCTAAAAGGAAATGAAGATATTAGAAAGGTATTTGCAGATGAAGACGGTACAGCATATGCAAGAATTGCTATGAGAGGACTGTTAGAAGGACAAGCTGTTAATTATGATGGTCAAACAGATATCCCAGCATCAACAACAAAAACCTTTGAACAAGGTGTGATAGTTGTTGGTAGAGCTAAAGGGTTTGTAGAAAAAGACTTTTCATATGATGTAACAGGTGGAAAAGATTTTATGGAAAATGTTGTAGAGCAAGTAGCATGGTACAAAGAAAATGTAGATGAAGATACTTTATTGTCTATATTGAAAGGTATATTTGCAATGACAGGAGTAAAAAATAAAGAATTTGTAGACAAACATACTTCAAATGTAATAGGAAATATGATTGCAACAACTCTTAATAGTGCTACAAATAAAGCTTGTGGAGATAATAAGAAGAAATTCACACTTGTATTTATGCATAGCGATGTATCTACAAATCTTGAAAATCTAAATTTAATTGAAAGATTAAAATATACAGATAAAGATGGAATAACAAGAGACTTGGAATTAGGAACTTGGAATGGAAAATTAGTAATTATAGATGATAGTATTCCAACAACGGAAGTAGCAGATATATACAATAAGACTACAGATACTGCATTAGTTGCAGGAAAAGAATATTACACAAAAAGTGGAAGCAATTATACATTAGTTGCAACACCAGATGTGGCTAATATTGCAACTTATTATGAAAAAGACCCAGCACATACAGAATATATAACTTATGTATTAGGAGATGGCTCTATTTCATATGAAGATTTAAAGGTAAAAGTACCTTATGAAATGTCAAGAGACGCCTCTAAAAATGGAGGTCAAGACACTTTATATATTAGGCAAAGGGCTTGTTTTGCACCATTTGGAATTTCTTATGAAAAAGTCTCTCAAGCAACAGCATCTCCAACAAATGAAGAATTAGCAAACGGTGCAAACTGGTGTATTGTAAATTCAGGAGAAGCACAAGAAAATGACAGAAGTTATATTAATCATAAAGCTATTCCAATAGCAAGAATAATCTCTAGGGGATAAGGCTAGTCCTTATCCTTTTTAGGAGGCAGAAATGGAAGAAATATTAAAAAGTACAAAAATGCAATTAGAAATATTAGGTTATAAAACACAGAAAGATGAACAGGAAAGATTAGAATACTTAATAGATAAACAAATGTCCAAAATACTTTATACATGTGGAACAGAAGAAATAATAAAACCTTTAATGTATGTAATAACAGATAAAGTTTGTGCAGAATTTTTAAAAAATAAATTAGCACAAGGACAAAATATAGGAATCAATATAACTGACAACGTAAAAGATATAAAAATAGGAGACATTTCAGTAACTTTTCCTGATAATACTACAAAAGAAGAAAGGCTAAATTTAATTATTACTAAACTAGAAAGAAATGACTTTGATTATTCTCCATATTCAAAAATGAGGTGGTAATATTGTTTTTAGATGAACAAAATATATTAAGAACAAAAAAAGCAATAGAAAGTACATATGACTGTTTATGTGATATTGTAGAATATCAGTCAGTTAAAAATAGTGCTAATAAAAGAACTGAACATCAAGAAGTAAAAATATTAGAAAAACAACCATGCAGAATATCGTATAAAATTATTGCGAACGCAAATCAAAGTGAAACTGAAAGCAATGTAAGTCAAATAGTGAAACTTTTTATTGATCCAGAAATACAAATAAAACCACGGTTCTAAAATAATAACAACAAAAAATAATTGTATTAAAGAATATAAAAACAGTGGAGAACCAGCAACATATGATACTCATCAAGAAATAATATTAGAGATATTTAAAGGTTGGGCTTAAATATGGCGAAATGGGGTAGTTGTGATTTTAGAGAACTAAAGGAGTTTCAACAAAAATTGGACCAATTAGAAAAAACGGAAATAGATAAGTTTTGTAAAGATATTTCTAGGGAGTTGGCTAAAAGATTACTACGTAAAGTTATTTATAGAACACCAGTAGGACAATATCCAAGTGGTTCTAGTTATGTCGGTGGAAGATTAAGGAGTGGATGGCTTTCTAAAACAGAACAAGAGGCAGAAAATGGAAAAAACAAGGATATAACTAGCTGGGTAAATGAATTACCAATAAGAAAAATAGGTAATGTATTTCAAATAGACGTAACAAATGTAGTGTCTTACGCTTCATATGTTGAGTTTCGGACATAGAACAAGAAATCATAAAGGTTGGGTAGAAGGTCATCTTATGCTAACAATTTCGGAACAAGAAATAAATGCTATGTTACCTAAATTTATTAAACAAAAGATGGTACAGTTTATAAATGAGGTGTTTCAATGAAAACAAACGATGTAATTGATGGAATTTCAATAAAAATAAATAAACTATTTGGAGATGAATATACAATTTATACCAATAATGTTAAACAGGGATTAGATATGCCTTGTTTTTTTATTAAATCATTACCAAGTAGCAAGAAAAAGTTAATAGGAAATAGATATGAAAATACAGATAACATAGTTATACATACTATATTAGAAGAAAGTGAAGATATAATAGAAAAACTGAATGATATTTCAGCTAAATTATATGGACTGGAATATATAATACTACTAAATAATGATATTTTACGAGGTTATGATATGAAAACAGAAATAAGTGATAATGTGTTACTATTTTTCGTTACATATAAATATTTTACTTATAAAAATAAAGCAAAAGAAACAGAAATGGAAAGTCTAACCATAAATGGGAGGGTAAACAATGAATAAAAAGAAAGAAGATAGTATTTTGGTAAAATTTACTAAAGAACAAATAATTAATAGTAAAAAGTACAACAAATATAAAGATTTACTTAATGCTGTATTAAAAGAGACAAGCTATTCTACAGATGAAGTAGAGCAAAAAATAAAAGAATTTATGAAAAGGAAGGTGTAAGAGATGCTAGGAGGAGGAACTTTTACAACACAAAATAAAGTATTACCAGGTGCATATGTGAATTTTGTATCAGCACAAACAGCAAAAACCAACATAGGAGAAAGAGGAATTGTAGCAATAGGATTAGAGTTAAACTGGGGAAAAGATAGTGAAATCATAGAAGTAACAGCTGAACAATTCACAAAAAATTCCCTACAAATATTTGGGTATGATTATTCAAATGAAAAAATGAAAGGATTAAGAGATTTATTTAAAAATGCAGTAAAAGGATATTTTTATAAACTTAATGGTGATGGAACAAAAGCATCTAATAATTTTGCGATAGCCAAATATACAGGAACAAGAGGAAATGACTTAAAAATAGTTATTGCTAAAAATGTTGACGATGAAACTAAATTTGATGTAAATACTTATTTAGAAGCAAAAATTGTAGATACTCAAACAGTAGCAAATTCAAGTGATTTAGTAGAAAACGAATATGTAACATTCAAATCAACAGCCACATTAGAAACTACAGTTGGAATAGCTTTAACAGGTGGAACTAATGGAACATCTACAGGAGAAAAACATCAAGATTTTCTAAATAAACTAGAAGCATATAGTTTTAATACACTAGGCTGTTTAAATAAAACAAGTGAAATAACTGCATTATATGTAGCATATACAAAACGTTTAAGAGATGAACAAGGTGTAAAATTTCAAACTGTTTTATATAATACAAGTGCAAATTATGAGGGAATTATAAACCTAAAAAATAAAGCAACAGAAGACGAAACAGGATTAATATATTGGATAACTGGAACAATAGCAGGTTGTGCAATAAATGCATCTAATACTAATAAAGTGTATGATGGAGAATATGAAGTAGATACCAACTATACACAAAGCGAATTAAAAGAATGTATAAAAAATGGTGAATTAGTATTACATAATGTTGGAAATGAAGTAAGAATATTAACAGATATTAATAGCCTAGTAGATACAACAAAAGAAAAAGGAGAAGATTTTAAATCTAATCAAACAATAAGAGTGTTAGATCAAATAGCAACAGATATTGCTAGTGCATTTAATGATAAATATTTAGGTAAGATACAAAACAACGAATCGGGTCGAATTTCTTTATGGAATGATATTGTTACATTGTTTAAAGAGTATGCAACATTACAAGCTATAGAAAATTTTGATTCGAAAGAAGTAATAGTAGAACAAGGAAATGACAAAAAATCAGTAGTAGTTAACAGTCAAATACAACCAGTAAATGCAATGGAGAAACTATATATGAGTGTAATAGTAGCATAAGAGAACCAATAAAATGTTCTCTTAATTTTATTTTTAGGAGGTAAATTAATATGTTAGATAATCCAATAATGAATGGAAAAGATGCAATTAGTGCAAGTTTAGCAGAATGTTTTGCGACATTAGAGGGCAATAGATATAATTTTATGCAAGCCCTAAACTTAGAAGCTAAAATAGAAAAAACAAAAACAGAAGTACCTATTTTAGGTAGTACAAAAAAAGGGAATAAATCAACCGGATTAAAAATGACAGGAAGTGCAAGATTTCATTACAATACATCTATCTTTAGAGAATTACTAGAACGATTTAAGAATACAGGAGAAGACATTTATTTTGATATTCAAGTAACAAATGAAGACCCAACATCGGCAGTTGGACGTCAAACAGTAATATTAAAAGACTGTAATATTGATGGTGGAATACTAGCAAAATTTGATGCTGATGGAGAGTATCTTGATGAAGATATGGACTTTACATTTGAAGATTTTGAAATTCCAGAGAAATTTAAACTATTAAATGGAATGTTAAAATAAATTTAGAAAAGGAGAAGAATTATGAATTTAGAAGCATTTATGATAGAAGAAAAAGAGGAAATAGTAGAATATATTGCCTCTAAAAAATTTAAAGACAAAGAAGGAAAACCAATTCCTTGGAAGTTAAGAACAATAACAGCAAAAGAAAACGATGAACTTAGAAAGCAATGTTATAAACAAATACAAATACCAGGGAAAAAAAGTCAATATAGACAAGATTTTGACAGTTCAAAATACCTTGAGTTATTAGCTATAAAATGTATTGTAGAACCTAATCTTAAATCAGTAGAATTACAAGATTATTATCATGTAATGAGTGAAGTCGATTTGTTAAAAGAACACTTATTAAAACCAGCAGAATATGACAGTTTAATAACAAAACTACAAGAAATAAATGGATATGATTTAGAAGAAGCAGTTGAAGAAGCAAAAAACTAATTAAAGAGGGAGATGTTGAGGCAAATTATGCTCACTTCTGCCTTCAAAAATTAAAAAGATTTCCACATGAATTTATAGAACTTCCATTTAAAGAAAAGGCTTTTGTTATAGCAAGCATGCAAGTTAGAATAGAAGATGAAAAAGAAGAAACTAAAAAAATTAAAAATAAATCAAAAAAATAAAATTGTAGACAAATTGTAACAGTATTTGACATTTGACGTATGCTACACTTCTTTTATAAAAAAATAAAAGGAGGAATGTTATAATGAAGAATAAAAAAATAATAGGAGTTATAGCAACATTAATTGTAGTTATAGTAATAGTAATAGCAGTAATTGTAATTAGTTCAATGAATTATAGAAATAAAACAATAACAGCATCTAACTATGAAACAATTATAAGTGAAGCGAAAGAC
The DNA here is from genome assembly GCA_948630815.1 of uncultured Clostridia bacterium. Taxonomy (GTDB): domain Bacteria; phylum Bacillota; class Clostridia; order TANB77; family CAG-508; genus RGIG8482. The sequence goes on from CAPIEU010000020.1 coordinate 13,402, forward strand.
TCAGATTTAACAGATGAAGAAAAAGCACAATTTGCTAGTGGCTTATTAAAATATGCATTTAATCAAAGTGGAACATATGGTAAAAAGGTAAAAGATATAATTGAAGAAGGAAAAGGACTAATTGGAGATATAACGAATAATAAAGATGATAAAAAAACAACAGATGCTAGAACAATGGAAGAATTTGTTCAAAAATTTAAAGATAATGATTATGAAATAGATCTAAATGAAAAACCAATTTATGCAATGATTGGCGCTAGTGATGGAATAATATTTTATATAGACAATAGTCCAGTTAAAATATATAAATATAGTAGTGAAGAAAGTTATGATAAGGCTAAGAAAGATTATAGTTTTCTAAAAGAATGCAAAAAAAATGGTTTATTTATACTAGAGACAAATAGTAAAAAAGCGGAAGAAATATTTGAACAAATACAATAGCTAGGAGTTTTAAAATGAATTTTTTTATTGTAATAGTATTTTTTGTTTTTTTATACAGTTGTTATAAATATGATACACTAAAAATTAAGAAAACTAGAAAACAAAAATGTCTTTTAGGATTGACAATATTTTTTGAATTTGGAAGTTTAATAACTTTAGGAACTAGCACAGAAGCTTCATTTGGATATTCATTAATAACACTTACAATGTGTATATTTTTTTTACGTTCACTAGAAAATAATAATAAAAAAGAAAAAAATGAAGTTGAAGAGAAAACAGTTGCTAATAGTGATACTGCTACTTATTGCAAAAGCAATGAAGATAAAATGGAAGAGACTAATGAGTTAAGTATATTCAATGAAAATATAAATGAAAATTTTTCAGTGGATTATTTAAATACTAAATTAGAAGATGGATTAACTATTAAAGAGCATATGCAACAAGGATATTTAAATGTTTTGGAAAAAGAAAAAAACAGTATAAATACAAAGTATCATAGAAGCCCAGAGGAAGAAGAATTAAGTTTTGAATTTACTGAAAAACACGATGGGTACATAACTAAACTTGAAGATATTATATATGGATGTACAGGAAATGAAAATTGTTCTACTATAGAAGAGATTAAGAAAAGTCTTGATAAATGCAATAAAGGTATAGATGCATATTATGAATTAAAAGAATTTTGCTATAAATTTAAGGGTGGAAAAATTTATTTTCAAGATATGTGGGAATGTTGTGATAATTCAAAAAATGATTACTTTGAATACGTAGAACAATTAAACAATAGAAAAGATTATTTATTACAACAATTTGAAGAAATAGATGTTGAAGGTTAAGCAAAAAACACTTACTTAGGTAGGTGTTTTTTATTATGCTCGAAAGGAGGAAGTATATGCCAACAATAACAACAGCAATACGAGTACAAGATGCAGTGACACCTGCATTTCACTCAATGAGTACTGCATTAAATATTGTATTAAATGGCTTTGAAGCAATGCAAACAGCAAGTAGTAAGGCGATTGATACAGTAAGTATACAAACGGCAAGACAAGAACTGGCTAATGCTAATGTAATAATGCAACAAGTTGAAGAAAATGCAAAAAATGTAAACAATCAAACAGAAAAGATGCCTCAAGGGTTTGAAAAAGCAAATAATTCAGCTAATAATTTACTTAAAACATTAATGGGATTTTCAGTTATTCAAAAAATAGGAAATTTAGTAACAGGTCAAGTAAGTAATGCACTAGATAGAATGGATACACTTAATAATTATCCAAAAGTAATGTCAAATTTAGGAATAGATGAAACACAAGCAAATGCCTCTAAGCAAATGATGGTAGATAAACTACAAGGACTACCTACTACATTAAATGATGCAGTTAGTGCAGTACAAAACTTTACAAGTGTTAATGGTAATGTTGGTGCAAGTACAAAAATGTTTCTAGCTTTAAATAATGCTATCTTAGCAGGTGGGGGAAGTACACAAGTTCAACAATCAGCATTAGAGCAGTTATTACAGGCTTATGCAAAAGGAAAGCCAGATATGATGGAGTGGAGAACTGCAATGACAGCTATGCCAGCACAATTAAGACAAGTTGCAAAAGCTATGGGATATGTAGATGCCAATACTTTAGGAGAGAATTTAAGAGCAGGAAAAGTGAGTATGAACGATTTTATGAATACATTTATAAAACTTAATGAACAAGGGATTGACGGCTTTCAAAGTTTTGAACAACAAGCAAGAAATGCAACTGGTGGATTTGCTACATCAATTGCAAATATGAAATCAGCTATTACGAGAGGAATTACAAATATAATAGATAATATAAATAATTCGTTAGAGGGAGCGGGACTTCCAACAATACAAGTAATGATACAAAATGTAGGAAGTGCAATTGAAAAAGTACTGTCAATTGTAGGTAAGGTAATTGGAAAGATTATAATAGTTTTAAGACCATTATTTGATATTATACAAAATATATACAATTTTATTGTTGATAATTGGAGTTGGATAGGACCAATGTTAGCAACTATTATACCAATAATAATGGCTGTAGTTGGAGCTATTAAGATATGGTCAGTTGCACAGGCAATACTTAATTCTACTATGTGGGCAAATCCAATAACATGGATAATTATAGCTATAGTAGTTTTAATAGGAGCGGTATTTGGAATAATAGCTATTATAAATAAAGTAACCAAAAGCTCAATAAGTGCAGTAGGTGTAATTATGGGAGTTATATATACTTTAGGTGCTTTTATTAATAATACATTTATAGTTCCTGTTTGGAACGCAGTTGCATATTTAGTTAATTTTTTTGCAAATTGCTTTAAAGATCCTGTAACATCTATAAAAATTTTATTTGCAGATATGGCTTTATGGGTTTTAAAAAAAGTAAAATCTATGATTGAAGGAATAGAAAATTTAATTAACTTAATACCTGGGGTAAAGATTGATATTACTTCAGGCATTAATAATTTTATTTCAAAAATAGAACAAGGTATTGATAAAGCAAAAGAAAGCATGGGCTGGGAAGATGTAGTAGAATATAAAGAAAAAATCGAGTTACAAGATGCTTATGCTAAAGGTTATGCGTTTGGCGAAAAATTAGAAAAAAAGGTTGCTAATATGTTTAAAAATGGAGACAATAAAGACAAAACAGGATATGAAGACCTTTTAAACAGTCTTAATAATAATATGAATACTACGGCAGAAAATACAGGTTCTATAAAAAATTCATTAGATGTAACAGAGGAAGATTTAAAATATTTAAGAGATATAGCAGAAAGAGAGACAATAAATAGATTTACAACAGCAGAAATAAAAGTAGATTTTACAAGTAACAATAATATTAATAGTGAATTAGATATAGACGGAATTGTTGATAGTTTAGGTGAAAAACTAGAAGAAAGATTAGCAGTAGTAGCAGAAGGGGTGTATGTATAATGTATTATTTTTATTTAGATAAAATATTGTTACCAGTACCACCAGAAAAGCTAGAACTAAAAATAAAAAACCAAAACAAAACTATGAATTTGATAAATGATGGAGAAATAAATATGATAAAGACACCTCGGTTTGACCGAAGTGTCTTTTGATATTTTATTACCTAACTTTAAATATCCTTTTGCTATGTATAAAAATGGATTTCAACCAGCAAGATATTTTTTAGAAAGTATAGAAAAATTAAAAACGGATAATAAACCGTTTCAATTTATAGTGTCTAGAAAAATGCCTAACGATAAAGTTCTATATGATACTAATATGAAAGTTACTGTTGAAGATTACACGATAACAGAAGAGACAAAAGAAGGGTTTGATGTAAAGCTCAAAATTAAATTAAAACAATATAGAGATTACTCAACAAAGACAATGCAAATAACAATAAAACAATATAAGCCAGTTGCAGTACAAAAAGCTACATCAAGACCTATTGTACAGAAAATAACAAATAATACTCGAACATATACAGTCAAAAAAGGTGATTCTTTATGGAAAATAGCCAAAAACTATTATGGAAAAGGTAATCAATATATAAAAATCTATAATGCAAATAAAGATAAAATCAAGAAACCAAGCCTTATATATCCAGGACAAGTATTTGTTATTCCTTAAAGGAGTGAAACTATGGAAAATTGTGAATTATTAATACAAAATGGAAACACAGTATATGCACCAGTTATAGAAGAAGGTATTGAGTGGGAAACAGAAAGAAAAGGAAGTCCACGGAAAATTAACATTTAAAGTGTCACAAGATAATCTATTAAATTTTACAGAAGGAAATGTAGTAAGGTTTAAATATAAAAACAATAATACTTTTTATGGATTTGCATTTATTAAAAAAAGAGCTAAAGAACCATTAATAACAGTAACAGCATATGACCAATTGAGATATTTTAAAAATAAAGATACATATGTATATAAAAACAAAACTGCCGATGAAGTAGTTAGAATGTTGGCAAATAATTTTTTGTTAAATATAGGAATACTTGAACAAACAATCTATAAAATTGCTTCAAGAGCAGAAAACAATAAAACATTGTTTGATATAACGCAAACAGCAATAGATTTAACAATCCAAAACAGAAATGAAATGTATGTACTGTATGATGATTTTGGAAAGATATGCTTAAAAAATATAGAAAGAATGAAACTGGGTATTGTTATAGATGAAGAAACAGGAGAAAATTTTGATTATACATCTTCAATAGATAATGATACATATAATCAAATTAAACTTACTTATGACAATAAAAACACAGGGAAAAGAGAAGTTTATATTGCAAAAGACAGTTCTCGCATTAATGAATGGGGAGTTCTTCAATATTACAATACAATTGATGAAAATACAAATGGACAAGCAAAGGCAGATGCCTTATTAAAGTTATATAATCAAAAAACAAGAAAATTACAAATAAAAAATGCAATAGGGGATATTCGTGTAAGAGGCGGTTCTCTTGTAATAGTGCAAATGAATTTAGGAGATATTAAATTGCAAAATTTTATGCTAGTTGAAAAAGCAAAACATACTTTTAGAAATGGAGAACATTTTATGGATTTAACATTGAAAGGAGGAGAGTTTATTTTATAATGACAGATATAATAGAAATAATAAAAAAGGCATCTCAAGAAGCGGAAGAACAACGTTCTCCAAGCGATATATTGTTTGGAGTTGTAATAAATATAAATCCTCTTGAAATTCAAGTAGAACAGAAGTTAGTACTAACAAATGAGTTTTTCATATTAACTAAAAATGTAATTGATTATGATGTAAATATTGACTTGAATTGGGATACAGATAATAAAAGTTTAAGTGCAAATCATTCACACGATATAGATGGAAATATACAAGTTACATCTATAATTAGTCCAAATGAAGATAATCAAAAAATTACTAATGAAATTGATTCTAATTTGAGTATACAAAATAAAGAAATAGATATTTCGCATAACCATACAATATTAGGAACAAAAAAAATAACAATTCATAATGCGTTAAAACAAAATGATAAAGTAATATTGCTACAACAACGAGGAGGACAAAAGTTTATAGTATTAGATAAAATATATTAAGGCGGTGGTTAAATGACACCAAAAAATGAAATACAAGAAGATTTTATGATAGAAGAACAGGCAAATAAAACTTATAAATTGAATATAGAAAATAATACAATTGAAGGAATATGTGATGGACTAGAAAGTATAAAACAGACAATATATTGTATTTTGAACACAGAAAGATTTGAATGTTTAATATATAGTTGGGATTATGGTATTGAAACAAAACAATTAATTGGAGAGCATAGTACATATGTAATACCAGAATTGGAACGATTAATAAAAGAAGCTCTTAAACAAGACGACAGAATAGAAGATGTAACAGAATTTGAATTTACAAAAGAAAGAAATGTTGTAACAGCAAAATTTATAGTCATTACAAATATAGGAAACATTAAAGTAGAAAAGGAAGTGAATATATAGTGGAAGAATTAGATGAATACTATGATTTTGATAATATTATTCAAAGGATGCTAAGTAAGATACCAGATTCCATTAATAAAAGAGAAGGTTCAATTATTTATGATGCATTAGCACCATGTGCAATAGAACTTACACAAATGTATATAACATTAAAAGATAATATTGATTTAGTTTTTGCAGACACTGCTGTAGATGAATATTTGGATAGGCTATGTAATCAAATAGGAATACAAAGAATGCAAGCAACTAAAACTATAAAACAAGGAAGTTTTTATGATGAAAACAATAACTTAAAAAATGTAGAAATAGGTCAAAGGTTTATATGTAGTGATACATATTGGACGACAGTTCAAAAAATAACAGAAGGAATATATAGGCTAGAATGCGAAACAGAAGGAACTATAGGAAATAACATATCAGGATCATTAATGCCAGTAGATTACATACAAGGATTAGCAAGAGCCGAATTGGGTGATTTGCTAATTCCACGGAGAAGATGTAGAAACAGATGAACAACTTCGTACAAGATATTTTGAAACTATTAACGAAAAATCATTTGCTGGAAATATTGCAGATTATAAAAAGAAAACTAAAGAAATTGCAGGAATAGGAGCAGTGAAAGTAATTCCTTGCTGGAATGGTGGAGGAACTGTAAAATTAATTATTCTTG
>CAPIEU010000021.1 GCA_948630815.1 uncultured Clostridia bacterium
AAAAAGTTAGAGCAGTTCTTAAAAGTAAAGGCGAATCTGGTATTTCACTTGCTAATAATGTGCCTTATGGTTATAAAAAAGATGAAAACGATAAAACAAAATGGACTATTGATGAGCCATCAGCAGAAGTTGTAAAAGAAATATATAACCTATTTATTCAAGGACATGGAACTTTTGAAATTGCAAGAATTCTCACTGAACGAAATATAATGACACCAGCTGAATATTTTGCAAGTATTGGAAGAACATTCCCTACTAAATTACAAACACTCAAACATCAATGGAATGCTACAACAGTAGCCAGTATTTTAGATAGACAAGAATATATTGGAGATACAGTTAATTTTAAATATACCATTCGTTCTTACAAGGATAGAACTAAAGTTGCTATTCCAAAAGAAGATTGGCAAATATTTAAAAATACTCATGAGCCAATTATTGATGAATATACTTGGAACATTGCTCAAGAGTTAAGAAATAACAGAAAAAAGCCTACAAAGTCGGGCAAGAAAAGTATATTTTCAGGATTACTATTTTGTTATGATTGTGGTAAAAAGTTATACTTTCAATCACCTGTTATTGACCTAAACGCAAAAGACCATTACAGATGTTCCAGTTATAAGAAAAATATTTCTTTGTGTACTTCACACTGGATTACAGACGAAGTATTACAAAGTCTTGTTTTAGAAAATATACAAAAAGTAGTTTCTTATATGAAAAACTATGAAGATTTATTTATAAAAGAACAACTAGCAAAATCTTCACAAGATGAGCTAAAACAAATTTCTAAAAACAAGAAAGAATTAGAAAGAGCAAAGAACAGAGTAATTGAAATTGATAACTTATTTATGCACATTTACGAGGATAATATATCTGGAAAGATAACAGATGAAAGGTTTAGAAACTTATCTTTTAATTATGATAAGGAACAAAAAGAACTAAAAACAAAAATTGAACAATTATCAAAGGAAATAAACAATACTGAAAAGAAAACAGCTGACTTAACACAGTTTATATCTAATGTTAAGAAATATACTGAAATAACTGAACTAACACCAGAGATTTTAAACGAACTAATAGAAAAGATATTAGTTCATCAAACGGAAAAGATAAATGGTAAAAAAGTTCAAGAAATAGATATATATTATAGAGGTGTTGGCATAATTTCTTTTCCAGTAAGTTTGGAAGATATGACAATGGTAATTGAAAGAATGTTAAATAAAAGAATATCAGCTTAATTATTAGAATTTAAGCTGTATATATTGGGAGAATTATTTAGTGTACTTAACTAAATCGTTCTCCCCTATATGTTATGACATGCTATCATAACATGGGGGCTCTGTGAGGCAATAAATTTTATCTCACAGAGCTAAAATTTATCAAATTAACTCGCTACAAAATTTATATTTGCTAATCGCAAATACAAATTTGTTCTCGTTAATTTGTTGTTGCAACATAAATAATATATAAAGTAATAGTTGCAACAATTATTCTGCTTTTTCTTCGCAGAATTTTACTGGCTTAACACCTACTGAAATAGGAATAGGCTCTTTTGTATAAATCACACTATTATTTGTTTCATCTGGTATATAGTCAAATGCAGTATCTATTTCTTGCATTTGAAATTTATCTTCTTCATTGATGTAGAGTATTCCAAATCTATAAGTTTCCATTTTATTATTTGGATCTAGCTTATAATAATCTTCTAAAGGAAATACTCTAACAATAGCACTATTATCTTCAGCAAAGTTGAAATAAAACATTTGCTTATCAACGTAGTAAGTCGCTTCTGTATAGTGAACATCATAATATTGTCTTAATCTCATTATTATTTCTCCGACTTCTTTCTCTGGCAAATAATTGCTAAACCTAACACTACCAAGTACATTGCCTAATATCATTGGTTTTGTAATATCAATATAACCATTATCATATAATTCTTGACAAGGTTTACAGATGGAATCTCTAAAGTTTATTTGTTTTACGACTACTTCGTTACCAACTAAAGCAAGTTCTATGTCATCAACATATTTCATTATTAAGTCTGATTGTTCTTGTCTAGTATAATCTTTCCAAGTCTTAGTTCTTGCTTGATATTCTTTATCTAGCTTAACCTTGTTAATAAAGTCAATATCTCTTTTTAGTAAAATGTCTTTTGGTGTAAATCTTAGTTCTTCGGTGCAGTCAGTAGTAGTCAGTTTATTTTCTAGTTCTGCAATAGCTTTTTCAACTATTTTCTTTTCTTCTTTATATTCTTGTACTTCAAAAGCACCGTTAATGTAAGCCTTTTTTATTCTCTCTAGTTTTACTTTTTGCTCATTGATTTCCTTTTCTAGTTGTTCTTTAGGTTCATCAAATTTTTGCTTTATCATAGGCAAGAAGAATTGATTTACAACAGAGTCATATTCCACTAGCTCACTAATAAATTGATTAAAGTAATCGTTTATAATCTTTTCTTTAAATTCAATTTTGCAATCATTACAATAATAGTAAAAGTAAGCATTACCATTTTTCTTTGTAGTTGCTTTTCCACCTAAAACTCTACCACATTTAGGACACTTTAGCTTTTGTAAATATAAATAAGTTAAGGTTCTTTTATAACTTCTTGAATTTTTCTTCTTTTGAACTTGGCAATCTGCCCACATTTCTTTTGATATAATAGGCTCTACTACATCTTCATAATAGGTTGGGTGCTTTGTTCTTTTGCCGTGAATAAAATCGCCTTTATATATTTCATTTTCTAAAATCCCCATAATTGTTGAATCTCTCCAATTATCTTTTCCTAATACTTTTTCTTTATTGAATAAGTTGCTAATTTTTTGATAAGAGTAACCGTTATAATATAAATCAAATATTCTAATTATAATATCTTTAGTAGAATAATCAATTACTAATTTTTTATCTTCTCTTTTATAACCTAATGGAGCAATATGAGGAATATGTCCTTGTTTTATTGCACCTGCTAAACCTATTTTAGTTCTTTCGCTCGTTCTCTCAATTTCATTTTGGCTAACACTCATTAAAAGTCTTGAAATCATTTTGCCGTTTGCACTTGTAGTATTTATTTCATCATTAGCACAATCAATATAAGCATTATTTTCGTCTAAAAAGGTTATTAGTTTTTCCCAGTCAAATATACTTCTTGTTATTCTGTCTAATTTTAGAGCAACAATAGTATTGATTCTTTTAGATTTAATATCATTTTTTAATCTTTCAAACTCTGGTCTATGATTACCAGTTTTAGCACTTATTCCAGCATCTTCGTAATAGTCTACTATTTCATAACCTTTGAATTTACAAAAACTTTCTAATCTTTCTTTTTGCTCTGGAAGACTAAAGCCGTTCTCTTGCTTGGTCTTCTGTTGATACTCTTAAATATAATCCACATTTTTTCTTTTCTTCGTTCAATTTCTAAACCTCCAATCTAACAAAAAAGAGACATCAAAGTACACGAGTACCCTTGACATCTCTTAAATCCATTTATCGTAAAATAGAATATAATGCAATATAATATAATTTTTTCAAAGTACTCATATATATAACTCTTGCCGAGTAAATATAAATTTTTTTATTGATTATATTATACTACAATTTTAAAAAATGTCAAATATTTACAATTATATGTTTTTCAAATATTCTTCTAACTCTGATAATTTAATCTTTTTAGTTAAGTTAGAGATATACACATCATTAGAGTAATTAAACACTAAAAAAGTAATATTCTTAATAATCACTCTATGTGGCTCAATATATGTAAGATTAGTTTTTTCTAATTTTCTAATACTACCATTTACAAAAGTAGGAGTAACTTTAGAAAACTCACATATAAATTCAAGTCGTTGTTTTAGACATTCCTCAAATTCTAGTTCTTGCTTAATTATCTTCATTTCAAGCACCATCCTTTCCTTATAGAATTAGGATGATTTTTTGCAAAAGAAAAAATCAACCATTTTACTGATTGATTTTCATATCTATCTGTCCTATAAAGTTCGAACAGATACGTCGTTGGAGCTACTGGCGAGAATCGAACTCACGACCTACAGGTTACGAATCTGTTGCTCTACCAACTGAGCTACAGTAGCATTTATAACAAAATATATTCTAACATATATTTATATTTTTTCCAAGAGTTAATTTATATATTTTGCTAAAAAGTATTGATTTTTATTTTTTAATATGTTATTCTTTGAACATATTAAAAATAGCAAATTAATTTTGATTCATAAAAGGAGGTTTTATTCATATATGGATAAAAATATTCAAAAATTATTATCTCAAATTTTAGAAAATACCACAAAAACAAATTCAACTTTGGAAGAACATACAAATAAACTTATAGAATTAGAAAATCATATTAATATGCTTGAAATTAAATATGATAAAAGATTTCAAGATATTGAAGATCATATTAATATGCTTGAAATTAGATATGATAAAAGATTTCAAGATATTGAAAATCGTATTGATAAGCTTGAAACTAAATATGATAAAAAATTTCAAAACATTGAAGAAAGATTAACTAGTATCGAAAATATTGTTACAAAAATTGAAGTTGAACATAATGAAAAAATACAAATTTTATTCGATTGTTTCGTTTCAAATATTGACGCGATTAAAGAAATAAAACAAGAAATTTCAAAGATTAATTTAAAACTAGATGATTTAGATAATCGCATTTATGCCCTAGATTTTTATAAAAGGGATTTATTGTCTGCACAATAACCCCAAATAATTTTATTCTAATTTGCTATTTTTAATATTTATATTTTACTCTAATACACTTCCAACCTCTAATTTATTTCCTCTTAAAAAATCACATACATTCATTCTTTTTGCATTTTCACCTTGTATTTCTATAACCTTAATAATTCCATCAATTGTTTTTATATATAGCCCTTCTTTATCATTAGCAATTAAAATCTGTCCTGGCAAGTATTTCTCCTGTTCTATTTCATAATTTTCTATAATTTCAACTTTCCATAGTTTTATTTTTTTATCTTGATACATTGTATAAGCCCCCATAATTGGATCTAATCCTCTTACAAGATTCTTTATTTCTTTTGTTCTTTTTTCTTTCCAATTAATTTTTGCCATTTCTTTTGAAAGCATTGGTGCCATTGTATAATCATTTCCTTGAGGTATTCTACTTGCTTCTCCATTTTCAAGCTTATCTATTGTTCCAGTTAACAATTCTCCACCTAATTTTGATAGTCTATTCCATAGTTCTCCAGTTGTTTCATCTTCTCCAATAAATACTTTTTTTGTTAAAATTATATCTCCTGTGTCCATCCCTTCGTCCATATACATAGTAGTAACACCAGTTACATTTTCCCCATTTAAAACTGCCCACTGAATTGGTGCTGCTCCTCTATATTTAGGAAGTAATGATGCGTGAACATTTATACAACCATATTGCGGAATATCTAAAATTTCTTTTGGTAATATTTTCCCATATGCTACTACACAAATAACATCTGGACTTAATGATTTAATTTTCTCTATAAACTGTGCATTGTTCTTTAAGTCTAATGGTTGGTATACTGATATGTTATGTTCTAAGGCAAATTCTTTTACAGCACTAAAGATCATTTTCATTCCTCTACCTTTTGGTTTATCTGGATTTGTTACAACTCCTATTATATTATGTCCAGCATTAAAAACAGCCTCCAATGAATCTTTTGCAAAATCTGGTGTTCCCATAAATAAAATGTTTAACATAATTTTATACCTCACTTGAATCTATTTTTCTAATATATTTATTAGAGCGGCACAAGGTGTGCCCCTACATCTTCTTTCTTCATTATTTTTTAGGTGTTACATATTCTAAAGTTCCTGGTAATATTTTATCCATAAATACTTTCCCATTTAGATGATCTACTTCATGTGAAATTGCTTGTGCAAGCAAATCTTTTCCTGTTATTTTAATTTTCTTTCCATTTCTATCTAATGCTTCTATAGTAACTTCTTCTGGTCTTACTACTTTTGCAAATTTGTTTGGAAAACTTAAGCATCCTTCTTCAACTGTTTGAGTGCCCTTTTCTTTTATTATTTCTGGATTAATTAGTATTATTGGTTCCTCTTTTTCATAATCTGTATGAATTACAACAACACGTTTTAACACTCCAACTTGTACTGCTGCAAGCCCAACACCATTAAACTTGTGCATTGTTTCTATCATATCATCAATTAAATTTAAAATTTTTTCATTAATCTCTTCTACTGGTCTTGATACCTTTTTTAGAATTTCGTCTCCTTCTTCCCTTATTGTTCTAATTGCCACTTTATTTTCCCCCTTAATTTTATTACATCATATTTGTTGGATTTACATCTACAATGATTCTTGCTTTTTTATTATATATATATGTTTCTTGCAATACTTCAGTTATAACATTAATCATTTCATTATTAAACTTACCTTTTAAAATAATTCTCCACCTATATTTATTTTTAATTCTATCTATAGGTGCTGGTCTTGGTTTATATAAATTAACTTCTTGCTTATTATTAAACCTTTTTGAAAGTGCTAAATATATTTTGTTGGATACATTTTCTATCTCTTTTTCATCTTCTCCACTAATTCCAAATAATATTATATCGCAAAAAGGTGGATATTTCAATTGTTTTCTTAAGCTAATCTCTGTAGGATAAAACACATCATAATCTCCGGCCTTAGCACATTCAATACTAAAACTATCTGGATTATATGTTTGTATAATTACATTTCCTGGTAAATTTTCTCTTCCTGCTCTTCCTGCTACTTGTGTTAATAATTGAAACGTTTTTTCATCTGCCCTATAATCTTCCATATTTAAACTACTATCTGCTGCAATAACTCCTACTAATGTTACATTTGGAAAATGATGTCCTTTTACTACCATCTGTGTTCCAATTAGAATATCTATATTTTCATTTTTAAACTTATTTAATATTTCTTCGTGTGAATTTTTCTTTGATACTGTATCTATATCCATTCTTATTGTACTTGCTTTTGGAAACATTTTTTGAATTTGTTCTTCTAACTTTTGTGTACCTGTTCCAAAATACTTAACTTTATTACTTCCACACTCTGGACAGATAGTAATGTTTTCTTGTTCATATCCACAATAATGACATTTTAATTTATTTTCTTTTCTATGATATGTTAATGTAATATTACAATTTTTACATTTAGCAGTATACCCACAATCTCTACACATTATAAATGTAGAAAAACCACGTCTATTTAAGAATAAAATTGTTTGTCTTTTTTCCTCTAAGTTTTTTGTAATGTGCTCATATAAGGTTCTACTTATCATTGTTCTATTTCCATTTGCTAATTCTTCTCTTAAATCTATTACCTCTACTGCTGGTAAACTAGATTTATTTGCTCTTTTTGTTAATGTTAATAACTCTATTTCCTTATTTTTTGCTTTATAAAATGTATTAATATTAGGCGTAGCACTTCCTAATACTAGTGGTATACTATTTTTATATGCTAAATATTTTGATACTTCTTTTGCACTATATCTTGGTGGCATTTCAGATTTATACGAATCATCATGTTCTTCATCAATAATTACTAATCCTAAGTTTTCTACTGGTGCAAATATTGCTGACCTTGCTCCAATTATGATACTTGCTTCATTTCTTTTTATTCTTTGCCACTGGTCATATCTTTCTCCTACTGATAATTTACTGTGAAGCACTGCAATTTTATCTTGTCCAAATCTTGCAATAAACCTATCTACCATTTGTGGTGTTAAAGAAATTTCTGGTACTAACATAATGCTTGATTTATTTTTTTCTAATGCTTTTTTTATTAGTTGTAAATATATTTCAGTCTTTCCGTGAGCCTGTAACACCATATATTAAAAATTCTTTGAATTCATTATTATTCATGCTTTTTACAATTTCCGCATATGCTTCCTTTTGCTCATTCGTTAAATCTAAATCGCTATCTTGTTTTACATTTTTATTAATAAATGGATTTCTTTCAACTTGTTTTTCTATAATTTCTATATAACCATTTTTTTCTAATGTGTTAATAACAGCTCTTGACACCTCACAAAATGCTTCTAAATCAGTTGTTAATATTCCATCATTCTCTTTTAAAAATTCTAATGCTCCTATTTGTTTAGGTGATTTTATTTTTTTTGTTTCAATTTGATAATCAATTTCTTCAACATCTTTTTTTAAATAAACAAAATTCAAATTTTTCTCTTTAACTCTATTATCTAATACTTTAGTAGTAGTTCCTGGTGGTAGCATCATTTTAATAGAATCAGATACATTACAAAAATAGCGTCTTGCCATCCATTTTGCAAGTTCAATTTGTTCTTCTTTTAAGCAAAATCCTTCTTGTATACTTGATATATCCTTTACTTCATATAATGACTCTTTCTTAAAACCTATAATAAATCCTTCTTCTAATCTTTTAGAATTTCCAAATGGTACTAAAACTCTATCTCCAACCTTAATAGTACCAGCAAGTTCTGCTGGTACATTATAATCAAATGTTTTGTTTAAATTCTTAACTGTACTATTTATTATAACTTCTGCTATCATTCATCTTCTCCTATATTCTTATATAAGTATATCAAATAAATAATATTTTAACAAGTAATGACGTTACCCATATTAGATAACGCCATTACTTTATTTCTATTTTGTTGATTTTAATTTAATTAAAAATCCTATTGCAAATATTATTGCTATTCCTATACTTGCTATTATTATAAAGTCTATTTCTCCTGTTTTAGGTAATTTTCCATTTGAAACAGTATCTTTATCATTAGAAGCATTATTGTTTCCATTTGGTACTTGAACTGGTTTATTATTGTCTGTACCTGGTGTTACATCTGGTTTTTGACTATTTCCATTGTCAGGTATATTAATATCTCCTGTTCCTGAATTATCTTTCTTTAAAGTAACTTTTATACTTGTAGAATTTATTTGGGCTAGTTCTTTACCATCTGCTCCTGTTATATCTTTTAATGTAACTGTCGCACTTTCTTTTGCTGTTTCTTTCATTTTAAATGTTATTTTAAGCACATTTTCATTTTCTTTAGCAAATCCATTTCTAGTAATTACTATTTTACCATTACTTTCGTTATATGAAAATCCTACTTGTGGTGTTTCCCAATTGTTTTGTCCTTCCATTTTTACTAATTCAAGACTATCTTTATCATATTCTAATGTTGCGCCTAATGAAATTATTCCTCTTTCAGATTGTATGTCTGTTATTTTAACAGTTACTGTAAATTCTTCATTTTTACTTACTTCTTTCTTTTCTGCTTCCATAGTTATATTACAACTAATTGCTGCATATACACTACTTGCCATACAAATTGTTACTAATAATACTAATAAAACTAATTTTAATATCTTTTTCATAAAACTCTCCTTTATATTAATTATTTATTTTTTACATTACTTTTATTATAACACATTTTTCTAGTAATGTGAATTGTTTATTAGTATTTTTATATGTTTTTTGTGTTACAGATTAGTGTCGTTTTCGTTACGCTCCATGATAAGTTCGTCCAAATTCTGTTTTCACTTACTTATTACTTATATGTATATTACTTATATCTACTTTAAGTTCTCGTGAAATAATATTTTGTATTTGTGCTATTTGTTCTTGTTTCAATTCATCTGCCTTTACTACTACACTAACACTTACATCATTTACAAATATTATGACTTTCTCAAATCCTTTTGTTGAAAGTAAATTTTCTGCTATCATTATAGCATTTTTAGTTTGATTTATTTTTGTAATTTCCTGCTCTGATATTGCTTTTTGTTCCCCAGAAATGCTTGTGCTTTCCAATAATTTTTGATATGTTTCTAGCATTTGCGAATACATTTTTTCTCTTTCTAATTTTGATGCTTCAAAATAATCATCTGTCTTTGTACTTGTTTCTACTGATGTACTATTTTCGTTTTCCATTGTTTTAGTATTAGTATTTTCTTTATTTACATTTGTTTGAATAGTATTATTGTTTTCTTTTGTATTAGTATTACTAATTGTATTAATTATATTTTGTTTATCTTTTTCTTCTAATAATTCTCCACTATTTACAAGTGTCGCATCACCAATCGCAGCATATTGCTCGCCTCCTATTACGTTTGAACTAGAAGTCACTGCTTGTTCATTTGCTGTATAGTTTAAATAACCTGCTGTAACTAACATTAATGCAATTACTAAAATTGCTAATTGATTTTTCTTTAAAATCTTCACCATTGTTTTTACCTCCAATAAATTCAAAAAATTTTGTACTCTTGGGCATACACTAGGTCTGCCCCTACATTTTAAATTCAAATTTTTACTGTATGCAATTTGTCTATATTTTTATTCTTTTTTCATTTCAAATACTTGTATCTTATGTGTTTGAAGTCCTGTAACTGCTTCCACTGCCTGAACAATATTATTTTTAACTGTAGCATTTGTTGCACCATCTGCTGTCACAATTGCACCTTCTATTTTAGGCTTTACTACTTTTCCGTGTCACTGGTACTTTTTCTCCATTTTCTTCTTTATATATAATATCCTTTGCTGTATCAGTTTGTGTAGTAGTACGTGTCCCACCGTCCAGAATCTTTTTCTTCTATTACACTATTTTTGTTGTTTTCGTTATACATTGCAACTACTTCACTACTTTCATAATATGTAATTAGTACTTTAACTTTTCCTACCCCATCAATATTAGACAATATTGATTCTAGTCTTGTTTCTAATGTATCTTCTTCTACACTCGCTACTGTACTTGTTTCTTCTACATTTGCTAACTGTTTTGTAATATTATCTTTTGTTTCTTGTTTTGTTTCTTCTTTATTATCTCCACTCCATATGCTGTTAATTGCAATAACTGTAATAATAAGTATTACTATAAAAACTACTATATTTTCTATTTTTTTCTTGCTACTTTTTTCATTTTGATTAAGCATTACTGCTTTAATCTTGTCTTTTAACATACCTTTACCTCCTTTATATTTCGCTCCCAGGAAAGTAATATATTTATTTTGAAAGATTTCGACACTAGCCTCTGTCGCTAAAAATTCCTGGTACTACACCTTTAAAAATAAATATATTACTTTCGTTTGCGCTAATTGCTTTTATATTCTAATGTGTAAGACTTATTCATTTACTTTTATACTTTTCTTATTTATCTCATATACACTTGATATGTACTTTTTTATTTCATTTTTTTCACTTTCCTTTAATTTATCTTTACCTTGATTATTACTATCATTTTTTATAGTATTTCCTATTGTTACTTTATCTATTTTATTAACTGTTACCATATTTGCTTCATTAGCTTGTACAGGATTATTTGCTTCTTTTTGTTTATATATTAATAAATTAACTCTACTTATTTTTCCATAATTTAATTCATTTTTAAACTCTATATCTAAATCTATATTTTCTACTATATATCCTTGTTCTTTTAGTTTTGCTTTCATATCCTGTTTTATATTATTTTCATATATTTCTTCTATTGATTTATCATTATTCTTTGTTAGACTTTGAGATATAACTTGTGATGTGTCTAACTCTTTAAAATACTTTTCATACTCAATATTGTCTAAATCGATATTGGTAATTTTCCCCAATATTGGTGATATAATTGTAAATAATATGTATACTCCAATCACTGCTTTTATATATTTTTTATTATTTCCACTTGGTAATATCATTTCTATTATGCTAGCAATTATTACAGCTACAATAATTTGTTCTGCCCATGTACTAAGAAAATCAATCATCTAAACCTCACAACCTATCTATACATAAGTCCACTATTGGATATTTTTATTACTAATGTCACACCTATAATAAGCATTACAGAAACAGTAACCAGCATTGCAAGTAATATTTTAAATGTATCTCCAATTCCGTGATAGTAATGATATAATTTTTTCATCTGCAATTGGCTCTATAATAGCAGATGCTATATAGTATGTCCCCATTAATAAGGTAAGTTTTATTATTGGTATAATACAGATTCCAATTACCACAATAACCCCAATAATCCCTACTGCATTTTTTAAAATATTGCTACAACCTATCACTGTATCAACTGCATCTCCAAGAATTTTTCCAACAACTGGTATAAAGTTTGATACCGCCGCCTTAGCAGTTTTTGCAGTAATTCCATCTACGCTACTAGATAAACTTCCCTCTAATGATAGTACTCCAACAAATAAAGTAAGTGAAATTCCTAATGCCCATATTGTAGTACTTTTAAAATATTTTGAAATTTTTCCAATCTGTATTCTATTTGATACTTTTGAAATAATTCCAAGTGCTGTTCCTATCAATATAAATGGTAAAAAAACTTTTGTTATCATATTTCCAATAAAATTAATTAAGAATAATAATATTGGTTGTGCAATACCAGCTGATGTAATGCTTCCTGTGGTCATCATTAATGTTATTAATATTGGTATTAAACTTCCGTGAAAACCCTACTAAATTTGATATTGTATCTTTTGTTAATTTAATAATATCTGAAAAATTGCTCATTACAAGAGTTACAATTAATATATATTGAACATAATATGTAATTTGAGATATACTCTTATTTTCTAATCCATCACTTATACTTTTTAAAATGCTATGTACTACAATAACTACAATAATACTCCCGTACAATTGTAATAGTTTCTCTAACCTCTTTTCCAAACAAATTTATAATTTTACTAAATATAGTTTTATTATCGATATTTCCTTTTATTGCATCACTCATTAAATCATTTAGATTAATTCCAGAAAAAACTTCTCCGTGTATATTTACCTGCTTCATCTACAAACCCTTTAATGTTTAATGTTTGTGATTGACTTTTTAATATTTCTTCTTGTGAAGCTGAGCATGGAGTTATTATTAGAAAAAATGTAATAAATAGAAATAATACTCTTACTATCCTTTTCCTTTGTTTTTGCATTACTTTCCCTTTCTTTAGTTACTGTTATATGTATTAAAAATGTTCCTATGTGGTAATCTAAGCCTTAATATTTTTTATGGCAGTACTTTTACTACTGTTTCAAGAAGTGCTGATACAATTGGAATTGAAATAGCAATAATTATTACTTTTCCGCCTAAATCTACTTTGTTTGCAATTGCTGTTTCTCCTGCATCTTTACATACACTTACTGCAAATTCTGTCAAAAATGCTATTCCTGTAATTTTTATTAATATCCCTAGGAATTGCCCATTAATAGCTGTTTTTAGTGATATATTTTCTAATAATTGAATAATTCCTGTAATTTTTCCTAGACTCATAAAAAGTATTACTGCTCCTCCTAGAATAGAAGCATACATTGCAAATTCTGGCTTGTACTGTTTTAGTATAATAACAACAATTAATGTAATAAAAGCTATTCCTACTATTTTTATAATATCCATTTTTTACCTCTCAAAGTTAGTTACTTTTAATAAATGCCTATCTAAAAGCCACCTATTGTTTATATCAAGAGAACATCATTTAGTAAAATGACTTTTTTAAAATCCGCTATAGTTACTACAAATTAAATAATACTCTAACTGAATCAAATAATGTACTAATTTCCTTTATCACCATAGTAAGTACAATAACAAGTCCTGCAAGAGTAGTCATCATTGCCTGATCTTCTCTTCCTGCTCTTACTAATACTTGATGTAATACAGCAACTAAAATTCCAATTGCAGCTATTTTAAAAAGTAAATTAATATCCATAATCTTCTCCTTTGTTTTTAAGTTTTTATATAAGTACTATAACTAATGCAAGTCCAGAAACAACTCCGTAATGTCTTATATAATTTCTCATTTTTTGTATATTCTTTTTCCGCTTTTTCTATTTGTGTATCTATAAATCTATCAGTTAATTCAATTTGGCTTACTTGTCCTGCTAAATCTGTTTTACCTAATAGCTTTCCAAGTCCTTTAATAACTTCCTTATCTTCTTTATTTATACTTGTATTTGATACCTCTATTGCATAATTCCATGCTTCTTTTGCTGTATTCTCATTCATATTTCTACTAGCATTTATAAATATATTTGAAATATTTTCTTTTAAATTACCTGAAATTTCTTTAAATATTTCTGGTACTGGTTCATATGTATATTTTATTTTTGTCTCAAATATGTTTAGTCCTCTTTTTATTTCTTTTAAATCTTCTACTCTGTTTTTATATTTATTTGATATAATTACTCCAATATATGATGAAAATAGTAGTATTGCCATTAAACTTATAAATTTTATAATTATCATAACAACTCCTTTTTATAAAGTATATTCAGCTTGTACTACTTTTAGAACTATTTTTAATAAAAATATACTTTTATTAAATAAAGTAGTGTGAATTATTACAATTCATAACACAAAGTAGCTTCACGTGGACGCAAGAGCTTTTTATTTTTCAAAACCTTGAGAAAAAAATAAAAATACCCTACCTCCAGCAAGATGAAGCGGATTTTAAAAAGTAACTGTAAATAATAACAATGTACTTTACATATAAAAAATTTATGCTAATACGTATTCTAAATTTATCTTGTTTAAGTTATAAACCTTATCTATTTCCCCTTTTCTTTTTTCATCCAAAAAAATAAGTCTTTCAAATATATGTGTATCTATAAGAGCAGAAATTTCTGGATTTAGTTTAATATCTTCCATGTTTTTTCCATGTACTGTAAAAATTCCTTTAATACCACAACATACTGCATAATTAATTGCTTCTACATCATTCTTATTTCCAATCTCATCTGCTACTATAACTTTTGGAGACATAGAACGAATCATCATTTTCATTCCCATCCATTTAGGAACATTGTCTAATACATCTGTCCTTGCTCCAACTTCATTTTGCGGAATCCCCTTATACATAGATGCAATTTCTCCTCTTTCATCTACTACTCCCACTGTTATGCCTTTAAAACTAATTTGTTCCATTCCATTACTTATTTTTCTAACTAAATCACGAAGCATTGTAGTTTTTCCGTACTCCTGGCGGAGATATTATAAGAGTGTTAAATACATTGTTTTCTTCTATATTTAATATATGTTTAAGAATTCTATTACTTGCTCCAATTATTTGTTTTGCTATTCTAAAATTCAAACTTGAAATATAGCCAATATTTGTTATCTTTCCTTCTGTCATTACAACACTTCCAGTAATACCAACCCTATGTCCTCCTTTTAAGGTAATATATCCATTACAGATTTGGTTTTGATATGAATAAATAGAGTTATTACATATGTATTGTAATATTTCTAATATTTCTTCTTGTGATACTATTAAATTTTCTAAAACTTGTTCTAAATTTGTATATTTTAATATAACTGGTTTAGATGCTCTTATTCTTATTTCTTCTAGAAGATTGATTTCATCACTACTTTTATCTTGTACAATTTTTCTATTTATTTCTCCTGCAATTCTCTTTGGAAAATATGATAATATTTCATTTAAATTTAACATAACTTGTCCCCTTTCAAGTCTCAAATAATTAAGTCCGCTATAGTCTTGCTGAATGTAGGACATTTTTGTTTTTCTTAAAAACATCAAAAAACAAAAAGTTCTACATTCACATATTGCTACTTATAAGTAAAAAGTCGTTTTCTTCTTATTAAATACAAAAAAATAAAGCATATATTAATATATATGCTTTATTTTTTATTCTTAGAACTCTATTATTCTTCCCAGTTATGATATACATTCATTACATCATCTAAATCATCTAACATATCAATTAGTCTTTGCATTCTTTCAGCACCTTTTTCATCTAATACTACATATGTACTTGGAACTTGACTTATTTCTGCTTCTAAAAACTCTAAACCTTCTTTTTCAAGTGCTTCACGAACATTTGAAAATTCTTCAGGTGATGTTGTAATCTCATAACATTCTTCTTCTACATTAAAATCTTCTGCACCTGCTTCTAAAGCAAGCATCATTAAATCATCTTCACCTTTATTAGTTGTTTCTTTATCTATTACAATAACACCTTTTCTTTCAAATAAGTATGATACACAACCTGTTGTACCTAAGTTCCCTCCGCATTTATCAAAAGCATGTCTTACATCTGATGCAGTTCTATTTCTATTGTCTGTACTTCCTTCTACAATAACCGCCACTCCATTTGGTCCATATCCCTCATAAACTACTTCTTCGTAATTTGCACTATCTCCTGCACCACTTGCTTTTTTTATTGCATTATTTATTGTATCGTTTGGCATATTTGCTGCCTTACATTTTGCTATAACATCTTTTAATTTAGAGTTACCCGCAGGATCTGGTCCACCCGCTTTAACTGCTATTAATAATTCTCTTCCTAATTTTGTAAATGCTTTTCCTCTTGCTGCATCTGCTTTTCCTTTTTTTGCTTGAATATTATGCCACTTGCTGTGACCGAGACATTTTTCATTCCTCCTTCTTAATTTTTCTAGTATTTAAGCCACTTTCAGGCTTTTTGTTTTAAAAATCTATCATAAAAATTCCTTATTGAACTTTGTTGATTTTTATGGGTTTGTGATGTTCTGTGTTGAACGAATTGTGCCAAAATTGTGCCAGAAATTTAATTTTCAATATTATGTTTACAAATTATTTTGTTAAAATTTAACAGTCAATTTTGTACCCCAAATTATTTTATCACATTAATTTAAATTTGTGTAGTATTTTATACAAATAAAACTTGTATTTTTTCATTTTTTTATTTTCACTATTAAATACTTCAAATTTATGTACACTTAAATTCCACCTATAAATTCTTCTTCATCATCTTCCATTAAGCCTGTTTCTTTTTCTATATCCCTTTCTTTCGGTTCATATTGGTAAGGATCTAACATACCTTTTTTATAATTATCTACATACTTAATAATTTCACTTTTACTCATATTGCAAATTCTTTTCATCCAAAAATTTGCCATAATCGTTGGTCTACCACAATTCTTTCTAGTTTTTCTTAATAATGTTACATCTTCTAAAAATTCTTTATATCCTTTACACCCTCGTGCTAATTGTACCTTTTTTGTAAGAATTTTAGAATATTCTTTGTATTGCATATTATAAGTTACATCTCCTATATATTTCTTCATAATAATATAAACCTCCTATATTTCTTCTATTTCTTCTGATATATCTTTTAGCTTTTCTTTATTAACTGATTTCTTTAGAAGCAGAACTTTATATCCTAGAATTGACATCTTGTACCTTGTTTGTGAAGCTATGGGTATCACTTTAGAAGAGTTTTTTAAAGATCCAATGTTTAATATTGAAAATATAGAAATAAAAGATTCCAAAGATTAAAATAATTTGGAATTTTTTTGTTTCTAAATTAAAAGAGAGCAAAACTGCTCCCTCAAAATACACAACTTATAATCAATGTTAAATTAACCATTTTACTTACTATACTACTCTTGCTCCAAAAGGTGCTAAAGACAATTTAGCAATTTTAAAGAATTGAAGTCCAAACGGAATACCTACTATCGTTATGCACCATATACAACCAAAGAAAAAGTTTTCTATTGCCATTGGAATACCAAAAAAGATAATCCATATTACATTTGCAATTACTGATGGTATTCCTCCTCCATATTCGACATCTTTGCCGAATGGTGCAAATGATAAAGCTGCAAATTTAAAACATTGTTTTCCATAGGGGATTCCTATTATTGTAATACACCAAATAAGACCTGATATACACCAAGAAATCCCACTTAAAAAACCTCCAAAGATAAACCATAAGATATTACCTAAAATGCTCATATTTACTACTCCTTTCGTTCTATTAACATTAATTATTCATTGTGCATTTTTACCACATTGATTATTCAATCTTTGTGTTATTTAATTAGTATATTTTTATAACTAATTACTTTTTAATAATCTTGTGAGAACTACCTTTTACCAGTAGTTCTCCTTGAAAATAAAAGGGGATGTTTGTGCTAATTGCTTGTTCTACAATTAGCACTTCTATTATTCCTGTTTCAATATTTTATCTGCTTCGCTTTGTGTAAGATATTTATATTCTATCATTTTGTTTATTACTTGTTTTTGTCTTTGTTTCGCTAATTCTGGATTTTTTGTTGGAGCATATACTGATGGTGCATTTGGTATTCCTGCAAGCATAATTGCTTCATAATCTGTCATCTGATTTTGTTCTTTTCCAAAATATCCTAAACTTGCTTCTCTTACAGTATAATATCCATCTCCAAAATAACTTGTATTCAAGTATAATTCTAGTATTTCATCTTTTTCACATTTGTTTTCTATTTTAAATGCCATAAATACTTCTGCTATTTTTCTTTCAAATTTCTTGTCTTGTGTAAAATATATATTTTTTGCTAGTTGCTGTGTTATTGTACTTCCACCTTCTACAAAATCCATAGCTTTTATGTCATTTATTGTTGCTCTACCTATTGCAATTAGATCTATTCCACAATGATTATAAAATCTATGATCTTCTACTGATAATACTGCATTGATATAGTTTTGTGGTAAGTCTGAAATTTCTGTATAGTTTTCTTTGCTTTTTATTTCTTTTATTTTATCTTCTATACTTATTTCTTCTATTGCTTCCTTATACATTTTATATCCATTTCCTACAAATAGCAATGCTATGCTTACTATTATCAATGTTAGTAAAAATACTATTTTTAGAAATTTCTTCATCTTTACCACCTCTTTTACTACTTTTTATTCATTTTTTTCTTTCCATTTTTTATAAATTACTGCAATAATTACTACTATGACTATTATTCCACCAATTCCTAATATTGGTAGCCAAAAATCGTTTATTGATTGGATTACTCCATCCAAATTTATGTTTTTAGGCATTATTAATCCCCCTTATTCTACATTTAATGCTGTTTTTACTTTCTCTGGTAATTCATTTACTTGTACTTCTTCCCAAGATTTGACTCCTCTTGTTACCATTACTTCTAATTTTAAATAGGAATCTTCTTTTAATTCTCTACTTGTTCTAAATTTTATTTCTTTTTTCTTTCCATTTTCACTATAACAGTCTAAAGTATATTCATATTTCATTCCACCTGTTTCTGGAATACTTGCTATTTTGCTATTATCTATTTGAGTATAATAATTTGATTGTTGATATACCAAGAAATAATATGCTACTCCACATAGTGCTATTGCTACAATAATCGCTATTATCATTGGCATTTTTTCTTTTATGCTATTCATCTTTAATTCCTCCTATTCTGATATAATATCAATATTTCCTTTAAAATTATCTAATTTAATAGTTAAGTAATAACTAACTCCTTCAACATAAACATTATCCTCATATTCCCCTGTATCATTTATTAAAGTAGTATCATTATTTCCTAGTTTAGCAATTATATTGATATTACCACTTTCTTTTGCTATTTTTATTTTTACCTTTATATGATCTCCGTTTTTCCTGTTTAATGCAGTTCCACCAAATATTGTTTCTTCGCCTGAATAGTTATCATAATTTGCTATATATGTTCCAACATATTTATCTACTCCATATTTTCTTT
>CAPIEU010000022.1 GCA_948630815.1 uncultured Clostridia bacterium
GATAGAACATTAAAATACAGGAAGAAAAAATAGTTTGTTCTAAAATCACATCTCTAAATTAGAGGTGTGATTTTTCTTGACATTTTTTTACTTAAATTATATTATTGTAACATAATAAAAAAATGGAGGAAAAGGAAGGGTATTAAATATGAAAAAGTGTTTATTATTAGGTAATGGTGGAAGAGAAGCAGTAATTGGAGAGTATATTAGTAAAGGATATGAATTGTATTCAGTATTACCATATGAAAACCCATCAATTGTAGAAAGTGTAGAAGCATCAGGGGGGAAATATATTGTAGGTTCTCCATTTGATAAAGAATTAGTAGAAAAATTTATTAAAGAAAATGAATTAGAACTTTGTGTTATAAGTAGTGATAATTTATTACAAGATGGATTAATAGATTTAGCAAAGAGTTTAGGACTTAAAGTATTTGGACCAACTTCAAAAGGTTCAAAAATCGAATGGAGTAAAACATATGCACTTGAAGTAGTAAATAAACTTGCACCAGAAGTAATAATAAAAAACTATAAAATAGAAAGTATAGAACAATTAGATGAAGTGATTAAAAACTATAAAGATGATAATTTTGTAGTTAAACCAGAAGGACTAACAGGAGGAAAAGGAGTAAAAGTAGGAGGAATACACTTTAAAGGTTTAGAAGAAGGCTATGAGTATGCTAAATCTTGCTTAAAAGATAGTGGAAAAGTAATTGTGCAAGATAAAGTAGAAGGATCTGAATTTACAGTTATGTGTTTAACAGATGGAAAAAATGTAGTGCCAATGCCAATAACATTTGATTATCCATATCGTTATGAAAAAGATTTAGGACCTGGAACAGGTGGAATGGGATGTATGAGCTATCCTAATGGATTATTACCATTTTTAACAAAAGAAGATGTAGATAAATGTGCAGAATTAATGAAAAAAACAATTAATTATCTAAATAAAGATAGTTTAGAATTTATAGGTGTACTATATGGAGGTTTCTTTAAAACAAAAGAAGGAATAAAATTTATAGAATTTAATGCAAGATTTGGAGATCCAGAAGCAATAAATGTGCTAAATGCTTTAGAAACACCATTTACAGAAGTTTTAGAAAATATAGTAAATGGAACATTATCAGTAGAAAACTGTAAATTTAAAAACACATATACATTTACAGTATATGTTGTAAGTAAAGACTACGCTGTAAAACCAAATAAAGAACCTGTAATATTTAAACTAAATACAAAAGATATAAAAAAATCAGGAGTAAAATTATATTTTGCAAATGCAAAAAAATTAGAAGGAGATACATATACATCAGTAAGTAATTCAAGATTATTTGCTATTGAAAAAACAGGAGACAATTTTGAAGAAATAAAAAAACAAGTATATGATGTAATAGAAAAAAATGTTGATAAAGTCTTAGATTATAGAAAAGACATAGGAAACATATATGTACATTAGAAAAGTTGCTCTGCATATGCAGAGCAACTTTTCTATAATTCCCCATTTACAAATCTTTTTAAGGTTTCTACAAGTTGTATTTTTTCAATAGCTTGAACTTTTTTGCTAATAATTTCAGGAGTATCTATACTTTTAACTTCAACCTTAGTCTGAATAATAATATTTCCCTTATCATATTCATTATTTACAAAATGAATAGTAGGACCAGTAAAACTTTCCTGTGCTTCCCATACAGCTTGGTGAACTTTCATTCCATACATACCAGAACCTCCAAACTTAGGAAGTAATGATGGATGAGTATTTATAATTTTATAATTATTTATTAAATTATCACCAATCATTTTTAAATATCCAGCAAGGACAATCAAATCAATATCATATTTTTCTAAAACAGAAGACAATTCATAATCAATATCATCCTTAATTTTAGAATGAATAATATAAGTATCGATATTATTTTTCTTAGCACGTTCTAACGCATAAGCATTTGGCTTATCAGATACAACTAAATTAATTTTGGCATCTAATTCTTTATTATTTATAGCATCGATAACACTTTGTAAAGTAGTACCACTTCCGTGAAGCAAAAATTACTAAATTATACATATATAAAAATCTCCTTTTTTAAATATAATATTATTACAATTCGAGGGCTACTGATAGTACAAAGTAGCTTCACGTGAACGCAAGAGCTTTTTATTTTTCGAAACTTGTGAGAAAAATAAAAATGCCATACCTACAGCAAGATGAAGCGGAGTTTAAGAAGCGTTTGTGAATCGTAATATAATCTTATTATAGCAAAGAAACTAAAAAAAAACAAATATTTTTGACAAAAAGTATTTACAAATGAAAGGTTTGTGTTATAATAAAAATAGATAGAAGCTTACCACATAAAAATGTGAGCCATCTTGTTGTAGAATAAAATTACTGCACTACTGAAGGGCTATTCAGATAGTGCAATTTTTTTATGCTAAAATTAAAAATATAATTAAAGCGAATATTATGAACAATAATATTATATTGAAAGTTATAGAAAATATTAAACATTTAAATATTAATTTATTCATAAGCATCACCTCTTTTCTTATGTAGAATCAAGATGATACTGCACTTTTCTGAAGTTTACTTCTATCTATATAATAAAAGATAGCATAATGCAAACAAAAAGTCAACATAATTTATCAAAAAAACAAATATTGCAAAAAGTATAGGAATAATGTATAATACTCTAAAAGCTAAGGGGGACAAGTTATATGAAATTAATTTCTTGGAATGTAAATGGTTTAAGAGCAGTAATGAAAAAAGGTTTTGAAGACTTTTTTTATAATATAGACGCAGACATATTTTGTATACAAGAAACTAAAATGAGGGAAGGACAAATAGAAGATTTTGAACTAAAAGGATATAAAGAATACTGGAATAGTGCAGAAAAAAAAGGATATTCAGGAACAGCAATATTTACAAAAATAGAACCAATTAATGTAACATATGGAATAGGAATAGAAGAACATGACAAAGAAGGAAGAGTAATAACACTAGAATTTGAAAAATTTTATTTAGCCAATATATATGTACCAAACTCAAAAAGAGAGTTAGAAAGATTAGATTACAGAATGGTTTGGGAAGATGAAATAAGAAAATATTTAAGCTACTTAAACAAGAAAAAACCAGTAATAATGTGTGGGGATTTAAATGTAGCACATGAAGAAATAGATTTGAAAAATCCAAAAACAAATAGAAGAAATGCCGGTTTTACAGATGAAGAAAGAGGAAAAATGACAGAACTTCTAAAAGCAAATTTTACAGACTCTTTTAGGTATATGTATCCAGAAAAGATAGAATATAGTTGGTGGTCATATATGGGAAGTGCAAGAGAAAAAAATATAGGTTGGAGAATAGATTACTTTATAGTGTCAAATGATATAAGAGAAAAAATAAAAGAGGCTAAAATACATACAGAGGTATATGGTAGTGACCATTGCCCAGTAGAATTGGAAATAGAATTATAATATATAAAAATAAACATATTACCTACTGGAAGCGAATTTTGAAAGTAATAATAAAAAAGGAGCAAATAAAATGGAAAAGAAAAATAACATATGGGGGAAATGGTTATACTGGTTTATATTTGCAGTAGCAGTAATAATAGTATATAAAACCCTAGATAACTTTTCACAAATAGCAAATTGGGTAAAAGGAATTATAAATGTATTAATGCCATTTATAATAGGAATACTTATAGCTTATATACTTTATATACCTAGTAAAAAAATAGAAAAATTTTATTTAAAATCAAAATTAAAATTAGTAAAGAAAAAAGCACGTACATTTAGTGTATTTACTGTATATTTGATAGTATTAATAGTTATAATCATCGCAATGAATTTTATAATACCAACACTTGCTACAAGTATTCAAGACCTTGCAAATAACTTAGTAGGATATTATAACAATACAATGGAAGGACTAAAAAACATACCAGAAGAATCTATTATAAGAAAAATTGATATAGAAAAAATAGCAAATAGCCTATCAGACATAAAAATAGAAGAATATATAAATATAGATACAATAACAGAATATGCAAAAGGTGCTATTGGAATAGCAAATGGAATTTTTGATTTCTTTGTATCACTTATAGTGTCAGTATATATATTACTTGAACGTACAAGAATTTTAAACTTCATAAAAAAATTAGCAGGAGCAGTATTAAAAGAGAAAACTTACAATTCAATAGGAAAATACTTTAAAAATACAAATACGATATTCTTTAAATTTCTATCAAGTCAAGTAATAGATGCAATAATAGTAGGAATACTTACTTCTATTGCAATGCTTATTTTAGGTGTAAAATATGCTGTACTACTTGGATTTTTAATAGGAATATCAAACTTAATACCATATTTTGGAGCAATAATAGGAGTAGGAATTTCCATAATAATAACAATATTTACAGGAGGTATATCACAAGCAGTGTGGATGGCAGTAATAGTTATAATATTACAACAAATTGATGCAAATATTATAAATCCAAAAATAATAGGAAGTTCATTAGAAATTAGTCCTCTACTTGTAATATTTGCGGTAACAATTGGTGGAGCATATTTTGGCGTGTTTGGAATGTTTATAGCAGTACCAATATTTACAGTAATAAAGATTTTAATAGAAGATTATATAGAATATAAGAATGCAATTAAAAAAGAAAGATAATAGGTTATAGGGTGGACGAGCTTGGTCCGCTCTTTTTTAAAACAATACAAAATGCAAATATTTGTAGGAGCGGACGACTTTAGTCCGCCCAATAAATTAAAATATTAATATGTAACACAAAATTATATTAATATGATATAATCATAGGCAAAAGAAAAAAGGTTGAAAAATAATTCTTTTCTAACCGAGTTATGCCTTGCGAAAGGAATGGTATTAAACATGAAAATAAATGAACAACAAAAAAGAGCAAAAGAATTTGTAGAATATTGGAAAGATAAAGGATATGAAAAAGGAGAAAGCCAAAAATTTTGGCTACAATTATTAAATGAAGTATTGGGAATAGAAAAACCAACAGAATTTATAGAATTTGAAGACCAAGTACATATAGATAAAAGTACAGGATTTATAGACGGATATATACCAAGTACAAAAATATTAATAGAACAAAAAAGTATAGATAAAGATTTGAAAAAAGGAATAAGACAAGCAGATGGAAACTTACTTACTCCATTTCAACAAGCTAAAAAATACATTACAGAACTACCACTTTCAAAGCATCCAAAATATGTAATAACTTGTAATTTTAAATCATTTTTAATATATAATATGGAAAACCCAAATGGAGAGCCAGAAGAAATATTGTTAAAAGACTTAGAAAAAGAATATTATAGGTTACAATTTATAGTAGATAGTAAAAGTGAAAACCTAAAAAAAGAGATGGAAGTATCAATACAAGCAGGGGAAATAGTAGGAAAACTATATGAAGAAATATTGCCATTATATAAAGACCCCAATAATGAAGAATCTCTAAAAAGTTTAAATATGTTATGTGTAAGGCTAGTATTTTGTTTGTATGCAGAAGACGCAGAAATATTTGGAAAACGCAATATGTTCCACGACTATTTAAAAAATTATAAGGCAGAAGATATAAGAAAAGCATTAATTGAATTATTCAAGATATTAGATACAAAAGTAGAAGAAAGAGACCCATATTTAACACAAGATCTAGCCGAATTTCCATATGTAAATGGAGGATTATTTGCAGAAGAAAATATAGAAATACCAATGTTAAATGAAAAAGTAAAAGAACTATTACTAACAAAAGCAAGTGAAAATTTTGATTGGAGCGAGATAAGCCCAACGATATTTGGGGCAGTATTTGAAAGCACACTAAACCCAGAAACAAGGCGAAGTGGAGGAATGCACTATACATCAATAGAAAACATACATAAAGTAATAGACCCATTATTTTTGGATGAATTAAAGGAAGAACTAGAAGAAATAAAGGAAATAACAGTAATAAAAACAAAAAAGAAAAAGCTTAGTGAGTTTCAACAAAAAATAGCAAACTTAAAATTCCTAGACCCAGCGTGTGGAAGTGGGAACTTTTTAACAGAGACATATATATCATTAAGAAAATTAGAAAATGAAGTAATAGAAACCCTAAATAAAGGACAAATAGGAATAGGAGAAGAAAACATATCGCCAATACAAGTATCAATAGGTCAATTTTACGGAATAGAAATAAACGATTTTGCAGTAACAGTTGCAAAAACTGCATTATGGATAGCAGAAAGCCAAATGATGAAAGAAACAGAGAAACTATTACATATAAACTTAGACTTTTTACCATTAAAAACATATGCAAACATAATAGAAGCAAATGCTTTAAGAATAGACTGGCAAGAAGTAGTACCAAAAGAAGAACTAAACTACATAATGGGAAATCCGCCATTTGTAGGATTTACTTATATGACCAAAGAACAGAAAAAAGATGTTGAAACTCTTTACCCAAAAGTTAAAAATATAGATTATGTAAGTTGTTGGTATAAAAAAGCAAGTGATTATATAAATAATACAAGTATAGAGAGTTGTTTTGTTTCTACCAATAGTATAACTCAAGGTGAAACAGTAGCACGTATGTGGGAAAAATTAAACATACATATTAATTTTGCATATAAAAGTTTTATCTGGGATAGTGAAGCAAGTCAAAAAGCTCATGTTCATTGTGTAATAATTGGATTTTCAAATATAAATAAAGATAATAAATTTTTATATGAAGGAGATAAAAAAGTAAAAGCAAAAAATATAAATTATTATTTATATGATGCACCTAATATTATTGTAACCAGCAGAAATAGTCCTATAAGTAATGTTTCAAAAATGATATATGGAAATAAGCCAGCAGATGGTGGAAATTTAATTATAGAAGAATCGGAGTATAAAAACCTTATAGAAAAGAAACCAGAAATTTCAAAGTATATTAAGCCATTATTAGGAACAGTTGAATTTTTACATAATAAAAAAAGATATTGTTTATGGTTAGAGGGAGTAGAACCAACAGAGCTAAAGAAATATCCAGAAATAATAGAAAGAATTAGAAAATGTAAAGAAACAAGGGAAAAAAGCATAGCAGAAGGGATTAGGAAATTTGCAAATACTCCTATGTTATTTGCACAAATAACTCAACCTGTTGGAGAAGCTTTTATAATTATTCCTAGAGTTTCTTCTGAAAAAAGAAGATATGTACCAATGGCTTTTTTAGAAGGAGACAATATTGTTACTGATGCTGTTCAAATAATACCAAATGCAACAATATATGAATTTGGCATACTAACCTCAAATGTACATATGTCTTGGATGAGAACAGTGACAGGAAGATTAGAAATGCGATATAGATATTCAAAAGATATAGTATATAATAATTTTATATGGTGTAATCCAACAAAAGAACAAAAAGAAAAAATAGAAAAAACAGCAAAAGGAATACTTGACGCAAGGGAATTATATCATAATAGTAGTTTAGCAGATTTATACGATGAGCTAACAATGCCACCTGAACTAAGAAAAGCACATCAGGAAAACGATAAGGCAGTAATGGAAGCCTATGGTTTTGATTGGCATACAATAACAGAAAGTGATTGTGTAGCAGAACTTATGAAAATGTATCAAGAAAAAATAAAAATGTAGGGGTCGATGCCCTCATTGATTCAAATTCGTGAAAATTAAAATTTTTATTTTAGCATTAAACAAAAAGTCGAAAAAAATAATAAAATAGACTATACATTTTTCCTTAAATCTTTTATAATAAAAAGTAGAGTATAAAAGATTTGAGGTTTTTTTATGATAAAGAAATTAAAAGAAGAATGTGGAATTTTTGGTATTTATTCAGAAACAAAAGAAGAAAATGTTTCATATTATACATGTCTTGGACTTTCTAGCCTTCAACATAGAGGTGAAGAAGCTTGTGGGATTGCTATAAATGATGGAGGAATTATATCATATCATAAAGATATTGGATTAGTTTCAGATGTTTTTAATCAGCAAGTAGTAGATAAACTTCCAATGGGAAAAATGGCAGTAGGACATGTAAGGTATTCAACAACGGGAGCACCAAAAAAAGAAAATGCACAACCAATTGTAATTAGATATGCAAAAGGAAATCTAGCGGTAGTACATAATGGAAATTTAACAAATGCAGTAGAACTAAGAAAAGAGCTTCAAGAAAATGGAGCAATATTTAATTCTACATCAGATACAGAAGTAATTGCTTATATAATAGCAAGAGAAAGACTAAAAGTTCATTCTATAGAAGAAGCTGTAATGAATACTATGAAATATATAAAAGGTGCATATTCATTATTAGTAATGAGTTCACAAAAACTAATTGCAGTACGTGACCCACAAGGGTTTAGACCGCTTTGTATTGGAAAATTAGGTAATGATATAATTTTTTCTTCAGAAAGTTGTGCAATAGATATTATGGGAGCGGATTTAGAAAGAGATGTAAAACCAGGAGAAGTAATAGTAATGCATGATAATGAAATGAAATCATATGACTGCAAAAATGGTGAAAAAGATGGATTATGTATTTTTGAATATATTTATTTTGCAAGACCAGATTCAATTGTAGATGGAGTAAATGTACATCACTTTAGAGAAGAAGTAGGAAAAGCATTAGCACGTCAAGCACCAGTAGAAGCAGACTTTGTAGCAGGTGTACCAGATTCAGGACTTGATGCAGCACTAGGTTATTCAAAAGAGTCCAAAATACCATATGATATGGCATTTATAAAAAGTAAATATATAGGAAGAACCTTTATACAATCAACTCAAACCAAAAGAAGAAAGCAAGTATTATTAAAACTTAATCCAATAAAAGAAACAGTAAATGGAAAGAAAATAATATTAGTAGATGATTCAATAGTTAGAGGAAATACTATAACAAGATTAATAAAAACATTACGTAGAGCAGGGGCAAAAGAGATACATTTAAGAATAGCATCACCTGAATTTTTAGGGATATGTTATTTTGGAACAGACGTTGCAAAAAAAGATGAACTTATTGCAATAAATAAAACTAAAGAAGAAATAAGAAAAGAAATAGGAGCAGATTCGCTTGAATATTTAAGTATAGAAAACCTAAGAAAAATAGCTATAACTTCTAATGCCAGCGGATTTTGTGAAGGATGTTTTACAGGTAAATATCCAATAGAAGTTCCAGATGAAATCCAGAAAGATACTTTTGAAAAAGTATTTTAATAAAATAGGAGGTTTTAAGATGAACATATTAAACTTAGATAACTTTTCTAGTAGCGAAATTAACGAAATACTTGATTTAGCAGAAGAATTTAAAAATGGTAAAGAGGTAGATTACAAAGGAAAAAAGGTAATATCAAACTTATTTTTTGAGCCTTCAACAAGAACACATTATAGCTTTGATATGGCAGCTTTAAGATTAGGATGTAGAACACAAAATTTTGATGCAGGAAATTCAAGTCTAAAAAAAGGAGAAAGTTTATATGATACAATAAAAACTTTTGAGAGTTTTGGAACAGATGCATTAGTAATTAGACATATAGATAATGAATATTATAAACAATTAGAAAGAATAAAAACTCCAATTTTA
Source organism: uncultured Clostridia bacterium (assembly GCA_948630815.1). Taxonomy (GTDB): domain Bacteria; phylum Bacillota; class Clostridia; order TANB77; family CAG-508; genus RGIG8482. Next base: position 9,570 of record CAPIEU010000022.1, read on the forward strand.
AATGCAGGAGATGGAACAGGAAATCATCCATCACAATCACTATTAGATCTATTAACTATACGTGAGGAATTTGGTGAATTTCAAGGATTAAAAGTAGTAATAGTTGGAGATATTAAGCATTCAAGAGTGGCACATACAAACTTTAAAGTAATGCAAAAACTAGGAATAGAAGTTTATACGTCTGGACCACTTGAATATAAAGAAAAGGGATATAACTATATAGAATTAGAAGAAATTTTAGATAAAGTAGATGTTGTAATGCTACTTAGAGTACAACATGAAAGACATGAAACTAAGATGCAAGAAACTATAGATGAATATCATAAACTATATGGTTTAAATAAAGAACGTGTAGCAAAAATGAAAAAACAGGCAATAATAATGCACCCAGCACCATTTAATAGAGGAGTAGAAATTGCAGATGATGTTGTAGAATGCGAGAAATCACGTATATTTAAACAAGTACAAAATGGAGTATATGTAAGAATGGCAATGATACATATGGCATTAGAAAAATAAACATATAAACTAAATTAGTAATAAATATACATTTTTAGATTAGTATATTTCATAATAATTAAAGCATATATATTTTTTTATATATGCTTTAATTATTGTTTTTCTTGATAAAGTAATGTAAGTTATTATAATATGTAGACATATAGTAAAAGGCTAAGTATTTAAGTCAATACAATAATACAAATTAAGACATAAAAAGAAGAATAAAGATAATACTAAAGCTAAGGAGGAAAAGAAATGTACAAAAGTAAAGAACAAAAAGCAATAACATTAATTGCATTAATAATTACAATTATAGTATTGCTAATACTAGCAGGAGTAACAATAAATGTATTAATAGGAGAAAATGGTTTATTTAAAACAGCTAATGATGCAAGCAATAAGTATAGCAAAGCAGCTGCAAGAGAAAAACTTGAAGCAGTATTAATGGATGTACAAATAAATAGAATAATAAAACCTCAGTACAATGATGAAGATTTAAATATGGCAATACAACAAAATAATATGAAAATAAATGGAGATATTGTAACAGTAGACGGCTGGCAATTTCAAATAGATAAAACAATACCACAAATTATGGTGTCATTAGAAAATGGAAAAGAAAGTAATGATATAGTTATAAATCATGAAATGCAATATTCAGCCAATTATAAGGAAGAAAAAATAATAATAACAATATCTTCCTTAGTTGAATTGAGTACTGTAAAAATAAATAATGAGAATGTAATGGCTACAAATAATAATGATGGAACATATACAGTAGAGAAAATAATAAACAATAATGGAACATATAGTGTATATGTAGAGGATATAAAAAACGAATATAAAGTAAAAAATATAAGAATAATAGGTCTTGAGCAAGATTTAATAATATGGACAGACGAAGAATTAAAAGAATTTGCAAACTTAGTTAATAGTGGTAGAGAATATGAAGGAAAGACAATAACACTAGGTGCAAGTATAGATTTAAGTAATATATGTCATAAAGAAAGTGAAACTATAAGTAGCATAAGTTGGACACCAATTGGGAATGAATCAAAACCATTTAAAGGCATATTTAATGGAAATAAAAAAACAATAACAGGACTTTATATAAATTCTAATTCTTCTATTCAAGGATTATTTGGATTTTCAGATGGAGGACAATTTAAAGATTTAAATATAGTAGGAATTGTAAGTACTTCACGGCAATGATTCAGGAATGTTACTAGGTTCTGCAACAAATGTAGAAATCACTAATGTTAATACTATTTCAACTGGTGATAATTCTATGGTTACAGGTAATTCTCATGTAGGACGGAATTGTTGGACTATTACGTGGTAATTCTAAGATTACATCTTGTAAAAATAATGCAGAAATTTTGGCATTAAGTTGGGATGCTGGCGGTATAGTAGGAGTTTTTGAAAGTACTGAAGTTATTACAGCTTGTGCAAATTTGGCTAATGTAACAGCAGAAGGACCAAATGTTGGAGGTATTGTAGGCTGGATGGATGTAGGCAAAATTGAGGAATGTTACAATGTTGGAAATATAACTGGGAAAGGCAAAGATGGAGGGTACTCGAATGTTGGTGGAATATTAGGACGAGGATCTTGTTCTATAGAATATTGCTATAATAAAGGTGAAATAGCACCATGGCATGGTAATGGTGGAGGTATGTGTGGCAAATGGTATGGAGATGAATCTGCTAGTATACAAAATTGTTATAATATAGGTATTATCCCTGTTGGAGGATCAGCGGGTGCGATTGTTGGTCGCAATGATGGAATAAATGTAAATAATTGTTTTTGGACTTTAGGATATCGTTGTATAGGACATGGAGTTTCTGCTAGTGATAATTGTAAAGAGCTAACAGAAGATGAAATGAAAGCATATACAAATACGAAGTTCATATTAGATAATAAAGAACCATTAAAAAATGATGGTTATCCAATATTATATTGGCAAGAAGATATACTATGAATAAAATTATACCAAATAAGTTAAATATATAAGATGAAATAAGAGTAACATCAAGTATAAATAAAAGAAAAATTTAAAAAACTATTGTTAAAAAAAAGTATTTATGATATATTTTTGCTATAGATATTAAAAGTATAGAGGTGTAGCCTTATGGAAGAAGAAATATTAGATAAAGATAAGAAAACAATATTAATAGTAGATGACGAACAACATATTGTAGATATTTTAGTGTATAACTTAGAAAAAGAAGGATATAACACATTACAAGCAAATGATGGTTTAACAGCTGTTGATGTAGCACTAAGCCAAAAACCAGATTTAATTTTATTAGATATAATGCTTCCAAAAATGGATGGACTAGCAGTATGTAAAAAAATTAGACACACACTAAATGTTCCAATTTTAATGTTAACAGCAAAAGATGAAGAAATAGATAAAATATTAGGATTAGAATTAGGTGCAGACGATTATGTTACAAAGCCGTTTAGTGTAAGAGAGTTAATGGCTAGAATAAAAGCTAACCTAAGAAAAGTAGAACTATCTACAAATAGTGCTGAAACAGCAAAAGAAGGAAACACAAATAAGATTATAGTTGGAGAATTAAGCTTAGATTTAGATAAATTTGAAGTAAAAGTTTCTGGAGAAGTAGTAGATTTAACCCTAAGAGAATTTGAAGTTTTAAAATACTTAGCAAATCAACCAGGACAGGTAATCACAAGAGAAGTATTACTTGAAAAAGTATGGGGATATGAATATTATGGAGATATAAGAACAGTTGATGTTACAGTAAGAAGAATACGTGAAAAAATAGAAAAAGATACATCAGCACCAAAAATCTTAATTACAAAAAGAGGAGTAGGGTACTATATAGCATCAAAATAAAAAGGTCGAAAGTCTTTAGCGACTTTCGACTTTCCTTGTTTAATGAGAAAAAGTAATTAATAAAAAAGGGTCGATGAAGACACCCCGACTCCTACAAATATGATAAATTAATAAGTGTAGTGGCAGACGCCCTAGTCTGCCATTTTTTTAAGAGGTGATAATAAATGATAAAAAATGTACAATTTAAAATTATAATAATTTTAACAGTAATAGGAATTGTAATTATTGCTGGAATTGGAGGATATTTTTTAATTAATATACAAACAACATACTTAAACATACCTTCAGTTAATAATATAGAAAATCTACAAAACAATTTATCAAACATAATTAGCAAAGGAACATGGTTATTAGGATATGCGTTATTTGGATTTTTAGTTATAGCAATTGTAATATCTATATATGTTATAACAAAAATAACAATTCCAATAAATAGGTTAATAGATAGTGCAAGAAAGGTTGCTACAGGAGAAGAAACAAAAATAGAAGAGACTAAAAAAACTAAAGAAGTAGATGGAATTGCCGATGCAATTGGAAAGATGACTATAGAATTAAAAGATAACCTAAGTGAAGTTTCAAGACAAAAAAATCAAATTGAAACAATTCTTTTACATATGACAGATGGAATTATTGCATTTAATATGGATGGAGATATTATGTTAGTTAATCCAGCAGCAACAAGATTATTAAGGATTATGCCAGAAGATGATACATTTGATAACATATTTAAAAAGTTAAATGTAGATATAAATATGGAAAAAATTATTTATTTAGACGCATGGACTTCATCAGAAGAAAGAGTAAATTTAGGAGATAAATATATTAATTTGTTTTTTGCACCATTAAAAGATGAACTAGATAGGCCAGATGGAGTAATGGTAGTTATACAAGATATAACAGAACATGTAAAACTAGATAATATGAGAAAAGAATTCGTTGCTGATGTGTCACATGAATTAAAAACACCTATTACATCAATAATGGGATATGCAGACACATTACTAGAAGGAGAATATGATAAACAAACTCAAGACAAATTTTTAGGAGTAATAGCAGCAGAAGCAAGAAGAATGGCAAAACTTGTTACAGACTTATTAGCATTATCAAGGTTTGATAATAACCAAGAAAAAGCAAAAAGAGAAGAATTTGATTTAGGAGAATTAGTAAAAAGTTGTCAAGAGAAAGTGCAACTTGAAATAGATAAAAAACAACATAATGTAGAATGTTTTGTAACAGCAAATGTACCACCTGTTTATGCTGATAAATATGGAATAGAAAGAGTAGTACTAAATATATTAACAAATAGTATAAAATATACACCTGAAAAAGGAAATATAAAAATATATGTAGGATTTGTTTATAATGATGCATATATAAAAGTAATAGATACAGGAATAGGAATTCCAGAAGATGATTTATCAAGAATTTTTGATAGATTTTATAGAGTTGATAAAGCACGTACAAGAGAAATGGGTGGAACAGGTTTAGGGTTATCAATTGCAAAAGAAATATTAGATAAAAATGATGGTAGTATCGATATAAAGAGCGAATATGGTAAGGGGACAGAAGTTGTAATTCGTGTGCCTACGAAGAAATAAAGGTTACAAGATAATGGTTTTATATAAAAAAATCTTCGAAGAAATTCCCTTTAAAATATTGAAAATATATTATAAAGGGAAAATATGAGATAGAATATAACAAAAAAAGATATACATTTTAAGCAATATGATTATTATAAAATGCGAAATTGCGGACGAGCAATGCTCGCCCCTACAACGTTTGCAATAAATTTGCTGTACAAAACCATTATCTTGTAACCGAATGTTTATAAAAAACGCTTCAAAATCTTGTAAAAACAATAAAAATAATATATAATAAATAGGCAAACAAGTACACTACGAAAGGGAGAATCTTAAGTGGAAGATGAAAAAAAAATAAATATAAAAGAAATATTAGAATGGGTATATTGCATAGTTATTGCAGTTGCACTTGCATTAATAGTTAGATATTTTATAGGAACACCAACTATTGTACAACAATCATCAATGTATCCAACTTTAAAAGAAGGACAAAGACTAATTTTAAATAGAACAATTAGAATTACGCATACCATGCCAAAAAGAGGAGATATAGTAACATTTGAAGCACCTTCAACAAGATATTTATCAGCAGCCAAAGCAAATACACCAGTTGCAGAATACAATCATAATATTAATAACATTTTTTCTAAATTTAGATATTATATACTAGAACTAGGAAAAGATAGTTATATAAAAAGAGTAATAGGATTGCCAGGTGAGCATATAAAAATAGAAAACGGAAAAGTATATATAAATGGAGAAGAACTAAAAGAAGATTATTTGCAAAGTACAGTAAGAACAGAACCAACAGGTGTGTTTTCAGACTTAGTAGTACCAGAAAATTGCATATTTGTAATGGGAGATAATAGGTCTGGAAGTGATGATTCAAGAAAGTTTGGATGTGTGCCATTAGAGAGATTAGAAAGTATAGTATGGATTAGATTTTGGCCATTTAATTTATTTGGAAAGGTTGATTAGGAAAATGCGGACTTATAGTAGTCCGCATTTAATATTATTTATAAGTTAAACAATAACACAAAATGGTTACAAGATAAGGTTTTTATATAAAAAATCTTGATAAATCAGTATAAATAATATATAATTATAATTGCTTAAGTATAAAAAAAAGGAGTTATAATGGCATTTAATAATTTAATTGGAAATGATAAAGTAAAAACTACATTAGAAAATTTAGTGAAATCAAATAAAGTTATACATAGTTATATGTTTATAGGACCAAGTGGAATTCGGTAAAAGTTTATTTGCTAAAGAATTCGCAAAAATGATATTATGCCAAGAAGAAAATAAATCTTGTAACAAATGTAAATCTTGTATAGAGATAGACAATAATAACAATCCAGACCTAATAGAAATAGAACCTGAAAATGGTAGTATAAAAATAGAAAAAATAAGAGAAATGCGGAAGCAAAGTACAAGAATTGCCAATTATATCTAAAAGAAAAGTTTATATTATAAAAGATGCAGATTTGATGACAAAAGAAGCAGGAAATTCTTTACTTAAAACTTTAGAAGAACCACCAAGCTATATTACAATAATAATGATAGGTTCTAATGAAAGTATGTTTTTAAATACAATAAAATCAAGATGTATGAAAATCGTATTTAGGAAAATAGAAGATGATATCTTAAAAGAATTTCTAATTAATAATTACAATATAGAATTAGATAATAATATTTTAAATGCTTGTGAAGGAAGTATAGAAAAAGCACTTAAAGTAAATGAAAAAAAAGAAGAATATATAGAAGCATCAAAAATATTTTCTAATATTGAAAACTATAGATTACTTGATGTAATAAATAAATTAGATATAATTTATAAAAATAAAGAAGAGATATATGATATACTAGATTATATTAATATAATATTAGCAAACAAACAATTAGAAAATCCTAATTATATAAAATACATAGAAGCAGTGGAACAAACGAAAAAAAACTTAAAAGCAAATGGCAATTTTGACATGAACATTGATAATATGATATATAGAATTTGGAACGAATAACAAAAGACAAAATTGAATAAACGGTTTAGGGGTAGGTATCGTGTCTGCCCACCAAACAAAAAATATAAAGAAAGGAAAACAATAATTGTGAAAGAAATTATAGGAGTAAGATTTAAAAAACCAGGAAAAATATATTTCTTTGACCCAAATCATTATAAATTAAATAAAGGACAATATGTAATAGTAGAAACTTCAATGGGTGAAGAATATGCAGAAGTTGTAATAGAAAATAAATTTTTACCAGAAGAAAAAATAGAAAACGAGTTAAAACCAATAATTAGAGTAGCAACATATAAAGATAAAAAGCACCATGAGGAAAATAAAGAAAAAGAAAAAGAAGCATTTGATATATGTTTAGAACAAATAAAAAAACACGAATTAGACATGAACTTAACAGATGTAGAATATAAATTTGATAACTCGAAACTTTTATTCTATTTTACAGCAGATGGAAGAATAGATTTTAGAGACTTAGTAAAAGATTTGGCAGCTATATTTAAAACAAGAATAGAACTTCGCCAAATAGGTGTAAGAGATGAAGTAAAAAGAATTGGTGGAAATGGAATGTGTGGAAGAGAATTATGCTGTTGTTCATTCTTAGGAAACTTTGAAACAGTATCAATAAAAATGGCAAAAGAGCAAAACATATCTTTAAATCCAGCCAAAATTTCTGGAAACTGCGGAAGACTTATGTGTTGTTTAAAATATGAAGAAGAAGCATATTTAGAGAAGCTAGCAAAATTACCAAAAGTAGGAGCAATAGTAAAAACTTTAGAAGATGGCGAAGGAGTAGTAGATTCCATAGAAACTTTAAAAGAAAGAATTAGAGTAAAATTTAAAGATAAAGAAGGATACTTCTACAAAAAATTTAATGCAAGCGATGTAAAAATAGTAAAAGATGTAGAAGATAAAGATGACTTACAAGGACTAGACAAAGAAGATTTAAAAGAATTAAGAAAGCTAGAAAGACTAGAAGAACAAGACAAAATGAATCAGGAAGATATATAAGAAATTACAGTTTAGTATATACTGCAAACTAGCGAAATATATTACTATCATGGAAGCGGTAAAATAGATATAGAAAAATAGGGAGGCGAGAAAAATGGCATATAAAATTACAGATAAATGTATCAGTTGTGGAGCTTGCGCAGCAAATTGTCCAGTTGAATGTATATCTCAAGGCGATGAAAGATACATAATAGATAAAGATGCGTGTATTGGATGTGGAACTTGCGCTGGTGTTTGCCCAGTTGACGCTCCAATTGAAACGAACGAATAGAACAATAAAGAGGTTATA
>CAPIEU010000023.1 GCA_948630815.1 uncultured Clostridia bacterium
CTCACAGAGCTAAAATTTATCAAATTAACTCGCTACAAAATTTATATTTGCTAATCGCAAATACAAATTTGTTCTCGTTAATTTGTTGTTGCAACATAGTAGCTATTTTTATATAGTTGCAACAATTATTCTGTATCTTCTTCGCAGAATTTTACTGGCTTTACACCTACTGAAATAGGTGTAGGCTCTTTCATATAGATTACACTATCGTTTGTTTCATCTGGTATATAATCAAATGCAGAGTCAATTTCTTTCATTTGGAATTTATCTTCTTTTCGAATATAAATAATTCCAAACTCATAAGTCTCCATTTTATTGTCTGGATCTAGTTTATAGTAATCTTTTAAAGGGAACACTCTGACAATAGCACTATTATCTTCAATAAAGTTGAAATAAAATACTTGCTTGTCTACATAGTATGTTGCTTCAGTATAACCCACATCATAATATTGCCTTAATCTCATAATGATTTCGCCAACTTCTTCTTCGGCTAGATAATTACTAAATCTAACATTACCCAGTACATTACCAAATATTGCTGGTTTTGTAGTATCTATATAACCTTTATCAAATAATTCTTGACAAGGTTTACAGATGGAATCTCTAAAGTTTATTTGTTTTACAACTACTTCGTTACCAACTAAAGCAAGTTCTATATCATCAACATATTTCATTATTAAGTCTGCTTGTTCCTGTCTTGTATAATCATTCCAAGTTTTAGTTCGTTCTTGATATTCCTTATCTAGCTTTATTTTGTTGATAAAGTCAATATCTCGTTTTAGTAAAATATCTTTTGGCGTAAATCTTAATTCTTCTGCACAATCAGTAGTATCTAATTTATTCTCTAATTCTTTTATTGCTTTTTCAACAATATTTGTTTCTTCTTTATATACATCTAAATTAAATGCACCACCAATATAAGCTTTTCTAATTCTTTCAAGTTTATTTTTCTGCTCATTTATTTCCTTTTCTAATTGTTCTTTAGGCTCATCAAATTTTTGCTTTATCATAGGCAAGAAGAATTGATTGACAACAGAATCATATTCTACTAGCTCACTAATAAATTGATTAAAATAATCATTTATAACTTTCTCTTTAAATTCAATTTTACAATCATTACAATAATAGTAAAAATAGGCATTGCCATTTTTCTTTGTAGTAGCTTTACCACCTAAAACTCTGCCACATTTAGGACATTTTAATTTTTGTAAATATAAATAAGTTAATGTTCTTTTATAACTTCTTGAATTTTTCTTTTTCTGTACTTGGCAATCTGCCCACATTTCTTTTGATATAATAGGTTCGACAACATCTTCATAGTAAGTAGGGTGTTTAGTTTTCTTACCATGAACAAAATCGCCTTTATATATTTCATTTTCTAAAATTCCCATAATCGTTGAATCTCGCCAATTATCTTTTCCTAATACTTTTTCTTCTTTGAATAGATTGCTTATTTTCTGATAAGAATAGCCATTATAGTATAAATCAAATATTCTAATAACAATATCTTTAGTAGAATAATCAATTATTAACTTTTTATCTTCTCTTTTATAGCCTAATGGTGCAATGTGAGGAATATGCCCATTCTTTATTGCACCTGCTAAACCTATTTTTGTTCTTTCGCTAGTTCTTTCAATTTCATTTTGGCTAACACTCATTAAAAGTCTTGAAATCATCTTGCCATTTGCACTTGTAGTATTTATTTCATCATTTACACAGTCTAAATAAGCATTATTTTCATCTAAAAATGTCATTAAATTTTCCCAGTCATAAATACTTCTTGTTATTCTATCTAGTTTTAGAGCAACAATAGTATTTATCTTTTTTGCTTTAATATCAGCTTTTAATCTTTCAAACTCTGGTCTATGATTACCAGTTTTAGCACTTATTCCAGCGTCTTCGTAATAATCTACTATTTCATAGCCTTTGAATTTACAAAAAGTTTCTAGTCTTTCTCTTTGTTCTGGAAGACTAAAGCCGTTCTCTAGCTTGATCCTCTGTTGAAACTCTCATATACAATCCACATTTTTTCTTTTCTTCGTTCAATTTTCATAACCTCCAATCTAACAAAAAAGAGACATCAAAGTACAATACGAGTACTACTGACATCTCTTAAATCCATTTATCATAAACTAAAATATAATAATGCAATATAATATAATTTTTTCAAAGTACTCATAATTATATAGCTCTTGACGAACAGCTATACTTAATTTATTGCCTATATTATATCACGATTTTAAGAAATGTCAAATATTTACAATTTATATATTTTTCAAATAGTCTTCTAACTCTGTTAATTTAATCTTTTTAGTCAAATTAGAAATATACACATCATTAGAATAATTGAAAACTAAAAAAGTAATATTTTTAATAATCACTCTATGTGGCTCAATATATGTAAGATTAGTTTTTTCTAATTTTCTAATACTACCATTTACAAAAGTAGGAGTAACTTTAGAAAACTCACATATAAATTCAAGTCGTTGTTTTAGACATTCCTCAAATTCTAGTTCTTGCTTAATTATCTTCATTTCAAGCACCATCCTTTCCTTATAGAATTAGGATGATTTTTTGCAAAAGAAAAAATCAACCATTTTACTGATTGATTTTCATATCTAGCTGTTCTATTAGTTCGAACAGAAACGTCGTTGGAGCTACTAACGGGAATTGAACCCGTGACCTCTACCTTACCAAGGTAGCACTCTACCAACTGAGCTATAGTAGCACATTATTTACAAATTTTATTATATGTGTTACAATAGCTTTTGTCAATATTAGTTGGCGATTTTTTTATAGAGGTGAAAATATGGCTGTAATAGAACATAAATTTGAAATTGGATTTCGTGATGTTGGTAAAAGTAATAAATTAACAAACAAAGCCTTGCTTGGTTTTCTAGAAGATATTGCTGGTAAACATTCTAACATGGTAGGTTATGGTCTTAATAATATAGAAAAAACAAGTGTTACCTGGGTTTTATTAAATTGGAAAGTAAAAGTATTTAATAATCCTTTATATGGAGAAACTGTTTTAGTTAAAACTTGGGGTAGAGATACCCAAAAATTTTATACATATCGTGATTTTGAAGTATATAATAAAAATAACGAACTAATAGCAATTGCAACTTCAAAATGGGCTTTATTAGATGCTAATAGTATGAGTTTAATAAAAATTTCTAACGAAGTTATTGCCCCATATGAAATAGAAACAAAAAAAGTATTTGGTGAAGAACCAGAACCAAATAAAATTATGATACCTAATGAGATTTCTTCTGTTTCTAATTATATAGTACAAAGAAAAGACATTGATATTAATGGTCATGTTCATAATGTTACATATATGGACATTGCATATGAAGTTTTACCAGAAGAAGTTTATAAAACAATAAACTGTAATTCATTTGAAATTATGTATAAAAAAGAGACAAAACTTGGTGAAACTGTAAAATGTTTTTATTCTAAAATAGATAATACACATTATATTGTAATGAAAACTGAAGACGAAAAAACAGTTCACTGTATAGTTAAACTTGACCAATAGTAATAATTAGTACTAAAATATACCAACTTCACAGTTATATAGTGCTTTTCTTTTTTGAGTATACGAAAAAAAGAAAATGCTCTACCTAACTAAAGACTATAGTGAACTTACAAATAAGGAGTAACTTTTATGGCATTTTCACGGAATAGTAACCAAACAAGTAGTTAATGAATTAAACTCTTGTATAATTGATGGTAAAATAAATAAAGTATTTGAGCCTAATAAAAATGAAATTTTATTAGGCATTTATGCTATGCGGAAAAAACTTTTCTTTATTAATTAATATTGATTCTTCAAATTATCGTATGCATTTAACTACTACATCAAAGCCAAATCCTCTTAATGCTCCTAATTTTTGTATGTTACTTAGAAAGCATTTAATAGGAATGAGAATAAAATCTATATCAAATTATGATTTAGAAAGAATTATAACTATTGAACTTGAAGGTTTTAACGAATTAAATGATTTTATTACAAAAAAACTAATAATAGAACTTATGGGAAAACATGGAAATATCATATTGACAAATGAAAATAATATGATAATAGATAGTATACGTCATTTAGATACCTTTTCAAATTCAAATAGAAATATTTTACCTGCACATGAATATACATTACCCATTAGTGATAAACTTAGCTTTTTAGATATAAATTCCTTTGAAGAATTTTATAATGCTATTAGTACTGAATTTCCAAATTATATAAACGCAATTACTAATACTTTTATAGGTATTAGTAAAAATCATTTACAATATTTATTAGAAAAATTAAATATACCAAATGATGTATCTAAAAATGATTTAGAAAAAATATATACTAGTTTAAAAAACACTGTAAATTCTAAAAACCTTGCTTGTAAATTTTATGAATTTTCATCTAAGCCTGATTATGTAATTGATATTACCAATACTTATTCCCCACTTTCAGTTAATTTCTTTTTAGATGATTTCTATTCTAAAAAAGAAGTAGATGAAGAATTTAAGAATTATAGAAATAATATATTAAAACTTATATTAGCAGAGCTAAAGAAATACACTAAACGTCTTAATAATATAAATAAAAAATTAGAAGAATGTGATACTATGGATACCTATAAGCTATATGGAGAACTAATCACTGCTAACTTATATAAAATTGATAATAGTAAAAATTTAGATAAAATTGAACTAGACAATTATTACAATAATGAAAGAATTACAATTCCTTTAGATAAGACTATTTCTCCTGCTTATAATGCAAAAAAATATTTTAAAAAGTATAACAAGCTAAAAAATGCTTTACAAATAGTAACTAATCAAAAGAAAGAAACCTCAAAAGAAATAGATTATATAGAAAGCATCATTTACGAACTAGATACTGCAAGTTCAATAAATGATATTCATTTAATATATGAAGAAATATCTGAAAATGTTATCTTTAAAGATACTTTAAACGATAAAAAGAAAAAAGATAGTAAGATTAATAAGAAAAAACAAAAAGAAGAAGATTTTTCTCCTTTAACTTTTGTTATAGATGGTTATACCGTTTATGTTGGAAAAAATAACAAACAAAATGATTACTTAACTTTAAAATTTGCACATAATAATGATATGTGGTTTCATACCAAAATCGTTCATGGAAGCCATGTAATACTTAAAACAAATGGTGATGAAATAGAACAAGTTTTAATAAATAAATGTGCAAGTCTTGCTGCATTTTATAGTAAAGCATCTACATCTTCAAATGTAGAAGTAGATTACACATATGTTCGATATGTAAAAAAACCAACAAATGCAAAACCTGGTATGGTAATATATACAAACTATGAAACAGTAACTGTTAAACCAAATGATTTTAATACTAATAATCAATCCGCTCCATCTTGCTGAATGTAGGACATTTTTGTTTTTCTCGCGAGGTCTCGAAATACTACATTCTCGTATCCCTACTTTATAATTAAAAAAATATTTTATTATAAAAAAAGAAGTTTTGCTTCGCGGACAAGTAATGCTCGCCCCCCTACATTTAACTTAAAATAGCGTATTTTCCTATTATATAAATAAAGAAGATAGTTATCTATCTTCTTTATTTACTAACACACTATCATAGTATAAATTTTCTGGAGCAACATCTTCCCCTGTTTCCCACTCTACTCTTATACCATCAGTTCTTACTTTTTTAATCTTTGCTTATCCTTTAATCCTTGATAAAATGGTGGAAAAGTCAATCTTAATAAAAAATTAATTGGATATTTTAGAAAAATAGTATATAATGTTTATGATAGGATGTGAAAATTTATGAAATTCTTTAAAAGATTATTTTTAGCAATTGTAATATTAGTAATTTTAGTCGTTGGTGGAATTGCTCTTATGGGACATTCTATGTACAAAGATGCCATTAATAAAATTAGTATTGCTGATAAGATTGCTAAAATAAAAGAAGATGAAAACTATATTACTATTGATAAAATCCCTGATAATTTCAAAAATGCAATAATTGCTGTTGAAGATCATAGATTTAAAGATCATAATGGCATTGATATAATAACTACTACTAGATCAATGCTTGAAAATATAAGTAAAAAAGATATTGTTGCTGGTGGTAGTACAATTACCCAACAAACTGGAAGATTATTATATTTTACACAAGAACAACGTTTTACAAGAAAAGTTGCAGAACTATTTGTAGCTTTTGATTTAGAAAAAAACTATTCTAAAGATGAAATATTAGAACTATATTCTAACATTATTTATTATGGTAATGGTTATTATGGAATTAGAGAAGCTAGCCTTGGTTACTTTAATAAAGAACCAAAAGATTTAAATTTAGATGAAGCGTCTTTACTTGCTGGTATTCCTAATGCCCCAAGTGTATATTCTCCTAATAAAAATTTAAACTTAGCCAAAAAAAGACAAGCTGCTGTACTTTCTGCAATGGTAAAGTATAATTATATAACTGAAGAAGATAAGGTAAAAATTATAAATCCAAATAATTAAGACGTGATAATAGTATCACGTCTTTTGAATAGTTCATACTACTTTGTGGGGATATTTTTTACACTTTTCTACCTTTTAATATTTTTCTAGCTTAATAATATCTCTTCTATTTCTTTAAAACTAGCATTATCTGTTAATACAATATCAAATGTTGATTTATATAGCTCTAAATTTTCTTCTATTTTTTTATCTAAAAATCCTACTGTTATGGTGCTATTCAATTTATCTTTTGATACCATATTTACATCATCTACAATATCTCCAAATAGTAATGCATAATCTCTTGTTTTAATTATTTCGTTCAATTCTTTTGAAAATGTAATTTTATTTTTACTGTGAGGCGTAACTTCGTAAATATCATTTTTACCATTGTTTTCTATATCATAATCATTAGAATATATAAACATATTATTATAATAGCAATTATTGAATTTCAAATATTCTTTAATTACATTTTTTAAGCTACAAGACATTATAATTAGTGGTATATTCAAATTATACATTTGTAATAAAAATTCTTTTGCTCCATCACGAAGTTCTAACTTTGTATCTTTTACTGCATCTTTTATAATTTCATTATTCAAACCTTTTTCACGTAATAAATTTATATATGCTTTGAATCTATATTCCCATGTTTCATAATGTTCATCATGTATTTCATCATATCTTTTAGTAAAGTCTTCTCCTAATAATCCTGAATGGTATAATACTCTCCATCCACTTATACTATTTCCTTTTGTTAAAGTTCTATCAAAGTCAATCAAAATATAAAAGTTTTCTTTTGTTAATTTTATTCTATCTAATTTTTTTGTATTAATATATTTCATAAATTCCTCCTATTTACTATTCTATTTTTCAAACTCATTTTTTCTACTTTTAAAAAATTCATAAAAATATTTTACATTTTCAAGTTCACTCCATTTTTGAACTTTATAATCTTCAGTATCTAAATTTAGCATTTAAAATTCCAATATAACTGGCAAATAACATCTGATTTTTTATTTTTTAATACATTAAAAGGATATTAATTATACTATTCTTACTTTTTTTATTACTTAATTTTATGTTTTTAAATGGAGTAATTTTATGCTTTTATATTACTCTTTTTACCTTTGCCCTAACACAAAGTTTTCTACTTTACCTTTGTTTTCACAAAGTAATTGCTGACTTATCAGCTTTACCCATTTTCATGGTATCAACTACATATGCTATGTAATGACAATTTCTTAACACACATACATTATACTATATATTTTTCTAAAATGGATTATAAACACCCTATTTTCCTATTTGCTTGTGGCTGTAACTTTTTAGGATTTTTTTATATCCGTTTCTCTTTATTTAAAAATTTTTTTCTATAACTTATCTGAAAATCTTTATTTATATTGTTGTGATTTTTCTTCTAACATTTTAAAATCACAACATCTATCAATTATTCTTTGTGGTAGTTTTTTATTTATAACCCTATTATATAAATTTTTAGCTCTATTTAGGATTACATTTGCATTTCCCCTTCATTACACCAATGTATTTGCTTATATAATAATGTTTTATATGTTTGATCTTGTTCATTTTCAACATCAATTTTAATGCATTGTTCCATTGGAATCGGTATCATATTATTAAAGTTAATTGCTCCTAAATTTCCATTGTCTATTTTTAAAAAGTCTATTGTGTTCTTCATCTTTAAGTGTTTCGGTTTAGGTGATGTAAATGGTGCAAAATATAATATTTCATCTACTTTTAATATAATTCCTATAAATGGTCTTCTTGCTTTTTCATCAAACGATTTTGATATTCTTCTATCAAATTGGCTCATATATTTTACATATTCTTCCTTAACTATATAAAAATTTAATTTTTCCATTTATTGCTCCTTAATAAATTAGGATACCATTTCTGGTATCCCTACTTTTTTCGTCCTTCACTTTATGGTAGAAGTTCACCGCTTTTTTCGTTCCTCACTTATGGTAGAGGCTCACCGCTTTTTTCGTTCCTCACTTATGGTAGAGGCTTACCGCTTTTTAAACAATAATTAAATTATTGTTTCTTTTATTATATTCATTATAAGTTATTTTATTACATTTGTCAATTATTTTTACGTTAACTTTTGAGGTTTCAAATTGAAACCTCATTAATTTTATAATTAGTTTTATACTTCTATGTTAATTTCTTTATAATTATATATCATATTTACCATCAACTATATCTTAAACTAATTATTCGCACTTGTTAATCAAATGTGGATAATCAGTTTAATTCTTTTATAATTCTATATATGTCTCCCCAATTATTTACTTCTTTGATATACTCGTTTTCTTCTAGTTTTACTAAATTTGTATCTCTAAAATACAATGTTTTTATATTATTGTCTGCTAATTTCTTTATGATTCTCCAGTCATCATCAATCATAATATCTACATTTTCGTTTTTGCATACTTCTAATTTATCATCAATTTTCCAATAATATTTATCAAAAATAATATTATTTTCTTCTAATAATCTTATTGCATCATCTTTCATTTCTTTAACAAATCCACCTCTAGCAGTAATAACTACAAATTCGTGTCCTTGTTTTTTTAGTAGATTATATACTCCTACAAACCCTGACATTAGATTACTTTCTTTTGATACTGTTAAAAAATATTTTTCAATAAATTCTTGTTTTTGTTCTTCTGTCCAATTATATCTAGCTTGAAATTTTGGCTCTTCTCTATTTATTAAATTATTTCCTTTTACAGTATCTATATCAAATATTTCTTCATAAGTTCTAAAAGTTGTTTCACTATCTATAACAACCCCATCTAAATCTATTCCTATTTTCATTACTTCCTCCATTTATTTTAAATAACTATATTTCTCACTTACAATATTATATAATTCTCTTGCACCATTGCTTAATTCATTTTGGTCTACTTCGCCGATTTTATATCTTTCATATCCTAAACATTTATTAGGTTCTTCAATTTTTAATTCTCCACTTTTTAAATTTCCTTTATATACAAGATAAATCCAGTCTTGTTCTTTATTATTTCTTACATCAAATGTTTTAGCATAAGTTGCTACAATAAATTCTTGTAGTTCAATATCTGCATCTGTTCCAATTTCTTCTTCAATTTCTCTTTGTAATGCTGTTCTAAAATCTATATCACTTTTCTTTACTCTTCCTCCAATAGTTTCTAGCTTTAGTTGTTCATCTCTGCATCCTAAACCTCTTCTTTGAAAAACTATTTTATTTTCTTTGTCAAAAGCATATACAATTACTGCAACTTCAGATTCTTTTGATATTTCACTATTATTTCTTAGAACTTCGTTTAATTCGTTCATATCTTTTACTTCTTTTGAAAATAATTTCATTTTTTCTACCTCTTTAATATTACTTTAACAGTCCTTTTTCATATAAATCCTTAAATATAAGTTTATCTACTGGAGAAATTATATATATATCTTTATAATTTAACCATCTTATTTCTTGAATTTCTGAACTAGGTTTTATTTCTCCTATAAATTCTGCTGTATAACAAGTCATTTTAACTATTATCCCCTCTATTTTTCCATGTGCTTGTGCTTTAAATGTTCCATAATATTTGATTGTATCTTCTTTTATATCAATAGTTAGTTCTTCTTTGCATTCTCTAATTAATGTCTGTTCATCTGTTTCATTTAGTTCTCTTTTTCCTCCTGGCAAATAATATGTATCTTTTCCGTTTGATAATGTACTTAATATTTGTCCATTTTTTAGATATAATAATGCAATTTTATCAATTTCTTTCATCAGTTATCCTCCAATTCGTTTTTTATATAATTTAACATTTCGTTATAATCTTTAAACCTATATTGTGATAATTTATTAATTTCTTCTCTGTTACAGTCTGAATATTTATCATATATTACTGCTACTTCTATATATGCATTATTTGCTGCTTCTACTCCTATAAGTGAATCTTCTATTATTAAACATTCTTCTTTATCTACATTTAATTCTGTTAATATTTTATAAAGTATTTCTGGATTTGGTTTTAATTCTTTAACTGCTCCTTTTGAATATACTAATGAAAATATATCTTCGATATTTGCTTTATTTATTATGTTTTGATTATCGTTTTTATAGTTTTCTATTGTATGATCGTTTGTTGTACTTGCAATAGTTAATATAAATCCTTTTTGTTTTAGATATTTTAATACTTTTTCAGCATTTGGTTTATAATCAATTACTGTTCTTAAATAATTATCTGCTATTTCATATCTTAGTTTCTTTATTTCTTTTTTAGACATTTTAGAATTATATTTTTCTTTTATAAAACCACAATACTCTAAATAAGCATCTTCACATTTACTATATTCCTTTAATTTTTCATCTCTTTGCTTTCCTATATCTACATTATCAATACTACCATTTCCTACTGCTTTTATTAGTTCTTTATCTATTTTGTTCCATATTCCTATTGAATCAATTAATGTTCCGTCCATATCAAATATAATTACTTTTTTATTTTTTATCATATTCTATTTGTTCCTTTAAACATTATTTATTAGTTTATTTTCTTTATACCATTCAGCAAAAACTTTTAATGCTTCTACTGAACCATCAATTTTTCTTCTATCTTCTCTTTCTTCACTATCCATTTCAGCTAGTGTCTTTTCAAAATGTTCTGGCTTAAATATATACCATAAATCAGACCATTTTTCTTCTCTATCCATACCTTGAATTTTTGTTGCCAAATTTCCTGGATGTTTTCCATAAAAATAATGTATCTCTTTTCCATCATGATATGCTAAACATTCTTCAAATCTACATTTTCTATTTTCTTTATTTTCCATTAGTTTTAAAATCCCAGCTATTCCTATTGTATCTAGTGAAAAATTAACAAATGCTCTTGGAAATCCATTTAATTCATCAATAAAAAATCCAGTATCTAATGCTATGCAAGGTTTTTTTACAATTTCATATGCTTGTTTTACTTTTACAGTTGCTATTTCTTTTATATCATCACTTCTAGGTTCATCTAATTCAAAATCATATGTTCTAAACTTTAAATTATTAAAATACCTTTCTGCTGATTTTGCTTTTCCTTTATTATGTGTTACAAATACTATTTCTTCCATTTATTGCCCCCTTATTTCTATGCGTAATTCTATCATAAGTTGACCATTTTTACAATAAATTAAGACGTAATAAAAATATCACGCCTTTTTATTTACATTCTTACCTTATACTCAATCTCTGTCATAAATTGTATTTTTTTATTCTCTCATATTTTATTATATTGTAATTCATTTTGCAGTACCTACAGAATAAACCTTCTAAATGAATTAGTTCATCTTAACAACTTTAATTTTATTTTTGTATATTTTATTACAACTTGTATATGGTTGACAAATCGTTGACATTGTCAACGATTTTCTTCCCAATTAAAACCTTTTGTTGCTCCTTTATTATAAATTTTTAGTACAAATCTTTTTAACAATATTAGTAAGATTCTTTCTTCAAAACTTAGTTCTTTTTTTAGTTCATCTAAAATTAATAATTCAGAGTCTTTTACTTTATTGTATGTCATTTTCCTGCCTCCTCATATCTTTTAGAGAAATCCCTTGTAATATGCTAACATCTTTTTGTCTATCAAATAACTACTTTAGGAAACAGCTATTAATCTAAATCTTCTATTAACTTATTTATATATTCTTCCACCTTATCTATTTTCTTATTTTTTATTTCTAATTCCTTCTGTTCTATATATCCTACTATATTTTCATTATCATTTATTAATAGATTTTTTATGTGTTCTAAAATCTCTAACATCTCTATCTTCATTTCTTCCATATAATCACCAATGGTAATTATATACTTTTTTATCTACTTTGTAAAATATTTATTTTTTAGTTAAGTCTACTAAATTGTAGCTATCTTTTAACAAAGTTAAAATTTATTATAGTTTCTTTTAGAATATCTATAGCAGAAAGTGAGGTATAAAATGGTATATTTAAGAGTAAATGAATTGTTAAAAGAAAAAAATAAAAGCAAATACTGGTTAATAAAAAACATGGAGCGGAGGTTATCAAGCACTTAGTCATCTTATTAATAATGAAACTATAAGTATTCATTTTGCAACTTTAGATAAACTTTGTGAATTATTGGACTGTGAACTACAAGATATTATTGTAAGGAAATAAGACAATAACATTATATATCAAAATTAAAAATTAAAAAATACTAAAATTATATATTTATAAAAACATACTATTAGATATTCAATAGAAACTAAAATTATAATATAAGTAGAGGAATTATCCCCTACTTATATTATAATGATTATCTTAATAATTGATTTGTTAATTTTTGAATTCTACTAAGATCATATCCAGAATTTTTACTTGTTTTCTTGTTTTTCCTATTCTCATCTGTCAAAATTAGGTTTTGTAATTTTATCCTTTTTTTGCATATAATATTAGTTATCACACTATTAGTATCATTAGAAGAATTACAAAAAATCTGTAATGCAGGTACAAGAAAAAAATATTTACACTTGAGCAAATGAATATTAAAATAAGGCTGAGAATTAACTCTGCCTATTGTGTTATCCTATGTCTATATGTACTGCATTTCCCATATTTGAATTATTTGTATATGTATATCTTGCCCTACCATTTGCAACATATTCTTTACATTTAGCAAGCACTTTATCCTTACTTACATTTCTTACAATTATATCTGCTGCCTTTCCTTGTACGTGTCTTGAACCTTGAACTCCACCAACTTTTGCATTATGATTTTTACATCTGCAACCACTTGATATGACAACTGCTTGTCCAAAACATTCACGTATTTCATCTAATATTTTAACAAGTTTTAAATCAATATTATTCATTCCACAACCACACTTGCAACTAAATTCACTTTGTTTAAAGTGTTTTATATTATCCCAAGTTATTGATTGATTATCCCTTGCTTTTGTAGTTATCTCTCCTGCTACGCCATCTACTTTAACCCCTAATCTTTTTTGTTCAGCCTTTATTATCTCAATTAATTTAGCATTTGTTTTTACTCCATATATACCATCTACCACTAAGCCATATGCCTTTTGAAAATCTCTATATGCTTGTTTTGTTCCTTTTCCCTCTATTCCATCTATACTTTTAGAATAAAACCCTAAAAATTTTAAATTCATTTGTCTTTGTTTTATATTCAACATATTATTTTTCCTCCTTATATACTTTTATTTCTTTTTCCATCATCAAGCAAATCTCTTGCTAGATTTCTTGTATTGTCATAAATCATTTGTATTATTTCTTTGAATAATTCATCATTTATAAATAATTTAAACATACTTGGTATATATGTATATAAATTATCACATACATACTCTAACTTATCGTTTGTTATATATTTCTCTGCTTCTAAAAATAAAGCATTTGCTCTATTTCTTATTTTTTCTACTTTTATTATTACTAGTAATATTATAAATATTACTAATGCAATACTTGTTATTATTATGTATTCCATAAATATTCCCTCCTTTTATTTTAAAATTAATCCTATTATTCCACCTGCTAATGCTCCTACTACTGTTCCTATTATTGTTGTAACAACCTTGTCCCAATTTTTAGTCGGTTTTTCTTCTATTATTTTAAGTCTTTCATTCATACTAGATTGTTCTTCTCTTAGATGCTTCATTTCTGTTGCAATTTCTTTTACTGCTACTGTTAGTTCTCTATTTTCTTTTACCTCTTGTTCTACTTCATCAAGTCGTTTTGTATTGCTTTTAGCTCTTTCTTCTAAGTGTGCTACTTTTTCTATCATTTCTGTATTATCCATTCAATTCACCACCTAATCTTTTGTGAAATATAATGTTACATATGCTGTATAGCCACTTCTATCAGTTGATGTATTTATTGTAACATGAGTTTTATTAACTGAAATCTCTATTCCTTGATTAGATGTATGAACAAAATGAGGTATTGGTAATGTTGTTCCATTTGCATTTGAGGCTATTCCTCGTATGTCAATAAAAGTAACATTTTCTAAATTATGAGTAACAGCTTTACTTGTCGCATTTGGTAATGCTCCAAAATCAATTCTTTTTACCCAAACACGTTTCCCATCTATAATTTGTTTAGTTTCCTGTTGTCTACCAGTCGTAACACTAAAGTTCTGGTTTTCTTCTATCCTATCTAAATTCTCATTCACTTCACTAATAGCTTTATTATTAGTAAGGCTTACTTCTATTTCTGCATTATCCCTATTATATACTGTTGTTTGTTCATCATATTGTGTTATTTTATTAGAACATTCGATATTTTCGATAATGGGTATTTCTAATTCATATACAATTACTATTGGATTACTTTGAAGCCATGCCTTAAAACCTTGCACTGATATGGCTGATAATCTAGTATTGCTAATTCTTATATTTATTGATTTATCATTGCTTAAATCTCTTTGAATAATTGATTCTACAACTAAACTTGAAGATTGTTTTATTGTTTTAAACTTATTACAAATAAAATCGCTACCATTTTTTAAAACATTGTAAATTAAATTAAATCTACTTATACCATTTGCGTTCTCTGTAAGCGTCCAATTCTCATCGTCACTTCCATCAAAAACATCGTAACCACATTCTCTATGTACTTTTTTATTATTATAATCTATATAATCTTGTGCTATAATGTTATTTTCACTATCTTTTATATAACATAATGGCTTATTCACATATGCTATATTAGAACTTGTATTTGTACCTTTTTTTGATATTGTTTCTACTGTCCCATAACCATATGGACTATATGTTGTTGATATTGATTCTTTTTGAAGTTTAATATTTTTAAATACTACTGTTTCAGTTAATTCTCCTGCACTCCAGTTTGAAAATAAACTTATAGTAATCTTGCCTTCATTATTAGTTATAAAGCTTATCTTTGAATTAAATTCCTCATTAGCAGATGTACTTCTCACAATATTATTATCATCTTCTATTAATAATCCTGCATTATGTTTAGATGTATTCAAAACATCTGCATTGATAGTATATTGTGTATTAGCTTGTAATCCAGATATTGTAGCATTTGTTCTTGTCCAACTGCAATTAACACCTGATATACTTATACTGTTTGAACTATTTATCTTGTAACTTTCTTTCGAGCTTCTTACACTATATGTTGTATTTTTATTAGCATCAAATAAATTCACATCATCACCTACACATTTAATTTGTGATGGATATTCTGGACTTGGCATATTAGGAACAAATTTTATAGGTTCATGTATATCTGTTCCAGTTGGAGCTACTGCTATATATAATTTTAAATTATTTAACACTGTTCCACTATCAATTCTTATTCCTAATTCATTATATTCAATGTTATCATCAAGAGTTTCTGTACCCCCTAAATCGCCATTACTATTAACAAATATATCTTTAGTATTGCTGTCATCGCTTAAATATAAACATACTTCACCACTAGTAATACTATCTCCAAGATCGTCTGACACATTTAAAACAAAAAAAGAGTAATATACTGATTCCATCATATGATTCATATTTCTTTTTAATATACTAATAAATGATGCTTCACTTGTAGCCATTCCATTTAATAGTATAGTCCCATCATCTTTCTTTGTTAATGTAATTCCATTTACAGTTGCATCTTCTATTACTGATATGTCTAACACATTACTACTTTCTGTGCTAGTTTCTTGTTCACATTTACCATATATTTTGTTTATCCTACCTGTTCCTTCTACTGTGTCTGCTATTATATTTGTTTTTGTGTAAGTTTTAGACATATCATTAATTAACTTCTCTTGAGATTGATTTGTTTCA
>CAPIEU010000024.1 GCA_948630815.1 uncultured Clostridia bacterium
TTATCATAATTTGCTATATATGTTCCAACATATTTATCTACTCCATATTTTCTTTTGCCTTTTAATTTCCAATTACTTGTTAGACCTGCTGTATCAAAACTTTGAATAAATGAATCATAAGTGTTTATCATTTTGTCTTTTGGATTTTCTCCTATTCCTATATTAAAAATTGTAATCCATAATATTATTACTAATGTTATGATTCCTAAAAATATCATTTTAAAGATTCCAAACATATCTATTCCTCCTTAATAATATTTTTACTTCCAAAGTAGGTAGCCAAGAAATATGCTCCATATATAACTCCTATAATAACTACTGTAGCGATAGCTGATGGTAATAAATCTTTCTCACTTGCTATACCTGCCATCATTTTTATTGCAAATTGTATTCCAAATATTGAATGTATAATTGCAAGTAATAATGGCACTCCAAAGAATATTCCTATTTGTCTAAATAATGATTTATTTATCATTTTTTCATCACAGCCTATTTTTCTTAAAATTGTATATCTTTGTTTATTATCTGAAGCATCTGTTAATTGTTTCAAGGCAAGAATTGCTGAACTTGCAATTAGGAATATAATTCCTAAATAAATTGCTATAAATGTTATAATAGTTGCTAATCCTACACTTGCTTCCATAATAGATATTTTTGTCATTCCATCTATATCTAGTCCATTATTTGCTAAATTTTGTATAAATCCAGAATCACCACTTGAAAATATTTTTTCTATTTCTTGTTTTTCTTCATCAGTATTTGCATTATAATTTGCTGCTAAAAAATGTTGTTCTTTCATATCTTCTGTTAGTGGGCAACTATCTGGAACTAAAATAATTCCTGTGTTTGTATGACTTGTTGACATTTGTATAAATCCATCTTTACATTCATTATATTTTGTTTGATATTGTTTTCCTACAATAGATAGAGTATTATTTCCATCTATTAATACTCTATTTATTATTTCTTCCATACTATCAAAATTACAAAGCATAATATATTCATCATCTTTTAATTGATATTGTTCTATTCCATACAATTTTGCAATTTTATTATAATCTGAAATTTTTACAATCATTTCTGCTGTACTATAATCAAGTCTTGGAAATTCTGCTTTTACTTCTTCATATTTATCTGCTAAAAAATCTTTCCATGTCAAATCATTTGTAGTATATATTTGTATTTCTATAATATCTTTTAGGACTTTCATGTCTAATTTATTATTTTTTAATGTTTCTTGTATTGAAATTCTTGAATCATCTCTTTGTTCTTTTGTTGTTTTTACTTCTCTTCCATATTTCATATAACTTTCTTTTAAATTTGCTGTTTTATATAAATTTAAGTCTACTGGTGTCATTTCTACTAATTCTCTTTGCATTGTATTTCTTAATGCTAAACTTGAAGAAAGTATTGATATTGTCATAAATAACATTAAACATATAACACTCATGCTTGCTACCATTGTATTGATTTTATTATTAATTTGTCTTAATACAAACATATTCGTATCTTTTAAATATGTATTTTTCATGTTTTGAACTACTTGTATGATAAATCCTGATAAAGACCAAAATATTAGGACTGTACCAACTATTCCCATTAAAATAGGTGGTAATATTTTTTCTGCTGTATCTAAAGAATGGCTATCCGCTGTTACTTTCCAATAAGCATATCCTAATAAACTTGCAGCTACTAAAAATATAATTATGCAAATGAATGGATTCTTTATTTTTACTTTTTCATTTTTCTTACTTGCATTTAATAAGTTAATCAATTTATATTTTGAAACTGTATAGGTATTGAATAACATTACTGCAACATACATTACTGCAAAGTAAATACAAGTTTTAACACAAGCATCTTTTGAAAATACAAATTGGAATTCACTCATATCTGCCTCAAACATTTTTGCAACTAATACCGACATAAATTGTGATGCAAATACACCAGCAACTATTCCTATGACAAGTGAAATTACTCCAACAAATATCGTTTCCATTAGTATAATTTTAGATATTTGTCTTTTACCCATTCCAAGTGTCATATATATTCCAAATTCTTTTTTTCTTCGGTTTATCAAAAAATTATTAGCATACACAATAAGTAGTCCAAGTACAACTGCAACAAATACTGATACAAAACCAAGCATTGTTATCATCAGCTTTATAATTTCTCTTTGTGATTGTGATACCTGTAGCATAGCTTGTTGACTGTCTATTGAGTTAAACATATAAAAGATTGCTACACCTAATACTAAGGTTAAAAAATAGATAGCATAGTCTTTTATACTTTTTTTCATATTATTCCAAGATAACTTAAATAACATCGTTCAAATCACCTCCAAGAAGTGTTTGTACCTCAATTATCTTTTCAAAGAATTGTTTTCTTGTATCATTGCCTTTGATTATTTCATTAAAAATTTTTCCATCTTTAATAAATAAGATTCTATTTGCATAAGAAGCTGTAAAAGCATCATGTGTAACCATTAAAATAGTTGCATTCATTTTTTGATTTAAAAATTCAAAATTTTCTAGTAATTGTCTTGCTGATTTTGAATCTAATGCGCCTGTTGGCTCATCTGCTAATACTAATTTAGGGTTTGTTATAATAGCTCTTGCTGATGCAATCCTTTGTTTTTGCCCTCCAGATACTTGATAAGGATATTTTTTAAGAATTTCTCTAATTCCTAACTTTTCTGCGATTATATTTACCCTTTTATCAATTTCTCTTGCATTTACTTTTTGAATTGTTAGTGCTAAAGCTATATTTTCATAAGCTGTAAGAGTATCTAATAAATTAAAGTCTTGAAAAATAAAGCCTAGTTCTTCTCTCCTAAACTTGTTTAATTTGTTTCCTTTTAGTTTTGTAATATCTTCTCCATTAACAACAATATGTCCTGCTGTAACTCTGTCTATTGTTGAAATCACATTTAAAAGTGTACTTTTTCCAGATCCACTCGCACCCATAATTCCAACAAATTCTCCTTTTTCAACTGTAAAACTAATGTTGTCTATTGCTTTTGTTAGATTTGATTTGTTTCCATAGTATTTCTCTATGTTTTTTACCTCTAATACTTTTTCCATAATAAAAAACTCCTTTCAATCTAACATTATTATAAACCCATTTTAGCCATTATTCCTATCGATTTTCCTTACATGAATCTTACATTTTTGTAAGATTTCTACTGGATGTCAAGATAACTGCTTTTAGGAAATACCAATCGTATTTCTGTTCCTTCATCTTGAACTGAATTTAATTCTATTGATATTCCTAATTTATTGCATAGGTTTTTACATAGATACAATCCAATCCCTGTAGATTTTTTACCTATCAACCTTCCATTTGTTCCTGTAAATCCTTTTTCAAATACTCTTGTAATTTCTCCCTTTTTTATTCCTATTCCATTATCTTTAATATACAGTATCACATTTTCTTTTCCTTGTTTTGCATATATTTCAATCTCTAAATTTTTATCTTGTTTTTTATACTTTATACTATTTTGAATTATTTGATTTAATATGAATATGATCCACTTATTGTCTGTATTTACTTCTAAATCTAAATCATGAATATTAACAGATATTTTTTCATGTATTAAAACATTTTTATTCTTCTTTATACTCTCATTTACAATGTCCTTTAAATTAACTTTTTTTACATAGTAATCTTTTTCTACAGTATTACTTCTTGCATAATATAAAGCCTGTTCTAT
The DNA here is from genome assembly GCA_948630815.1 of uncultured Clostridia bacterium. Lineage (GTDB taxonomy): Bacteria > Bacillota > Clostridia > TANB77 > CAG-508 > RGIG8482. The sequence goes on from CAPIEU010000024.1 coordinate 3,713, forward strand.
GTAATTTTCGATTTTTTGTAATTCTTCATCTATACTTTTTGTTGTCTGATTTTTATTATTTTCTATTATCAATTTACTTGATGCTATCGGTATTTTTATTTCGTGAATCCATAATTCTATATACTCCTTATAATCTTCTTGCTTATATTTATATTTGTTTACATTCTCAACCATTGATTTATTAATTTGTTCTAATAAGTCTTTTAGTATTTTACCTTCCATAAAACTTGGTACTTTTATAATCTCACTAATTAAGTATTTGTCATCTAAGTTATTTAAAGTATCTTCTAAATTTTTATAAAATCTTTGCTTCATAAAATATTCTATAGTTAGTCCTATTATATATATAAATATTATAGCAACTGGAATATATATTTTTATAAAATTTCCAAATGGATACGGAATTAAAAATATTTCTATAGTAGCAATTCCAAATAATAATAAGAAGCATAAAAGTATTTTATCTTTTATAAAACTTTTAAAATTCATATCATTTTTCTCCCTTTAACATATATCCTTGTCCTCTTTTTGTTTCAATAATATCTTTTAGTCCTAATTCTTCTAATTTACTTCTTAATCTAGTAATATTAACACTTAAAGTATTATCATCAACAAAGCAATCATTTTCCCAGAGTACATCCATTATATCTTCTCTTGAAACGATTTTTTCTCTATTTTCAATAAAATATTTTAAAATTTTATATTCATTTTTAGTTAAATCAATAATTTTATCATCTTTTATTATTGTACTATTTGATATATTTAAAATAAAGTCTTTTGCATCAATTTTATTTTTAGGTTCACTATTACTATTTGTTCTTCTTAATAGCGAATTTACTTTTGCAAGTAGTATATGTATATTAAATGGCTTTGTAATGTAATGATCTGCACCATAATTTATTGAAACTAATTCATCTAGTTCATTATCTCGACTTGTTACTATAATAATTCCCATATCAGATTGTTTTCTAATCTCTTTGCAAATATATTCTCCATCTACTCCTGGCAAATTTATATCTAATAAAATAAGATTTGGATTTATTTCTAAAATATCATGTATAGTATTGTCAAATTTTTTTAAACATTCTGCTTGATAGCCTTGATGGCTTAAAAATATTTCTAATTCATTTCTTAATTTTTCATCATCTTCAACGATTAATATCTTCTGCATTTTATAATACCTCCGAAATCATTATAGCATACTTTTTATGAAAATAACCTTACATTTCTGTAAGGTTACTATATAGAGTATTTAAAAATTTATTTAATACTATTTATCGCATCTTTTGTGATCTTATCTTTGTCAAACTTGTTTATAATTAATACAACTATTGCTACCAATATTAGTATTGCCACATATAATATAATGCTCATTTTCCAATCTCCAATAGCAAGCCTATCTCCTGCTAATGTAGAAGTAATAACAGATGGAAATCTAGCAAATGTCGAAATTAATATAAACTTTATCGGCTTTATTGGTATTAATCCTGCTACATATACTAATAGATCTTTTGGTGTACCTGGTATTAAAAATAATATAAGCATTATTAGTTCAATCTTTTTTGGATTCTGAAATAATTTGCTATTCTCTATTTTGGAAACTTTCTTTTCATCACAAAAATCGTATACGAATTTTCTTCCAAATTTTCTAACTAACAAGTATATCGTTATTGATATAATAGCAGCTGATACCATAATAAATACTGTTCCCCAAAGTCCTCCATAACACATTCCTGCCAAAATTTCTATTGGCTCTCCTGGTACTATAATTAAAAATATTTGTGCTATTTGAAGTCCAAATAGTGATAACATTCCCATCATACCAGAATTATCAACTTTTTCTTTAAAAGCTACTTGTCCTTCTACTGTAGATAAATTTTTCATTACTGGAAATAGATATACTGTTATTCCTATAAATAATGTTAAAACTACTGCCATTAATAATATTTTAAATATTTTAATTTTCTTTTTTCTGCTCATATAATCCCTTCTTTTTTATTTGTGTCATTTATAAATTATTTCTTATTAAATCTACTACATTTATTTTAGGAGGTTGATATTTCTTCATTTTTCTCACCCATTTCCATTTATATTTCTATCAAACTGTACATCTGTTGCAATAAAGTAAATTCCATATACCAATATAAACATTCCAAGCATAATCCAAATATTCTTAAAAATTTCTTCCATTGTTACTGCTACTGTAAATATTTGACCGACACCTAAAATAACAGGAATACTAATTATTACTGGCAATATCATTGGAATCGCAAAATAAAAAAGTAGTTGTTTGAATATTGTTCTATTTATCTGTAATTCATCCACTCCCAATTTTTTCAATAATTCATATCTATATTTGTATTTTTCTGAATCACTTAATTGTTGTATTGCTAAAAGAGTAGCTGTTGCCATTACAAAAATAAGTGCTACATAAAATGCTAAAAATGACATAATTGTATAAAATGATTTTGTTTGGCTCATTCTTTCACCTTTTGTTTGTACATTTGCAAGTGATATTTGTATATTATAGTTTTGTTCTTCTCCATTAACTTCTCCTGCTATTTCTCTCTCTTGCTTTATAATATAATTACTTAATTCTTTGTAAAACTTCTCATCTGTCATATTTTCTGTTGTAGCAACAAAATTATAAGCAAAGTCCAAATAATAGATTTTATCTGCTCCATCTTCTTGTTCTGTTACAATTGTACTGTTATTATCATTTTTATCTCTTAATCTTTGGTCCTCTTTTTCTATTAATGGTATTAAACTGTCTGGCACTATAATTGCATAATACGAACCATTAAATCCAACTTGTGCAATATTTTCGCTTCTAATTTCTTTTATTTTTACATCTTTTCCTACTATTTTAATTTTATCGTTTTCTTTAGTATATTTTTCAAGTCCCCCTTTGGCTGTTTTTAAACAATTAATCATAATTTCGTCATCTTGTAAATCTACTTTTTCGTATCCTAATATTTCTCTTAATTTATTATAGTCTGTTAAACTTAATACACAATCAATTTCTTTATCAATTGCTCCTTTAAATGGTGTTTTTTCAAATGCTGTTGATAATCCTATCCCTTTTATATTATATAGCCTATACTCATACATATCTTTTACTTTTGCATTTTTTTCAATATATTCTTTATATTTTGAAAAGTCTCCATCTGCTGTAGTAATCATTATTTCATAAGGATAACCCATTTCAATTTCGTTATTTATCATACTGTTCATAAGTAGTGCTACATTTCCACCAATTAATATAATCGTAAACATTAATGCAATTGTTCCCAAACTTAAACTCATTGTGTTAATTTTTGATGTTAAATTTCTATATAAAAACATATTATCTTTTTTATATTTTTTTGATTTATTGTTTAGGTATCTTTTTACAATAAAACTTGATATACTAATATAAAATAAATAGATTCCTACTATTAACATGATAATTGCTATAAATATATTTCTACCTACCATATTACTTGCATTTGCAAATTCATTATTATTTATTAATATTGCACCTACCAATAGTGCAATTGATAAAGTAAAAAGTATAACATTTCCTTTTGCATTTTTTATCATATTGTTTTCATTCTTTTTATTTGCATATAATAAGTCATATACTTTTGTTTTCTTTATTTTTCTTCTACAATTTAATAATACTAAAGCAAATATTCCGAAAAAATAAATAGCTGTCATCCCTACTGCTTTTATGCTAAAAGATATTTTTATTTGATATGGTTGATTAAATAAATTCATAATAATTGAAGTAAATATTTGGTATAGGAATGTTCCTAAGGCTATTCCTATTATAAATGCTATTCCTCCTATCATAATATTTTCTAGTGTAAAAATATTACTAATTGACTTCTTTTCTATTCCTAATATTTGATATGTTCCAAACTCTTTGCTTCTTTTTTCTAGCATAAATCTCATACAATAATTTATTAGCCATGCCATAACTAAAACAATAAGTATACTAATTCCTGATATTGCTTTTGAAAAAAATGCCATATAGAATGATAATTCACTTATATCATTTGATGTAGCAATTGAATTAAAGCTAAACATTAAAGCAACTGATATAATAACTGTTATAAAATAGATACAATAGTCTTTTGCTTGTCTTTTTGCATTTCTAAAAGATAATTTACCTAACATCTCTTGCATCACCTCCAAGAAGTGCTAATACATCTAATATTTCATTGTAAAAATCTTTTCTTTGCTTTTCTCCTTTTTCTATTTTATTAAAAATTTTACCATCTTTTAAAAATAGAATCTTTTTTGCATAACTTGCAGATAATGGATCATGTGTTACCATTAAAATAGTTGCTTTCATTTTATTGTTCATATCTTCCATTACTTCTAATAACTGTCTAGCTGCCTTACTATCCAAACTTCCTGTTGGTTCATCTGCAAGTATTATTTTAGGATTATTTACAATAGCTCGGCAGACCGCACATCTTTGTTTTTGTCCTCCTGATACTTGATATGGATACTTGTTTAAAATTTCTTCTATTCCTAATTTTCTTGCTATTTCTAATGTTTTTTTGTCTATTTCTTTTTCTGGTATTTTGTTAATTGTTAAGATTAAGGCTATATTTTCTTCTATTGTTAAAGTATCTAATAAGTTAAAATCTTGAAATATAAATCCTAAGTTTTCCCTTCTAAATTTCGCAATATTTTCTTCTTTTATCTCTGTTATGTCTTGATTTTCTAAATAAATATGACCTGAACTTACTGTGTCTATTGTAGATATGCAATTTAAAAGTGTTGTTTTTCCACTTCCACTTGCTCCCATGATTCCTATAAATTCTCCTTCTTCTACATCAAAACTAATTCCGTCTATTGCCTTTGTTATATTATCTTTGTTTCCATAGTATTTTTGTATTTGTTCTACTTTTAATACTTTTTTCAAAATAATCACTCCTTTATTTTAATGTTTACAATCTCCTTTTAGTCGATTGTATAAGTTATCTGTAAAGCTCGTTCCTCGCTAACAGCTAACTTAATTATAGTAAAAATCTATTTAGTTTCATATAGAAGTAGTTTGCATTTATCTTACATTTTTGTAAGATAAAAAAATCCCCTTAAAATTAAGGGAATCAATTATTCTTCATTTAGTTTTTTAGTTCTAGGAATTGTAATTATTATATTGGTATACTCATTTTCTTTTGATTGTGCTTCTATTATCATTCCCAATTCTTCACATAATCTTTTACATAAGTATAATCCTATTCCTGTAGATTTCTTTTGATTTCTTCCGTTTGTTCCAGTGAACCCTTTGTCAAATATTCTATCAATTTCACTTTTCTTAATTCCTATACCATTATCCTTAATTGATAATTTTACATTTTCTTTCATTTCTTTTAGTTCAATAACTATTTCTGGACTTTTTTCTTTTCTATATTGAATAGCATTTATTATAATTTGATTTAATATAAACTCTAGCCATTTTTCATCTGTATAGGCTGATAGTTCTATATTTTTGGTTTCAACTTTCATACCATTATGAATCATCATTTTCTTGTTTCTTGCTAGTACATTTCTAATAGTTTCTTCTAAATTTACTTTTTGTATCATAAAGTCATTTGATACTTGATCTAATCTTGCATAAAATAATACTTGTTCTACATAGTTGTTGATTTCTTCTATTTCTTCATCTATTTTATTGGTTATTTCTGACTTATTATTTTCACATAATAATTTACTTGATGTAATTGGTATTTTTATTTCATGTACCCAACTTTCTATATATTCCTTATAATCTTTTCCGAGCTACTCTTACATTTGTTACATTTTCGAGCATAGATTTATTGGCTCTTTTTAGTATCTTGTAATATGCTAAATTTTCTTGCCCTCTAGGCTTTTCTATTATTTCTGATATAAGATATTTTTCTTCTAAACCATCCATTATATTTTCTATATTTTTTATATATCTATTCTTTCTCCAATAACTAACTAATAGTTCTACTGCACAAAATACAAAAGATATAACAGTTATTACAATTATAAAGTTTCTATCTACTTCTAGTGCATTTGCATAAGCTATTATAATTATAGAATATACAATAAATCCTAATATATAATTTATTTTATCTTTTATATATTTGGTAAATTTCATATTTTATATCCTTGCCCTCTCTTTGTTTCAATCAAATTTTCTATTCCTATTTCTTTTAACTTTTCTCTTAATCTTGTAACAATTACACTTAAACTATTATCATCTGCATATACTCCATTATCCCATAAAAAATCTATGATGTCTGCTCTTGATATTATTTTATCTTTGTTTTCAAATAAGTAATGTAATGTCTTTAGTTCTGTTTTTGTTAATTCTGTTATTTTTTCATTATAAGTTATTGTTGATTTTAAAATATCTAAACTAATTCCTTTATATTGTATTTTGCTTTCTTTCTCCTTTTTATGATATGTTCTATTTAATAAGTTTTGTATTCTTGCAAGTAAAATTGGTACATTATATGGTTTTTCTATATAATCATCTCCACCTAGCATAATGCCATTTAATTCATCCATTGAGTTGTTTCTACTTGTTACAAATATAATAGGAATTTTAGACTTTGATCTTACCTTACTACATATTTCAAATCCATTTTTGCCTGGTAAATTGATGTCTAATAATACTAAATGAGCTTGTTCTTCTATTATTTTATTTTCTACATTTTCAAATTCTGAAATCACTTTTACTTCATAACCACTATTTTGTAGTAGTATTTTTAATTCTTCTCGTATTTCTTTATCATCTTCTATAATAACAATTTTAAACATATTTATATTCTCCCTTTGTGATTATACCACTTTTGCTCTACTTTTAAAACACTCATAAATTATTTGCAAACTTCTCGTTTATTTGCAAATATTTTGTCCATATATTCATCTGGGTAATATTTATCTAAAAATAAATCTAATTTACTTTCTGGAGAAATATTATTTTTCCTTTCCGTTTGTCTATTCGCTGCTATACAAGAAATTGATATGTCAAAAAGTATAAATACTGCAAATGTTATTGAAACTATTTTTAAACTTTTTTTATCTATTTTGCACTTCAACTTTTCTAAAAATGGATCTATATATGTAACATATAAAATTCCTGCAATTCCCCAATAACTACAATGTAATAAACTTGTCCTACCATTTATATCAAATATAAGATATGAGTAATCCCAAGATATTGTTCCAAATACTTTTTCTTGTACTAAAGAGCAAATGTATTCTGTTATTCCTCCTAGTATTGCTGTAATAAAAAATATTTTTATTTTATTATCTTTCTTAATATTATTTAATATTAGATAATATATAATTGCTCCTATTCCATAAACAGGTGTAAAAGGTCCATATATTAAACCTTGTCTTGATTCAAAATATCCTTTTTGAAATAGAACTACTATCATTTCAAATATATATCCTAATATACTTCCTATTATAAATAGCCAAAATACGATAATTAATTCTTTTATTAGATTCTTTTTCTCCATTTTCAATTACTCCATTTATTTTTTTATATTATATATTTATATTTCATATTTTGGTATTAATTTACCTTACATGAATCTTACATTTCTGTAAGATATGAGAATAGCACTTGAATCCAAGTGCTATATCTCTCTGAATTTTCTGTTATCTTCTTCTGCCTAGCTCCAACTGTATAGCCTTGTTATTCTGCAAGAGCCAAAATGTTGTTACTGCTTTCGTAGGTTATATTCTTAAAATTCTTTATCTTGATATATTTTGTTTGATATTAGATATGAAATACCTAATAATATTGCAGAAATTATTGGAATTGCTATAAGTGAATAACTATCTAATCTATTTATCATATTTATAATAGGTGTCGTATCTACGAATTGGGCAATTAAAGCTCCTATTCCTGCTATTCCAAATACTACTGCAAATAATATTATTCTTCCATTTGTAGCTCCAAATTTGAAAACGATTGGATAAAGTAAAGAAATTATAATAACACTTGATAACATTGTTTCCATTAGTGATGACATAATTTCATCTACATTTATGTTATTTGTTTTTGTATAGCTGATTCCTGCACTTATAGCCAAAGCAACAGCTCCTAAAATAACTGTTAAAATTATGGAAGCTATATATTTTGCTCTAACCACATTTCTTCTTCCATCTGGCAAGGTTACTGCATAAGAGTTCCAATTATTAAAATCATCATAACTGAATGTTGATATAAATAACATTATTCCAATTAGTGGAACTATAAATGTAGCATCAAATGTACCTTGAAATGCCAACATTAAATAAACTATAAATATTATTACCATTTGTTTTGAATTTGCCTTTATAAGTAAAAAATCTTTTTTTATTAACCCTAACATATCTTTTCCCCCTTAATTACTAATAACATCAAATCTTCTAGTGTAATTTTATCTATTACACAATTATGATATTTTTTACTTGCTTGTTCTTTATCATTAACTAATATCTCATAAGCATATTTTGTTTTCTTGTATGCCACCATGTCTTTTTTATCAATATTTGAAAAATAATCAATATCACATTTTAAAATTCCATAGTTATCAATTATTTCATCTCTTGACTTTTGTAATACCTTTTTTCCTTTATCAATAAATATAATTTCATCTGCTATATGTTCTAAGTCGCTTGTTATATGTGTTGATAAAAGTATAGAATGTTCCTCATCTTCTATAAATTTTTGGAATATCTCTAATACTTCAGATCGAACAACTGGATCTAATCCACTTGTTGGCTCATCTAATATTAGTAGTTTTGGTTTATGAGAAATAGCTGCTACTATTTCTAACTTTTTTCTCATTCCTTTTGACATTGATTTTAAGGGTTTGTTGTCTGGTAAATCAAACTCTTTTAAATAAGAAAAATACAATTCGCTATCCCAGTTTTTATATACATCTTTCATAGTATTATTTATATCTTTTGCATTTAATAATTCTGGAAAAAACATATTATCTAAAACTATACCTATATCTTCTTTTATCTCTTTTTCTTCTTTTTTATAGTCTTTTCCAAATATTTTTATTTCTCCATTATCAATTTTTATAATATTTAACATTGCTTTTATTAATGTTGTTTTTCCTGCTCCATTTTCTCCAATAAGACCTACAATAATTCCTTTTGGTATTTTTATATCAATTTCGCCTAATTCAAATTTGTCATCATATTTCTTTTTCAAATTTTTAATTTCTATAATATTTTCCATTACATTCCCTCCCTATAAAACATTTTAAACATTTCAATCACATCATTCTCATCTATGTCAAATCTATTAGAAATATCAACAATTTTTTCCATATACATTTCTATATCTTTTTGAGCTTGTTCTTTTGCAAGTTCAGTATTTTTAGGAGCTACAAAAGTTCCTTTTCCTTGTATAGATTTTAAATATCCTTCTTTTTCTAATTCATCATAGGCTTTTTTTATAGTCATAGCACTTATTTTTATATCTTGTGCTAATACTCTGATTGATGGTAATAGCTCATCTTCATTCAGTTCTCCTTCTAGTATTTGATTTATAATAGATTTCTTTATTTGCTCATATATTGGAACAGAACTGCTATTACTAATAATCATCTTCATATTATCGCCTCCTTGTTATACAGTATATAACA
>CAPIEU010000025.1 GCA_948630815.1 uncultured Clostridia bacterium
TATGAAATCTATACAACATGAACAAATGAAAAATAAAGTTCCAGTATTAGATGTTGGAAATACAGTAAGAGTTCATGTTAGAATTAAAGAAGGTAACAGAGAAAGAATACAAGTATTCGAAGGAATTATTATTAAAAAACAAGGTGGAGGAGTAAATGAAACATTTACAGTAAGAAGAATTTCTTATGGTGTAGGTGTTGAAAAAACATTCTTAGTTCATTCTCCATTAGTTGAAAAAGTTGAAGTAGTAAGAGTAGGTAAAGCAAGACGTGCAAAACTATTCTACTTAAGAGACAGAGTAGGTAAAGCATCTAAGACAAAAGAAAAATTAGGTGCGAGAATTGAAAATAAAGAAGTTATTATAAAAGAAGAAATGGTTGAGGAACCAGTTGAAGAAGTTGTAGAGAAAGTTACTGTAGCTGAAGAAACACCAGTTGTAGAAACAGCTGAAGAAGTATCAGCAGAAACTGTAGAAGAGGAAATAGTAGAAGTAGTTGAAGAAGCTAATACTGAGACTGAAAAAGCAGAAGAACCAGCTGAATAGAAGCAATACTTATTACTTTTAAATCAAAAAAATTATTTGGTGACTAAAAGGTGACCAAATTTGAAAAAATACAAAAATTCTATTGACAGTGAGTAGCCAAATGTGCTAATATATACATTGTCAATAGAGAAATGCGGATGTGGCGGAACTGGCAGACGCGCTGGTCTTAGGAACCAGTGTCAACGACGTGGAGGTTCGAGTCCTCTCATCCGCACCACAGACAATTTTCGTCGAACTTTTTGAAAGCCTTGAGATAACTTGATTTTAAGACTATAAAAAATTTGATGGACACAAAAATCTTATTCCAACTCTTATGAGTTGGACTTTTTTTGACTAAAACTATTGAAAAAAGGAGGTTTTTGTGATATTATGTTACATATTATTAAAAAACAAATCAATATGAGTGATGAATTACACTCTAAAATTAAGTGGGCGTGTCGTATAAACTCCATTAAACAACAACCCGAAATCATTAACGGGTGTTTAAGAATAATTGAACATACAAATTTAGCGTATGTAGAGCCCCATAGAGTAATCATAAATAACAAATTATTATTATTCTTTAATGAACATGATTACTTCTACGTAACAGATTTAAGGACAAAGTATCCAATGTCCAAGTTACAAAAATACATATCATAGGAGAAAACGGCAAAACATTTTAGAGTTTTAAAAAATTATACTATATTGGTTTATTTGTGTTTTTTAAGAGAATTATAGAGATAGTTAATAATAAATATAAAACTCTAAAGTGCTAATAGCCAAACCTATGCTATGTGGCACTTTTTTTAGTTGCCTTTCTATTCATGTGCGAAAGCATACTAACACTGTAACAGGCAAAGCCTTAACAGTCTTAGCAATTTGGAAGGAGGAATATTTATAGAATGAATGGAGAAACAAAAAAGGCAGGAATTTATATTCGTGTAAGTACAGAAGATCAAGCAAGGGAACGGATTTAGTTTAGGAGAACAGGAGGAAAAACTAAAACAGCTTTGTAAATATAAGGAATATGAAATATTTAAGGTTTACAAAGACGCAGGAATATCGGCAAAAGATATGGAACACAGACCAGCTTTTCAGCAAATGCTAATTGATATGAGAGCAGGTAAAATCAATTATATTGTAGCATATAAGCTAGATAGAGTTACTCGTAGTGTTCGTGATTTAGAGGTGCTAATATCAGACCTCGAAAAGCATAATTGCTATTTGGTGTGTGATAGGGATGATGTAAATACCTCGACCGCTAATGGAAGATTTTTTGTAAGAATGTTGACAGTTCTTTCACAATTAGAAATTGAAATAGTATCGGAAAGAACAAAATTCGGTTTAACAGGTGCAATAAAATCTGGACATATACCTAATAGATGTCCCCTTGGCTACAAAAGAGAAGGCAAAAAAATGATAATTGATGAAACTACCAAAGATTTAGTTATTAGAATATTTAATATGTATTTAGAGGGCAAAAGCTATCAAACAATAGCCAATATTCTAAACGAGGAACAAGTAACAACATCTACAAAAGCCAAATGGAAAGATTCCACCATAGAGAAAATGATAAACAACAAAATCTATATGGGAGATTATGAAAGATTTAAAAGAGTTGGCAAAGAACAAGGAAAAGAGCCTGTTATTTATAGAGATGTAGTAGAGTCAATTATAACAAGGGCTATGTTTAATGAGGTACAAGCCCAAAAAGAGAAAAATCAAAGAGCTTTTTGCAGAGATAGAGTTTATATATTTATGCAAAAGCTAATTTGTCCAAAGTGTGGCAAGCTAATGACTTGCAAAGGAACAGGTGGCAAAAAGAAAAAGTATATGTATTATCATTGCACAGACTGTAAGCTATATTTAAGAGAAGATTTAATCGAAAATGTAACAATGGATTTAATTATGAATTTAATTGAATACGATATGACAGTAAAGCAATACTTCTTCCCTGTTTTAGCAGATAAAAAAGAACGTGATACAGCAAAACTAGATAAAGAAATTGCAAATTTGAAAAATCAAAAGAACAGAATTAAAGAAGCATATATAAAAGGAATTGTAGAAGTAAACGACTTTTCTGAAGAATATAGAGTAATTGAAGAAAAGCTAAACCTATTAGAAGAAAAAAGAGTACAAGCAATAGACTTAAATAAACAAACCTTTTCCCCACAACAGATAATGGCTGATAGAGATGTAGAAAAAGAAAAACTAATTCGTTCTAATCAATTTTATGATATGTTAATGCTTCAGTGGAACACTAAAACCAAAGAAGAAAAGCAAGAATTTATTTCAAAATTTATAGAAAATGTTACGATTGATAAAAACGAAAAAGGCATATATGAATTAGTAAATATAAAATTTAGAAGTAGCTTTGTTGAACAGATTAGCAAAATTTTAGACTATGGAATGTTTGACTTTATATCTCCTTGTACAATAGGAAAAGAAGAAGCTAATATTACTACAACAGTACAAATGGATAAAAAAGAACTACAAGAATATATGGACAGATTAAGTGATTATTATGAAGTTTCATACTACGAATTAGATAGACTTGATAGCACTAAAAAAGGTTATCAAAAGAAATATTATAGAATAAAAGAAACAAACGAAAATGGAGAAAGGCTATTCAAATTAGTAGAGTTAATTGCTAATGATAAGAGCTTTCCTATTCAAAAAGATAATCATATTATAGGAGAAATTCGTGTAAAAGAACAAGAAAAAGTTAGTTAAAAAATAAAATGTTGGAGGTAAAAACAAGTGGAAAATAAAGAAATAAAAGAAAATAAATATGGAATTGAATACACAAAACAAGGCGATTATTATATGCCAAATCTAGTATTAGAAAAAGAAAAATTAGAATTAAATAAGTATGGTAGAGCAAGATTAAACTATCTAAAAACAAATAAAAAAGCAGAATATATGATAATGTTTACAAAAGGAACACTTAATAATCACTTAAAAGAAATACAAGAAACAGCTCAAAATAGATTAGATTTTATGATAAATGAGTTGGTAAAAAAAGAAAATATTACAGAAGAATTAAAAGCCAAAAATCAATTAGCTTGGGTAGCAGCAATGAATTCTGTTAAAGCACAAGCAGAAGAAATTATATATAATGAGTTGATTTATGTGTAAAAATTTATCCTAATTTATAACTAATTTGCAGTAAATTAAGAATAATCAGCAAATATGAAGTGTGAGTACACCCTAAAAATATTGATTTAGCAAGCAACGTATTTGTACTCACGCCACAAATACCAATATAGAATGGGACAAGTCCCAAACCCTAATACAAAAAACAGAAAGTGAGATGAGAAATTATAAGAAACAGAAATATAAAAATAAACATTTTCTTAAATGAAGAAGAAAATAAAATCCTAAATGAGAAAGTGAAAAAGTCTGGATTAAATAAATCAGAGTTCTTTAGAAAAATAATTTTAGATTATCAGCTAAAAGAAAAGCCAGATGAAAAATTTTATGAAACATTATCACAGCTTCGTGGTATGGCAATAAACTTAAATCAAATGTCAAGAGTTTATAACCAGTATAAAGGCTATGTAAATGAAAATAAATATGCTACCCTATATAATCAAATACAAAATTTTATATTGGCATTAGAAGAAGTTTATCTTATACCACAGAAATCAAAAAACGTTAGTGGGTGGTAATAGATTATGGCAGTAACAAAAATATGGAAAGTAAAAGACAGACTAGATATTACAATAGACTATGCAGTAAATCGGAGAGAAAACAGAAGAAAAATTATATGTATCAGGTATAAATTGTATGCCTGATACATCATACCAAGAAATGATAAATATAAAAAAACAATTTTTCAAAACGGATGGAATACAATGCTTTCACGCAGTACAATCTTTTGTAAAAGGAGAAATAACACCAGAGCAAGCACATGAAATTGGAATTAAACTTGCTGAAGAACTATGGGGAGATAAATTTCAAGTAGTAGTTACAACACATTTGAATACAGATAATTTGCATAACCACTTTGTGCTAAACTCTGTTTCCTTTTTAGATGGTAAACGATTTTGTAATACGAAAAAAGATTATGCAATAATGAGGAAAACATCAGATAGACTTTGTGAAGAATATGAATTAAATGTATTATCACAAGAAGAAAAATATAATAAGTATGCTACTAGCAGTTTATATAAGGAACTTATGAAAGATTCTATTGATTATGCAATAGAAAATGCAAAAGATTATAATGAATTTACAAAGATACTACAAGATTTAGGATATGTAATTACAGACAAAAATGAAACATTATCTATAAGGCGTGATCCATACAAAAGGAACACGAGAATTGAAAGGCAATTTGGGAATAAGTATTCAAAAGAAAATATTTACAAAAGAATACTAGAAACACAGCCCCTATACCCTTATTCTTCTACCCCTATGGTACTAATTACTAGAACTTATGAAAATTATAATAAACAAAAAGAAAAACATTATAAAAATAAAGGCTCTATTTCATATCTTATATATCAATATGAGAAATTATTCGGTATCAGTACAGAAAGTACCTTAAAATCGAAAATAGCGAAAATAACACCAGAACTAATAACAGAGATTAAGAAAATGGACGAGTATTCTAATCAAGCAAGATTCTTAGCCAATAACAATATAAATACAGAGCAAGAATTACTAGATTTTGAAAAATCTGCTTATGAAAGAGTAAATCCATTAAAAAGCAAAAGAGAAAATCTTTGGAAAAAGCATAAAAGAGCAAAAACAAATGAAGAAAAACAAGGAATAGAAAACGAGATTATAGAAATTTCAAAACAAATTACTCCAATAACAGAAGAAATAAAGCTTTGCAATAATATAATGAAAAGAGTAAATAAAATTAAGCAAGTTCAATTACATGAGCAGATAGAACAAGAAAAAGTACAGTTTGAAAAAGAACAAGAAAAGCAGAAAAAGAATAGAAACAAAGCAAGGTAGATTATTCTATCTTGTTTTACAAATTGATTGATAAAAGCATAAATTTATGATAGTATTTATATGTATGAGTGAGTTGTAGGAGGAATGTTATGAATAAAGAGATGCTCATGGTGATTAGTGATTTAAAAAACAAAAATATTAGTTATTATGATATACCTCTTGAATTAAGAGAGAATGTTGAAATTATAAATGCAGAAAGAATATCAGGAATGAGAGTATATTCTAATAGAGGCTATGATATTATTTTCAATAGATTTTTCGTTGAAGAAGATATAATAGATTTTTCTAACAATAGCATATTAAAAACAATAACAACTACTTTTGAAACATTTGAGGAATATTATGATTATTTGCACGGCAATATATATGAAAAATCTTGTTACTATCAATATCAATTTACATCTAATCAAATAAAAAAATATAAATTAGATATTAATAAAATTAATTATAATGCTTTAATAGATTATACGATTGAAGATAGTGATTATAAAAATGGATTGTTAGAATTAAGTGATGAATATAAAAACACTGAACTAATAAAGGAAAAAAATAAAATATGGATTAATAAAACACTAAATTGCAAAAGTCTAAAAGAATTAATAACAGTTTTAAATAATTTTGAAAAAAGCAAATATTATAAATATAGCTATAAGGATATACTTATATACTATTTAATTAAGAATAATCCTAAAAGGGCATTTAAAATATTAATGACTTCAGTAAATAACTGTGAATACATTATTTCAGAAGAGAAAATGTGCTTATACTTTTCTACTAAAGATGTACTTAACTCTATTAACTATAATCCAAATAAAAGGGCTAAAACAACGATTAATCGATACCTAAATAAGGTAAAAAAATTTGCAAATGATATAGATAGTAATAATTATCAAAAAAGCACTAAATGTAAATTTGATACTAAAACAAACTATTTTGTAATTGAAGATTCTTATAAAATAAATATCTATTATTCCCCAATTATCATAAAAAAATATTTCTATGATATTAAAGAGCTAATTGATTATTTAAATGGTGATTTATCTAATTGTGATTTGTCAAAAGCACATATATCAAATAATGACATAAATGAATGTATAACAAATGAAAATACACTTTTGCCTTTAAATGATTCTGAAATATTATATGTAATAAACAAACATTATGAAATGGAAAAATTTATCGTTTCACAAAAATGGATAGATAAGAATGGAAATATTATACTTGAAAGAAAAAATAAATTTAGATATTTTTTTGATTTTATCTATTATTTGAAAAACGATTTAAGTAATGCTGATTTACTTTTTTGCGATGGACTTATAAATTTAAAAAGTATTAAAGATATCAATTTTAATGAAGCACACATTAGAAGTGAAATAATGGATAAACTATGTTTAAATTATAAACCTATATCCCGTTCTAATAATCAACTTTCATTTAAAGAAACTATAAAAAATGAGAAGAATACTCAATTAGTTCTATATGAGAAAAAAGATTTATTAAATGAAATAGTAGATGATTATAAAGATTATAAAAAAATTTCGTATGTTTCTGATATACATTTGATGCATAGATTAGAAAAATGTAAATCAATATATGATATTGAATTTACTATCAAAGATATTATAAATAACCTATTAAAAGATAGTAGCAAAATTCTACTAATAGGTGGAGATGTTTCATCTGATTTTAATTTTTATAAGTTATTTATTAGTGAATTATCAAAGAAACTAAAACACAATTACACATATTTAAAAGTAATATTTATTTTAGGTAATCACGAATTGTGGAGTTTTGAAAATAATGAAATGAAAGATATCATTAATAAATACAAAAATCTAATATTATCAAATGAAATGTATTTTATTCATAATAATTTATTATACATTGAAGAAAATCAATTAAAAGAGATATCAGAAGAAGAAATAAATGCACTATCATATAACGAAATTAGAGATAGATTGAAGAAAAGTAATTTAATAATTAGTGGAGGACTTGCCTTTTCAGGATATAATAATAAATTTAATGCTAATAATGGAATATATAAGTATACAATAAACAGAGAACAAGAAATAAATGAAACCAAAAGATTTGAAAATATATACAGTAAATTAACGAATTGCATTAGCGATAAAAATGTTATTATCTTTACACATACTCCTAAAAGAGATTGGTCTAATTCGGAAGATTATGTAAAAAATTGGGTTTATGTTAGTGGACATACACATAGAAATTATTTTTATGATGATGGAGAATATAGAATATATTCAGACAATCAATTAGGCTATAATTATAAAACGGCATTTGTTAAATCATTTTATATAGAATATGATTATGATATTTTTTCAAATTATGAAAATGGTATTTATAATATTACAAAAGAACAATATAATGACTTTTATAGAGGGAAAAATATTAGGATGGATTATAATAGAGATGGAGAAATATTCATGTTAAAAAAGAATGGTTATTATTGCTTTATTAGACCATCGACAAGAGGTTTATCTATATTAAATGGTGGTGCATTAAAATCTTTGAGTATCAACAATATTAATTATTATTATGATAATATGGATAGTCAAATTGCTATTAACAAAAAACCATTGGATAAATATACTAAATATCAAAAAACAGTATCCAATTATATTAAGAAAATTGGAGGATTAGGAACAATACATGGCTCAATTATAGATATTGATTTTTATAATCATATATATGTTAATCCATTTGATGGTACATTAACAGGATATTCTGCATTGGATATTATAGACAAATACATTTATGCTAATATCCCTTCACTATTAAAGGCTAACTGTCCTTTATTATATGAGAATTATCAAAAGCTGTTAGGAAATTCTAAATCCAATGCACTTATAATAAAAGGACAATCTACAGAAATAATCTTAAAGCCAACATACTACCCAAGTACAGATATATATCAAGCTTCAAGAAAAATAAAGAAAATGCAAAGATTAAATAATGGAATATTAACAGTATGGTATAATAACGATAAAAAACTTTTAAATTAATAATAAGAGCAAACAAAAACTGACAATTTAGAGATAAAATCAGAATTGCGAAATTACATTTGACAAAACGGAGAAATGACTGTATAATAAAGATAGAAAATGAGAGCCACAGAAATGTGTGCTACCAATAGAATTGATAAAACACCACATAGCTCGGCAAAGCATAATGTGGTGCTTTTTTTTATTTGCTCAAAATTACTACTATTGCAATAATCAAGGCAAATGCTATAATAGTCATTCCTACTAAACTGTAGAAAAGTAAGTATATTATCATTAACATAGCTTGTTCTACCATATAGCACCACCTCCATTCTCACAGTCAAAGCTGTGTATGTAAAGTGGTAGCACTCACACTGCTTATTCTCATTTTCTATGTCTACAACTATACAACATTATGAGATAAAATACAAGCGAACAAAACAAATTTTTGAAAAATATTATTTTTGATTTAGCTATTGTAATTTTTATTATTTTATGTTACATTAAATATAGTCAAAAAACGAGTTTGCAGATATAATTCTTGCAAACTATTGATATGACTATAATTAAGAGTTGAAAATAGATATTTTTTTGCCCTAACTATTTCGCAAACGTGTCTAGCTAGGGCACCAACGACGTTTCTGTTCGAACTAAATTGAATAGATAGATACAAATATCATTCTGAAAAGGATGGTATTTTTTTATTGCAAAATTACCATCCAAAAGGAAAGGATGGTTTTTAAAATGAAGATAATTAAGCAAGAACTAGAATTTGAGGAATGTCTAAAACAAAGGCTTGAGTTTATATGTGAGTTTTCTAAAGTTACTCCTACTTTTGTAAATGGTAGTATTAGAAAATTAGAAAAAACTAATCTTACATATATTGAGCCACATAGAGTGATTATCAATAATGTTACTTTTTTAGTTTTCAATTATTCTAATGATGTGTATATCTCTAACTTGACTAAAAAGATTAAATTATCAGAGTTAGAAGAATATTTGAAAAATATATAATTGTAAATATTTGACATTTCTTAAAATCGTGATATAATATAGGCAATATTGCATATAGCTGTTCGTCAAGAGCTATATATCTATGAGTACTTTGAAAAAAATTATATTATATTGCATTATTATATTTTAGTTTATGATAAATGAATTTAAGAGATGTCAGTAGTACTCGTATTGTACTTTGATGTCTCTTTTTTGTTAGATTGGAGGTTTGAAAATTGAACGAAGAAAAGAAAAAATGTGGATTATATATGAGAGTTTCCACCGAAGATCAAGCGAGGGAACGGCTTTAGTCTTCCAGAACAAAGAGAAAGATTAGAAACTTTTTGTAAATTTAAGGGCTATGAGATAATAGATTTTTACGAAGATGCTGGAATAAGTGCTAAAACTGGTAATTATAGACCAGAGTTTGAAAGATTAAAAGCTGATATTAAATCTAAAAAGATAAATACTATTGTTGCCTTAAAACTAGACAGAATAACCAGAAGTATATGTGATTGGGAAAAACTAATAACTTTTTTAGATGACAATAATGCTTATCTTGACTGTGCTAATGACGAAATAAATACTACAACTGCAAATGGCAAAATGATTTCAAGACTTTTAATGAGTGTTAGTCAAAATGAAATTGAAAGAACTAGTGAAAGAACAAAAGTAGGACTAGCAGGAGCAATAAAGTCAGGACATATTCCTCACATTGCCCCATTAGGCTATAAACACGAAGATAAAAAATTAGTAATAGATTATGCTACTAAAGATATTGTAGTTAGAATATTTGATTTATATTACAACGGCTACTCTTATCAGAAAATAAGCAATCTATTCAACGAAGAAAATATATTAGGAAAAGATAACTGGAGAGATTCAACCATACAAACTATTCTTGAAAATGAAATATATAAGGGCGATTTTATTCACGGAAAAAGAACAAAACACCCAACCTATTATGAAGATGTGGTAGAGCCTATTATTTCAAAAGAAATGTGGTCAGACTGTCAAGTACAAAAAAAGAAAAACTCTAGGAGTTATCAGAGAACATTGACTTATTTATACTTACAGAAATTGAAATGCCCTAAATGTAACAGAATACTAGGTGGAAAAGCAACTACAAAGAAAAATGGGAATGCCTATTTTTACTATTATTGTAATGACTGCAAAATTGAATTTAAAGAAAAAGTTATAAATGACTACTTTAATCAATTCATTAGCGAATTAGTAGAGTATGACTCTGTTGTAAATCAATTCTTCTTGCCTATGATAAAGCAAAAATTTGACGAGCCTAAAGAACAATTAGAAAAAGAAATAAAAGAAGAAAATAATAAACTTGAAAGAATTAAAAAAGCCTATATCAATGGAGTATTTGAACTAAAGGAATATAACGAAGAAAAGAAAATTGTTGAAAATGCTATTGAAGAATTACAAAATAAATTAGAAACTACTGATTGCACCGAAGAACTTAAATTTACACCAAAAGATATTTTACTAAAACGAGATATTGATTTTATCAATAAAGTAAAACTAGAAAAAGAGTATAAAGCAAGAACTAAAATGTGGAAAGATTATACAAGAACAGAACAAGCAGAACTTATAATGAAATATGTTGATAATATAGAACTTGCTTTAGTTGGTAACGAAGTAGTTGTAACACAAATAAACTTTAGAGACTCAATTTGCAAACCTTGTCAGGAATTATATGATAATGGTTATATAGATACAACAAAACCTATGATACTGGGTAATGTACTTGGTAGTGTAAGATTTAGTAATTACTTACCAGAGGAAGAAGTCGGCGAAATAATAATGAGATTAAGACAATACTATGATGTTCATTACACGGAAGCAACCTACTACGTTGATAAGCAAATGTTTTATTTTAACTTTGCTGAAGACAATAGTGCTATTGTTAGAGTATTTCCTTTAGAAGATTACTATAAATTAGATCCAGATAATAAAATGGAAACTTATAAATTTGGAATACTCTACATCAATGAAGAAGATAAATTTCAAATGCAAGAAATAGATACAGCATTTGATTATATACCAGATGAAACAAACGATAGTGTAATATACACTAAAGAGCCTACTCCTATTTCAGTAGGTGTTAAGCCAGTAAAGTTCTGCGAAGAAAATGCAGAAGAAACAAATTAACAGAGCAATAGGGCTCCCAAAAAGCAGTGCTTTTTGGGAAAGAGGAAAAGCAACGAAACGAACAAAAAGGTCAGATGACAATATGACCTTTGGTGAAGTGAAGTTTGCTTTGACGAGGCGATAGTTAATTTGAATAAAATTTATTTGACAAAAATAAATTTTATTGCCTCGCAGAGCCCCCGAGTTTTGAATGTAGGTCAAAACTCATAGGGGAGAATGCTTTAGTTAAGTACACTAAATAATTCTCCCCATTGATACAGCTTAAATTCTAATAATTAAGCTGATATTCTTTTATTTATCATTTTTTCAATTACCATTGTCATATCTTCCAAACTTACTGGAAAAGAAATAATGCCAACGCCTCTATAATATATATCTATTTCTTGAACTTTTTTACCATTAACCTTTTCTGCTTGATGAACTAATATTTTTTCTATTAGCTCATTCAAAATCTCTGGTGTTAGTTCTGTTATTTCAGTATATTTTTTAACATTAGATATAAACTGTGTTAAATCAGTTGTTTTCTTTTCAGTATTGTTTATTTCTTTTGATAATTGTTCAATTTTTGTTTTTAACTCTTTTTGTTCCTTATCATAATTAAATGATAAGTTTCTAAATCTTTCATCTGTTAGCTTTCCTGAAATATTATCTTCATAAATATGCTGAAACAAAGTATCAATTTCAATTATTCGTTTCTTTGCTTGTTCAAGTTCTTTCTTGTTTTTAACAATTTGTTTTAGCTCATCTTGTGTAGATTTTGCTAATTGTTCTTTTATAAATAAGTCTTCAAAATTTTTCATATAAGAAACTACTTTTTGTATATTTTCTAAAACAAGAACTTGCAATACTTCGTCTGTGATCCAGTGTGAAGTACATAAAGAAGTATTATTCTTATAACTGGAACATCTGTAATGGTCTTTTGCGTTTAGGTCAATAACAGGTGATTGAAAATACATTTTTTTACCACAATCATTGCAGAATAATAATCCAGAAAAAATACTTTTCTTGCCTGACCTTGTAGGCTTTTTTCTGTTATTTCTTAACTCTTGTGCAATATTCCAAGTATATTCATCAATTATCGGTTCATGAGTATTTTTAAATATTTGCCAATCTTCTTTTGGAATAGGAACTTTAGTTTTATCTTTGTAGGAACGAATGGTGTATTTAAAATTAACTGTATCTCCAATATATTCTTGTCTATCTAAAATACTTGCAACTGTTGTAGCATTCCATTGATGTTTAAATTTTTGCAATTTAGTAGGAAACTTTCTTCCAACACTTATAAAATATTCGGCTGGTGTCATAATATTTCGCTTTGTAAGTATTCTTGCAATTTCAAAAGTTCCATGCCCTTGAATAAATAAGTTATATATTTCTTTTACAACTTCTGCTGATGACTCATCAATAACCCATTTTGTTTTATCGGTTTCATCTTTTTTATAACCATAAGGCACGTTGTTAGCAAGTGAAATACCAGATTCGCCTTTACTTTTAAGAACTGCTCTAACTTTTT
>CAPIEU010000026.1 GCA_948630815.1 uncultured Clostridia bacterium
TAACTTTCTTGCGAAAGTATGTAACCCACTATGACACTTTCAAAACTTCGTTTTGCAAAGATGTCGTGGGCTCCTAGCGGAGAGCTCATAAATTATCTAATCTTACGATAGATAATTTATGTTTGGCTTCGCCAAATCAAAATAATATTTTCATTTTCATTCAAATATTATTTTGACTACTGAAAAATTTTTCTACTACCTAGCATAAAATTTTTTCAGTATCTTTTTGCTATGCTTCGTAAAAAGATGAAACAATACCTATATAGTCTTTTCAGCATAACAAAAAGACAGGAATGACAAATAAAACTAGCTTAAAAACAAGTTCACACTAATTTTATTTGCACATTTCCTGCCATAATATTTTTACTGGACACATTATATATTTTCTAAAACCAGCTCTGTTTGGCTTGGCGGAACGAGTTAAACCCAGACTGCGAACCCAACTTAATGGATTCTCCTGAGTAGCTCATTATGTGTAATGTCATTATTATTTAATTTTTCAGTGTACTATAAATACATCTATTATATATCATCTTTTTATGTAAATGTCAATAAAATACAAGTAGTTTTGTTGAAAATATTTATATTTTATGTTATATTTTACTTATAAAAAATACTTTTGAAATTATAATGGAGAAATAAATGATAGAAAATAATGTACGAGAATTTAATAATAAATATACTACAAAAAATATAGATTCTTTCGCAGAAATAGAAAAATGGAGATATAACAAGAAAATAAATCAATATAATATAAAACCATTATCAGTAGAATTTGAAATTACAAATAAATGTAATCAGCAATGTAAACATTGTGGAATGTCTGCAAATCAAATTGTAGGTAAAAGTAAATGGAAAAGATATGAACTAGAAAAATTAGTAGATGATTTATATGACATTGGCATTCCTTCTATTTCAATTACTGGTGGAGAACCTTTTTTAGAATTTGAGAACCTATGTCATACTATTGAATATAGTCAAGGTAAAATAGATATTGCCAAAATAAGCTCTAATGGATTTTGGGGGAAAGATCCTAAAGTATACTTTGATAAGATGTTAGAATGTGGATTATTAAATAATAAATTTTTTGTGCCATGTTTATTATTACCAATAGGTGAACAAACCATACCGTTAGAATATATATGTAATATTATTAATTATATATGCTCTAATTTTAAAGAAGATAATATACATATTGGTATTACACATATTAGAGAACATGGAGATAAATCAAAAGTAATGGATTTTATAAAATTATATGAAAAAACCTTTGAAAAGTTTCCAAAAGATAGAGTATATATAACAGAATATTACTATATTAATTCAAGCATTATGCAAAATCAAGCAAAAGTTGAGAGCAGATTAGTAGAAGAATATTTGTCAGAAGATAAAAAATGCTTTAATAACTGTATTGGAAATAATATAATGCCAAAATTATTCATTAAATGTAGTGGAGAATGCTATTCTTGTGTATGCTTTAATGTATCTAAAGAATTAAAATTAGGTAATTATTTTGAAAACGGACTGGATTTCATATTAGAGCAGTTAGAAAATAATAAATATATTACCTTTATAGAGAAAAACGGAATAAACGGATTTAGAAATTTAATACCAAATTATGTATTAAGAAATACAATGATTGATAACAGTTGTGCAGCTTGTGAATTTTGTATTGAATATTGCAAAAAGTATAATATTATTTAAAAGAGGGGAAAAAAGATGGAATTTAAAGTTTTTAGTAGTAGTGAAGGAAATGTGTGGAAATATATTTTTGAAAAAGATGATGCAATAATGGAAACAGTTTTATATCAATATGAAAGTTTTTATGAAAGAACAGTAATATGTTGTAGTGTCATGAGTGGATGTCCTGTTGGATGTAAATTTTGTGGTACAGGTGCAAAGTATATAAGAAACTTAAGTAGTGATGAAATTGTAGAACAAATAGATACAGTCTTAAGAGATAAAAATATTATTTATGATATTAATGAAAAGTGTAAAAAATTACAGTTTATGTTTATGAGTATGGGTGAGCCAATGTTAAATTGGGAGAATGTAGAAAAAGCAATTATAGAACTAAATAATAAATACTCAAATGCTCAATTATTATTATCTACAATAGGTGTTAATGATAAAGATGTCTTAAATAAAATCATAGATTTATCGCAAAGAATAGACAAAGTTGGGTTACAATTTTCAATACATAAATCAAATAATGAAGATAGAACAAAATTAATTCCATACGAAAATAAAATGACATTAAAAGAGATTAAAGAATATGGAACAAAATGGTTTAAATCTGTAGGAAGAAAACCATATTTGAATTATTGTATAGATGGAACAAATAATACTGAAAATGATTTTAAAAATTTAACAGAATTATTTGAACCTGAATGTTTTAATTTTACATTTAGTGTAGTATGTAGTAAATGTGAAACAATGAAAGATGCAGGTTATAGAAATTTATCAGCAATAGAAGCATTTCAAGATAAATTTAAAAATTTAGGCTATAATGTAAGAATGTTTAATCCTGCTGGGCAAGATGATATTGGTGGAGGATGTGGACAATTATGGTATGTTCAAAAATGGCTAAATGAAAGAAATACAGAAGGATTATATGCAGAAAGTGAATGGGAAGATTTTATAGGAGAAATATATGCAGAAATAATAAAAAAATCTAATATAAATGACTTAAATTGTGTAGTAGAAATAGCACCTGGATTTAAATATAAAATAGCTAATGCATTAAAAAAACTAAACTACAAAGGAGAACTTTATGTAATTGATCCTAATAAAAAAGCCATAGAATTTCTACAAGAAAAATATACTGAAATTTTACCAAATGCAAGAATATACTTTTTATCAAAAACATTAGAAGAATCAATAGACTATTTGCCATCAAATATAGATTTATTATGTGCAAATCACTGTTTAGATGATATGATAATTAATGAATACATAAAAAATGATATTGAAATTTTTAATGATGATAATTCAGAAAAAATCATAGAAAAATGGAAAGAGTTAGCCGATAGCAAAGAATTGTTAAACAATGTAAATAAAAAAATATTAGAGTGCTTTAAAAATATTTTTGAAAAAATAAAAATAAAAAAAATAATTTTAGCACAATATAGAAGTAATGGATATTTTGATGAAAATAGTAAAATGATTTATGATTTAACAAAAGAATTGTTCTATAAAATAAAAGAGCTAATTTCTGTTGATGATAATATACAAACACTTTTATTTAATATACAAGTAAATAAAAACTATAAATATATACATCTAAATGATAAAGATTTATATAATAATATACAAAATGAAAATAACTGGATTGTAGGAGGATATAAAAGTGAATAACAAATGTTTAGGAGAGCCAACTATCAAAAAATATTTTAAAGAAGAAAATTTAATAGAGCAACCAGTATATGAATCCAGTATAGAATATGTACCTATATACATTAGTCCAAAACTATATGAAAAATTTTTCAATAAGACATATAAATGGCAAGAAGCAAAAGATGATATAACTAAAGAATTTTCAATTACTTTAGATATAAACGAAAGTAATAAAGCAAAAATGAAAGGTAAAGCCTATGTAGACAAGCAGTATGACCCTTTAAATATTGCACTAAATGGAAATATTGGTTCTGGCAGAGCATACTATTATGAAAAATACTTTAATATTAAAGGAGATAAAACATTATTAGCTACATCAAAAAATAAAAAATATAGTAATGGAAAATTATCTTTACCACATGCAATAAGAGAATGTATTACAAGTAATATTTTAGCTGATGATTTTATATATCCTTCATTTGAAACTCTAGCAATATTATATAAAAAAGAAAAGTATAATTTTTCTAAAAAAGTAATTCAAGATGATAGCATTGTAGAATTCGATAATGAATTACCTTGTGC
Organism: uncultured Clostridia bacterium; assembly: GCA_948630815.1. Classification (GTDB taxonomy): domain Bacteria; phylum Bacillota; class Clostridia; order TANB77; family CAG-508; genus RGIG8482. Next base: position 3,919 of record CAPIEU010000026.1, read on the forward strand.
ATTAATTATTAGAGTGAATACCGAAAAGAAATTTTATAGATTTACAAATGCATTTTCAAATAAAGATAGCTTTTCTAAAGAAGATTTAATAGAAATGTCTCAAAAGATAGGAAAATTAGAAGCAAATAAATTTATAGATAAATTCTTGCATGGTTCATGGTCTGGAGGAAATTTATCAATAGACATGAATTTAATAGATTTTGATGGAGCATTTTTTGTTAAAGGAAGACATCCACAATATTCAGTTACACCATGGCATAAGAATAATTATTTTGGCAATGAATTATTAGGACAGATGGCAGTTATAAAATCAATACTAGATAATGGCAACATATCAGAAAGTGTTAACTTCGATGAATTAGAAAATATAATGAAAAAAAGTTATGATGAAAATATAGTGATAAGATTCTGTGATTTAATTGGTATAGACTATGAACATCATTATCAAAAATATAAAGAAAGAATAGATAAATTAGCCTTTAAATTTAATGAATTGTCAAGAAAATTTTTGCCTAATTATTCGGAGTTGAGTATATCAGAAGATTATTGCAACAGTACATTTTTATTTGATTTTTCTAACTTTTTTAGATTTTATCTAATTAAAAAACAAGAAAAAGAATATACTGATTTTGATGGATTAATGTTGATTTCTAACAAAACTGTACATATTGAAGAAACCTTTGATAAAGAAATTTCAAGCAATATAAAGGACTTTTTCAAGAATGACATTATAAATAATGAGCAACTATCAAACAAAATGTTAAAAGAAATAATAAACTTCGTAAAAGAATATGATGAGCTATTCAATGAAATTACAAAAAAAGAAAGTTTTGAAGATGCAATGATAAAATCATATATTGTAAACGAAGATAGAAATTACTTATATGGAAATTATGATTTAGCCGATATATTAACAAAAGAGTATGTAGATGAGGAATTTTGCGAAGAAGATATTAATTTAATTATTAATCATATTATTAAATTAAATAAAAGAAATTATGACTTTAATAATCAAAACGAATTTAGAACTAATTTAAAGATATATAAAGACTGCATTACATATTTTAAAATTGGTAAAGGTTATTACTATTTTGTTATAAAACCTTTAAAAGATAGTAATATACAATCTGCTAAAATTATCATTAATGATAAAGAATTTAAAATGAAATTAGATAAAGATGAAGATATATTTATAACTGAAAAAGTAGAAGATGCTAACTGTTATACTACTATATTAAAAGATATTAGAATTATTTTTAATAACATTGAATATAATAAACGACCATTATAGGCAGAAACAAGGAATTTTTAAAAACAGAAATTTGACAAATAATTCAGTTATGTATTATAATAAAGTAAAGTTTGAAGGAGGATTTATATATGAGCGAATATGTAAGTAGAAGTAATACAAGTAGCAGAAGAACTGTAAGAGAAGATGATTCAGCTTTAGGACAATTAATAGGATTACAAGACTTAATTGAAGAAAGAAAATCAGCTGTTGCAGAATTAGAAAGTGCAAAAAGAAAAGTAGCAGAATTAGATGCTAAAATTGCAGAAAAAAGAGCAACTTTAAAAAATGGAAGAAGTAGTTCAGACTTAAAGTCTTTATTAATGGATTTACTTGGTGACGATACACAAGAGCAAGAAATGGACAGATAAGTAAAAATCATATAGCACTATTAGAAAAACAAGTAGTATTGTATAAATTATACTACTTGTTTTCATTTGCTTAATTATAAATATATTCTTTTATTAATATCTCATCAACTGAATGTTTTATGCTATTCATTTTTTGTACCCATTCCATTTGATTACTAACTTTTAGTTCTTCAGTTATATGTTCTTTTTCAGCAAATTGTTTCATTAAAATTTCAAACTGATTTTGACATTCTAAATCAATATTATATAAATGTTCATATAACTTATTATCCATAAATAAAATAATATATTCGGCTTTCTTATAATTTTTTAAATAATTTAATCTCATTCTTCCATACTTACCTAACTGGTAATTTTTAAATTTGCTTTCTGTAAGTGTTAAATTAGGTAAATAATAATCTCCAACTTTTGTATATGCAATTTTACTATCCATTTCTAAAATCCTCCTAAAATTTATTCTCGCTACAAATTAGCATAACAATTTATATCTTTTAATCAGCTATCAAATACAATAAAATAAGGAAGAATCCTATAAGAACAATTTTGTCCTTATTAGAATTCCCCCAATACGGGTTACTTTTTAATAGACTTAATAACAGAATCAATTTTTTCAAGATACTCCGAGACAGATTCACGAAGTTTATCCCTTTCTGCTGTTGTAAGGTTAATAAGCTCTTCCTCTGTTAATTGGCTATTTACCTAAGCATCAAGCTTTAAGCCAACACGTATTTTGTCAACATTCATAGAGTAGACCCTCCTATATATTATTATAGATATATTGTAACATATTTTACATAAAATAGCAAATTTCAAAAAATATTTTAGCAAGACTAGGGCATAGCAACATAAATATAACTATGGACTTATATTCACATATATACGAAGCAACTAATATTGAAGTAGCAAATAATTTTGACGTATTCCTAAAAACAAGTTAATAATTAGATTAGCAAAAGATTAGCAAATTAGAAAAAATGTACAAAAAAAATGAGAGAGTAAAAATCGATAAGCTCTTACTCTCCCATGGTGCCGTTGGCGTAGTTATCTACAACTTTTTTGGCTCTCTTAACGATTGATACAAATATCAATCAATTTACTAAAGTATATCACAATTTCTATAAATTGCAATAGTTAAATTTAAAATATTGTTTTGCAATTTTACTATTCACAACTATGACAAAAAAAGAACCCTCTTGAGAGGGAAAGAAAATATTTTCTTTTTTGATGAAAACTATCCTAATTGCATTGCAGTAAGTACAATATCAAATAAGCAGATTGCAATCAAGAATACTGAGTTTCCCCAGCTTTCTTCGCTTGAAATCTCTATGCCCAACTTAATAGCATAGGCTATTGCTGCTATACCAGCAAATATTAACTTAATTGCTAATAAGTAGGGGTTGCTTCCTGCAACTGTTAAGATAATGTACACTAAAAGTGCGACAATTCCTACAATACTGCAAATACTACAAAAGCTCCGTTTCTTTTCATCCATAATTAAGTCCTCCTTAAATTCTTTTATTGTTGTTTGATTGTTATATATGTTAAACCAAAAAGTTAGAGGAAATCCCTCTCACTAATTAGTGAAAACTGGGTAAGTAATACAGAATATTTACTATATTACTTTATATTATACATCATTTAACATAAAATTGCAAGTTTTGCTGGCTGAATAATGGTATAAAAGCAAATGACTTTTAAAATTTATTTGCTTTTAACAATCTTTATATATAAATTAATTCACTAAAAACAATTTCTTCGGCTTGTGCCTTAATTGAGTTCATTGTACCAACCCAATAAAGCATATCAGTATTTTTCATCTCTTCAGTCAAATTGCTTTTAGCTTTTAACTCACTAATAATCTGCCCAACTCTATTATCTGCTGTTTCTTGTATTTCTTTTAAATGTGTATTTAATGTTCTATCCATTAGCATTATAGTATATTCAGCTTTTTTGTGTTCTTTCAAATATTTCAATCTCATTCTTCCATATTTATTTAAAACAATTTTTTCTTGTTTAGGCATTACTAGGTTTGGTATATAATAATCTCCCTCTAAATGATATTCAATAGTTGTTCTTTCATCAATTTTTGTTTTTGGTAATTCATTTTCCATATCTAAATTTCCTCCTTTTAAAATCTAGTATCATTATTTTTCTTTTTATTCTTGTTCTGCTTGTTTTCCTCTGGTATAGTTACTTTTCTAGCAATATTATTAGCGATTTCATTATCGTTGTTGTCAAATATTCCATTTTTATATAAGTCATCACTTACAATCTTGTAGTTATTATCTTTATCATAACAAATTCTTTTATGAAAGTGGCTCATAATACTATGCCAAAAGCCTTTAAATTTCTGTAATTCTTGTTTTATCTTTTCTTTTTCAGCTTGTAACTTACCAATAATCTTGTCTTTGGTAGATAGTTCATTTTTTAAACTGTCAATTTCATTATCTTTTAGTTCTATTTCATATTTAAGTGAACGATTTTCCTTTTCTATTTCAAAAGCAGAATGTTCAAAATCTTTAATTGCCATATTTAAGTCATTTA
>CAPIEU010000027.1 GCA_948630815.1 uncultured Clostridia bacterium
CGAAGTTTTGAAAGTGTCATAGTGGGTTACATACTTTCGCAAGAAAGTTATGTAACAGCTCCCTTTGGTCGCCTCTTGCTACCTGCAAGAAAGGATATTTTATATGGACAAAAAAACAAACTATTCAGTAGCTAGAGTAGAAACTTATACTAAAACAAGTATAACTAAAGCTGAACGACATAACGAAAGAAAAAACAAATCATATTCTAATATGAATGTTGATTTAACGCAAACGCCTAATAATATTCATTACAAAAGATGTGAAACGACATATAATGAAAGGTTAAAAGACTTGATTGATAACAAGCAAGTATCTCTAAGGGGGTTACAAAAAAATGCCACCCTATTTGATGAACTTATATTTGACATTAACTCTGACTATTTTGAAAAACATGGTGGGTATGAATTTGCAAAAGAATTTTATGAAAGAGCATTCCACTTTGCTGAACAAGAAATGGGAACTGATAACATTATATCAGCAGTTATGCACGCTGATGAATTAAATACAGTACTAACAGAAGAATATGGAAAGCCTATCTATCATTATCACTTACATGTTGTAGCACTCCCTGTTGTAAAAAAAGAAGTAAAGTGGACTAAAAAATGTAAAGATAAATCACTAATTGGAACTACAAAAGAAATAATCAATCAAGTAAGTCATAGTAATAAATGGAAATCAGAACATCAATTAGATAATCAAGGAAAACCTATATATAACAAAAAACGGAAAAGCAGTTTTAATAAAATCCTATAGTCTGTTACAAGACAGATTTTATCAATATATGAGTGATGGTGGTTATAAAGACTTTATTCGTGGTGTAAAAGGCAGTAATCAAGAACATTTAGATGACTTACAATTTAAAATTAAAAAAGATACTGAAAGACTAGAGAAAATAGTAAATCAAGTTGAAGAAAAAGAATCTTCTTATAACTCCTATATGAAATATGATAAGCAAATTGAAGATATTTCCAATTTAGGAAAGCAAAAGAGATTTTCTAAAAAAATTGAATTAGAACAAGAAGATTATAAGAATTTAACTGAATATGCTAAAAAAGGAATTGTAGCAGATAAAGAAATATATCAACTCAATAATAGAATTGATAATTTAAGAAATGCTGTAGATAAATGGAAATCTCTATATGATGATATAGTAGAAAGAACAAAAGATTACTTCCATGCTATAAAACTTGCACCTCAAAAAGTTACAAATTTCTTTAAAAGTCTATTTGATAAAGAAAAGCAAGATGAATTAGAAAGGCAACGACTTGAACAAGAGAAAATACAATCTGAAAGAAAAGCTCGTGAACAAGCTAGCGAAAAGGAAAAACTTGAAAAGCAAAAATTGAAAAACTCTCCTGAATACAAGAAAAGGAGGGCTGATAGAGATGCAAGATAATATTGTTTATAGATTAGAATTAACCGATAAAGAATACGAATATGTAGAAAAACTAAAAAGAGAATATTATAAAAAATTAAGTAAAATGACTAAAGAAGAAAGATTACAATATTTTAGAGATAACTATTGTAATGAGCAAAAACTAAACTTTGAAAAAGAAATAAACGGCACGATATACAAAGTAAATACTCACTTTGATGTAAATGCTGAAGAAAGCATTTTAAATAAATTTTTTAGACTAACAAAAAAATCTTAAGAATCTCTTGAAGTATAAAAACGAATATGGTATTATGTGAACACTACAAATTAAAACTTTGTAACACTTTATATCTTATTCGGCTGTCTAAAGGAAAGGAGTTGTTATGGGACAGTCAAATAACGAAAAAATAACTGCTTTGTACTGCCGTTTATCAAGGGATGATGAACAGCTAGGAGAAAGCAATAGTATTAAAAATCAAAAATCAATTTTAAATAAATATGCTAAAGACAATAATTTTATCAATACTAAATTCTTTGTAGATGATGGTTATTCTGGAACAAGTTTTACAAGACCTGCTTTTATGGAGTTAATGGAACTTGCTGAACAAGGAAATATTGGAACAATTATTGTAAAAGACCATTCCAGACTTGGTAGAAATAGACTTATAGTAGGTCAATTATTAGAAGAAGATTTTGTTAGATTAAATATTAGATATATTGCTATAATGGACAATATTGATACTGATAAAGGATTAAACGATTTTCTTCCTATACAAGATTGGTTTAACGAAATGCATGCTAAAAACACAAGTCAAAAAGTTAGAGCAGTATTAAAGAACAAAGGTAATTCTGGTATTCCAACTACAAGTTATCCACCTTATGGTTATTTAAAATCTCCAGAAGATAATACAAAATGGATAGTTGATGAGCCTGCTGCAAAAATTGTAAGAAAAATTTTTGACTTATGTATTCAAGGTTATGGCACAACACAAATTGCTAGAATTTTAAAAGAAGAAAATATAATGACACCAACAGAATATAGACAAAGCATTGGTTTAAAAACAAACACCGAATTACAAGAAGTCAAGCATTATTGGAATAATAGAACTATTGGTTTTATTTTAGATAGGCAAGAATATATTGGCGATACAGTAAATTTTAGAACTACTAAAAGGTCTTTCAAAGATCATACCAAAGTTTTTCTTCCAAAAGAACAATGGAAAATATTTAAAAATACGCATGAACCTATAATTGATGAAGAAACTTGGAATACTGTACAAAGAATTAGAAGCAATAAACGAAGAACTACTAAAACAGGAAAAGTCAGTATTTTCTCTGGGCATTTATTTTGCAATGATTGTGGAGCTAAACTTTATTATTGTACTGCTAATAATTTTACACCAACTAAAGACTTTTATAGATGTTCTAATTATAAGAATAACTCTACACATTCTTGTACTAGTCATAATATAAAAGACTTTACACTAAGGGAATTAGTGTTAAATAATATAAAACAAGTAATATCCTATATTTCATCTTATGAAGACTTATTTATAAAAGAAAAATTAGATGCTTCACTAGAAGAACAACGAAAAGAAGATATTACTAATAAAAAATTATTATTGCAATATGAAAAACGCGTAAAAGATATTGATAAATTGATACAGCATATTTATGAAGATAACATTTCTGGTAAAATTACTGATGATAGATTTGCAACTTTATCATTAAACTATGAAAAAGAGCAAAAAGATTTAAAAGAAAAAGTTAATGAATTATCCACTGCTATTGATAAAACAAAACAAGAAGAAATTGATTTAACAACTTTTATTGATAAAGTTAAAAAATATACTGAAATTAAAGAACTAACACCAGAAATTGTAAATGAGTTAATTGATAAAATATATGTATATGAAAAAACTAAGTTGAATGGTAAAAAATATCAGCAAATAGATATTTACTATGTAGGAGTTGGAATAATCGGTATTCCACTAAACGAATATGAATTAGAAAATGCCTTTCAGCAAAGTATTAAAAATATAAAAACAGCATAGCTTTCAAACTATACTGTTGTAGCCCAAAGGAGTACTTTACCAATAAATGTCCTTATTGGAAGTACTCCTTCCCCCACTTTTCTTGTGGGGTTTTTCTTGTATCAATGGAAAATATAGCTTTATTTGGCAATAAAAATATACAATAATTGTTAATATAAACGAAGATGTGGTGAACTGGTAGCAACAACCACGCTATAGTGAATAATGAAAATGAATAGTGAATAATTCCAAATGTGCTTCTCTCTAAACTAAAGATTCTTCATTATTCACTATTCACTATTCACTATTCATTATTAAATGCGATGTGTAAACACCGTACATTTGGTAGCGACGGAACGCTACCAATTATATGTACGAATTGAATTAAATAAAATCTTCAATTCATACTAAAAACTCTATAATCTTCTCTTTAATATTAATAACCTCATTGTCTAAGCATATTTTCATTAATAATTTAATGAAAATTACTTTTTCCTTACTTAATCTGCATTCTTTCATAATTTCTCTTACAATTTCCTCTTCCATAATATACCTCCAAAAATTTGATTTGACAAATTTTTACTGAGAGTATATACTTGAATTGTATATCTTTCAGTATATACTCTTGAGATGAGATAGATTTCGGTCGGTCAAAACTTCGTCTATCTTGTCTCTTTTTTAATAAAAATATTGTCGTTTTTTATTATTATATAAAGGTATTTTTAGTGTGTCAAATTTTCTATACTAGGTTTCGACAAAACTTACGTAAACTAATTGAGGTTTTGCTTAGAGTATCAACGAAAAAAATTTTTTAATTTTTTACAATATTTTTGTATTCAATTCTCTTATTATTTTTGCTCTAATGTAGTTCCAGTCTAGCATATTAACATATTGTATAGCAGTTGCAGACAATAAACAGTTCTGTTTTGCATATTTGTTCCATTCTTGTACAGATGGAAATTTATTATTATCTAATGTAATAAATTTTAACTCTCTATATGATACTTCATAACAATTGCCAATTATGCTTGTAATTGGGTATTGTCTTATTTCTATACTCTTATAATATTCATTTATTAATTCATCTACTTTTAAACTTATTTCTCTTGTTTTGTTTGAATTAAGACCATTCTTTACTATACTATTATTTAACTTCTTTTGTAGCTTCCTTATTTCTAATAATATCTTCATATTAATACCACTTCCTTAATGGCATTAATTTCTTTTTTAACAATTCGAATCTATCTAAATTTAAGCCCCATTCCTCATCACTTAAATAATGTATTTCTAAAGTTAATGCACTATATAAATAATTTTCATGTGCATATATATCCCATTCATTCTTTTTTAAGTTTTGCTTTTTTAACTTCTTTACAAAAATTTTTTTACTTCTTTCTAAATAATTCATACTATTATTCTCCTTTTTCTTTTGTATTAG
>CAPIEU010000028.1 GCA_948630815.1 uncultured Clostridia bacterium
ATATAATGTGTATGATTTTGTATTGTCTTCTCTATATTATTTATTCTGTTTTGTTGCTCTATTGCTTCTTTAATATCTCTATCTGCTTGTCCATATATACATACCGCCATTACAAATACAAATAATATTGCTATTATATATGTTATATGTTCTCTAAACCAATTTCTTATTGTGTAATCTATATTTGACATTTTTGACATATTATATTTCCTCCAATTCTACAATTATTAAATTTTCTACACCATATTTTTTATATACTGTTAATTCTATTACTTGATTATCATCTTTATATGCTAGTCCATTTAAACTATCTAATATTATTTTTGCTATATTATCTGCATCTGGTTTTTTAGTGTATTCTCCATATAAAAGTTCTTCTCTTTTCTTTTTACTTATGCTCTTAGCTGGTTCAAATATTGCTATTATTTTAGCTTTAAATGGTTTTATACTTAATTCTGTTTCTATGTTGTATTTACTTTTAAAAGCCCATTTTATTTTTTCTTCAAAGTTACTTGTTTTGGTTGGTGTATACATTCTATGTGTTTTTACACTATATCTTGGTCTTTGCTTACCTATTGCTTTTTCTTTTATTGTAAAACTATATTTCATATCTTTTGTTACTCCTTTTATAATTTATTTATATCTGTATCAAAACTTATTTGACCATTTGCTAATACTCCATTTAATCGGTCTAAACTTATTTTGTGATATTCTGGATTTATTTCAATACCTATAAATTGCCTATCTAGTTCTTTGGCTGCTACACACGTTGTTCCGCTTCCACTGAAGCAGTCTAATACTACATCGCCTTTATTACTCGAATTTTGTATAAAATTTTTAATAATTGGTAGTGGTTTTATCGTTGGGTGCTTATATTTTTTCTTATCATTTACATTTAAAGATGTTTGATACACTGTCTTTTTGCTTTCTACATCTCCATTTAATAAAACTCCTGGATTTTTAAAATATAAACAATATTCCTTGTCTGATAAATATTTATTATTTACTGTAGGAATAGGATTTGTCTTGTTCCATATAATAACTTCAAATTTTTGTTGCTTATAATGTTCTAAATATTGTAATATTTGCTCTTTATTACACCATATATATATGTTTACTTTTTTCATTATTCTATCTAGTTCATTTAGTATGGATAAATCTATATTGTTATCTAACCCCTTTTCTTCTATTTCATCATAATATCTTGTTGTTCTTTCTTTAAATAAACCCGTGTGTCTACCACCTGTGCAAAAATTATATGGCGGATCTATAATAACTAAATCTATCGAATTATTTGAAATATCTTTTATTAGCTTGTAACTATCTCCTAACGTTATTGTGTTTATCATATCTTCAAATTTCATATTTTAATTTGTTCCCCTTTCAGTATTTTCTTACATAAGTTTAGTCCACTTGGCACTAACTCGCACTTACTTTTTCCTACAAAATTTTCTAATTCTAGTAAGTTACAGCCTTTACATAGCCCTATTTCTATTGCTGTCTTACATATTCCTATTAGCTTTGGATATTTCATAAACACGCCCTCTTTTTACTTTTTTGTATTATTTTTGCTCTTATTCTACTTACTTGTGCTTGACTTTTACCAATTTTATTTGCTATCTGTTGTTGTGTAAATCCTATAATTAAATACTTGTATATATCTTTTTCTTCTTGCTTTAATTTTGCTACTTCTTCATTAACGATATTTCTTACTTTTTCCATTTCTAGTCTTTGTTCTAATCTTTCTATTTCGTTATTGTCATTTTCTAACACATCTTCTAGTGTAAAACCATCTTTTAATTCTGCATTTATAGACATTGACATATTCTTGTTGTTTGTTCTTAAATAATAATTAATTTCGTTTCGTATTACTGTGTACGCATATGTACTAAAAGTATGTGTATTATCAAATGTCAATATAGCTTTCCAAAGTCCTAATAATGCTATTTGCTTAATATCTTCATATTCATTTTTATAGTTAATTAAATATTGACTTGCTATTTTATATGCTAATTTTTTGTTTTGATTAAACATTTCTTCATTTGTCATAACTTCCTCCTATATTTGCGGTATGTGGTTTATATTTATTACTTCAAATCCTTTTTGTGTTCTTTGGTAAACTGCTACCATTTTTCCTGTATAATTACATTTTTTCTTATCTAAAACCTTTACATATCCCATTTTTTCTAGCTCTGTTAGTCTTGGTGCTGTATAATTTCTTTCTGTGCTTGGTATGTATCCCAGTTTAAATAACTCTACTGCTAATTCTTTTGCTGTTTTAGGCTCATTTAATCTATTCAAAATTTGTATATATCTTATTTTGGCTTTATCTTGTATGTCTATAAAACTTAACTGTCTTGTTTGTGTTGTTGTTAAACTCATTCGTATCACTCCTTTACATTACTGATAATAGTTTTGTATACAATTGTGTTTGTTGTTCTTCTGTTAATTCTTTAAAATATTTATCTTGCATACAAGTGTCTTTAAAAATTTTTTGTTTTTCTTCTGCAGTTTGCATAAATGAAAATTCGCCTTTATATTTATTAAATAAAATAAATAATATATTATTATAATTATTATCATTATTGGTTGTTGTTATTTGTTTGTTATTTGTTTGTTGATTGTTTGTTATTTCGTTTGTTAAAGTGTTTGTTGCTTTTTTATTGTTCCTTTGATAAAAGTCGTATTTTTCAATAGTTATCAAAGAATATTTGCTTGTTGTTTTGATTGTTATCTCGTGTGTTGATTTTAGCTTACTTAGTGCTGTTCTTGTTTGTTGCACTGTTAATCCAGTTTCTTCTGCTAAATGTTCTATTGATGTTATAAATTGTCCTCTTTTTACAAACACATCTTTCCAATAATTGTCTTTAAAATTTGCTTTTAACAATAGATGAAGAAACAATGTTTTAACGTTTGTATTCTTATACCATTGCCAATCTTTAAATTTTCTATGAATACTTATCCAGTCGTCCTCCATCTCTTTCTCCTTTCGTAAAATATAGGGCTAAGTTTTGTTGCCTAGCCCTAGTTGTTTTAATCTATATAACTTTTTCCAAAAATCTGTATAAATTCTTGTCTTGTACAATTTTCTTCAAATTTCTTTTGTGCTATTTTCTTTAAAATAATGTCATAATCTCTATTTTTATGTACTGCTCCTAAACCTTGCATATGATGATTTATACACAACCACGCTTTTAATCCATATTCCTCACTTAATCGTCTATTTGCTGTACCAAAAAATATGTGATGGTCTTGCAGATTAAATATATTTTCGCTATCATACAAATATCTGCATAAGAAGCATTCTTTATTTTCTTGTATTATCGATTTCATTTAGCTTGTCCCCATTCACCCTTTAAAATTGCTAATTGTTCTGGTGTCATTGTTTCTATTTCAAATTGTTTGCATTCTTGCACTATTAAATCTACTAATCTACTCATCTCAGCTGTGTTATATGTACTTGAACCATAATATGCTATTACGTTTGTAAACCCATCCAATTTACTTTTTGTTGTTTCACATATCCAACCTATACCGTTATGTTTCCAAGCCTCTATAAAACGTTCTACTGCCTCGTTTTTTATTGGTATTACTTCATATACACCTATATTTTTTATTGCATCTTTATATATGTCTTCTTTAGGTATATTTACTGCTTCCTGTAGTTTTTGCAATAATACCCACATATAAGCATTAGCATCTAACGACCTTTTAGGCTTATGTTCTTTTACTTCATATTGCTTTGTGTTGTCTTGTTCTAACAACCAATTTATTACTTGTTTTTGTGTCCCTACCATATAAGCACCTACTTACTCAACTCATTTCCTATTTTTGCATAGTCTTTTTTCTTTATTTCTGTCAAATTTCTATATTTATATTTTGCCAATACTTCTTTTACTTCTGTTTCATTTTTATTGTATTTTTTCGCTGTAGCTTCTAATATTTGTACTTCTTTTTCTCCTATTTTTTCTTCACCTAAATTTTGATTTTGTTGCTCTATTGCATTTGCTACTTCTTCTGCACTTGCTATTGACGTGTCTATTCCAAATCCTGCCATTCCTAATGCTCTTCCTACTGCTGATGTTTCGCAGTTTTCTATATATGATGTCTTATTTATAAATGAACTATTTTCTTTTTCATATGCTGTTCCTGTGCCTAATATGTATTTTCCAATTTCGTTGTTCCCACATATAGTTGCTTTAAAAATACAAGTTCCATTTTCATTACTTAACATCTCTGTTTCTATGCTTCCTTGCGGATATAACATTCTAAATGCCTTTATTCTTTGATTTACTTCTGCATATTCTTTACCTTTAATATCTGTTGTCTTTATTGTTTCATTTGCTTTTTGTATATCTTCAAATTTTACTTCCATTACATAGCCTCCTTATAGTATTGTTTTTCTAACTCTATATTTTCTTTTTTATCCTCTTTTCTTTCTTCTTCGCTTAATTCTTCATTCTGTTGTTTTAATTCGTCTAAATCGTATTCCAGTGCCAATTTATACATAGTTAAGT
>CAPIEU010000029.1 GCA_948630815.1 uncultured Clostridia bacterium
ATAAAATGTTGCTTATTCTTTCTTTTGTTTTCTTTTTCATTTGTATACCTCCTTTATTAAAGTTGCTTTTGGATTAATTTTCACATCATATTTTCTTTCTAGTATTTGCATTAATATTTTGTTAAATTTTTCATAGTCCACATATAATCACTTCCTTTCATTTGTTGTGTCGTGTCGCATTTCGAAATCTATAAATATATAAATTTTTCGTATAGTTTTCTTAACTTTTAGAGTAAAAAAATGTCTTTTACATCATCACTTGTTAGATTTAGTTCATTTACTATGTCTTTTATGTCTGTTTGCGAAAATTTAACTTTATTATTGATTTTTTGACTTAAAGATGGTTTGGATAATCTTATCTTTTTTGCTAATGATGTTATAGTATAGCCATTTTCTATTATTTTAGCTTTTAACTTCAATGTATTAGTCATTTCATTTCTCCTTTCTTTTTTGTATAGTTTTCTTAACTTGTCATTATAATATCAACATTAAAATTAAATGTCAATACTTTTTTCAAAAAAAGTTAAGAAAAATTTACTTTATATACAATTTAGCTTTAAAAAGGTTGACTTTTCTTAACTTTCACATTATAATATATTATGCAGGAGGTAAAAAATAATGATAGCAAAAGAAAGTTTTAAGAACAGATTAAACAAAGCTATGCAAATACGAAATATTAAGCCTGTTGAATTAGTAGAGAAAACAAACATATCTAAAGCTAATATTAGTTGTTATATGTCTGGTAAATATGAAGCTAAAGCTGATGGACTTAAACTATTAGCAGATGCACTAAATGTTGACCCTGTCTGGCTTATGGGATATGATGTACCTATGGATAGAAATATAAACAGTTTAAATACTGTTACTTTATCAGACCTACAACAAACAGAAATACCTGTTTTGGGAAAAGTCAAAGCTGGTTACGATTACTTGGCAAATGAAAATGTTATAGGAAAGATTTATTTAGACTTTAAACCTAGTGATGTAGAAAACTATTATGCTTTACAAATAACTGGTGATAGTATGGAACCTTTATTTAGCAATGGAGATATTGCAATAGTACATAAACAAGATGATTTTGAAAGTGGTAATACTTGCATTGTTTTAATAAATGGTGATGAAGCAACTGTAAAAAAAGTTGTAAAGACAGATGATGGTGTAGACTTAATTGCTATGAACCCTTATTATCCAATAAGACATTTTACAAAAGATGAAATGAATAATATTCCAGTAAAAATTATTGGAAAAGTAATTGAAGCAAGAAAGAGAAAAATATTTGAATAAAAGGAGTGGTTATCGTGGATTATTGCAAATGTGAAAAGTCTTCTGGAGTTCATACTGAAATAGATAGTTGGAATCAATACGACATCTGTAACGAATGTGGAAAAATACTAGAAGATGGAATTAGAAGTCTTGATGATAATGGAGATTATTTAGAATAAATAAAAAAGAGAAAAGCGTTCAAGTTTGCGACACGACACTTTTCTCAACAAATAAACACTATTGAAAGTGATTATAGTATTATTATACACAATAATATCTTCATTTTCAATAGTTAATTGAAAAATGGAGGTATTTTATTATGAAATATGTAGCTTGCTATTGTAGAGTAAGTACTGACGAACAGGCTAAGTTCGGTTTTTCTATACAAGCACAGAAAGATGCTTTAGAAAGATACTGTAAAGAAAATAATTATAAGTATGAGTTTTACTTAGACGAAGGAATTTCCGCTTCTTCTATGAAAAAAAGAAAAGCACTAAATGAAATGCTAAGTAAATGCAATGTATTTGATATTATATTATTTACAAAATTAGATAGATTAAGCAGAAACGTACTAGATGCCAATAATATAAATAAGTTATTAATGGAAAATAATTGTACTATGAAAGCTATAGATGAAGATGATATTGATACATCTACTGCTGATGGAACATTTATCTTTAATTTAAAAGTATCACTTGCACAACGTGAAATCGGTAAAACTTCTGAAAGAATAAGATTTGTTTTTCAAAACAAACGTGAAAAAGGAGAGGTTACATCTGGCACTTGTAAATATGGATATAAAATAGAAAACAAAAAATTTGTTGTTAATGAAGAAGAAGCACAGAATATAATAAGTTTGTTTGAATATTTTATATCTGTGAATGGTAATATTGGAAAAACATATGAATTTTTTATAGAACATTTTCCTCATAAAGGACAAGATGCTATGTCAGCATATCTTAGAGATACTTCATATATTGGAAAATATAAACTTTATAGAAAAAACATTTATCTTGACAATTACATTCCTCCAATAATGGATACTAATTTATTCTACTCTGTCCAAAATCTTTTGGTAAAAAAAGAAAAAAATAGTATTAAAGTTCGATATCCCTCTCTATTTTCTGGAATTGTTCATTGTAATATCTGTGGACATCGAATGTGTAAAAAGCAAGATAATAGAGTAAAAAATAAAGTAATTAGGTACTGTTGTGATAATGCTTCAAGAAAAAAAGTAGGTTCTTTAGAATACAAGTGTAATAACCATAAATTAATAAATGAAGTCGACATTGAAAACTATCTATTAACAAACATAAAAAATATAGCTAATCAATATGTTTGTGAAAATCAAATATTGTCCACTTTAAATAAAAACAAAAATAATTCTAAAAAAATCAATGAAATAGAGAAAAAAATAATAAAATTAAAAGATTTATATTTAGATGATTTGATAGATAAAACTATGTACAAAACTGACTATTATAAATTAAATAACGAATTAGACTCTTTAAAATCACAGGAAATAGTTAGCATATCTCGAGACCTTTCACATATAAAAAAATTTTTAAATATGGATATAGAATCTATATATAAAGAATTAACAGATGAAGAGAAAAGAACATTATGGCTTAACTATATAGATAAAATATATATTGAAAATAATGAAATTAAAGAGGTTATTCTACTATAACCTCTTTATTGTTCTATTCGTTCGTTTCAATTGGAGCGTCAACTGGGCAA
>CAPIEU010000030.1 GCA_948630815.1 uncultured Clostridia bacterium
ACTACCGGATACCAAATGGAAGAAATTGAATTTGCGAAAAAATCTTGACACTATCTCTGTGTCGTATTTTATATTAAGTTTTTGTTCCCAGAATTCTTTTAATGGGAATGTTTTAGTTTTTTTGGACATTAGGACTCCTCTCGAATCTGTATAGTTTTGCTGCTTTTACCCTTTATCTAATTCACCACGCACAGCGAGAACAAATATCGTACCAAAAATGAGAACCATAATTAAATATGTAAAAAAATCTTTTATAGTTGTATGATCGTCTATATTAGTATTTACACTATTAACGGTTACATTTTGCACATTTTCAAATCTAAATGTATTTTGAGATAAACCACTCCAAAAAATTAGAAATTTGTTTTTTGCAGACACAGTGGTTGTTTCTGTGATTACAAAATCTCCTTCATAAATGTATCCATCTTTTGGATCACTACCGTCTAACGAATAATATGTTTTAAGCAAAGGATTAGAATCAATAGAGACTTTTGCAGTTTCATTATAAACTTTTGCTTCATTATTCAACGGATAAATTATTGGGGCGGGGACTGCATTTAATAACGTCCACATCATTACAAAAATTGAAAAAATAATACCCAAAACGGAAAGTATCATTAAACGATTTTCATTTTTTCTTTTTTGATCTTTATAATCAATAGGAATAATTTTTTTATCTTCTTTTTTCTTTTTGTAAATCTTAAACGCTAAAATAATACTTGCTATTAAAAATATTAAAGAAACAACTAATCCAGTAATAAATAAACTCATGTTATATTCTCCTTTTCTTTTGTAATGCAACTATTATATCATGTATTGTCATATTATGGTAGTTAGAACATGTTTTCTTTGTATCATTCATTTCAATATAGTTATGCATCTGAAAAGGAGTTTAGGAATAACATTTTTAAAAGAAAATTTTGACACTAAAATTGTTATGATTTACTCTATTAGACTAATATTTTGATAGAACTTTAAACCAATATCATCATGTAATTTGTTGTCAATATTTCTAAAACTATATATTATTTTTTAAAAATTTAAAATAATTATTTGATAACTATTTATCGAAAATTTTTAATACTTGTGGTATTATTATACATATAATTATAAGAAAATGAAGCATATATTTCAGCATCAATAAAGATTAAGTGTTGACAATTTATCACAAAAATAGTAAAATGAGGTGATTAAGTGTTGTTATACAATAAAAAATACAAAAGGATAATATGGAATATGAGCAATCATAGACAAAAGAAAAAAAATGAAAAAAATTATCAAAAACAAAATTGCGTGTCAATCTCTACAGATAAAATAGTTAATAAAAAAAAATTAAGAGAGTATTATAATAATCATCCGATCATTACAGCAAGTGTTGCAGGAGTATTTAGTACTATTATAATAGGAATTGCTAGTGCGATTTGTGTTGCTGTTTTTAATGGACTCAAACTTCCTTATAATTTAGAAGAAATGGGTAATAATATAAATACTAATATTATCAATATCGTAGATCAAAAGTTTAATGAATTGAACTCTAACACACAAAGTAGTTTATCAGATCTACGTATACAAGTTTCTACATTGGAAAAAGTAATGGGGCTTAATTACTATTCTTCTTTGCAATATTCAAAAACTTTTACTGAACATATCACTGAAACGTGTGAATCTATAGAAAATGAATATTACTATTCTGCCCCTCCATATTCTGGTGAAAATGTAATAGCCACAGATACTATTACAAATAAAACATATACGGAAAAGCAATTGACTGGACAAACTTTATTGGTAACATATAACGATAACGGAAAGGATATACTGTTTTATGGACAATATAATATAAATAATCATTGGGAAGGGCGTTGTATTTTTAACATATATGAAAATGGTGAACTTGATAGAATTTTAGATGCCGAATATAATGATGGAGTTATAGACTCTTTTGAAATAATATTACAAAATGAATCAGTTGCCGGATATGATGTTTGGAGTATTTCAAAAAGAAAAAATGAAGGTAAATATAATAGTGGCGAAACATGGACATATTTTAAAACAGCTGATTATCCAATAAATTTTGATATTAATAATCCTGAAGTCAAAGATGTCATATTTTCTGATAATTTTGAAAATTCTATAAAATCATTTTCAGTGTTAGAAGGGTATTATAGTGGAAATACAGAAAATGGAAAATATAATGATAATACTGGTAATTCTTATATGGTAAAATATGATAGAGATGGTTTTATTAGAACACTTTATATAGGAAACTTTAAAGATGGTAATTTTGAAGATAATACTGGAAAAGCAGAAGAAATAGTTTATGATGGAAGTGTTAATAGATATTT
The DNA here is from genome assembly GCA_948630815.1 of uncultured Clostridia bacterium. Classification (GTDB taxonomy): domain Bacteria; phylum Bacillota; class Clostridia; order TANB77; family CAG-508; genus RGIG8482. Next base: position 2,343 of record CAPIEU010000030.1, read on the forward strand.
TCACTATGTAGGAACTTTTACAGTAGGAAATAGGGATGGTGATAATCTAAAATACATTACTCAGAGAGAAATTAATGAAATAATTGAACCTTATAATATCAATTGTGAATTGAAATGGCGCGATACAACAAAAGACCCCAAGTAAGGTGTCATTTACGTAAACGGTAGATAGTCTGTACCTCGACTGTAGAGGAAAAGTCTATGAGTTCAGGAATAACTATGATGACTAAGCAATGCCACAAACATGATAAAAGTGATGTGAAATAAAAACAAGAGCAAACCTGTATGATAGAAACAGGTTTGCTCTTGTTTTGTATAGACATAAATTATTTATTGGTTTATTATACCAATAATTGTTATTTTTGTTAAGGAAGAACGCATGATCTGGATTTTAATACATTTTGATTCAGAACTCTTCTGTTGATTTGAAACGGGTGAGGATATGGAATTGAGTTTTATTTTTTGCAATTTGCCAAATCCAAAATTCCATCATACATTACTTTTAATTTTGACATATGTACTCTCCTTCACTTATATGTGGTCTGGCTTAAACCCTTATAAATCGAGGACACTGAAAAACCCCCGCTTTTTTGTGGGAGTTTTTCTTTCTTCC
>CAPIEU010000031.1 GCA_948630815.1 uncultured Clostridia bacterium
TTGATAAACACACACTGGTTTAAAATTTTGAACTTAAAATTTTGGGAAGATTTTAAGTTCAAAAATGTCTTTATTTATATCTTTTCCATAACATTTTTCTTTTTTTAAATATTCAACACGCACCAAAACAGTTTTTAAAAGATTGTTTTTATCTGTAACATCTAGTTTGTTGTATTCATTTAAAAAATTCCTTAATTTAGGCATTAAATTTTTTTTAGATGATGTTTTATTTATTAATTCTACTATTGAATTGTTGGTATTTGAATATTCTATTTTTAAATTGCTTAATAAGTCGTATACTTTTTTAGAACGATTTGAATATGTATCTAAATCATATACACCTTTTTCTAATAGTGTTTGTATATTATCTAATTGAGTTTCAGCTTGATTAATTTCTGTTTTTATATTATTAAGTTCTTCTTGCTTAATTTTTATTATATCTTCATTACTGTTTTGAGGCAATGATATATTTTCATATTCCTTTTCGTATGTATATAAAAGAGATGATATAGCATTAAAAAGTTTATTTTCTACAATATCTAAATTAGATGATATGTTATTACAATTTGAGTTAGTACAAGCTAATACTTCTATGCCTTTTGATAATACTCTTCTCATACTTTTACCACATTTAGAACAATAAACAACTCCAGATAGTGGGTTTTTCATATTATAACAACTAGGTACAGGGGAAAAGCATTTGTTTTTTCGCATTTGCTCAGCTTTTTTAAATTGTTCTTCTGTAATTATAGCTTCATGTAATCCATTAACTAATATAACATCGTTAATATCTTTGTTTTTTGGTTGGCTAGATACTAAATGACCATCTTTTACTTTTTTTACAACTTTTCTATCTTTCCAACGTATTTTTCCTAAATAAATAGGATTTGATAAAATATCTCTTAAAGAATGCTCAGACCAATGCCCATTACTACCACCATTTATAGGTTTAATGTGCATTTTATCTAATGTGGAAGCTATCTCGCTTGGAAGATGCCCATTGCAATACATATCATATACTAATTTTACTATTTTGGCTTGTTCTGGCACTATTTCTAAGGAAAATCCTTTTTGATTTTGTAACTTAATTCGTTTATATCCAAAAGGAGATTTACCAGCAGGGAACTTACCCTCGTTTGCAGAAGCGGTGCGACCTGCCTGTAAACGTCTATTTATTGTTTTATATTCTCTTCTGGACATAAATAAACCAAATTCAAAATATTCTTCATCGAATTCATTAGAAGGATCATATACTTTGTTAGGAGTTATAATTTTTGTGCCAGAATACTTGAAAGTTTGAGCAATAATACCTTGGTCAATAGTATCTCCGTCTTGCTAAACGTTCTACTTCATATACAAAGCCCCCAGTATAAATACCATTATTCACTAAGTCTATTAACTGTTGTATTACTGGTCTTAGAGAAATAGTTTCTCCAGATACTATTTCTCTAAAAATGTCTACTTGGTCACTAGATATATTCATTTTCTTATATAATTCAGTTAATACATATTCATGTCTTGCTAAAGTTTCACCTTCGCCATGTGCCTCAGCTTCTTCATCTTTTCTTGATTTTCTTAAATACATAAAATATCTGTTCATACTATTATTTATTAAGTTCTGCATAAAAAATACCTCCAATTTCAATAAATTTATTTATAAACTATTGAAATTGGAAGTACATTTATATTATAATAAATATACAAACACTTTCAATAGTGTTGTTACGAGGAAATAATGTATCAGTTCGTGGTTGTTTTGAATACATTTATTTCCTTTTTATTTTTTATCATTTTTCTTTTCATTTTTTATAAACTCGATATATCTTTTTATTGATTCTATTTCTTCGTGTGTTAATCCTCTAGTATCTATTACATATTCTTGGTTGTTATCGAAGTTTTTTTCCATAGGAACATCACAGCCCATAAGCCATGCTTCATTTACATTTAAAGCTTTTGCTAATAAATATACTCCATCTTGTTTGGCTTCATATTTACCATTTATATATTCACTCAAAGAAGATTTTGCTATACCAGTTTTTAAAGAAAGTTCTGTAGCTTTAATATTTCTTATTCGCATAGCGTTATTTAATCTATTAGAAAAAGTATCTACTAATTCACTCATAAGAGTACCTCCATAAGCATATTATAAACGACTTTTTGAAAAAAATCAATAAGAATACAAAAAAAAATTAAGAAAGTCGAATTATTTTCGAAAAACTATTGACATTATTTTTTGTGTTTGATAATATAATGCTAGTTCGAGAAAACGAACAAAAAAGAAAGGAGGAAATTAAATGGAAAATCCAAAGATAAATTACTCTAAATTAAAAGGAAAAATAAAAGAGATATTAGGAACTCAAAACAAACTTGCAGAAATACTTGGACTTGATGAAACTACTATTAGTAATAAAATAAATAGTAATACATATTTTACACAAAAAGAAATATTTAAAATATGTGTTATTTTAAATATACCACATAGTGATATACCAGAATATTTTTTTAAAGAAAAAGTTCGAGAAAACGAACAAAGAATAACCACGAACTGATACGAAAAAAAGTAAGAAAGGAGGACAAATCTATTGAATACACTAAAAAAGAGGTGTTGTATATGCAAAAAGTAAATACATTAGGAAATACAAAAATCATAATATGTGATGATTATGCAGTAACAACAGAGGAAGAAAGAATTTCTATATTAACAGATTTAAAAAAGCTAATATATGAAATATCACAAAATAATATGTAAAAGGAGGTATACAAATGAAAAAGAAAACAAAAGAAAGAATAAGCAACATTTTAT
>CAPIEU010000032.1 GCA_948630815.1 uncultured Clostridia bacterium
CTATTACTAATAATCATCTTCATATTATCGCCTCCTTGTTATACAGTATATAACAGTATATAACACTTGTCAATAGTTTTATTAAAATTTTTATTTATGGGTACAAAAAAGAGCAGATATTCTCTGCCTTTCGTGCTTCTATAAAATTATAATTATATCCTATTGAAAATTATAGTCTTTTCCTTCATTGATATTTTATGGACTTCATATCCATATTCTTTTGTTTCTTTCTTGTATGTTAAAAACGAATGATCTATATCAAATCCTAAAATATTCTTAATTTCTTCATAAGATAGTTTATAATTATCTTTATTATTCTTTTTTAAATAATTCCATAATGGCTCATATTTACTCATTATTTTATCCCACCTTCAACTTGTACTTTCTCTCTAACTCATTCTATTAACTTTTTAAATGAATTAGCATTTAATATAGTATTTGATACAAATTCACCCTTGTAAAAGTTAGCCCAATTATTAAATATACAAGGTACATTTTTTGCTTTTTCTAGTGAATCTATTTTTATAAAATTAATTTTAATGTTATTCTCTTTTGCATATTCAGTTAGTTCATTTACTTCATATTCTACATAAGGACATTCATTGCTATAGTAAATAGTGAAATCTTGATTATCTATTTTCATAGTTCTTGCTATTTCATTGAATTTAGGTGTTTCACTATCTTCAAATTGTAGTGCTAATAATTCATAATCTGCTATACTATCTACTACTTTAAAACCATAATGTTCAAAAAATTTCTTTTCGCCTAAAAATGGTTTCTTCTTTTTAGAAACTAAAGTACATATACCACTTTTGCCTTTTTCTTTTGAATCGTTTATTGCATATTCTAGTAATTCTTTTCCAATTCCTTTTCCTTTAAAACTTCCTGCTACCCATAAGCAATAGATATATTCATAATTTTTACCGCTAATAGGTATCCAAGCTGTTTCTATTGACTCATATTCAATAAATATTTTTCCTCTTGCATTTAGTTTTCTAAATACATGCCCATCTTTTAACTTACTTTTAATCCATTCTTTTTTATTATTTACTCCTACTTGATGTTTTGGATCACCAATTGCACAACAGATATGTTCTTTTTCTATATTTTCTAATGTTAAATTTATATATTCATTCATTTTTTCCTCTTTTCTATATAAAGGTCAATTGCTCTTCTTGTTTAATTTCTTTTTTATATGCCTTTACTATATCATTCATTTTATAAAGTAGTCCATACTTTTCACATTCTTCTTTAAATATTTTGTTTAAATTTTTATTCAATGGATAACAAAAATAGTTATTTCCATAAGTCTTAATATACTTTTCTTTTATTTTAGGAAAAATCTTATCTAATTGTTCATAAAAGTATTCTCTTTGATTTTCTCTTAATGTAACTCCTCCCATAGAAAATACAAATTTTGCTCCATTTTCATAAGATAATCTTATTACATTTCTAATATTTTCCTCTGAATCTGTTATAAATGGAATAATTGGAGTTAATAATGTTCCAACAAATAATCCCTCTTTTGATAATTCTTTCATTGCTTTTAGTCTTTCTGAAGAAACACATACTCCTGGTTCTATTTTTCTTGATAAATCATCATCTGCTGATGTAATTGTAAATTTAAGTATTATATCTGCTTTTTTATTTATTTCATTAAATATATCTATATCTCTTACGATTAAATGAATAAGAAATTAAACGATGTAAGTTTCAGAAAAAAACTCCACTAGAAGCTCTTGGCAGATAAAACTTACATCGTTTAGTTTA
>CAPIEU010000033.1 GCA_948630815.1 uncultured Clostridia bacterium
TGTCAATAATTTTTAAAAATTTCACTAAAAAATAGCTTTATTTTATTAGCGAATATTTCACCTATGTATACAATCTTGGCTTGTTCCGCTCGCCGCGGAGGCAGGCTCAAGATTTAATTTTTTGTTTTAAATTTATTTTTTTGTAAATACTATCATTAGGCGATAGATTTAATTTAGGATGCTTTTGCATCTCTTAGATAAAACTCATTTATTAGATCAATTACTACATCTGGCAGGCACTGATGATAATCTAATAGAGTATTATCTATAATGTCTTTAGAAATCAATTCTAAAGGCTGTACATCATAAATTTTATTGTTAGATTTTACTCTAATACCAATTTTTTGACTCAAATATATTTGAATTTTGGTTTTAGGAGGCAAGTATTTATCCATAACTTGGAATTTACTATTATTAATAGAAAATACACCCGCGTTATCTATCGTTCTTTCAAACCTAACACATAAAAGCTCATCAAGGTCATATCTTTTTGGTAATTTAAGGTATACATTTTTATTACTAATAGGCACTACGCTAAATTTAGAGTTATATTTTTCAATATAGCTAATTAGAAATTTATTAGCTTCATCAATACTTTTAATATTATTAATTCTAAATTCAGTAACTAACCTACTTTGAAGTGTTTCCCATAATCTTTCTATCCTTCCTTTAGCTTGAGGAGAAGATGCAGCAAACATTTCTATACCAAGTTCTTCTACAATTCTACCAAATTGAGTAATACCTTTTTCACGACCATTTAACTGTTCTTCCAAAGTTATGTGGTCGTTAACTTTTTTTGGTGGAAAAAACACACTGTACTTATCAGGATAAAGAGAAATAGGAATTCCATAATTTTCTATTGTTTGGCGTAATACTTCTAAATATCCAAGTAAACATTCATTTTTACACATATATAAACCTGTAATCTTACCAGTAGCATCGTCTATAAATCCATGGAGAGAATATTGATTACCATCTCCAAACCAATCAAAAGGCGTTCCATCTGCTTGTAACATCATTCCTTCTGATTCTTTTCTCTTTCTTCTGTGATGTAACTTAGTTTTATGATGTTTTTTAGGACTTTTTATACCCGCATTTCGTAAGATATTGTAAAGTGCTGAATATGATATATTAATATTTTCACGTTCTTTTAATAATTCCTGAAAGTGCTTAAAATTAGATATTTCATACTCATAAGAGCTTCTAAGTTCTAGTATTCTTTTCCTTGTTTCATCTGATATTGTGTTTTTAGGTTTTCTACCACGATTTCCATGTTGAATGGACTTAACGCCGTTTTCTTTTACCTCCTTTTTAATTTGTTTTACACGACGTTCAGAAAGACCTAAAGCATTTGCAACTTGTTTTATAGTACATTCTCCTTTTATACATGCTTCAATTAAAGTAGCTCTTTTTAAATCTTTTTGTTTTAACATTAAATATTCCACCTTCCTATTATTACTAGATTTTCTATTTTTATACTCTTGGGGTGAAATATTTGTTTATAAACTTTCAAGGTGATTTTATCATATATTAAATACACT